>JBOEHJ010000089.1:0-169898 GCA_050633905.1 Geminicoccales bacterium
CTAGCGGGTGATGATTTCGGGGCCCATCATGAGGGTTGGGAGGAAGGTGGAGATTGATGGGATGTAGGTGACCATGATGAGGAAGATAAAGAGGATCCCAAGCCAGGGGAGGGCGGCTTTGACCACATCGAGCATGGGCATGCCAGCGACACCTGAAGTGACGAAGAGGTTGAGCCCGACAGGCGGGGTGATCATGCCGATTTCCATGTTAACCACCATGATGATGCCNNAGATGGATCGGGTCGATGCCGAGTTCGATGGCGATTGGGAAGACCAGGGGGGCGACGATCACGATGAGGCCAGATGGCTCCATGAACTGACCGCCGATCAGGAGGATCAGGTTCACGATCACGAGGAACATGATCGGCCCGAAGCCCGCTTCCAGCATGGTGCTTGCGATGGCCTGGGGGATTTGCTCTTCGGTCAGGACGTGTTTCAGGATCAACGCGTTGGCGATGATGAAAAGCAGCATGATCGTGAGCTTGCCGGCCTCGAACAGCGAGTGCTTGGTGTCAGGGTGAAAAAAGACAGTGATCAGGCTTTGGGGTTTCTGGAAGAACGATTCCTTGTTATCCCCATCGCCCTTCAAAGGTCCCATGTCCCGGTAGACGAAGTTCGCAATGATGAAAGCGTAGACGGCGGCGACGGCGGCCGCCTCGGTCGGAGTGAAGACGCCGCCATAAATGCCGCCGAGGATGATGACGATCAAAAAGAGGCCCCAGCCGGCATCCCCGGCAGAGGTTAGGATTTCGCTTGCGCCGGCCCAGGGCTGGGCCGGGAGATTTTTGACTTTCGCAACAATGTAGATCCCGATCATCAGCATCAGGCCGGCGATTAGGCCGGGGATCACGCCCGCGAGAAACATACGACCGACCGAGACGTCCACGGCGGATGCATAGACCACCATGACGATCGAGGGAGGGATTAGGATGCCAAGCGTGCCGGCATTGCAGATGACGCCGGCTGCGAATTCCTTGGTGTAACCGACCTGGCGCATGCCGGCGATTACAATGGTACCGATGGCAACCACGGTGGCGGGCGATGAGCCGGAGAGAGCGGCGAACAGCATGCAGGCGAACACGCCAGCGATCGCGAGACCACCTTGCAAATGGCCGACGCAGGCGATGGCGAAGCGGATGATCCTTTTCGCCACGCCACCTGTGGACATGAAGGTCGCGGCGAGGATGAAGAACGGGATGGCGAGCAGGGTGTAATGGCCGGCAAACGCGTTGAAGAGGGTTTGCGCGATCGAGCCGAGCGAGGCGTCGGAATAGATGATGAGAAAAATAATTGAGGACAGACCGAGGGATACGGCGATCGGCACGCCAATCAGGAGAAAACCGATGACCATGGCGAAGAGGAATGCGACATCCATCGGTTCAGCCCTCCCGCTTCGCTTGTTGGGCCGCTTCTTCGACCAGCTCTTCCGCTTCGTGGCTGGCGATCAACCGATCCGTTTCGCCGCGAAAAACCTGCAAGGCAGCCTGAAGGAAGCGGAAGGTGATCAGCGCCATGCCGAGCGGCAGCGCGAAATAGGGAATGAAGCGCGGAAGTTTTTCGTAAGCCTCACCTTCGTTCATGGCGTCCTCGATGAAGCGCAGGAGGTCCGGCATGGGGATATCGTTCACTTCGTACCAGACCTGCTTGCCGACGAAGGGGGACCAATATTGCCAGGCGCCGATCAGAAGGAGGATGCTGAACGCGAGGCAGCAGATGACTGAGATGATCGCCAGGGTCTTCCGGGTAGCCGGTGAGACAATGTTCAAGATGACGTCGACCCCGAGATGGGTGCGGGTCTTGATGCAATAGGAAGCGCCGATCAGCACCAGCCAGGCGAACAGAAAGACGGTGGTCTCGAGCGCCCAGAGGATGTTGCTGTTAAAGATATAGCGGGCGATGACATTGGCGAATGTGATGACGGTCATGAGCCCCAGGATCAGGGCGATCAATCCCTCCTCGATCGCGTCGATCAACCCGCCGCTTTTGGTATCGGTCGTCATCCCAAGCCCCCGGATCATTTAGTCTTCACAAGGCCGGCAGGCGGTTGGCTCGCCGGCCTTGCGTTTTAGTTCAGCCTTGTTCGAGGCAATGTCCCAAAGCGATCCCGGCATGACGGCACAAACCATCGATTGTCAGGTCATTTCTTCGAGGATCACCCCAAATCCATGAGGTGGCCACGCCACCCACTAGTTGGTGGCGTTATAGGAGACGGCTTTTTCGATGACGTCGGTGCCGATGTCGTCGGCGAACTGATCCCAGACCGGCTTCATCGCATCGACCCAGGCCTGACGCTGCTCGGCATCGAGGGTGCGCACCTCGGTGCCGGCTTCGATGATCGCTTTCTTGTTTTCCTCGTTGACGGCGGTGGACTCGGCGTTTCGGGTCTTGGTCACCTCGCCAAGGATGGTTGTGAATTGGTCGCGGACATCTTCGGGCAGACCGTCCATGAAGTCAGTGGAGGCGACCAGGAGGTAGTCGATGATGCCGTGATTGGTCTCGGTGACGCCGTCCTGCACCTCGAAGAATTTCTGACCGTAGATGTTGGACCAGGTGTTCTCCTGACCGTCGACAACACCTGTTTGCAGAGCGCCGTAAACTTCCTTAAAGGCCATCTTTTGGGGGTTCGCGCCGAGGGCTTCGAATTGGGCCTGGAGCACGTCGGAAGGCTGCACACGGAACTTCAGGTCGGCGGCATCCTCGGGCGTCAGCAGCGGCTTGCTGGCGGACATCTGCTTCATACCGTTATGCCAAAACGCAAGGCCGATCAGGCCGCGGCGGGTCATGGATTCAAGAAGGGCCTGGCCGTCTTCGGATTGCTGGAAGCGGTCAACCGCGTCGATGTCCTCGAAGATGAAGGGGAGGTCGAACAGGCGGAATTTTTTGGTGAATGTCTCGAATTTGGAGAGCGAGGGGGCAGCGAGCTGGACGTCACCGGCGAGCATCGCTTCGAGAACCTTGTCGTCGTCATAGAGACTTGAGTTCGGAAAAACTTCCATGCAAGCCTTGCCGTTCATCTCGTCATTGACGCGCTGCTCGAGGAGCGAGGCAGCGATGCCCTTGGGGTGCTTGTCGGTGTTCGTGACGTGGGAGAATTTGATGACGATTTCGCCGTCATCGCAGGCCGCCATCGCGGGTGCCGCGCCGACGGTGAGCGCTGTTGCAGCCAGGCCGAAGGCGGCGGCTTTGAGCTGGGTTGACGATCTTGGTGATGCCATGATGGGCCTCCTGATTGATGTTTGTTGCTGCCCGCAACGCGGACTGTCGTTAATAATAGCAAAGGCTGTGCCAGGGTCGACGATGTCAAGTTTTATAATAGGTTAACGAAAAATGTTGCGCCATCATTTACTTTTTTTGTGCGGTTTTTCGCACTGTGCCTCGGTGGTTTGTGCGGTTTTTCGCACAAGCGCTCTACGAAAAATCCTGACGCTTCAGGCCGTATTTTTTTAGTTTGTCGTAGAAGGTTTTTCGCGGAATTTTGAGCGCATCGATCGCGGCGGTAACACAGCCATCGCTTTGGCGAAGGGCCTGGATGATCAGTGTCCTTTCATAGGCTGATACCTGCTCCGGGAGACTAGCTTGTCCGTTCACAGCCTCAACATCCGCTGTTACGATGCCGATCTCTTCGTCGCTGCCGAACAGGACCAACCGCTCGGCGAGATTGCGGAGCTCGCGTACGTTGCCCGGCCAATCATGATGCGTCAGCGCGTGAAGGTCAGCCACGCTGACTTGGGGCGGTTCGCGCTCATAGCGGGCAGCAGCAGCCAGGATAAAGTGCTGGAGCAAAAGAGGTATGTCGTCCCGCCGTTCGCGAAGCGGCGGGAGATCGACCGTGGCGACGTGCAGCCGGTAATAAAGGTCCTCGCGAAAGCGGCCGTCATCTGCTTCCTTGCGAAGATCGGCTTTCGTCGCGGCGATGACTCGCAAATTCAAAGGGATCGACTTGTTCGAGCCGACGCGCTCGATCGAGCGTTCCTGGAGCACGCGGAGAAGAGCGATCTGCACCGGCATCGGCATGCTCTCGATTTCGTCGAGGAACAGGGTCCCTTGATCGCTATGCTCGATCTTGCCGATGCGCTTGGTTTTGGCGTCGGTGAAGCTGCCGGCTTCATGACCGAAGAGTTCACTTTCCACCAGATGGTCGGGAATGGCGCTTGCATTGACCGCAACGAACGGCCCGTCTCTTCTCGCACTGTGCTGATGAACGAAACGGGCGGCGACCTCCTTGCCAGCACCGGTCTCGCCGCTGATCAAGATATCGACATCGGTCTCGGCGACGGTGAGGAGACGTTCTTGCACCCGGCGCATCGTTTTCGTCCGGCCAATGAGGCGTGGCCCAAGTGTTTCCTGGGCCTTTAATTCGCGCCTTAGTGAGCGGTTTTCCAACGTAAGCCTGCGCTTTTCCAATGCCCGGCCGACCACATCGACCAGCCGATCGCTGGAAAAAGGTTTCTCGATGAAGTCGTAAGCGCCATCCCGCATGGCCTCGACCGCGGTGCCGACATCGCCGTGACCGGTGATCAGAACGACCGGCAAGTCATGATCAATCGCCAGGGCAGAACGCATGAAGTTGAGCCCATCCATACCGGGCATCCTGATATCCGAGACCAGCACCCCCGGCCAATCCAGCAGAAGTCGATCCAAGGCCGGCTGGGCTTGCTCAAACAGCTCGACCTCGAAGCCATTCAGCTCCAAGGCCTGTTTGCCGGCGAGGCGGATATGGGGTTCATCGTCGACCAGGATGATGTTGTTAATCGCAGTCATGATGCGGCATGCTCCTGATCGTCGGGCTCACTGGCTGCTCGCTTGAGTTCGATGCTGAAGCGGGCGCCGCCATCGGGCAGGTCTTCCGCTGACAGCTGTCCTCCCATCTCTTGAATGATGCTGGCTGATAGGGATAGGCCGAGGCCGAGGCCCTTGCCCACCTCCTTCGTGGTGAAGAATGGATCGAAGATACTCTCCATAATGGCTGGAGCGATGCCAGGACCGTTGTCGGTGATGGTGATCAAGCCTCTATCATTCCTGAGTACGCTCTCTAGTCGGATTTCCCGATGGCTAGGTGCTGTGATTTGCTCCAAGGAGTCGATCGCATTCTGAAGAAGGTTGACCAGTACCTGCTGTAAACCTACGGGCTCGGCGATGAGGATCAAGGGATCGATATCGTTGTGAAGATCGATGGCATCAAGCGCTCCCGTTTTGCCGATCTGATCAACCACTGATTGGGCGAGCGGGGGGAGGGCGACCGGCTCGGTCTTGACGGGTTGCCGACGTGCAAGAACTTTGAGATCGCGAGTGATCTTAGCCATCCGTTCGGTAAGGTCACCAATCAACGTCAGGTTCTCCAGTGCCGTATCGGTCCGGCCACGGGCGAGTAGGATGCGCGCATTATCGGCATAGGCGCGCAGTGCCGCGAGTGGCTGGTTCAGCTCATGCGCGATGCCAGCTGATAGCTGGCCGAGGGCTGCAAGCTTGCTTGCCTGTACCAGTTCTGCCTGAGCCTCGCGCAAGGCGTCTTCCTTCGTGATGCGCTCCTCGATCTCGCTCTTCAGCCGGTCATTCGTGGTTTCAAGTTCGCTGGTGCGTCGATCAACTCGTTTCTGCAGATGACGGTTGGCATCTTCTTTGAAACGAAGCGTGCGCTTTAGGGTAAAGCGCCTTTGCGCGATCACACCGAGCAGGAGGGCAAGGCTAAGGAGTGCAAGCATGGTGACCCACTGGATCAGCCTGATCTGATCGCGAACGGGCGCCATGTCTTCGACAAGATGAATGTCCCAGCCGAGTTGAACGATTGAGCTTGCACGACATATCTGATCGTTCGTATCGACGATAGTACCTTGGCGGCAGTTATTGACCGTGGATTCTTCTTCTCGCATCTCAGGGTAAGCGCCAAGTTGTTTGAAGGGGCGCGCAGGATCCGAACTCAGTATGACCACTCCCCCTTGATCAACAACCAGGATGTTCTGCCCGGCCAGCCGCCAAAGCAACTCGGTATGATCAAGGTTGATGGCGATGATCAGCAATGCAGGGTCATACTGTTGATAATGAATGCGCCTTGCGAAAACATACCGTCTCTCAACACCGCCATCGATGATGCCGAATGCCCGCCCCAAACCACTCTTGAGCGCAGTATCGAAGGCGGACTGACGCATCAGCCATGTCACGACGGAGGACGCCTCCGTTGGGGTGTCTTCATAATCGACGATCAAGCGGCCTTCCCCATCGACGATCATGGCGTTGTCGATGCCGGTAAGGTCGGCGTATTGGCGAAGTCTTTTGCTGGCCGTGGCGATGTCATCGGGGCGGCGCAGTGCAATGGCGCGCTGGATCGGCGGATCGCTGCTCAGCATGGTGAGGGTGGCCGGATAATCCGCCAGATCACCAACCAGACCAGAGGCGAGAACATCGAGGTTACTATCAAGCCGGCGCTGCAAGTCGCGCACGAGCTTGTCTTCCGCAAGATGGCCAGCAAGGAGGGCTGCACCAATAATCAGAAGCATGATCGTAGCGAGCGTCAAGGCGATAACGGGTGCTGTGACGCGCAGCCTTGGCAATGTGGCGATCGTCACGTCATCGATCCTATCGATTGATCTCACCTCTGCCATAGCAATTTGAGCGCTGGATCATTTAGCTGATATCCCCTTTCGGTTGATGATGAAGGGCATGCTGCCGCGCCTTCTCGATGACTTCAATCAATCCTTTGTTACCAATCCTATGCAAACGCTTTTTGCCTTGACTGTGTCGACACACTTCTAGACGTATTCACTGAGACATGCGGTGAATTCCTGAGATCAGAATTGAAAGCCTCAACGTGGTAAACGCAAGGGTCTTAACTATCGGCCTGGCTGGCATTTTAGCCGGTTGTTCGGGCGATCCATCGGCGCCTGATCAAGCGAGCGCTACTGCTTATCCCACTGCACCGATACTCTCCAAGAAAACACTTGAAAGCGGCGGCGCTGAGATCGAACCACGACGGTTGTTCGCGACCGAAATCGCCAGCGAGGAGCCGGATCGTCTTACGGAGCCGGTCGTTGAGCGCGGGACCGGACGGGTGATCGGCCAGCCCAGGTCATCGGCGGCTCCCGGCGTCAATCGCAACGAAGCCGGTGACTTGACGCTTAACGTCGTCGATGCGGATATACGGGACGTCGTGCGGCTCGTGCTTGAAGATGGGTTGAATGCGAACTACGTGATCGACCCCGCCGTCACGGGCACCATCACCATTCGGACTAGCCGTCCCATTCCCGCCGACGATGTCACGTCTATGCTGAACTCAGTTCTGAATTTGAACGGCGCGTCCCTGATCCAACAGGATGGCCTCTACAAAGTCCTGCCCAGCGATCAGGCGATCACCGCTGGCGGTCGACCGGGAACCAGGACCTCGGCCGTGGCTGGCCGAGCTGGGGCGGGGATACAGGTCGCCCCGATACGGCATGCCGATGCCGCACAGCTCGCCGAGCTTCTGCAACCCTTCACGGCGAACCAAGGCTCGGTGCAGGTCGATGCAAGTCGCAATACCCTGTTGATTTTGGGATCGGCCGATCAGAACGCCACGATCAACGAGCTGATCGACATGTTCGACGTCGACTGGATGGCGGGCATGTCGTTTGGTCTCTATCCGCTGAAGGCAGTTGGATCGACGCAGCTGGTCAGTGAACTCGATCAGGTTTTTGGGGATCCCGATACGGGGGTCGCCGCCGGTGCATTGCGTTTTGTCCCGCTCGATCGCCTGAACGCCTTGCTGGCAATCGCCGCGCAACCTGATCATCTGGATCGCGTCGAGGATTGGATCGAGCGGCTGGACAAGGTGGGTGATGGCGAAGGCGAGCAGGTTTACGTCTACGCCGTGCAAAACGGCCGTGCCGGCGACCTTGCCGTGGTGCTCGGTGAATTGTTCGACATCGAGAGCACGGCGATTGGACAAGATAGTCTGCTGGCGCCCGGTCTGGAGCCAGTCGAGCTGCGCTCTTCATTGCCGACCTTTGATAACGAAGACCGTGGCGGTGAGGGCGCGTTGCAAGGTGATGTCGGTGCAGAGCCGTTCCGCGATCGGCGCTCCAGTTCTGGACCTGGTCGTCTTGCGCAGCGATCGCTGACCCATGGACGTGAGGACAACACCACGCGGATTGTGGCTGATGAAACCAGTAACTCGCTGCTCGTCCGCTCGTCGGCGAAGGAGTATCGACAAATCCTCTCCGCCTTGCGCGAGCTCGATAAGCAGCCGCTTCAGGTGCTGCTCGAAGCGACGATTGCCGAGGTCAGCCTCCAAGACGAACTTAGCTACGGCATTCAATGGTTCTTCGGCTCCGGCGAGAGTGGTGTGACTTTCAGTGACGTTGACGATGGCGGGGGGCTTCTCAGTGAGGTCTTCCCTGGCTTCTCGGGGCTTCTGTCGCGGGGCGATGCACGCGTGGTCATCAATGCACTGGACAGTGTCTCTGACGTCAAGGTGATCTCGTCGCCGCAGATTCTGGTTCTCGACAACCAGACAGCTCTTCTTCAAGTTGGTGATGAGGTCCCGATCGTCACGCAGCAGGCCGAAGGCATCGATACTGGCGATGCGCGTATCGTGAACACCGTAGAGCAACGTCAGACGGGTGTCGTTTTGAGCGTTACGCCTCGGGTGAATTCAAACGGCCTGGTTGTTCTTGATATCGAGCAGGAAGTCAGCGACGTGGTGCTGACCACCACCTCAGGCATCGATTCGCCAACCATCGCCCAGCGCCGTATCGATACGTCGGTTGCGGTCGGCAGCGATCAGACCATCGCGCTGGGTGGCCTTATACAAGATGATGTCGAGGAGGTCCGATCGGGTATTCCCTTCCTGCATGACCTCCCGTTCATAGGGCCCTTGTTCGGCAATACGACAACCTTGAACAGCCGCACCGAACTCTTGGTTCTGATCACGCCGAAAGTGTTGACCAATCAACAAGAGGCCATTGCTGCGACCGACGAGCTTCGACAGCGACTGCGCGCAATCGAGCCTCTGGAGGCAAAGCTGCGGAAAGTCAGAGCCGGGACCGGGCGATTGTCTGTAGAACAACCTAGATCAGATCACGTTGTACAACTGGCATCTTTGCCGAGTGAAGATGATGCCTGGAATGCATGGACGGCCTACGAACAGGACTACAAGCAAGACTTCTTAGGCCTGGAGCCTCGCGTCGAGCGCGTGGAAAACGGCGAACGGACGTTCTATCGCTTGCAGGTCGGGTCATTCCAGGATGCTGTTGCCGCCTACGAACTCTGTTCAACCATAACTGCCCGGGGTGATGATTGCCTGGTAGTCCAGAAGCGGTCGTCCTAAGCCTGGTGCATTTTTCGACTGTTCTAGGCCCGCCCCAACATGGTCCGAAGTTCGCTGGCAAGCGCATGATCGGGCGTTCACTCATCCGGTCGCAACGTTCCCCTCTGCCAGGTATAGATGGTAAAGGGCAGCTCATCGACACCGCCATCTAAGGCGATCGTCGCGTCGCGGACGAAGCGTCCACCTCCTTCACTGATCCCGAGCGCCCGAATGCTGAAGAGAAGTTCGCGCGATGGCAGCAAATAATCCGCCGCCTCTTCAACATCGATGCTGGACAGAATGAGATCGACATCGTCTGCCGTAGCACTTGCTGATATCGCGGCCTCGATCTCTGGCGTAATCCCGGGGATGGCTCTAAGGACTGCCGGCGAAGCGCTAAGTGGGTCAATTCCTTCGGCATCGGAATAGATGGTGACATGAGGGCGCATACGTTGATACAGAATATCGGATAGGCCGAGAACATCGGCGAGTTCCTCGATACGGCGAAACGGTCTGTCAGCAGCGCCTTTCGCTCGGCCGGCTGCCTCATAGGCCGGATCTTCAGCCCCATTTTGCTCTGGATCGCTATCGTCATCGCGAAAGTCAACGACCCGGCTGGCAAGCATGGCGGCCTGATCCTCCTCGGCGCCGATCGCGGTGAAGAGGCCTTCAAGAACCACTGACGGCGCTACATTGATATCGATCTTGCCATCTTCGTCGCGAATTTCGATCTGAACTCTATCACCGCCAAGTGCAAATGCATGGCTGCTATCGCCGCCCTTCAACCAAAGCCGCCCGCCTTCGTCTGTAAGCAAATTGAAGATGGCTTGCTGGACGCCAGCATCAGCCAGCAGTCTTGCCTTGGTATTCTCGACCGTATTGAAAGCGAGCCGCGTCGATGTCCGGCTGCTCGACCCGATCCCGATGGCCATGAGTGCCATCAGACTTGTGATCCAAAGAACAGCGATGAGTGCCACACCGCTGGATGATGATAACTTTACAGATTGGTTGCGCACCGGTTGCCGATCAAAGGAGCGCTTACTCTGTCCGACCGCTGACCTCATTGAACACCGGCATGGTTGTTGCAGTTCCCACCTTGTCCGACAGATCGCGATCGGCGGTCGGCTTTAGAGCCTTGGTTCGAGGATCGGTTGTCGTTTCAAGGTTTGCTCTGATGTTCAACCACGCGACCTCTTCATCCCTTTGGAGGCGAACACGTGTCTGGTCAATCATCTCCACCAGCCAGCCTTTGACCTCTTGCCCTTGGCGAAGCTTGAAAAGGTCGCCCTCAGCATCCTTCAGCAGTGCCAAGCGTGTCTCGCCGGCGACCATCGTGCCAATCAATTGAAGGGAGAGTTTTTCAGCCGGCGTTTGGATCGCACCCAGCTGCTCATCGGGGGTTGGAACGAAGGAGCGGCGCGACGCCGAAAACAACGGACGATTGATGATGTCATCGATCAGTGCCGATGAGGGGAGTTCAATGCCGACCAACAAGGTGTTGTCTGCTTCTTCCTTCGGGGTATTGATTACAGCCGCTGTCACGGTTGGTGCGAGTGGAATGCCTTCCGCAAGTTCAAACACGACAACGCCGCCAAGACAGGATGCCACCGTCAACCAGGCCAGTGTCGATGTTGTTCCAGAATGTCCAACCATGATAACGCTTCCACCAATATTGGAACCGTAAACTAGGAATCTTACACGAAAATCTCTTCACTTGACAGACTGATCGTGACCTTAAAGCGATGGTGCTACCATATGACAATCGCGTTACGTTATAGGCTTTCAGGCCCATTCCACCGCGTTTTGGTCAGTTTTCGCCTCATTCATCCGCAATAAGCCTGACATAGCCGAAGAGATCCAGTCTGACATCAAGCTTGGTATCCTCATCAGTTTCGGGATGGGCGCGACGAGCCCTTCCTGAGGTCACGATCATTTGATCGATGAACAGGTGAGGCTCAACTGTTTCAAGATCGTAGAGGGCGGCTGCAAGTCCATCGATCGATGTTTCAAAGCGGAGTTTGACGCCGGGACGACGTACGGTGGGATCAGCTTCGATTACGACGACCGGCAAGGTCTGCGAGCTCTTGATGTCGCCTTTGGTGGCCTCGATGATATCAGTCGCCAAATTCTGCAGCTGTGCCGCTGCGAGGGCATCGCTCGGACCTTCGAGATAACCGGCAAATGCCTCTTGATCGTCGTCCAAACTTGCCAGGCGCTCGATGAGGACAGGGCGCTCATCAGCAAGGGCTTGGTACCGCTGCAAGAGTTCGTAGGAACGGGTGATTTTATCCCGATTGGTTTGGTAGAGACCAATCAACGGCTGGATGATCAGCTGATAACTTGCCAGGAGCAGAATGACGAGGATCGCCACCGCCGCCATCTTTGCGATCAATGATCCTGGGCGCAACATCATGAAGACGGCCCTGCTAGATCGACCGAGATCTGAAACCGGTCCTTGCCTGAGCGAGGATCGCGGGTCACCGGGGATCGGAATTGAGGCGATGAGAGCATGGGCGACTGATCAAAGATGGCGATCAGATCCGAGGCTTGACCGGTCAGACCATTAATCTCGATTTTGGAGTCATGAATCTGAAGCTGGATGATGTGGCTATGATCCGGGATCAAGCGTGTCAGCTCGGCCAGGACTTCGGTCATGGTCACGCGATCATTCTTCGCGGCGATCAGGAAACGCTTCGTCGTCGCTGATGCCTCCAGCGCTTCGCGAAGAGCCAGGCTTTTCTCGGCCTCGGCCCGAAGTGGCTTGATCTGCTGATCCTGCTGATCAATCAAGGTCTGTTGCTTCTGTAAGGGGAGCGCCACGGCGACAACGGCTAGACCGCAAACCAGGAGGGGGAGGGCATGGCGGGTCCATCGCCTACTACTTTGCTCAGGCTCTTGGACGGCACGTGGCATGAGATCGAGCGGCAGGCTCCCGTTGCTATCCTTACTCCCGTTGTCACCCTCAAGTTCGATGCGATCTACCTCACGTCCGTGTTCTGCTACAAGATTGAGAACGTCGTCGAGCACGGCTTTGGGCGCCATCTCCAAGGCGACCTGCAGCCGATTCTTTTTCCGATCGGCCTCAAGCACCCGCCAATTGAAGCCGACATCCTCCGCCTTGAAAGGCGTTAATCGATCCAGTTCGAAGTACAAGAGCTGGCCCAATTCTTCCGAGGCGACCAGGGGAAGATCGACGACCTTGCGCAGGCCGAGATGGCCACCCAGGCGAACCACGATGGGCCATTTTCGATAGCGCCGATCATTGAGGTAGGTGAGTGCAAGGCGAGGATCGCCGGAACTGCTTCCCAGCTTCTTGGCACCACGGCGACCGGCTTGTTCGATAAGAACCGTGTCCTCGCCATTCCTGATGAGCAGGAGATGCGATCGTGATGAGCCGGATGTCCTTCTTGCGGCGCGCGGCAGCAGACCAGCGAGCTCACCCACCCACCACTGGAGGAAGGCGGCAGGCATGCGGCGTGCTTCGCCCCATCGCTCAGCCATGTCCACTCTCAAAAAACCGTATCATACCAAACATCGATCCTAGGCGAGACGATGAGCGGTTGCCAATCACGCTGATCGTTCGCAGCAAATTGCAGTTCGACCTTGATCAGTGAGGGCAGTGACTCCTGATCATGCCAATTGGTTGTCCAAGCCGCGGGTGAGGTACGTTGCTCCGCGCCAAAATATTGAAGTGTAAGGCCAGCGACGTCCTCGATCATGATCCTTTCAACGACGTCGTCGGCACCAATTTCGTTTGTGGTGCCAATGGGTCGCCATCTCAACACTAGGTCACGTATCCCGTCCGATCTTGGGCGTGGCTTCAAGACCAGTTCCATAAGAAATAGATCAGCGCCAAGACTGATCGGCATGACGCTGGCAAAGCTTAAGGAGGTGCCTGTTCCCTTGAAGAGAGGCTCGGTCTGATTACCGCTCGCTATCGGCAGTGCCTGCTCGAAACGGCTCCTGAGAAAGTTCCTGATCGCCTGCTTTTCCTCGCTCGCCGCAAGCGTTCGATCACTCACCTCCCAAACCCGTGTCCCAAGGCGAAGGCCGCCGAAAAGAGCAACCATCAGAATGCCGAGCAAGGTGGTCGCGACCAGTAGTTCCATCAAGGTGAAGCCGCGTTCTCCATTACCCACCAGCGACCCACTCATGGCGCCTGTCCAATGCGTAGGGTCTGAAGGGTCACTTGAGGTCGATCGCGGTCCTCGGAGCTGACATCGACCTTAATGCGATAGAGAGCAATGTCGAGTTCGTCATCGAGAGGTGTCGCGAGGTCGATATCGACCCACCAGTTGAGGCCGCCTGGCGATGTTCCGGAGAGCTGGCCGACCGTCAACGGTATTTCTTTGCCGAGACGTTCGATCTGCTGTTCGGCGAGTGCTGTCGCATCGAACAGCGCTGCCGCTGTCGCCGATTGTCGAAGCGATGTCTGAAAGATGCTGGCGATGGCGCCAAACGCGATCGAGAAAATGATCAGCGCGACCAGGACTTCGAGAAGCGTAAAGCCTCGCCAATGTCTCTTGCCATTTGGAGCGCGGTCGACAAACGATTTACGCTGCATTTGGTCATGGGACGAGGTCAACATCATCGAAGGTTCATCAGCGTGAATCGTTCGAGATCGAGATTAGACCAGTTAGCCAGTCGATATCGATCAAGTTCTGCAGATCATCCGACATCAACACCACACGGCCGCCGGTCGAGCTGCCATCGGGATAGAAGCGTATCTGACCGATGTTGTCGCCAAGCAACTCCTGGCGAGCGGTCACGAAACGTAGCTGGACGTTGCGCTGCAGCTGAACCGGCGTCGCGCCAGCGCCCGGCAGAAACTGACGGCGTTCGACATCGATGCCGAAGAGCTGCTCGCGATTGGCAAACAATGCTGCTTGGCGAACCTCGCGCAGCCCATTGGCCATTTCCCTGGTCGCCCTGTCCAAATCAAACGCCTTGTTGTCACGCAGCAGAAAACCAGGAACAGCTGCAACCAGGAAACCGATGATCGCCAGGACGACCAGGAGCTCGAGTAAGGTGAACCCTCGCATGTCGTGATGTCCGGGCATGGTCACACCACTAAATCGGTAGCTGATAGGCGGCGAGAATGGCCGTCAGGATTGCGCCGATGATGAGGGCGATCACTACCCCCACGCCGATTGTCAAAAAAGGGACCAGCAGGGTCATCAAACGCTCGATTGTCGCTTTGACCTCCTGATCGAAAATCGTCGAAATCTTATCGAGCATGGCCTCCAGATTGCCCGACTTTTCGCCAACAGCGATCAAGTGGGTCGCAAGCTTCGGAAAGACCTTGGCTTGACCCAAGGGCTCTGCGATACCCTTGCCTTCCTTGACCGCCGTCAGTGTTGCGCCGAGCGTCTCTTTGAGGACGGCGTTGCCCATGGTTTCCTTGGCGATCGAGAGTGCCGTGGGTAGTGCCACGCCATTCGTGAGCAAGGTGCCAAGCGTCCTGGCGAGGCGTGCTGTGTCAATCTTGGCAAGCAGATCACCGATCAGCGGAAGCTTCAGAGCAAAGCGATCGATCCGCGCACGGCTTGATGGCTCGCGCAGCTGCCCACGAAACCAAAGCGCCAAGCCTATGACCGCGATCAGCGCAAGCCACCAGAAACGCTCCGCCGCCTCGCCAAGACTGACGACCATCTGGGTGAGGAGCGGCAGATCAGCGCCCGCTTCATCGAACAGCGGGGTGAACTGCGGCACGACCAAGGTAAGCAAAATCATGACCGAAACGCCGGCCATGATCATGAGCATGATCGGGTAGACCAGCGCTGATTTGACCTGCTGGGCCAGCTGCTCGCTTTGATCAAGGAATTGGGCCAGGCGAGAGAGGACGTCCTGCAACGCATTGCCAGCTTCGCCGGCCCTGACCAAGCTGATATAGGCATTGGAAAAGATCATGCGATGATTGTCCAGCGCATCCGCAAAGGTGCTGCCGCCCTGTACGTTTTCCAAGAGATCAGCGAGCAGGCGACGCTGAGGTTCGCTTGCCGCGACATCGATCAGAAACTTCAAGGATTGATCGACCGTGAGGCCGGCATTCAACAAGGTTGCGAGTTCGCGCGTCATTACGGCGACATCGCTTTGTCGCATGCGACCCCGTTCGAACAAAGGCTGGTTCAGCCAATTGAGGGAGCCGGAACGCGTCGCTCTGCCAAGCGGCGTGCCAGCGGGTTGGATGGCAAGGGGCATTTGCTTCCGCTGACGTAGTTGTTCGATCACGGCCGGCTGATCGGCCGCCTCTATCTCCCCCTCGATGGTTTCACCCTTGGCGCTGATGGCTCTGAAATGGAACCGTGCCATCACGCCGCCTCGCGGGTGACGCGTAAGACTTCCTCGATCGTGGTGATGCCGGCTTTTGCTTTCTCGATCCCATCATGAAACATCAAGCGCATGCCGTCTTCACGCGCCACGCGCTGCAGTTCGCTGGCATCATGGCGTTTCAGGACACCTTGCCTGATGACATCCGACATGATCAGCACTTCGTTGATGCTGATCCGGCCAAAATATCCAGTATGCCGACAGGCTTCGCATCCCTTGGGATGCCATAACTCATTCACCTCCCCAGCTTCAAGGCCGAGTTGGTCCAACATGTCTGGAAGCGGTCGGTAAGGCGTGCGGCATGCATTGCAAAGCTGGCGGACCAGTCGCTGTGCGACGATCGCGTTCAAGGTTGAGGCAAGTAGAAAAGCTTCCACACCCATATCGAGGAGGCGCATCAGGGTGCCAGCTGCATTGTTGGTATGGAGCGTGGAGAGCACCAGATGGCCGGTCAAGGCCGCCTGGATCGCGATCTCCGCCGTTTCGAGATCGCGGATTTCACCCACCATGATGACATCCGGATCATGACGCAGCATGGCCCGAAGAACGTTTGCGAACGTCAAATCGATCTGCGGTTTGATTTGAACCTGGTTGATCCCAGCGAGCTGATATTCGATCGGATCTTCGACAGTCAGGACCTTGCGATCGGTCGTGTTCAACTCGATTAGAGATGTGTAAAGCGTTGTCGTCTTGCCGCTGCCAGTTGGCCCGGTGACCAGGACGATGCCGTTCGGGCGCTGCAAGACAGTTCGATAAGCATCAAGGCTCTCGGCAGCAAATCCCAGCGGTGCGAAATCGAGTTGGACGCTGCCACGATCGAGGATACGCAGCACGACCGCTTCACCATGCATGATCGGCATGGTCGCCACGCGAAGATCGACATCACGACCGCGGACCGCAAGCTTGATCCGGCCATCCTGAGGCAGGCGACGTTCGGCAATATTGAGGCCGGCCATGATCTTCAAGCGTGAAATCATCGCGGCATGAAGATCTTGCGAAACATTCTCGCCGTCATGCAGCATGCCATCGATGCGATAGCGGACCCGCAAGCTTTGTTCGAAGGGTTCGATATGAATGTCGGAGGCGCGCTGCTCGACGGCGTTGGCGATCAGGCGATTGACGATCCTGACGACAGGCGCTTCGCTCGCCAGATCGCGGAGCCGTTCGATATCGTCGACCGCGTCCAGCTTGCCGGCAACGCCAACCTCTTCGATCAGATCGCCAACCGAATTATGCTGTCCGAAAAGACGCTCCAGAGCTGCTTCGATATCCGCAGGCGCCCCGACCTTGATGTCGATGGCTTTTTGTGCGTATAGCCGAAGGGCATTAATGGCAAAACCGTCCAGCGGATCAGCCATGGCGACCGTAAGAACGGTTACCGTATCGTCGAGGGGCACGATCTTGGAGGCTTTAAGAAAATTGGCGCTCAAGCCGTCGCCATGGACCGCGAGATCGGGGTAATCCGATGCTTTGGCCATCGACAAGTCGAGGATATCAGCGAGCGCTTCGGCGATATCGGCTTCGGAAACCATGCCAAGCTTCGGCAAGAGGATATGCAGGCCATCATCGCCTGCTGTCATCGCTCGCTCGGCCCGTTGCTGCCCACTTTCGTCAAGCTTGCCGTGCTCGACCAGCCATCGACCGAGGCGCTGATCGAAGCTTTCGTCAATCGCCCCTGCATCGTCGCCGGTCATCATACAATCCGTTATGCCAGAACCAAGGGGCCGAAAAGCCATGAGGCCCAAAAAGCGAGTGCCAGATAGGGGCCAAATGCTATCTCACTGGTCGCCTTCAACCTATCGCCAAAGATAACGCCTGCCAAGGCAACTAAGAGGGCCACGATCGCGGCAAGAAGGACGATGCCGGGGAGCGCTTGCCAGCCGAGCCACGCCCCGGCCGCTGCTAGAAGCTTGGCATCGCCTAGACCGAGGCCATCCCGGTGTCGTAAATGGCGATAGAGCCAGGCAACGCCTGCGAAGACGAGAAAGCCGAGCACGGCGCCAATCAGATGGGCAATGATCGTTTCAGGCCTGAGACCATAGGCGATGGCCAGACCGAGCGGGATCAGGGGGAGGGTGATCACATCGGGGAGGAAGAGGTGGCGAAGATCAATCACGGCAAGCGTCAGCAGGCAGGCGCCGAGACCCAGACTTAGCCAAAGCAGCCAGCCATCAAGAACCACGGCAGCACTCATCGCGACCAATATCATCGCAAGTTCGATCATCGGATAGAATAGGCGAAGCCGTTGATCACAATGGCGACAACGGCCCCGCTGCCAAAGGTAACTTAGGAGTGGGATGAGCTCGAGTGGGTCGAGCTGATGGGCGCAGTGATCGCATTGCGATCGACTGAGAATCAGTGGCAGGCCTTGCGGCAGTCGATCAATGACCACGCCAAGAAAACTGCCGAGAATTGGGGCCAGCGAGACGGCCAAGACGCCTTCGGGGATCATGGGGTTGGTTTATCAGATCGACCCCAGGACTGGCGATCCAAAATCATGATCCAAGGTGGCTTATTAACCGGGCCGGCTCATGGTGATGAAGCGTTGTGATCGTAACGGATCTTAAAGTGTCGCCCTTTTGAAGGGCCAGGGCTCAGACTCAGGGCCCGCCGGCCGTAACCAGATCTCCACCCTACGATTCTTGGTGCGACCGGCAAGGGTCGTGTTGCACGCCACGGGTGCCTCTTCACCGAAACCGGTCACGAGCGAAACCTCGACCCCAAGGGCGGCGAGCTTGTTGGCAATGGATTGCGCCCGCTGCAGGGATATCTCGAGATTTAAATCGTAATCACCTGATGCATCGGCAAAGCCGAAGACCAAGACCTCGGATTGCCCTTTATCGGTCTCCTGCAGATAGCGTGCCAGCCGCGAGAGGTCGCGTTGGGCGCGGTTGTCGAGCGCATTGCGTTCGCCAAGGTCGCTGATCCCAGACTGAAAACGGAATGTCGCGGATAACCTTCTGGCGTTCTCGGTATCCTCGATCAGGCGGGTGATACTGGTGCCGTCTTGCGCCGTCAGTGCTGCCGCTTCGATCTTCGCAAGGCGATAGGTATTTGCATCGACATTTGGTGTATCGATGATCAGGTCGACGAGCCCAAGTCGTCGAACTTCGCGTTGTCCATTGTCGCTCAAGGTAAAATCGACGAAGCGCTGCAACGCAGCAGAAGAAGTCGCCAATGTCGGCGCGTCAAGAAGGATCCTGCCCGCAAGCGGGTAGTCCCCTGTCTTGATGTTGAAGGCGGAGGGGTCATGCGCCAAGTTGCATTCTCTGATCGCGAGCGATTTAGCGTCGTGATCTTGATCCAGGGCAATGAAGGCAATTCCAGAGGGGTCATTGGCCACATAATTGGCCAGATCGTCATCGGAGGGTACGCTGATCGCGTTATCGCAAAGCGCTACACCGAACGGCTCCAACACCAGTCTGTCGAACAACCGATAGGTACTCGAATTTGTGCCGGGCGCATAAAGCCGAATAGTGGCTGAAGGACCGCCGAGATTTAGCCAATCAGTTCTGCTACAGGAGAAAATTTCCGCAATTGCCTGCACGCTCAAATGGGCGATCGGATTATCCCGGTGAATGATCACGCCGATCCCGTCGAATGCCATGACGAGTTCATTTTCGATGCCGTCGGCAGTCAGGTTCCCATTATCAGTAAAGACCCTAATACCTTGTGCATCCGCTTGTTGATCGAACGAGTTGCTAGAGGGCAGATTGACCTTCGTAAGCAATCTGTTGCTTTTGCCGTCACGAATTGAGATTTGTTGCGACCTGTCCGATGCCTCGTTGACCTGGTAGACGGCGCCGATCGCTTCCGCATAGCTCGACAACAGTCCAGGCAACAGGGAACCGACATCGCTGATCGATCCGGCAATTGAAAAATCCCCATCGAAGCCTTCCAATCCAGGACAGTTGCTACCAATGCATTCGGCCTCATCGATACCGATGCGCATGGTGCCGATGGCGGTTTTGATCACATAGGAACCATCGCTGACGTCGATCAGTTCACCCCTGATAACGGCGCTGCCGTCCAGTGCATCCAGTCTGACCAATGATGATGGTTCATCGGCAGAGGCTGTCGCGCCGACAGAAAGGCATATTGCTGCAAGGCCAGAGATGAGTGGCCTCATCAAGCCGAACTGCAGCTCTGACCGATGCTTGCCGCGCAAGAAGCGTTTCGTCCCGCTCTGTTGTCGATCTTGCATGACGTCTTCCACAAATGACCGATAGAAAAGCTCAACCTCGGTTAAGATGCCATGGCGGCGCAGTTCTCGACCAGGAGGAAGAGGCATAGCAGCCAGTCAGCATACGGCCGCGATGCGTCTTCTTAATCCGTATCAGCTTTCGTAAAGTCCAACAGCTTCATTCATGGTCTGCAGCAGCGGCTCACTCATGCGGGAGACGCGGGAGATGTCGCGCTTGGACAAGACCTCGCCGTTCGCCGCACGATCTAGGGTTCTTTTGACCGGCTGCCATAGGCTTTCGACTTCGAGCAGCTTGCGATCGATTTCGCGCGTTGGTGCTGCCATCACGCCGACATCTTCATAGCCATCTCGAAGAGCCTTAAGTGATTGGTCAAACAGCTCGATCGATTCCGCCAAGCGCTCAGCATGGACTGTCGGATCGGCAGCGACCGTCATCAAACAGGCTTCCTTGATGGCTTTTTGCGTCAGCATGCGCTGACGGCCGGCTATGTCGACGGTAATCGTCAAGCCCAGAGGCACATCCTCGGTTATCGCGGCGTAGTCTCGCACTGTCTTGAATACCGCAATGTTCATGTATTTGAGAACATCGAGACTAGCGCTATCCAAAGAATCGAGGTCGGCGTTTTCGATCGTGCCGCCGTCGATTCCTTTCTCGATGACGACCTTGTAATCAGCCCAGGGTTGGCTGACTGCTGCTAGGGCATCAAGAACTTTGGCTGAGGTCTCAGGGTGCATGCCCATGACCTCATCACCTATCCGCAAGGCTGCTTCTGAACGTTCGAAGAGGCCATAAGCCTGGGTGAGCTGATCGTAGGCGGCAGCAAAGCTGATGTCGGTTGCCATCAGGCATGCCGCTTTGGCCATACGCTGCGACAGCATGCGCTGGCGGCCTGCGATGTTGATCCTCTGGGCTGCTTCTGCAGCCGTAACACCTTCATGGTTCTGAGCAACAGCCATTGATCCGGGCATGGTGGCAAAGGCCGTCAGAACGCCTAAAGCAAGAAGCTTGTTCATTTGCATCCCTCATTTGCCGACGTCAGCCACGATCATCGTTAATGCGAAAAGACACGCAACAACTATTGCTCTGAAGTCACATGCAGAATTAACGAAGGCATCACCCAGTACTTCAAGAAGAAGCCACAATAAAAAGATCGTTTGACGAACCAGGTGCAGGACGGTGCCACTGGCCTGTCGGATCAAAGAGGAAAACAGGACGATCACCGTCCGGACCGTGAAATCAGACCATTGTTCCACTTCTTATCGAAATATTCTTCGAAATTGCCGTGCAATTAACAGAAAAATAACCTGGGTATCTTAGTTTTTAATCACGACAGCGGATCTCGTTACATCTCAGTGCAGGAACCAGAATGTTTGATCGAACAGGTTACCGGCTCTTCGCCATCGCCCTTTGCTTCATCGGCTCGGTGTTGAGCAGCATTGCAGCCGCTTGGCCGGTGAACTCAAATGCTGTCGTGATGGACAAGCATGTCGAACAGGCATGCTATCGAGAGGTCAAAACGAGGATACCGCTTGGCCATCGTGACATCCAAACAGTCTCTTATCGACAAGAGAGCGCCTTGATCGCCGTCGCTCGAGGAAGCGCGCAGGCGCAGGTTTCCCCCAAAAGCTGGTCCAATGTGCAATGGTCCTGCCGCATCGATCACAAGAGAGGTCGTGTCCTACGCGTAGAGTTCGGCAGGTCGACCAGCACCAGCAAGCTCCTAGCTGCGTCAATGGCCTTTTGATTCATTTAATGACACTAAGATATTGATATGGAGGGAAATTATTGTGTTTGGAGAGACGGCTGGCGGTGAGTCGATTTGTTTAAAAAGCTCCAAAAGGCATTCTTCGACAACAAGCCTACCGATCTTCACACGGCCAAATCCATGACCGATAAATTAGAGTAAGCCTTTGATTGTATATCGATCAATCAGACTTATTCACCAGTTGAGCTGGAGGTGCTGGTGACCGAGCACATCGTGCTCATGATCTTACCTAGAACAAATGCAAGCTCTTATCCCGCTTCGGTGAGCGCTTCGGCGATCTCGGCGCTCATTAGTCCGAGACAGTGGCTCATCGCTAGGGCGATGGCTTCATAGTTGTCTGCTAAGGCTGCCTGCCAGCGTGAGATGGAATGACCGTGATCCAAGAGCTGGTCGCTTTCACTATCGAAAATCCGCCAGCTGGCATCCAGGACGACGTCGCCAGTTGCGTCAGCATCGAAGCGGGTGACATCGATTTCCACTTGATAATCCATGGGAAGATTGCGCCGCGCCGGAAGCGTTACGACCCGCTCTGTTGCGAGCCTGCTCGACAGGTTTTTCGCCAAGGTTCGTAGAAAGAGACCATCCAGCGGCTCAGCCCATTGGTCGAAATCAGCAACATTCATCCGCGTGAGGCTACTGCGAGTGACCAATTGCGGCCGGTCGAGATAAGCGGGCAGGTGAATGGGGCCAATGCCAAGTCGTAGAGGGTCATTCTGCTGCACCCCTACATTGGGAACAGATTCGGAAAGGGTGTAGAACGTCGTTGGCTCGCTGGCTGTGCAATTGGCCAGGGTCAGGAACGCGGCCATCATGACGCCGGTCCTAAGCGCTGTTTTCAAGGAAGGTTTCTTCATCATGCCTCTCACTTGCCGCGGAGCAGGGCTTCGGGATGGCGCTCAAGATAGTCGGCGAAGATTCGGATCGAACGGGCAGCCCCTGAAATCTCGCCGAGCGTGGTGTCCAGGTCGTGACGTATCTTAGAATCCTGGTCGACAAAGCCTTCGGTGGCGGCGAGGGTTGAGCGGGACTGGATGAGTGTAAGATCGACGCTTTTCAACATGTCAAACATGGCGGTAAGAAGTGGATCTGCCTGTCCATCGACTTTGGCGATCAAAGCACGAATATCATGAAGGGCTGCCGACAATGTTTCGATCGAGTTCTGTGTTTCGGTCGAGGAAACCAGATGATCGAGTTCTTGCACAATGTTTTGCACATCAGCGCCGATATCTTTGATCGGCAACGCTGCGATCTGATTGACCACATCGGTGGCACTCTGCGCCAGGCCATCAAAGCCTGAGGGAACCGATGGGATTTCGGGGAAGGGTGGTTCGTTCTTAAGGCTGGCTTGGGGCTGGTCTCGATGAAAGTCTAAAGTGACCACCAGGCCGCCTGTCAGGAGATTGCCGGTGGTGAGCTGAGCACGAAGTCCTTGGCTGACAAGCTGGACCATGGCCGCGTGATGCTGTTCCCGGAGATCCAGCGGTTCGTCCTGACCATCATCAGGACCGTCATCGCCAATCACCCCGACACGACCTGGCTCTAGCTCGATCAAGACGGGGATCCTCAGATCGGCCTCCGAGATGTCATAGACCAGGCGAACTTCCACAACCTTGCCCACCTTGATGCCGCGGAATTCCACAGGTGCGCCGACATGGAGGCCGCGCACCGAGCCATCAAAATAGACGAGATAGCGAACAGTCTCTGTGAACGCCGACTCGGCGACGTTCTCAACGCTGTCATAGAGTGTGAATTCGCGCCCGGCTTCCGCCACCTCGCTGGCTGTCTTATCGAGGGGAGCATCGAAGGCAACACCGCCGATAAGGAGCGATTGAAGCGAACCGGTCGAGAGGCTAACACCGTCAGCGCTCATATTGACGTCGATCCCGCTCGTGTTCCAAAAGCGGGTTTGTTCCGTAACTAGCTTATCGTAGGGTTCTCTGACGAAGGCATGGATGGTAACGCCTTGACCACCCTCGTTGAGTTCATAGCCCAAGATCTCACCTACATCGAGGCCACGGAACTGAATAGGCGAACCGTGTGAGACGGAGCTTAGCGCATCGGCGCGCAGAACGAATTCCTTGCCAGCAATGTCCGATGAGATCAGGGGTGGTTCCTCCAGGCCGACAAAACTGTGCCCGGCTTCTCCTTCACCCGGGTCAATCGCGATGAAGGCGCCGGAGACCAGCGTCGATAGGCCCGAGACACCGCCGGTGCCAACGCGTGGTTTGACGATCCAAAACCGTGTGCCGTCATTCATATGTGGCTCGACGCCTTTTGCCATCTCCGCCGTCACAACGATATGGGAAAGGTCGCTCGAAAGCTTGACCTCTGTCACTAGACCAAGCTCGACATCACGGTATTTGATTTTGGTCTTGCCAGCCTCCAGCCCCTCAGCGTTTTTGAAGTTGATGACGACGGTCGGACCCTTCTCAGCAAGCGTGGTATAGGCAAGCCAGATGGCGATGGCGCCGGCGATGAGAGGAATGAGCCAGACGATCGAGACACGGTGCCGGCTTTTTTCGGCCGGTATCGGCAGATCGATTTCAGGCGCGGTGTTTTGCATGGTTCCTCTCTTCGGCATGATCCCAGATCAATCTCGGATCGAAGGCCATAGCAGCGACCATCGTGATGATCACGACAGCGGCAAAGGCGATGGCACCAGCGCCAGGTTCGACCGTAGCGATCGCGCCAAGGCTGACCAATGCGACTAAAATCGAGATCATGAAGATGTCGACCATTGACCAACGGCCGACCGTTTCCACAACGCGGAACAAGATAGTCCGATCCCGTGGCCGCCAGGTTGAGCGTCTCTGCACCGAGAGCAGGAGATAGATCAGGCAGGTCAGCTTGATCACCGGCACGGCGATGCTTGCGAAGAAGACCAGGGCGGCGACAGGCCACATGCCTGCATGAAGCAATAGTTTGACACCGCCGAGAATCGTGCTCGGCTCGCCCTGGCCGAATTGCGTCACGGTCATGATGGGAAGAAGATTGGCCGGGATGTAGAGAATGCAGGCTGCGATGGTCATGGCCCAGCTGATGGCGAGGCTGTTGGGCTTGCGTTTGTGCAGTCCAGCACCACAGCGTTCGCAGGTTTTGAGCTCGTGGAGGTCCTGCCGACAGAGCTGATGGCAGCCATGACAACTCACCAGCGGCCCCACCTGATCATCGTCGAGCAGTCGGTCCGAGCCCTGGGACGATACACGGTTCCATATCTCACGGGTATCAAGAACGCCATCGGCGGCCGCCATCAGGAGGATCACGCCGATAAAGGCAAGGAGCGCAATGCCGATATCAACCGAGGCTAGATCCGTGAGCTTGACATAGGCGACGATGACGCCGAGCAGGAATACCTCCATCATGGCCCAGGGATGCATCGCTTCGAGCCAGCGAAAGACGGCGGCCATGCGCCATGCTCGGCGACCCAGATGCATCGGCAAGAGGATGTAAAGCAGCGTCAGCAATTTGAGCAGCGGCGTCAGGATCGCCGCAGCAAAGACGAGGGCTGCAAGGGGCCACATGCCATCGCCATACAACCCGATAATGCCGGTCATCACCGTGCTTGCCTGCTCGCGGCCTTCTAGTTTCAAAGTCATGAAGGGAAGAAAATTGGCGACAGCGAACAAGAATAACGCAGCGATCACAAACCCAAGAGCCCACTCGACGCAATCCGGCTGCTCGCGGTAGAGCTTCGCGTCGCAGGCCGTGCAACTGGCGATACGGCCCGGGCGCATGGCTGCCATTCGATGAACCGTGCCACAGTCGTGACAGGCAAAGATCGGTGCTTGCTGTTGCTCGTCCGTCAGTTGATCCATCATCCAAACGCGTTGGTAGTGCTCTCGATCGCGCGACCATAACGATACATAGTGAACACAGGAAGCTTAGAACGATCGAAGGCGACTAATTTAACGCGGAACCGCAGTACAATGAAAGCGGCGGTAACTGCCTTGTTTCATTTTAGATAGAGCTCTGCTCTTTCAGCATCCCCATGCGACGCTTGCTTGTCGGCGGGGCTTGCATTGATCATGATAAAGTCCAACCGATGAAATGACTGTTGGCCAAGGGAAGGTTGCCAAGTCGGCGATGAAACGGTGTTGCCGACCTTCCTCGGCCCGACTTTGCATCAAAGCGGCTTCGGGCAATGCCCAATGCCTTATTGTTCATGATGAAGACAGAGGAAGAGATCGATCTCAAGCTGATTGACGTTCTCTCGATCGGAATACAAGAAACGATGAAATGAGCAACTTCTTTCAAATGGGGAGCAGGGATGGCGAATGAAGCATTCGACCTAAGTGGTCGCGTCGCGATGGTCACCGGCGGCAATGGCGGTATCGGCCTTGGTATGGCGCATGGCTTGGCAAAGGCAGGCGCATCCATTGCGATTGCGGCGCGGGATCAAGAAAAAATGGAGACGGCCCAAGCGGCGCTCGAGGCGGCTGGCGCTGACGTCATGACCTGCGCTGTCGATGTTGCGGATCGTGTAAGCATTGATGAGATGGTCGGTGATGTTGTTGCACGCTTCGGGCGCCTTGACATCATGGTGGCCAATGCGGGGATCAATATTCGGAAACCACCGCAGGACTATGCCCCTGAAGAGTGGCAAAAGATCATGGATGTCAACCTGAACGGTCCCTTCTTTTGTGCGCAGGCGGTTTATCCTCTGATGAAGAAGCAAGGAGGCGGGAAGATTATTACCATTGGCTCGATGGCCTCAATCCTCGGGTTGCCATTTGCGAGCGCCTATGCCTCGACGAAGGGCGGGATCGTCCAGATGACGCGGGTGTTGGCGACGGCTTGGGCTAAGGACAATATTCAGGCTAATGCTATCTTACCGGGGTGGATTGATACGGATCTGACGAAGAAGGCGCGTCTAGATGTTGACGGGTTGCATGATCGCGTGGTGGAGCGGACGCCGGCCGGGCGCTGGGGAAATCCGGAGGATTTTGCCGGAATTGCTGTATTCCTGGCGTCCTCAGCTTCCGACTTCATGACCGGAACGGCCATTCCCGTGGATGGCGGATATTCGATCAATGGTGGGTGATTCTCGATTTTATAACAGGATGATAGCCTGTTGATCAGCGGGCGACCACGAAGCAGGATGCCCCGCGTTTCGTGAGTTCGATGCAGAGATCATTAGCTTCGCCTCGGTCCGGAAACGAGCCAAGCTGGAGCCGGAAGATCTCCCCGTTTACTGTCGTGGCTGCCTCGACATGGGGTTTGATGCCGGTGATCAGCTCATTGTGGTCCAGCAGCGACTGGTCCCAGAGGCGCGCAGCACCATCTCGCGAGGGCAGAGCGCCGACTTGGACCCGGTAAACGGGGCCCGTTTCCTCTGGTTCCGTTGGCTCATGCTGTGGGACAGGGGCTGGGGTGACGGCAGCGACTTCGATTGTCGGAGGTTGGTTTGCCGCAGGAGCTGGACTTAATGAGCGGGTTGTTTGAACGGCTTGGATAGGTTCTTCATCGAGGGGGCCGCCCATGCCAATGGCTGTCTTGAGATTGGGTTCTTCGCCAAGAGTTGCAGTGATGACAGGATCATCAACGTTAAGCTGATCCAATGCAACGGGTTTGACATTGGCGTCTTCTTCGATGGCGACCGATTCTTGGATGGCTACTGGTTCTTGGATGGGCCTTGGCGGTGTCCGTTCCAGGCTAGCCGAGACCTCCCTTTCGCCAGTGTTGGCCCCAAGGATGAAAACGCTGGAGATCACGAGGGTAAGGGCGACGAGGACGAGCACTACGCGGTGGTATGAAATCGACGATAACTTCTTGGTTTCGTAGATAAAAGCATCTTCTTCTTGTTTGCTGATTGGTCGAGGTATCACCTTGGCGCGAACGGCCTTAACATGATCAAGATGCTGTATAGACGTAGCACCTTTCTGGCGAAAACCGCCTTTTCGCTCTTTTACCCGCCAGCCATTGCCAATCGAGGGTGGTTCTTGTTGGTTGCCAATCGTCATCTCTTTAGCCTTCAGAAAATTCACAATGATAGAGAGACGAGTCCCCTACAACTCTTGTCTCGACATCATGAATACTAGCATTTCTCATGGTTATCTTCATCAGCATCGTTGCGGTATATTTACATACCATAATGCGAGGATGCCTAACTATTTAACGAGCTGCACCTAAGGCTCCTGTTCACCCTTAAGGCTATCCAGAGCTTACGCGCAAAATCCAACGGACATGTTCCTCTATATACGCTAATATCCTGGAAAAACCAGAGAAAATCCGCGCCCTTCGGATGTGGGGCGAACGCGCCCCAGCGGTTGCTTTTGCTCTAGTGTTTGTGAGGTAATGTTAGCCTTGTAGGGGGAAATTTTCAATGGTTTGGAGGATGCTCAGCCCCTGGTTTGTCGCCATTGCTGCATGACGGAGACTTTGAGGCGCCAGTCGTTGTTTTCTTCTGTGATGATCTGACGATGGCGAAGGGATTGGATGGTTGCTTCGTCGGTTGGGGGGGTGCGAAAACCGGCGATATAGGCTTTTTCCGGCTCGGATTGTGCCTCGCCATGCAAGAATTAGCTTAACACAGTGTCGCCCAGCACGACAGATTTGCTCCCCGCCAGCCCCAACGCCTCTTGGTCAAGGCAGCCCGCCTCGGACTCGTCGGTGAGGTCGACTGCGGTTTGAATGCGGATCCACTCTATGCCGTTTCCGCCTCAGAAGGTTGGTTTGAAGCGCGGGCGGCGATCGGTGCTACGAACGTATAAGAGGAGGATTTTTTCAGGGGGGCGTGAGGAGGAGACGGGCGTCGGTGAAGGGTGGGATTTCGATGGTCTGGGCGCTGACCAGGTAGAAAGACCAGTCGGTGTATTTTAAAGCGGTGATCGGGTGGGAGCCGGCGAAGATCCAGATGAGTTTACGGGGACTTTGGATGGATTCGCAGATGGTGGCGAGCAGGTCTTTGAAAAAAAAACGCCTTCGCCGATATTCTGATCGATGTTTTCGACTTCGTCGTATGGCACGACAATAGTTAGCCCCAATCGGCGGCAGCCTCGCATTTTTTTTATTGGGAACTAATCAATCACTTTTGGATGTCGTACCGCCAAATGCGACTCGCTCCGCGTTGTCCTCGACTAAGTAGTTCGCCGGCTTTTATGACGCCAAGGTGTCACCGATGCTTCTCTCACGAAACATCCTTGTGAATAAGTTCACAGACAAATTACAGAAAAACATTTAGGGGATGGCGTTGAAGGTCACTTTGCGATGACCCTTAACCGGCTTGCATTGTGTTGATGAATTTCCTGGCGGCTGAAATTTGGAGAGACTGCATTGGGCGATCATGAGCTTGAAGGGCGCATTGTGGATGCGCGGCCTGATCGGATTGATTATCGCGATAGGCTTTACAACCCACCCTTGAAGTCCTTGCCGGCCTCCTATCCATCGCTGCATCTGCTCTCGACCTATTTACCGGCATATCACAAAACCTCGAAAATCCTGAATCAGGGAAAAGAGGGGGCGTGCACGGGCTTTGGCCTTGCTGCGGTGATCAATTACATCGCCTGGCAGCGTTGGCTCGCTGAGAATGATTTCAATCTCGATGCCGAGGGCAGCCCTGCTCATGTCAGCGCCTTGATGTTGTATGACATGGCGCGGGTTTATGATGAGTGGGAGGGCGAGGAATATTCAGGCTCCAGCTGTCGCGGGGCGATGAAGGGTTGGCATAAACACGGGGTCTGCGAGGAGACGCTTTGGCGGCGAGATCCGGCCAGTAGCAAGCGGCCTGATGAGAGGTGGCGGGATGATGCGATCAGGCGTCCGCTCGGTGCATACTACCGGGTGGATACGCGCTCTCTTGCCGATATGCAGGCGGCCATCTTCGAGGTGGGTGCGGTTTATTGCTCGGCTAGGGTGCATACCGGCTGGATCCTGGATCAGGGTTTTCAATCGATCAAGATCGGGGAGCATAAGCTTCCGGTGATCACGTTCGAAGACGAGATGACGGGAGGGCATGCCTTTGCGATCGTCGGCTATAATGAGCGCGGCTTCATCATCCAGAATTCGTGGGGTGTGGCCTGGGGGCTGAAAGGCTTTGCGCTTTTGACCTATGAAGACTGGTTGAAAAATGGCGACGATGCCTGGGTCGCGGCAATGGCTGCACCGATGCACCCTGGTGGTGATCATGACATTCCGGGCGGCCGTACGAACGCGCCGATGCAGTTTGCAACCTCTGGGCCTGCTATCGCTAAGAGCGGGGCACAAAAGACGTTGGCGCCCTGGTCGCAGACGCGGGCTTACGAACATTCGGTGGTGATGGGCAATGACGGCAAGGTGATCCGCAGCTTGATCGATACCACGAGTGCTGACGACAACCTCGCCAAGGTGATGGTGGAGCTGCCAGGCAAGGCGATTGCTGATGGCAAGAAGCATGTCATGCTTTATGCCCATGGCGGGCTGAATAGCGAGGAGGTGGCGATCCAGCGTGCGATGCGCATGGGGCCTTGGTTCGAGGCGAATGGCCTTCATCCGATTTTCATCGTGTGGCGCACCTCCTTGATGGAATCGATCGGGCAGATCGGCCAGGATCTGGTCAATAACTTCGTGAAGGAACGGGATGAGCTGCGCTCGGAGGGTTTTTGGAGCGATGTCGTCGACAAGGTGCAGAACAAGTTCGACAAGGCGTTCGAGGCGGTCGCCGAGAAGGTTGTTGGTAAGGCTGTCTGGTCCCAGATGAAGCAGAATGCGGCGGCGGCATCGAAAGGCAGCGGCGGCTCGCGCAAGATCGTCAATGCGATCAACAAACTCCGAAAGACGCATCCGGATTTCAAGCTGCATCTTGTTGGTCATTCGGCAGGCTCGATCCTGCTTGGGCATATGCTGGATGACTTCAAGAAAAGTTCGGGCATCGAAACGGTCAGCCTGTTCGCGCCAGCCTGCAGCCTCGCATTTGCGATCCGCTATTATGGCAAGGCTTTGGAGAAGGAAGTCATCGCGCCAGGCAAGATGCATGTCGATAATCTGTCCGATGAGAATGAGCGGGACGATACGGTCGGACCTTACGGGAAGTCGTTGTTGTATCTCGTCAGCCGTGCGTTTGAAGACCCCCACAAGATGCCGCTGTTGGGCTTCGAGACCTGCTGGGAACCCGGGACGAACGACCTGGAGGAGCTGAAGGAAAAGTTCGGGCCGTATTTTGCCAAGGGGCAGATCAAAACGCTTGGTGAATGGGATGCGCTGGCCACACGTTTCGACGTGCGAAAGGTGTTCCTCGGTGATGATGAGGTGGTGACCTATGAGGGCGATAACGGCAAGCAGCAGATCAAGGCAGGGCACGGATGTTTCGATAACGATCTCGGCACCATGAACAGGACCGTCGCGAGAATTCTCGGCACATCGAAGCCGAAGAAGGTGATCAAGGATTTGAGGGGCTTTTGAGCGAGGGATCGATTGCTATGCCGTCACAGAGCGATACGCAGGCGCTTAAGGACTATCTCGCGACCATCACCAGGGAAGGTAGTATCGAGGCGATTGCCGACGACAAGGAAGCCGTGATGCGCATGACGGGGGCAAGGCCGGTGCGCAAGACCGAGGCGCAAAAGGCGCAAGGGGCGGTGCAGAAGCTTGCGCGTGGCAAGGAGATTTCGAGCGAAGAGGCGTTGTTTATCGAGGCAATTATCATTCCCGACAAGCGCCCAGCGATCGACATTGTCGATGATGATTTCACGGTCACTGAAACCGACTGGGTTCATTACGACAGCAACCTTTCGATCAAGCGACAGATCCTGAATGCGATCCCCTCGGTTGGTCGGATCGAGCTCCCGGATCACTGGTCAGCACCTTACGGTGGGACAGGGTTCGTGGTGGGCGAAAATCTGATCATGACCAACCGGCATGTGGCGCAGATTTTCGCGTCAGGCGTTGGTTTGCAGGGGCTGCAGTTCATTCCGGGCCAAACGGCCGGCATCGATTTCAAGAAGGAAAAGGGGTCGGACGAGAGCCGGTTCCTGGATGTGGTCGAGGTTGCGATGGTGCATCCCTATTGGGACATGGCGCTGCTGCATATGCGTGGGCTGGGTGAGAACGTGCAGCCGCTCACGCTCTCGCTCACCCCGCCCGAGGATCTGATCGATCGGGACATTGCGGCGATCGGTTATCCGGCGTTCGATCCGAGGAACAATACCGAGGTGCAAGAAAGGGTTTTCAACGGAACCTATAACGTGAAGCGCTTGCAGCCCGGCAGGCTGCGGCGGCGTGCGCTAGTCCAGAGCTATGGTAAGGCGACGGACTGCTTGACCCATGATGCCTCGACGCTTGGCGGCAATTCGGGAAGTTGCGTGCTGGATGTCACCACCGGCGAGATCGTGGCGCTTCATTTCGCCGGCATTTACAAGAAGGCGAACTATGCCGTGCCGGCCTTCGAATTGTCGCGCGATGAGCATGTGGCGGCGGCTGGTGTTGAGTTCGGGCGAGACGATCTCGCCAATGTCGAGCAACCCAATCCCTGGCGGGATCATTGGGTGGCTGCCGATCCTCAGCAAGAAGGTGCAAAGCCGTTGGTGCAAGCGGTCGGTACGCATAGCGATCAGCAAGCATCGATAGGTCAAGCCGTGACGACCGACGGTGGGGTGACGCTGACCATTCCTCTGATGGTCAATGTTCGCCTTGGTCAGCCTGAGCAGCAAGTGGGATCAGGAGCGGCGGCGCAGGTGCCGGTCTCTTCTTCGAGCGGATCCCTAGTGTTCGAGGCCAGCATGGTGCATCCGGTCCATGACCCGGATTATGCAGCGCGTCAGGGCTATGACGAGAATTTTCTCGGTATCCTCGCACCGATGCCGATGGCCTCCAACAAAGATGATCTTGCCACGATAGATTGCGGCTCGGAGGTACTGCCCTATCACCATTTTTCTGTCGTTATGAACAAAAAGCGCCGACTCGCGCAAATTACGGCCGCGAATATCGACACCAACCGACAGAGCCAGAGACCGGAGCCAGGCAGGGATTATGGACGCAAGGCGCTAAACGGTTTCACCTCGGAGCATCAAAGGGAGCGCTGGTTTACCGACCCTCGTCTTCCCGCCGATCATCAATTGCCTGATCGCTTCTTCACCAAGGACCGCAAGGCTTTCGATCGGGGGCATCTGGTTCGCCGCGCGGCCGTGGTCTGGGGACAGACCTATCAGGAGGTCCAGTTCGCCAACGGCGATACTTTCCACGTGACCAATTGTTCGCCGCAGGTTAAGGGCTTCAATCGCAGCAATCTTCGAGGACTTTGGGGGCAGCTGGAAAACCATGTCGCTGCCGAAAGCAAGACGGAGAAATTATGCGTCTTCTCCGGGCCTGTCTTGAAAGCCGACGATCCGGTCTTTAACGGTGTTGACGATGCGGGCAGCGTTCGGGTCAAGATCCCGATAGCGTTCTGGAAAGTTATTGCTGCGGCCAATGAAGGTGCGCTCAATGTCTTCGCCTTCAAGCTGGAACAGGATCTAAACGATGTTGCCTTCGAATTCCAGGTCACGCCTAAATGGCAGCAGCATCAGTTGTCACTGAAAGATCTGGAGCAAGAACTCGGCTCTATCCGCTTCCCCAAATCGCTACATGATGCGGACCAGGCGAGCACGTCGATCGGTAAGGCGATACGTGAGGCCACCGGAATTGGTTTCTCATCCCCAGCGAAGAAGTAGCCGGGGCTCACGCGCCAATTTTTCTATCCATAAGTGCGATACCAGCCTGTCTCATCGTTAGTCAGTGGGCTGGTATCGCATGATTCAAGAATTACATTTTGACCGAGATCGAGTAGCGGCCTGTACCAGAATTTCGATTGTAATGACGGATCTGCACGAGGTAGTTGCCGCGTGGTAAGTGGCGAACGATGCGGGAATTCAGGCCAAGACCGCCGTCATCATCCTCGGCGATGAGCCTTGTGCGATCATTAGGGCCATAGAGCTTCATGATGACATCCGTGCGCCCGCCGGTTTCGATCACATAGCGCCCAACGTCATCGGCATTGAAGCTGAAGAGGTCCTCCTCACCGGGCTCGCCGATATCCGCTTCGGTGGCAACACCATTGACGTTGAGCGATATCGAGCTGCCAGCGCCGTCGCGGCCCGGATAGATCTTGGCGGCGAAGGCTTTGTCGGTCTCGGAGAGCGTTTCATTCGCGTTGGTACCGATGCCGTTCAGCGTCCAGCGCGCCGGAAAGGCGTAGAGCATGATGGAGCCGGGATCGAACACGGTTCCCTGAATCTGATCTGCTGTGTATTTCCGGAGTACGTTGTGCCGGATCTGATCTTCCGTCCACTCGTTGGGCGGGCCGGAGAGGTCGCGGATAACCTCGGCTTCGTTCCATTGGATGCCACCATCGGGATTTTGGTGCTCATGAGCAAGGGAGATGGCATGGCCGAATTCATGAGCCGATGTGCCGCCGTCTTGAAATCCGAGATTCATGGTCGGCTGATGGGTGGGGATCCGGCGATTATCCGTGCCGAGATAGGACCAAGCGCCATCATTTCGATCGAAGGTGACGCGTATTTCTGATTCGAGATCGTCGCTCTCGACGAACTGTAAATTGGCATGCTCAGTCCACCAATTAGCCTGGGCCATGGCAAGCCCGCGTTGATCAGTGGTCCCCTCCAAAAAACGAACGCGAAGCGTCGAGCCTGTGGGCCAGGTTTTGCCGATTGGGATAAGGCCTTCTAAATTCGGATCTATCGCCGCCAAATCGCCAGGCAAGAGGCGATCGAAGCACATTTTCGGTGCTGTTGTCATGGTCGTCTTCTCCTTTAGATGTTCCAGCGATCGATGCCCATTCATTGGGCCAATGACCCTTTGACGCGACGTTGATGATCAGACGTCGAGCATCCTAGGGGGCACGCCATGTTATCGCTGTGAAGTAATTCACAAAGGAGATGGTTTCGATCACTTGGTGTCCATCGTGTCTGTTAAGGTCCCGGGCTGACAGGCCACTTCGACATCGATAGCGCTTACGCAACGCAAGTCACGACGTCCGGTCGGTCAATAAGGTTCATGTGATATCTTAGAAACATATTTTAACCCAATATAATACAGATTTTTTTGATGGCTTTTTCTTAAGTGAATGTTAGCCTTTGGGCCTAAGCTCCAGGACCAGGTCCATGTAATCCTGGGAAGTCCACGCCTCGCTCTATCTTCCTGTGGGTGGTCGGATTCCCAGAGGCGCATGGATTAGCGAAAGGATGCAGCACCGCAGATCAAGGTAAAGAAACGTTGAAGACCTAGTCTCCGGTCGGGTTTTCATCCTTTCTCGAGACAGAGGTCTCAAGCCCAACAGGCTGGAATAGGACCGCGAGCAAGCGCGCGAGACTTTCTTCGCAGCCTGTTAGGAGTCCGTCTCTTCTCGGTGAGCCTTGACGAGATCGGCCATTGAGTTGAAGCGGAATGAGACGTCGGGCAGATCGCCAGGGATCATGGTTGCGCCGAAACCTTCTTGATCGTGTCGCCGGTAAATCCAGCATGAGGCGAGACCGTGGCGCTTACCGGGCACGTGATCGTGGAACATGCTCTCAGCCGTGTGCAGAATGTCCTGCTTCTCAATTCCGCGCCGGTGAAGATGCTCCAGCATATAGTCGAAATTGCGATCGGACGGTTTGTAGGACCCGACATCTTCTGCCGTGTAAACCGCATCGAAATCGACCTGCAATTTTTCTTGGCTGCCCGCGAAGCTGGCATGGTCGACATTCGATAGGATGATGAGCTTGTAATGCTGTTTTAAATAGCGAAGAGCCTTGGCGGAATCCGGAAAGGCTGGCCAGTCCTTGACCGACTGCCCATAAGCAGCACAGGCCTCCGGCGTCACGGTGAGACCCCATTCTTCCGCCAGTCTTCTGTAAACGATCGGCAGAAGATCGCGGTAGCGGTAGGCGGGGGTCCACCTCTGCTGCGTCGATTCATGATAGGCGTGAGCCTGGAGGATGTCGTTTCTTTGAAGTGGTCGCGACAAACGATCAGTCAAAGGTTTCAGACCGGCGATCATGCCAGATTCCCAATCGATCAGCGTGCCGTAACAATCAAAGGTGAGCGCCTTGTAGTCGGACAATTTCATCGTTTCTATTCCTGTGGTGTAACCATGTCATTTGGCGTCGACCGCAATCGATGAACCTGCCAGGACATCCGAGGGCAATTGGACATTTCTCGGTGGGGGCTCGGATAACATATCCTGGTTCTCGTTGAACATCCTGATAAGGTGAGCCGCTTTGCGAAATGGGTGGTTTGGCCTGTCCAGATAATGCTCAAGCGCCGAGTGTTTTTCCGACATGCCGCTTTGGTATCGTTTGTTGTCGCAAATATCAAATCAGCCTGACGCATCCATGACATCAATTCAATCGCGTTTCTGGAATAGAGTGACGGCAGAGTAGGGGTAGGATATCCGTGACGCATTTCTCATTATCATCGCTGCTACGCAATGCGCTTTCTGGTCAAAAGGACTGGACGGAGCAATGGCCAGATGCTGAACCGAAATCGTCCTATGATGTGGTGATCATCGGCGCTGGCGGGCATGGCTTGGGGGCTGCCTATTACCTAGCGAAGGAGCATGGCATCACCAATGTCGCGGTGATCGAGAAGGGGTGGCTGGGAGGAGGCAATACTGGTCGCAATACCACAATCATTCGCTCGAACTACCTCTATGACGAGAGTGCCAGGCTTTATGATCACGCCGTTGATCTCTGGGAAGGTCTGAGCCAGGATCTCAATTATAATGTCATGTTCTCGCAGCGCGGCGTGATGATGCTGGCGCATAATGTGCACGATGTGCAAAGCTTCCAACGTCATATTCATGCTAATCGGTTGAACGGCGTCGACAATCGCTGGGTTTCGCCGGAGGAAGCCAAGCGCCTTTGTCCGCCGCTCAATATTTCTCCGGATGCGCGCTACCCGGTTTTGGGGGCTGCCTTGCAGCGCCGTGCTGGCACCGCCCGTCATGATGCCGTCGCCTGGGGCTATGCGCGCGCCGCCGCAGCCCGCGGAGCCGATATCATTCAAAACTGCGCGGTGACCGCAATCCGCCGCGATACATCTGGTCGGGTAAGCGGCGTCGAAACCGAGCGCGGTTTTATTGGGGCTAACAAGGTCGCGGTGTCAGCTGCGGGCAACACGTCGGTGGTGATGGGAAGTGCCGGTGTGAGCCTGCCGCTCGAAAGTTATCCGTTACAGGCGCTCGTTTCCGAACCGGTGAAGCCGGTCTTTCCCTGCGTGGTGATGTCCAACACGGTGCATGCCTATATCAGCCAGTCCGACAAGGGCGAGCTGGTGATCGGTTCGGGCACGGATCAATATGTGTCCTATAGCCAGCGTGGCGGCCTGCCGTTGATCGAGCATACGGTGGCAGCGATCTGTGAGGTGTTTCCGATTTTTGTGCGCATGCGGATGCTCAGGAAATGGGGCGGTACGGTGGACGTCACGCCTGATCGCTCGCCGATCATTGGTAAGACCCCTGTCGATGGGTTGTATGTCAATTGTGGCTGGGGGACCGGTGGCTTCAAGGCAACGCCGGGTTCCGCTCATGTTTTCGCCCACACAATCGCGCGCGACGAGCCCCATCGCATCAACGCGCCCTTCACGCTCGACCGTTTTGCCAATGGCCGCCTGATCGACGAGGCCGCCGCCGCGGCTGTGGCGCACTGAGGTACAAGAACAATGCTCCTTATTCATTGCCCCTATTGCGACAAGACCAGGCCGGAGCCCGAGTTCGCTTATGCCGGTGAAGCCCATATCGAACGCCCCGCCGATCCCTCAGCACTGTCGGATGAAGCCTGGCGCGATTTCCTGTTCATTCGCAGCAATGCGCGCGGGCTACATGCCGAACGCTGGCGGCATGTGAATGGCTGTGGGCGTTTTTTTAATGCCGTGCGCGATACGGTCAGTGACAAGTTTTTGACGACCTATAAGGCAGGTATCCCGCGCCCCGACCTGGATGGGCTGAAGGGAGGCGAGGAATGAGCGCCTTTCGTATCGCTGGCAAGGGCAGGGTGGATCATGAGCGCACTTACCGTTTCGTGTTTGACGGCGAAACCTATCGCGGGCTTGAGGGTGACACGCTTGCTTCGGCGTTGCTGGCGAATGGGGTGCATCTCGTCGGCAGATCCTTCAAATATCACAGGCCGCGCGGGATCCTAACTGCAGGCTCCGAGGAACCGAATGCTCTGGTCGGCACCGATCGCGGCGACGGCCGGTTCGAGCCCAATACCAGGGCAACGGTTCAGGAGGTCTATGAGAGACTGAGCGCCGTAAGCCAAAACCGATGGCCGTCATTGAAGCTTGATGTGGGGGCTATTAACGATGTGTTTTCCAAGCTGCTCTCGGCCGGGTTCTACTATAAGACCTTCATGTGGCCGAAGAGCTTTTGGGACAAGGTGTATGAGCCGATCATCCGTAGGGCAGCCGGTCTTGGCAAGGCGCCGAGCCGGATCGACCCGGATCGTTACGCCTCGCGCTATGCCTTCTGTGATGTCCTGATCACGGGGGGCGGCCCCGCTGGCCTTGCAGCTGCGCTTGCCGCTGGGCGAAGCGGGGCGACGGTGATGGTGGTGGACGAACAGGCGGAGATGGGTGGCTCGCTGCTTTCGGCGCCGAACACGCAGATCGATGGCAAGGAGGCTTGGGTTTGGTTGGTGGACGTCATGGCCGAACTTCGGGGCATGACGAATGTCACGCTTTTGCCGCGCACGACGGCGATTGGTTACTACCATCAGAACTTAGTCGGCCTTTGCCAAAAGCTGACCGATCATGTGGCAACACCGCCCGCAGACGCACCGCGCGAGCGGCTCTGGCGGGTGAGGGCAAAGCAGGTCGTGTTGGCGCAGGGGGCGATTGAAAAGCCGCTGGTCTTCGATGGTAATGATCGGCCGGGCGTGATGCTTGCGGGTGCCGCCCATATCTATTTGAACCGTTATGGGGTGAAAGTCGGCGATCGGGCTGTTGTCGTGACCACCCACGATTCCGCCTGGTATGCGGCCTTCGATCTGGTGGAAGCGGGTGTTCGCGTGCCAGCAATCCTGGATGTTCGAAATGATGTTGATGATGGCCTTGTGGAGTTAGCTCGTTCGAACCGTATCGAGGTGCTGACGGGTTGGACCGCGACCGGCACAACGGGACGGTTGCGCATCAAGAGCGTGCGAGCGAACCCTATCGAAGGCGAGAAAGCTGGTGCAGCGCGCGACATCGCCTGCGATTGTCTTTTGATGTGCGGCGGCTGGACGCCTAGTCTCCATCTTTTTTCCCATACCAAGGGCAGTCTGGATTGGCAGGAGGAGAGCCAAGTTTATTTGCCGGACAGCAGCCCGGAGGATTGCCATGTCGCTGGGGCGGGGCGCGGTCTTTGGGGGATGAAAGCTGCTTTGGACGACGGTGCCGTCGTTGGTGTGGTGGCCTCGAAGGCGGCAGGTCTTTCTTCGAAAGCGCCCTCTGATTATCAGGTGATGGGTGATCAGGCAGGTAGCGGGGTGCCAAGGCGCGAGCTGCCGACTGATGGTGATCCTGACAAGGCGAAGGCCTTCATCGATTTTCAAAACGACGTCATGGCCAAGGATATCCGTCTTGCCGTGCGTGAAGGCTTTCGCGCGATCGAGCATGTGAAGCGCTACACCACGACCGGCATGGCGACCGATCAAGGCAAGACCTCCAACATGAACGGGCTGATGATCGCCTCGGATGCCGTTGGCAAGGCACCGCCCAAGGTCGGCCTAACGACATTTCGCCCACCCTATACCCCGACTACGTTTGGCGCCTTTGCTGGCTATCACTGGGGGCCTCATTTCGAGGTCACGCGAAAAACCACCATCGATGGTTGGGCCGAAGATCATGATGCCGTGTTTGAGCCGGTCGCTCTTTGGCGGCGCGCGCGTTATTTTCCTGAGCCCGGTGAAGACATGGACAAGGCCGTCGCCCGGGAGTGCAGGGCGACGCGGGCCAAGCTCGGCATCTTCGATGCCTCTACGCTTGGCAAGATCGAGGTCGTCGGACCCGATGCAACCGAGTTCATGAACCGGATGTACACCAATTCCTGGACCAAGCTGCAGCCGGGCCGCTGCCGCTACGGTTTGCTCCTGGGCGAGGATGGTTTCATCCTGGATGACGGCGTGATCGGAAGGCTCGGAGCGGATCGCTTTCACGTCACGACCACCACTGGAGGTGCAGCTCGGGTCCTCAACATGATGGAGGATTATCTACAAACGGAATGGCCGGATCTGAAAGTCTGGCTGACCTCGACCACCGAGCAATGGTCGGTTGTTGCCCTCAATGGACCTCTGGCGAGAAAGCTGCTCGCTCCTTTGGTGGAGGGCATCGATATCAGTGATGAGGCCTTTCCCCATATGTCGATTGCCGAATGCAAGATCCTGGACATGCCGGCACGATTGTTTCGGGTGAGCTTCACCGGTGAGCTTGGCTTTGAGATCAATGTGCCGGCGCGCTATGGCCGGACACTTTGGTCCGAGCTGATCGAACGGGGACAGGCCTTCGATATCTCGCCTTACGGCACCGAGACGATGCACGTGCTGCGGGCCGAAAAAGGCTACATCATTGTCGGCCAGGATACGGATGGCACCGTCACGCCTGATGATGCCGGGCTGAGTTGGGCGATTGGCAAGGCCAAGATGGACTTCGTCGGCAAGCGTTCGCTCACCCGTCCGGACATGGTGGCAGGTGGTCGAAAACAGCTGGTCGGTCTTCTCACAGCTGATCCAAATACGGTATTGGAGGAAGGGGCGCAGATCGTCGCCGATCCCAACCAGGCGCTGCCGATGACCATGATCGGTCACGTCACCTCATCCTATTGGAGCGAGGCGCTTGGCCGCTCAATCGCGATCGCGGTAGTCGAGGATGGCCGCGCCCTCATGGACAAGACACTTTATCTTCCCATGCCCGACGGCACCCGATCGGCCAAAGTCACCAGCCCCATTTTTTACGACCCCGAAGGCAGCCGCCTGAATGCCTGATTTCAGGAACAGAAAGTATGGATGAGAACAAAGCAGCCGGTATGCAGGTTGTAACGACAGGAATAGTAGCGCGCGTCAGTGTGACCGAGCGGCCCGCGGCTGCACGCTTCAATTTACGCATCGATCCGGCTCATCTCACTAGGGCCTCGAAGGTCTTTGATCTGGAGATACCTGATGTCATCGGTTCGAGGACCGCAAAGGGCGCTCGAAGCGCCCTTTGCCTTGGGCCGGATGAATGGGTGTTGCATGCGCCCGAGGATGAGCGTGATGAGATCGAGCGCGCGTTTTTGGCTTTGTACGCTGAGATGCCACATAGCCTTGTCGATATCAGCGATCGGGAAATCGGGATCGAGATTTCGGGGAGTGGCGCCGAGACGGTGCTGGCGGCAGGCTGTCCGCTGGATCTTCGTGAACTCCCGATTGGTAGCGGCACGCGCAGTGTTTTCGACTCGGCGCAAATTGTTCTGATAAGGGAAGAAGCGGACAGATTCCTGATCGAGGCTTGGCGTTCCTTCGCACCCCATGTTCGGGCTATCCTTAATAGAGCGCGCGATGAGCTGCTCCTTGGCCTTTAAGATGCTCGCGAGCAATGTCGGAATGATCTCATGTTCTTGAGTGTTTTCGATATCTTCAAGATCGGCATCGGCCCTTCCAGTTCGCATACCATGGGGCCGATGAGTGCGGCCGCCCGGTTCCTTGGCGACCTTTTACGCTATCAGACTAATGCCGAAATAGCTGGCCAAGCGGTGCGTCTTCGCTGCTCATTGCATGGCTCGCTTGCTTTCACGGGAAAGGGGCATGCTACGGATCGAGCGGTGACCCTAGGCTTTACTGGCTTGCGGCCCGACATGCTCGATCCCGATGAGGCCGAGCAACTCGAAGCTGAGGTGAGATCAGCACGACAGGTGCGCCCGCCGGGGCTGGGCAGCCTCGCTTTTGATCCCGAGACGGATATCGTTTTCGATTACGGTCCACCCCTTGCGGGTCACGCTAACGGGCTCGTGTTCAAGGCCTATGATGCGGAGGACAACGTTTGCATCCAGGAAACCTATTATTCGATCGGCGGCGGGTTTGTTGTGACATCAGCCGAACTCGAGGCAAGAGAGCAAGGCGGTGGTGATCAGTTTCATGCGCTCAAGGTTGCGGAGGGCTATCCCTATCCGTTTGGCACCGCAGCGGAGATGCTTAAGCTCGGCGCAAATTCGGGAAAAACGATCGCTGCGATGAAACGCGCCAACGAGCTTGCTCATCTGCAATCCCGTGAGCTCGACCATCGTCTCGACCGGATCTGGGCGGCGATGAATGACTGCATCGATCGGGGGCTGCGGATGGAAGGGGTTCTTCCAGGCGGTCTTTCGGTAAAGCGGCGAGCATCCTCGATCCACCAGGCACTCCTGGCAGAACGCGGTCAAAATAGATCGCAGCCGCATATCGTCAATGATTGGCTTTGTGTCTACGCGATGGCGGTCAACGAGGAGAATGCAGCAGGCGGCCGGGTCGTGACATCGCCGACCAATGGCGCTGCCGGCGTCGTGCCCGCGGTTATTCGTTACTATCGCGACCACTGTCTTGATGCCGATCACGACGGGGTCCGAACCATCCTCCTGACGGCAGCAGCGATCGGTGGGCTGATCAAGCATAATGCCTCGATCAGCGGTGCCGAGGTTGGCTGTCAAGGTGAGGTTGGATCCGCATCAGCGATGGCAGCAGCAGGTTTGTGCGCGGCGCTCGGCGGCACCAATGAGCAGGTCGAGAATGCAGCGGAAATCGCCCTGGAACATCATCTCGGCATGACCTGCGATCCCGCCAATGGCCTGGTTCAGGTTCCCTGTATCGAACGCAATGGTCTCGGTGCTATCAAGGCGGTCTCGGCCGCCTCGCTTGCCCTTCGTGGCGATGGCTCCCATTTCATGCCCTTGGACAATTGCATCGAAACCATGCGCCAGACCGGTCTTGACATGAGTGAACGTTACAAGGAGACATCGACCGGCGGATTGGCCGTTAATCTGCCGGAATGCTGAGGGAAGTTTGTCAGAGCCGCTTGCTGCGGCCGAGCTTGGCCGTCGTCAGTCGCCCTCGATGGTCGGTGTTTTCGCGCTCGATGCCGAAGACGGGGCCATAAGGGCCTTGCTTCTTTGCGAGCACGGCAGCCAGTGCTTCGCGGTCGCGTTCGGTTGGCGCGAAGTTGAACGCCTTCAAACGATCGGGCAATTGGTCCGCGAGCGACGTGCGCAGCACGACGGCGGCGATATCGGCATGGTCATGCATTGCGCGTAAGGCGACACTCTCCAGAGTGATCCCGTGGCGGGCTGCAATGCCGGCGAGTGCGAGGAGAAGCTCTTGAAACAAGCCCCAGCCACCGAACGCCTCGATCACCAATCGATGCCGGGCGAGCATGGGTGCTTGAAACGTGTAGCCAGGATCTGGAGCGCCGAGCCAACGCTGCGAAAGAAAGCCACCTGCTAATGTTCCGGATGCCAACAGCGCGATATTGTGCTGTCGGCAGAGATCAGCGAAGTCACCTTTAGGACGCTGATCGATCAGCGAGAATTGGACCTGGGCCGTGATGATATCGAATCCGGATTTGATCAACATGCCCAGATGGTCGGCGTCAAAATTGGTCACGCCGAGATGGCTGATCTTTCCTTTGGCTTGCATCATCGTCAGATAGCCGAGCGCATCAAGGCAGGCGGATGTATCCGGTATCGGCCAATGAAGTTGGACGAGATCCAAAGCATCGACGCCCAGCCTGGCGATGGCTTGATCGACGGCACTCTCGACCTGACTTTCACTGAAAGCGCCAGGGCTAGAGAGATCGGGGACGAATTTCGTATGGATGCGCAGTGATTGCACCACATCGCTGCCGCGTGTCTGTCGCAGATCCTGGAGAAGGGAGCCCACCAGGCGTTCGAATCCCGGATCACCGGTATCGCAATCGATGGTGGTGATGCCGACGTCGACGAACGCGGTTAAATCGGCGAGCGTGGCGGTGCTATCCATGCCGCGTCTAGCTTCGGCGTGGGTGCTGTGTCCCCTGATGATCGACGAGATCCGGTAGCCCGGCCGTGGCTCGATGGCCGAGATCGAGTTCACGCGATTGTCGCTCTCGCTCGCGCGAGAATATCGACTATTCTTTGGATTCCCAACGTCATCCCCAAAACCACCTGCGATGTAGGGCTGCTGACCAGCTAGCCCCAAAACCATGATGTTCGGCAAGAGGTCTCTTCACGCTGCCTCACTGGCTGAAACACTTGAGTACGATGATCTCTGCGGAAAGCCATTTTAGGTCCGATGAAGCGAGGTGGCCAGTGTCAACGGCCTCTGATGAGCCGGTTGTCCTCGGCGGAAACGCGCCATTTCTTCGCTGACCTTGTCAGATCGAATGAAGAGAGAAGCGGTGAATGAACGTGATCGTTGAGAGTGGTGAAGCGATGGGTTGTTACCCTGGCCAAACTCTCTACGATCAACCAAAGGTGCCTTATTCGTCGGATGTCCAACCAAACTGAGCCTAGCCACAAACCTTGATCACCTCGCGTCAAACCCCGGTTCTTGCAACACGCCATCCGACGGTGCATCGGCACGGGCTCGATCTTTTGTTGTTCATGCTCGGCAGTGGCCTGGTCGCCTGGCTGGTTTATCTCGGCGCGACCAGTATGGGATACAATTGGCAGTGGTATCGCGTGCCGCGTTATCTCTACCGCGTCATCGATGGCGAACTGATCTGGGGACCGCTGATCAAGGGGCTCCTGGTCACGCTGCAGATTACTTTTTGGAGTGCGTTGCTTGCTTTGGCGATCGGTCTTACGACCGCTCTCCTCCGACTGTCACGCTCGGCATCCGGTTATTTTCTGGCAACAGCCTATCTCGAGCTGGTGCGCAACACGCCACTCCTGGTCCAGATGTTTCTGTTTTATTTCGTGCTTGCACCGATTTTCGGCATCGAGCGTTTTTGGACCGGTGTCATCTGCCTTGCCTTTTTCGAGGCAGCATTCATCAGCGAGATCATCCGGGGCGGCATTCTGTCCGTATCCAAAGGACAATGGGAGGCGGCCGCCTCGGTCGGTCTGACGTCGAGCGACGTCTATCGAAAGGTAATTCTGCCGCAAGCCGTGCCGATCATGTTGCCGACGCTAACGAGTGCCATCGTCAACCTGATCAAGAATTCGGCCATCGTCAGCACGATCGCCATTTTCGACCTCACCACCGAAGGGCGTAACGTGATTGCCGACACCTTCATGAGCTTCGAGATCTGGTTCACGGTCGCCGGCATTTATCTTGTCCTTACACTCAGTCTTTCCGGCATCGTCGATATCATGGAGCGGCGGGTCAGGGAGACTGAGATTCGATGATCCTCATGTTCAATGAAAACGAAGGGAGTTGGTTATGGGACTAAAGACATTCCTCGGTATAATCGCGGGAGCGGCGATCGCCTTGACGTCGGCAACGGCCGGCGCGCAAGACGCCCAGCAGGCGCTATCCTCGGAAAGTGTCATCGAGACGATCAAACAGAATGGTGTATTGAAGGTCGGCATGTCGACCTTCGTACCCTGGGCGATGCGCGATAAGGAAGGCGAGCTGATCGGTTTCGAGATCGACGTCGCAACAGAGCTCGCCAAAGACATGGGCGTCGAGATCGAGTTCGTACCGACCGCTTGGGACGGGATCATCCCGGCACTTCTTGCTGGCAAGTTCGATGTGATCATCGGCGGCATGACCATCACGCCTGAGCGTAATCTTACGGTCAACTTCACGGCACCCTATGCTCATTCCTCCCTTGGCGTGATGGCCAACAAGGAGCTTGCCGAGGGTTTGATCTGGCCGGATGACTACAACAGTTCGGATGTGACCTTTGTCTGCCGGCGCGGCGCCACGCCCTGCACCTATATCAGTGAAAATTTCCCGAAGGCGACGCTTCGTCAGTTCGATGATCAAGCACAGACCACGCAGGAGGTGATGAACGGCAATGCCCATGCGGTGATGGGCTCACAGCCGCTTCCAGCGTTCACCATCTACGACAATCCCGATGTGCTGTTCTCGCCGACGGACGAAGGGATCGACCCCGGTAACGAAGCATTCGCCGTCAGGAAGGGTGATCCAGATGCTCTCAACTACTTCTCCAACTGGATCCTGATCAAGGACGCCTGGCTGCAGGAACGTCATGACTATTGGTTCGGCGGACGCCCCTGGGGCGACCAAGTCGCCGAGAATTGATTTTCGTACCTTGGCGGTGGCGCTCCGACAGGGTGCCACTGCCAAGTAACCGGTCAAGGCCGCGCCTTGTATCCTGATCCTAATCAGACGCGCCGCGTTGGGTGGCTGGATGTCGTGATTATCGCGACCGTGCTGGCATTGATGGGCTATGTCTATTTCAGAGTGAACGACGTCCTGGTTTATAAATGGGACTGGTCGTTTCTGCCGGGCTTTTTCTTGCGCTTCGATGAGGAGGCGGGGGCGTGGGAAACTAATCTCCTGCTGCAAGGCCTTTTTACCACGATCCGTCTCTCTATCTGGGCGATGTTGCTGGCCTCGATCATCGGTCTGATCTTGGGCGTGATGCGTACGGTCAAGCGGCTCCTGCCGCGCATGATTGCTGGTACCTATGTCGGTCTGATTAGAAATATCCCGCCGCTGGTTTTCATCTTCGTTTTTTACTTTTTTATCTCCAGCCAGCTGATGCCTTTGCTCGGCGTCGATCGATTGGCGACGTCGCTCAGCGATCGTGACAGTTGGCTGGTCAGCCTGTTGTTCGGTGATCCAAAGCTGTTGGAAAATCTCGTCTCTGGCATTCTTTGCCTGGCGATGTTTGAGGCGGCCTATATTACCGAGATCGTGCGCGCCGGTATCCAGGCGATCCCCAAAGGGCAGGTTGAGGCGGGCCAAAGCCTGGGGCTCGGCCGCTTTTCAGTGTTTCGCGATATCGTGTTGCCCCAGGCCTTGCAGAAAGTGACGCCGCCGCTCGCTAATCAGTTCATCATGCTGGTCAAGAACTCTGCGATCGTTGCTCTGATCTCGATCCAGGAGTTGACCTTTCTCGGTACCGAGATAGCAGTCTCCACCAGGAAGCCGTTCGAGACTTGGATCACGATTGCGGTCATGTATTTTATTCTCTGTTATTCACTTGCCTTGCTGTTCAACCACATCGAGCGCAGGATGCGGCGAACTGGTCATTAAGTCCCGGCCCGGGATGGGGTTGGCTTAAGAAATTCTCGAGATTTTGGAACCGTCAGAAATGACTGCATGGATTAAGATGATTGGGGACGAGGAAGCATCCGACGACCTCATGGACGCCTTGAACGAAGCGCGCACACCACACGGCACTGTCGACAACGTGATGCGTGCTCATTCGCTTCGGCCGAATACCATGCGCGGTCATGTGAAGCTGTATCGGGCTGCCTTGCATGACGAAGCGAATACCGTGCCGATGTGGTTACAGGAAACGATCGCGTCCTACGTCTCTGTTCTGAATGATTGCGACTACAGTCTCAGCAATCATTGGGCCAATGCGCGTCATTTGATCAATGAAAACGAACGCGCGGATCGGATTGAAGCAGCACTTCACGATGATGCGCCGGGGAGTGTGTTTGATGGCGCGGAGCTTGCCATGCTGACCTATGCCAGGAAGTTAACCTGCCGACCCGGTGATATGACCGAGACGGATATTCTGAGGATGCGTGAGCAAGGTGTCGACGATGGTCAGATCCTCGAAATCAATCAGATCGTTGGCTATTTCAACTACGTGAACCGGCTGCTGAACGGCCTCGGCGTGACGCTGGAAGGGGACACGGTTGGCTATTATGCCGAGGGGAAGGAGGATGTAGCATGAGCTATGCCCCTGCCAAAGTGTTGGATCAATCCATCATACCCGTGATCGATATCGGCCCCCTTCGTGACGGTTCCGATGCGATCGGCGTTGCCAAGGCCCTACACCAGGCGAGCCAAGAAGTGGGGTTTATTTATGTCAGCCATCACGGCATTGACGAGGCGCTGATTGCGTCTGCGCGGGCAACAGCGCTTCAGTTCTTTCGACAGCCCGAGGAAACCAAACGGCAGGTTGTCGTCAGCGATAGGCATCGGGGCTTTCTTGCCCAAGGCGGTGCCAGGATGCAGACCGGGGCCAAGGCGGATTTGAAGGAAAGCTTTATTTTTGGCCATGAGGATCAGAACGGCGTTACGTTGGAAGATCATCCCCTTCGCGGCGCCAATCAATGGCCAGGGGCCATGCCCGCTTTGCAACAGAAGGCGATGGCGTATTTCAAGGCGGCCCACGACGTCGCTCATCATCTGATGCGCGGTTTCGCACTCGGTCTCGGCAAATCCGAAGACTTTTTTCTTGAGACGACAGCTGCCCCGATGAGCCGCGCCTCATTCGTTTATTATCCCCCTCAGGACGAAACTTTGGGTGCCGATCAATTCGGTGTTGGCCCTCATACGGATTTCGGTGTCCTGACGGTGCTTTGTCAGGACGATGTCGGCGGGTTGCAGGTGCAGGATAAGGCCGGCGATTGGGTGACGGCTCCTCCCATTCCGGGGACCTTGGTGGTTAATGTCGGCGATCTTTTGGCGCGCTGGACTAACAATGAATATCGCTCGACGCCTCACCGTGTGGTCAACAGTTCTGGTCTTGAGCGCTTGTCGTTGGTGCTTGCCTATGATCCCGGACCGGACACCATGATTGATCCACGTGGCCTGTTTGGCGATGATGTCGAAACCGTCTTTGAGCCGATCACTTGTGGGGATTATTTGGTGCAGCGTTTTGCCAAGTCATTCGCCTATCGCGCCTCCTCGAAATAGGGTCGGTCGGCGAGTGTCTTGCGTTGGTGCAACGCGCTGCTTGGGCTCAGTAGACTTCCATGATGTTCAGCGGTCCGCTTGCACCATTGAACATACGGGGCGGCCAAGGTGCGATGCGGACATCAATGCTGTCACCTGGCAAGATCGAGGCGTAGAGCTTTTCGGCGCCCGACAGATAGCCGATCAAGGGGAACTCCAAAATGGGCAGGTCGCCGGCTGAGGTTCTGAGCACCAACCTCTCGGAAATCGAGCCGCCGCGACCGGTCATGGACTTGACGTATTTGCCTTCGACCAGGACGGAGCGGCGCTCCGAACCTGCATAGGTCAGCGTCCCCAAGCAGAGGATGAGGGTGGCCAAGAGGCCGAGACAACCGGCGTTGTTCAATCCAAACTCCGCTATACGATCGATGAGCGAATGATAACGATGCAAGGTTAAGACTTCGTTTGATGGGAAGGTGCGCCGATCGCATGGGCACGGCCTGAACCGGATGGAAATTGGCAGAACATGCTGAAATCAAAGCACCTTCCGCCGAACGGTAGTGAGCCCAATCCGCTGCTTGGCGCTCAATGGGCGCTTGCGGCTTCGGCGACGACGGCGCTCATTCATTTGACGATGCGCTGGGTTGAGCTGCATCCCTTTCTCGTTGTGTTCTGGCGCAACGCCGTGTGCCTTCTCCTGATCATGCCCTGGGTCGTGATGGCACGTGCCTGGCGGGCGGAACCTGGCGCGTTGCCGCGCCATGCGTTTCGCGGCGTTGTGAATACAGCCGCGATGATCACGCTGGTGATGGGGCTGACACGTATTCCCTTTGCTGAAGCAACCGCACTGACCTTTGCAAGCGCGCCTTTCGTTCTGTTTGGCAGCATCATTTTTCTCGGCGAGCGTCCGGGGGCCAGCCGCTGGCTCTCCGCCTCTTTAGGCTTACTTGGCGTGTTGATCGTCTCGCCGCCGGGTGTTGGCTGGTTGGGGTCGGGTGGCATGCTCGTTTTGTTGTCGGCCGCCTTGTTCGCGGCCGCTTTTCTGGTCGGCAAGGCGCAGACCCGTGTCGCTGGTAATCTCTCGATCCTATTTTATCTTTACGCAGCGCTCTCGATTTTCAGCACACCGCTTGCGGTAAGTGTTTGGCAATGGCCGGATACCAAAGCATTGGCGCTCATTTTCCTGATGGCGCTGATTGCAATCTTTGCCCACTATGCCTTCATCGCCGCCCTTCGCTTCGCGGACACCTCATATCTCGCCTTATTCGATTATCTTCGGCTGATTTGGGGGGCGATGATCGGCGTGTTGATTTTCAATGAATCGCTAGAGCCAAGTTTGATGGTAGGCGGTGTCCTGATCGTCATTGCCGCCATCATCCCGATTGTCTCGCGCTATGAGTGATACTTCTTCCCATTGGCCTGACAATGAAAGAGACAGCCGGGTTACCATCTCATCATGATGACGCCATAGTGGTGACAGCGATCGGACGTGTTGAACGAGATCGAGGAGGAAAACGATGACGGCAAGCAGGGCGCTATCGGCTGACGTCAAAAAATTATTTCAGGAGACGACGACGGCGACCGTCTGCACGCAGCTCTTCAAACGGGGCCTTCTCAACCAGCTCATTCAAGGCGTTCAATTGGTGACGCCGAAAGCCAAGATGATGGTGGGAGAGGCCTTTACGTTGCGCAATATTCCAGCACGCGCCGACCTGGATGGTCCGGGTATGTTCAATGACCGTGAGCATCCGCAGCGCCGGGCGATCGAGGAATGTCCCGAAGGGGCGGTTTTGGCGATCGATTGCCGAAAAGATCAGCGCTCGGGCGCGCTTGGCGATATTTTGGTCACCCGGCTTGCTGATCGCGGCGTGGCCGGCGTTGTCACTGATGGCGGTATGCGCGACTTGGTACCGATGGCCGAATTTACCATCCCGATCTATGCTGCCTGCGCGGCACCGCCTGCGAGTTTTCATGTTCATCACGCCGTCGATCTGCAGAAGCCGATCGCTTGCGGTGATGTTGCGGTTTTTCCAGGCGACATTCTGCTTGGTGATGCTGAAGGCGTTGTCGTGGTGCCGCGTCATCTGGCGGAAGAGGTTGCGCGCGATTCGGCCGAGCAAGAGTCGATGGAGAGCTGGGTTTTGGCGGAAGTAAAGAAGGGTCAATCAATCTTTGGGCTTTACCCGCCGAACGATGATAACAAGAAACGCTACGAGGCTGAGAAAGCGACCAAGAAATAGGTGGGTGTATTGCCGGATCATCGGCTTTGCTAGTTTTGCCAAAGGTGTCTTTGAAACACTCGATCATGCTGGCGACAGCATTGAATTCACATCATAGCCGAAGTGCCTCGCACGACATTCATTTTAGGGTTGGACCGCCCCTGGCCTGGGCCCTGCGAGGACTCGTGGCTGATACAATGCTGACAAGATAGTCAAGCACGATCGTGAAGATCATTTCGAGAAGGCAAAGCGAGAACACATTCAGGACCCGGTAGCCGCATGCGCGATCATCCTTGAAGCTCAGGACAATCTGGTCCAGAACGACGATGCTCTCTTCTGGTGCGACCACATGGGAAATTTTTTTAAGTTTGCCGGATTGCCTAACTGGGACACGCGCGACGAATTTCTCTTTGATAATCGATACAACGAAATTGAATAGGCCGGCGGTCTCCTATCCGTTTAACAAACCTGTTGTCACGCCATCGTTGGATGAGACAAGCTGCAAGCCTTATGACGGCTTCAGGGCAGACTCAGACAAAGAGTGTTGATCGCGAGGAGCGAATAGCCGCTTTTTCGCCGCGAGTAATTTTCATCGATATACAGCGATCTGACGAAAAAAAATCGATATTGCCTTGAGCGGATGGTGCCCGTCATCTAGTCTAACTACAATCAAGGGAGGTCGTGATGACAAAGCTTTTTCATGCAGCCGTTATCGCATTCGCTGTGGTCGCCTCCGGCTTGACCGGCACGGTCACGAAAGCGGATGAACTCAGGATCGGCACCGCCAGCCTGGGCGGCGCATTTTACCCCATCGGCCAGAGCATTTCCAACCTGGTCAACGCCTATGCCGGTGACGGTATGACCATGACGCCAGTCGTCACGGGTGGCTCGGTGCAGAACCCCCGCCTGATCGACACGCGTGAGGTCGAAATCGCGATCACCAACAACAACCTCGCAGTGCTGGCGCTTGCCGGCAAGGGGCCCTATAAGAGCGGCCCGATCGAGCTGAGTGCGGTCGCCGCTCTTCATCCGAGCATTCTGCATATGATCGTGCTCGATGATTCCGACATCCAGACATTCGAGGATCTGAAGGGCAAGCGCGTGGCCGTTGGCCCCGCAGGCGGCGGGACGCTCGGTTTTTTAAATTTGCTCCTACCGCTCCATGACATGACCATGGATGACTTCACGCCGAGTTTTCTGTCATATGCCGACGGCTTCAGCCAGCTGTCCGACGGCAATGTCGATGCAGCTCTCGCCCTGTCCGGCTACCCGGCCGGCGCCGTGATGCAGGCCGCAGCCGGGGCCAAGCTTCGCTTCATCGCGTTCTCGGACGGTAAGCTCGACGAGGCGCTCGGCAAGAACGACGCCTACAAGGCGGTCGAAGTTCCGGCCGACGTCTACGGCACCGATGCCCCAGGCATGATGCTCGGCGTGAACAACATGCTGATCGTGCCCAGCGACATGGACGCCGATGTGGTCGAAAAGATCACGGCAGCGATTTTCGACAACCTCGAAGAGTTCAAAGCCGAAAACGCCAACGCCAAACAGATCGACCCCGCCGAGAGCCTCGACCTAGCAATCCCACTTCATGAAGGCGCCGCCCGCTACTTCAAGTAGCGCCTTGGCCACCTCATGGGGTTGGACCGTTGGTGTCTGGATCGAAGGGTTGCGCCTGTGTTTTTGAAGTTGGGTGTGGGGATCAACTGATGGGAGCATATTTCGGGTTTGTATCTGGCAGTGTGTTCCACATGAAAGACTCCCGATACCAACCCAACAAAGAGCCGCATGCCCTTGGATTTACTGACACTTTCTTCGAAGGCAGTGGAAACCAAACGATGTGGTCATACCACCCACTGAGCGGTGATGCGTCGGTACGCTAGTACTGAGAGCTTGCTCTATCTGATCGCGCTGATTTTCGGGGTGTATCATCTGCTTGTGGTCTCGGGTCTGTTCGCTGTGTCAACGATGCAGACGCGGCTGATTCATCTGATGCTGGCCTTCACGCTGCTGTTTGCACTGAAGCCGCTTAACCAAAGCCGGACGGGCTCCGTCCTCTCGCTCGTTTTGACAGCCGCTGCCATCGCAGCAAGCCTCTGGCTGCTGACGAGGTGGAAGGAGATCGCATTCAGCGGCGGGTTGACCGAGACTGGTGATTTTTACGCAGGCTTGGTCATTCTTGTTGTCGTCTTCGAGGCCGCTCGGCGCGGCGTTGGCCTGGTCCTGGCCTCGATCACCTTCGCCTTCTTTGCTTACCCTTTCGTCAGCCCTTTTTTGCCCGGGCTCTTGTACAGCCGCGGCTATAGCCTTGAGCGTATGGTGATTTTTTTGACGACCGACACGCAAGGCGTCTATGGCATTCCGATCGGTGTCGCCTCTACCTACATCATCATCTTCACCATCTTCGGCGCACTCCTTTCGGGTTTCGGCGCCGGCGACTTTTTCTTCGCCCTATCTCAGCGTGTAACCGCAGGGCTGCGCGCAGCCAGCGCCAAATCAGCGGTGATTTTTTCGACCTTAATCGGCATGGTCTCAGGCTCGGCCGCAGGCAATGTCGCGGTCACTGGTACGCTCACCATCCCGATCATGAAACGCGAGGGCTATCCCGCCCACCAGGCAGGCGCGATCGAGGCCGTCGCGTCGACCGGCGGGCAGCTGATGCCACCTGTCATGGGGGCTGCGGCCTTCATCATGGCCGAGATTGTCGGTGTACCCTATACGTCGATCATGGCGGCAGGGCTGCTGCCGGCCATTCTATTCTTCGCCTCGGCCTTCTGCATCGTCCATTTCCAAGGCGTGAAACTCGGCCTCGAGCCTGCCGTAAGCGACATCCGAGACACGCGCTCCCTCGCCCAGGTGTTGCTAGAGGGATTTCCGTTCATCGCCTCCTTCATCACACTGATCGGGATGATGATCACGGGCTACTCGCCGTTCAAAGCGTCGCTCTGGGCGATGCTGGTCCTGATCGGCCTCGATCCGATCTGGAAGCGAAAGCTCGACCTCGCCTATCTGAAAAAAATCCTCGATGGCATCGTTGAGGGGGCCAAGGGCGTTGTGACCATTTCGGCTGCCTGTGCTGCTGCCGGCATCATCGCTGGCACGCTCGGGATCACCGGGCTTGGCTCCAAGATCGCGGTTCTGATTGATCTCGCCTCCGGCGGTTATCTCCTGATCGCCCTGTTCTTCACCATGGTCACCTCGATCATTCTCGGCATGGGCCTGCCAACCACGGCAGCCTATCTGATCCTGGCGACCGTGGTTGCGCCTGCTCTGGTGAAACTTGGCGTGCCGATGTTGACAGCGCATTTTTTCGTTTTTTATTACGGATGTATCTCGACCATCACCCCGCCTGTGGCGCTTGCCGCTTATGTTGCCGGTGGCATCGCCAAGGCCGACATTAACAAGGTCGGCTGGACCGCAGCCGCCTATGCCATCACCAGCTTCGCCTTACCGTTTGCCTTCAGTTTCGGTCCCGGCCTCCTGCTGCAAGGCGGTACTGGCACCAATCTTCTAGCCGTGATCACCGGTCTGATCGGCACCGGCGCCATCGCGGCTGCTGTGGTCGGCTGCCTTTTGAAACCATTAAAACCGACCAGCCGCGGCCTCGCGGCCGCCGGTGGCGCTTGCCTCCTTGCGCAAACATCGACAACGGCGCTCGTCGGCACGGGCCTTTTGATTTGTCTGGCGGTCATCGAAAGCCGATCGAGAGCCATGATCGCCAAACCCTAACTCAAAGGAAAACCTAGGATGGCCAGAGAATTTCGCCGCGTCGTCACCGGACATGATGAAAACGGCGTTGCCGTCGTCGAGTCGGACCAGACCGCAACACAAATCCTGCAGCGTCCGAGCCGACCTGGCGTCACGCTAACAAATTTCTGGAAGACCGATGGTATGCCTGCGGAATATGATGGGGCAACTGAGACCTGCACAGGCAACTTTGTTCTGCATCCACCGGAAAACGGCAGCGTTTTTCGGTGTGTCGAGTTCCTGCCGGAAGACCCAGAGGTGATGGCGACACTGGATGGCAAGTCGGCATTTTCCGAGATGGGGGCAAGCGCCAACATCGTGGAAGGCGCTCGCCACCCGTTCATGCACCGCACAGACAGTGTCGACTACGCCGTGATCCTCAGTGGCGAAATCTACATGTTGCTCGACGAAGACGAGGTGCATCTGTCGGCAGGTGACATGGTGGTGCAGCGCGGCACTAACCATGCCTGGTCGAATCGCGGCACGGAGCCTTGCGTGATCGCCTTCATTCTGATCGACGGGGTGACAAAGCGCACCGCCGAAGAAGCAGCGCGCAAGGGCATCCCTGCTCGGCCGTAAGGACCATAAGCCACGGCACTTTCAGCATGGCCTAGCAACCAAGAACGTTTACCATCACAAAAAAGGAACCGCACACCAAATGCCCAACCGGACTTTGGCAGTACCCCCAAACACCTTTCTTATGGTCAACGCAGGGAGGCGCCCTCCCTTTGGAGACTGTAGTTGAGCCGGAGTACTTTTTTTGAGCAGCTGTTTGACCAGCTTGCGGAACGCGGCCGGGAGTTTCTTGGCCAGGGGTTCGGTGGTCAACAGGAGGGGGCTGAGTTTATCTCCGCCTTGTCAGCGCAACTTTTGGCGCAGCGTGGCGAGGCGACGGCGGCAGCCCTTGCACAACGCTTGGTCGATGCCTTTGAGGATCTGGACGACGATGCCCGCCACAAATTCTTCACCTTTCTCGCAAGCGCGCTCAATCCCGATTCGGACCAGGTTCTGGCCGCGGCCGAACGCTATCAAGCAGATCCCTCGCCGGAAGCTCTTGCCACGCTCGGTCGGGCGTGTGAACCGCCGCGCCAGGAGCTTTTTCGTCGGATCAACATGGCGTCAGGCGGCACCGCCATGCTGGTGGCACTGCGCTCAGCCCTCCTTGATCAAACCGCGAAATATCCCGAACTCCGCGGCGTCGATGACGACTTGCTGCATTTGTTCGGCTCCTGGTTCAATCGTGGATTCTTGACCCTGCAGCAGATCGACTGGCGGACGCCTGCCTTTTTGCTTGAGAAGCTGATTGCTTATGAATCGGTGCATGAGATCCAGGGGTGGGATGATCTACGCCGACGTCTTGAGCAGGATCGACGCTGCTTTGCTTTCTTTCACCCAGCGCTGATCGACGAGCCTCTGATTTTCGTCGAAGTCGCCTTGGTGAAAGGCATGGCGACAAGCGTTCAATCATTACTGGATACCGGACAGGAGCGGGTTGACCCTGCAAAAACCGATACCGCCATCTTCTATTCGATCAACAATTGTCAGCGCGGCCTGCGTGGTGTTTCATTCGGCAATTTTTTGATCAAGCAGGTCGCTGCTGATCTGAAACAAGAGCTGCCCAATCTTAAAACATTCGCGACACTGTCGCCGGTTCCAGGGTTTCGCCGATGGCTCTCATCGGATGCCGTCACAGCGGCAGCAAGAATTTCCACCGATCAGAGCTTGGTCGACAAAATCGCTCTCGTTCAAGATGAAACGGACTGGCCTAAGGATCCGGAGCGTTCGGAGATGTTGCGTGAACCGATCTTGGCGCTTGCCGCTCATTATCTGGCGAACGCCAAACAGCCCGACGACCGGCCGATCGATCCGGTCGCCCGCTTTCATCTCGGCAATGGCGCAAGGCTGGAACGTGTGAACTGGATGGCCGATACGTCGTCGAACGGTATCCGTCAGTCCGGTGGTGTCATGGTGAACTATCTCTATGACCTCAATGATCTCGAACGAAATCACGAGGCTTACGTCAATCGAAAGCAGGTGATCGCAGCACGCCGAGTCGAACAGCTTGCCAAGGATGGAACCTTGCTGATCAACGGGTCGGCATCGTGATCGCGACCCTGTGCTCATATCAGGCCCAATCACGAGGTTATGAAAGGATGTCCTGCTTGTTGGACGCGATGGTTTAATGGTGTCGAGAAGCTCTCATTGATCAGAGCAGAAATTCGCGGAATGGATTGACCAAGATTAGGCGTGCTCGTCCTTGGTAAAAAAACTCATGGTCGTGCAGGTCTGCAAGGACCCAGCGACATGCTCGAGACAAAGGAGCCCCGACAGAAGATCGCATACCCTTAGATTTCCAGACACGATCTTCGAAGGTGGTCGAAACCAAATGACGTGGTCACACCACTAAGGTGTCGACGTCATCAAGCGTTATGGCTTCCGGACCGCGAAAGGCATGGGCACGGATCGCTTTGATGGTTTGAAGTTCCCTGAACCATTGATGGCTGCGTTCGGTTTTTGCCCGCATCAGCGAAAAGAATGTCGTCACGTCGAGCAATCCGCCCGAATGAAGACGAACCGCGGGCGTGGATTGCCGAGCTCGTCGACGTCGTCTTCATTATCCAGCTGATGTCGTGGAATTTTTGATCGTTTTCCAGCGTTCATGCGTGTATACGTCAATTTTTCACAAAACTGTGACATCATCATGATAAAATGCGGTTACTTCGCAGCTCTTATACTGATCGCGACGACCGGTACGGCGCATGCCTATATCGATCCAGGTGTCGGCAGTATCCTTCTGCAGGGCCTTATCGCCTTTATCGCCGCTGCTTCCGTGACGATTGGGCATTACTGGCATCGCATCAAGAGCTTTTTTCAGTCAGGCGACAACACTGCTGAGCCCGTCAAGGGACAGACAGAGGACCGCGATTGACGATGCAGGCGCCGGAGCGTGTTGAAGGCTCTTTTCGCGATCCAGCCGGTCAGGTCTTTCGATCAGGTGATCGAATTTTCCGAACGATCAACGAGCGCGCAGCGAGCGACTATGAGCATGTTCGAGATGCCGGATTACTCGAACGCTTCGCCAAGGACGGTCTGCTCACCGGTGCCAGCGAGGTTGACCCAGAGCTCCTTGGCGAGGACGCCCAAAACGCCCGCTACGTCATCGAGCATCCGAAGATCCCCTTCATCACCTTTCCCTATGAATGGCCGTTTTCGGTCCTGAAGGCGGCAGCGCTTCTACATCTGGATTTGCATCTTCGTCTGATCGAGCATGACGTCACGCTGATCGATGCCAGTGCTTACAACATCCAATTCGTCGGCCCGAAACCGACCTTCATCGATACGCTCTCGCTCAGGCGTTATCGCGATGGCGAGTATTGGTTGGGTCATCAGCAGTTCTGCGATCAGTTTCTAAACCCGCTCTTGCTGCGTGCCCATCTCGGCCTGCCCCACAATGCCTGGTATCGTGGCAATCTTGAAGGCATTCCCAGCACAGAGCTTGCGCGTCTGCTGCCACTGCGCAGCAAATTCTCCTGGCGGATTGCGAGCCAGGTTGTGCTGCCCGCCAAACTACAGCGCCGTGCCATTGACAAGGCAGATCAGACGCCATCCAAGATGCCGGAGAGGAAGCTCGCCAAGCCTGGCTTCAAGGCGATGTTGACCCAGCTTCGCAACTGGATCCAGACGCTGAAACCTGCCGATGTCGATAAAACCGTGTGGCAGGATTACGCGCAGACCCATACCTATGATGACCCAGAGGAGCAGTCCAAACGCGATACGGTCGCAGCGTTCGTTAAGGATGTGAAACCTGATCTGCTCTTCGACTTCGGTTGCAATACTGGCGCCTATAGTGCTCTTGCGCTCGAATCGGGGGCAAAGTCGGTGATCGGGTTTGATATGGATCAAGGTGCCCTTGAAGGCGCTTTCGCCCGCGCGGTTAAGGAAGACCTGTTCTTTCTGCCGCTCTATCTCGATGCTGCCAATCCAAGCCCGGCTCAAGGCTGGAGTGAAGCGGAGCGTCCCGGCCTTTCTGATCGGGCCTCGGCCGATGCGCTGCTAGCCCTCGCCTTCATCCATCATCTGGCAATCGGCCGCAATATCCCGCTCGATCAGCTACTTGCCTGGCTGACCGGCATGGCGCCCGAAGGCATTATCGAATTCGTCCCGAAGAATGATTCGACGGTGCAGCGCATGCTGTCGCTGCGTGAGGATATCTTCAGCGATTACGACGTCGCGACCTTTACAACCTTGCTTGCCAAGCGTGCGGAGATTGTTGATCGCAAGGTCGTTTCGGCATCGGGACGTGAGCTTTTCTGGTACAGGCGCACATGACCCAGCCATCTTCGACCTCGACATTACCGTCGACGCATGTCACCGGATTGCATTATCTGCTCGCAACAGCGCCATTCGTGGTCGTGTTTCTGATCATGCCGTTGGAATTGTTTTTCAATCAGACCGAAGAATGGGATCTCACCTTAACCCAGCTTGCAGCACTGCCGATCATTGGTGTCCTCTGCATGCTAGTCACCTGGCTGCTGCTGGCGGGCCTTGGATCCTGGCGGCAGGGTATTGCGCGCAGTATCGCGTTGTTCCTGTTCATGCTTGGCGTCTATCTGCTCCTTTCGGACCTATACTCGCCAGTGCAGATCGACCGTCTCGATGGGACAGCGCCGACCAGTGACGAGCCTTTCAAATATACAGCACTTGAGATCGGCATCGGCGTGGTTTGCCTCTTCCTCTTCGGCCTGCTGCTGCGCGGCCGCGGCGAGCGGATCGCAGGCGTGCTCGCCGCTTTCCTCGTCGTCATCGGGATCGGCTATGCTGGTTTCGTGGCAAAGCACATGTTTACGCCGGAACCCGAGATTGCGAAAACCGATGCGGCGACCCGCTCCAGCGGCGGCAATGTCTATCACATCGTGCTGGATCGCATGCAGACCGATTCATTTCTTAAATCGGTTGAACGCGCCGATGCACGCGAGGCTTTTCGTGGCTTTGAGCTGTTCCGTAACAACGCCGCCAACTACCTCACCACCGTGCCGTCCCGCGCCAGCTACCTCAGCAGCACCTTCTATCACGAAGGCGATTACAAGGACTGGTTTCGCGATGTGTGGCGCGAGCAGGGCATCCAGAAAATGCTCTCGGATCAAGATTATCGGGTTTGGAACTACGCGCCGTTTCGCCAATGGCACGATAGCTCGGTCGATGTCTTCCACTATCTTAGAGACCTCTATCACGAGCGTACCGGCATTCCCGTTAGCAGTTTTTCCGACTTCGTCATGCTCTGGATGCTGCGCTCCGTGCCCAATCCCCTGACCGAGGAAGCGATTGCACCAGCCAGCCTGGCCGGCGATCGTTTTCTTGCCAAGCTCAATAGCCTTTCCGGCGCTGAGCCGGTGACCGAAGACCAGCCGGAGCGGCTGACGGTCGTCAAAGGCATCGAAGTCGTCGCGAGCAAGTATATGTTCGAGCAATTGGTCGTCGATGAAGATCTGCGTGGCAACACCGGTGAGTATGTCTACGCCCATGCCGTCTTGCCTCATATTCCCTATGTTCTGGATGAGAATTGCGCGTATTACGCTCCGACGGCCAAACCTCTCGATCACGACAGCAGACGGCAAGCCTATCTCGATCAGTCCACCTGCTCGATCAGGCTGATCGAAGATTTCTTTCTCCGCCTGCAAGCCCTTGGTCGCTACGATGACGCCACGATCCTGCTCCATGCCGATACCGGTGCTGAGGAGGGATTTCTCGTTGATCCGCCGGATTATCACTCCGCGAGCACCACGCTTGGCAAGCCCGACAACCAGCTACTCTCCGGCGCCAATGCGTTGTTGATGATCAAGCGGCCAGGCGACAGCCACCCGCTGAAGGAAACCGACCAACTGACCCAACTCGTCGATCTCTATCCCACGCTTGCGGATATTCTTGATCTCGAGGGCCTTATCGATACCCCGATCCATGGCCGCTCGATCGAAGCGAAAGGGGAAGATCAGCGCGAAGTGCGTTTCGCTTTCGATCCTGATGAGGTGACGGGCAAAAACCTCGTCGAAGTCCGCATCGAGCAGCCTGATAATCTCCACCGTTCACCACTGACCGTGATCGGCCCGGTTGCTGAGCCCATCAATTGGCGCGAAGAGATCCGCCTGGCCAAGTGATCGTCAGCGCTGCTCTGGACTAAAACGGCAATCGGTTCATCTTGAAATAACATTGGCGGCTTCGATCGGGAGGGGATGATCATGGCCAAGATGTTGACAAGAGACGATCACGAGATCTCGGATGACGGCGAACGCGCGGTAACGGCTGGCTCGGTTTATACGGAGCGGGCGCGCTTCTTCGATTCGGGTAATGCCTTCAATCTCAAAAAGCCAGAGGTACCGTGTCATCAGTTTCTGGCGGAGCGCGATCGGGCACTCGATCCGAAAACCGGAACAGCGCTCATCCCGCTTGACCTCAGCGATCAGCTCGATATCGACCATCCCGTCACGACGCCGCTGATCCTGACCGCCTATGCGCGGATCCGCGCTGGCGATGAGCTGAAGACCGATTTTACCGCGAGCGGTGAACTCTACTACGTCATCGCGGGTGCCGGTCATTCGATCAAGGGTAAGGATCGGATTGACTGGGCCAAGGGCGATGTTTTCTGTCTTCCTGGCGGCGGCGAAACGTGGCATCGGGCCAGCGATGACGATAGCGTGCTCTGGGCGATCACCAATCAGCCGAGCCTTGCCTTCGAACATCTCCAGCCTGCCGCCCTCGATGACGCCGTGACCGAGGCCGTCCACTACCCGGCAGTCGAGATCGAGCATCAGCTGACGCGGGTTAAAACGAAGCTGAAAGACAAGAAAATTGCGGGGCTTGCGCTCATCTTTTCCCATGAGCGGCAAGCCAAAAGCCGCAACATTCTGCCGACCCTCACACTGGCGATGAACCAGCTGCCGCCCAAGGACATGCAGCGTCCGCACCGGCATAATTCTGTAGCAATCACGCTCAATATCCAATGCGAGCACTGCTACTCGATGATCGACGGCAAGCGGGTCGATTGGCATCCGGGCGCCGTCATGGTCACGCCGCCTGGCTCAGTTCACTCCCATCATAACGACGGCGAGGGGACCATGACCTGCCTGATCGTGCAGGATGGCGGCCTCTATTATCACTGCCGAACCATGGGGTTCGAATTCGTGGACGACTGATCTCGTCACGCGTTACCGGCAACGCGCCAGATGACATCGCCGGCGTCGTCCGCGACCAGCAAGGATCCATCAGGACCGAGGGTCACACCGACGGGCCGCCCATAAGAAAACTTTTCGTCCGGTGCCAGGAAGCCTGACAAAATATCCCTCGGCGGGCCGGCAGGCCTCCCACCCTCAAACGGCACAAAAATTACCTTGTAGCCGCTAAGCGTGCTTCTGTTCCAGGAACCATGCTGGCCGATGATCATCCCATCGCCAAAGCCGGGCAGGGTGTTCGCCGGATGCCAGCAGAGACCGAGGGATGCCGTATGGCCGCCAAGCGCATAATCCGGCTTGATGGCTGTTGCGACCAGCGCTGTATCCTGGGGTACACGATCATCGACGGTCTGGCCCCAATAACAGAACGGCCATCCATAAAATCCACCATCCTGCACCGAGGTCAGATAATCAGGCGGCACCTCGTCGCCGAGGCCATCCCGCTCATTGACCACGGTCCAAAGTGTTCTGGTCGTGGGCTCCCAAGCGATGCCGACGGGGTTGCGCAGGCCGGCGGCAAAGATCCGGCTCTCACCGCTCTCGACATCAAGCTCATAGATCGCCGCCCGGCCTTCCTCAACTTCCATCCCAGCATCCGCGATGTTGGAAAGCGAGCCGACACCGGCATAGATTTTCTGACCATCAGGGCTTGCCAGGAGGCTCCTGGTCCAATGACCGCCCGCTTTGAAATCGACCAGCTTTTTACCCTGGCCAGTGATGGATCTTGCGCCCTCGGTATAAGGAAAAACGACGATGCCATCGGTATTGCCGACATAGAACCTGTCGTCCAGGGCTGCCATGCCGAAAGGCTGGTTCAGTCCCTCGAGAAAGGTTTCTTGAACCTCCGCCACGCCGTCGCCATCGTCATCCCGGAACAGTGAGATGCGGTTAGCACTTTTGCCGAGCGCGCGTGCCCGCCGCATGGTGCTCTGCATCGCATAATCAAACGCCGTCTTGGGCGGTCCACCTTCCTGGACCGCTTCGGACACCAGCACATCGCCACTCGACAAAACGTGGATCCAACGGGGATGATCAAGGCCAGTTGCAAAGGCGTTGACCGTCAACCCGTCCGCCACCGTCGGCTTGTCGCCCGCATCCCACCCCTTAGCAGTGGGCATCTTCAGCGTAGGAATGCCTTGCGGCTTGGCGTCCGGAACCACCGCAGAACCACCAAAAATCGGCACCTCCTCACTTCTGCCCCATCGTCGCATCAGGATCATCGCCGCGCCGATCATCGCCACAATCCGCGCAAATAATCCTGACATACCGTTTTCCTTTCCGAGCATTGATGGAGCAAAACCGAAGACACCGATGATCCTGCATCGCCAACAGTTTTCCTAGCCGAACTCTTTTCCTCGCACAGCTGAGATCGTCCGGATACCCTCACCAACGTCAACGGCCGAATTTCCCAAGCGCGCAGACAAAGGCCTGCTCAGATCAGGTCAAGCGACCGTCCGCCCCAAAAGACACTTGGATGAGGCTGATCTTGTCGGTCACCGGTGATGAGTTGCGCGGCCACATCAAACTAGTCGTTCATCCGGGCGTACCAGACGTCATGCTGAGCAATCATTCCAAACGAAACGCGCAAAACGTTGCGATGACGGCGCCGACGGCCAGCGTGCTGAACGCATAGCCCCAGGCGCCTGTTGGTGAGGCTAGATCCAAGGTGATGCCGAAGACGACAGGCGCGAGCGCACCGGCACCAACACCCTGGATGGACCGAAGTCCCAAGGCTCGGCCGAGATGGCGTGCTGGCACCGAATCGGTCATCGCGGAGGATAGCACGGACGAATCGCCGATGGTTGCAAAGCCGTAGAGGGCTATCAAGAGAAGGAGCCAGGCCATGCTAAGATCGATAAGCCAACCGATCGAAAGCGAGCAAAGGCCGCCCAATAAGGCAAAGCCAAGGAGTACAGGGCGCGCGCCAAACCGATCGGCGGCATAGCCTGACAAAAAGGACGCGAAAAAGCCGGAGAGATGAAGCGCGAGCGCCGTCCAAAGACCAAGCTCGATCGGGGACATCACGTCCCTTGCAAGAACAGCCGCTGCAAGAAAGGCTGGGACCCAGGCCCAGGCACCGAACAGCTCCCAGCAATGCCCGATATAGCCAAGGGTCAAAAGGGTCGTGCGACGTTTCATCGAGGGACTGTAGAGCTCATCGCTTGGGCTCACTTCAGGAGCCCTGTCGGTGGCATGGACAACGGCGAGGTGCCCCAGCACCCAACCAAGAACGGTGATCGCCGCCGTCGCAAGAAACGCCGCCTCATAATCATAAAGCGCCATCATCGTCGTCGAGAGGGTGATCGAGATTGCATAGCCCGCCGACATCCCGGCGAGCACCCAGCCCACCGCCGATGCCTTCTTGTCTAAAGGCGCGCTCGCGGCCACCAGCATGATTGCCGGCGTATAGGTCCCGCCCTGAGCCAGCCCCATCAGCCCGATTAACGGCCAAGCAGTCTCAAACGAGCGTGCGAACAGGCCGAACAGCAAGGCGGATAACGCTGATAATAGCGTCGCCAATTTGAAGACCGGCTTGGCGCCGATGCGATCGCAAAGGAAGGACGACACCAGCAGCGAGAGCGCAAAGCCAGCGGTAAACACGCCCTGAACAAGCCCTGCCTCCGCCGCACTCATCGCCCAGATGTCCAGCAGCTGGCTGAGACAGGCCGGATAGGTCATGAAGATCGCGGTCGTGCAAATTCTGGCCAGAACGATGAGTGGCAGATTGATCGCGCGCTTTTCCAAGACGGGCAGGGCAGGCGTCATCGCCGGCTTGGCATCATGATCTCGTCACACGGTTAGACTGACAGCTTGTATCAGGTCGTGGATCCCGGGTCGCGGCAAAGGGCCTGACAAAGGCAATGCACCCCGCCGCCGCCCAGCGTGAACATCGACATATCGGGATCAAACACCTGAAAGCCGAGCGCCCGCATCTTGGCATTCAAATCGGAAGCCCCCTTCATCGACAGGACCTTGCCATCGCCGAGTGCCACGAGATTGACGCCAAGCTCCTTCGCCTCCCGATAAGGCACGTCGACAAAATCGAAGCCCCAATCACGAAGCTGTTTGACCAGCCAGGGCTCCAAGGCATCTAGGCAAGCGACCAGCAGCTTCTCCGCAAGCGGCACCACGAGCCCATCCATATGCACGAACTCCCGCGAGATCGGCGCGGTCACCGCTTCCCAACCCTCATCGCGCACGAAATCGGCAACTTGCTCCGAGCCTTCCTTCTCCGACCGCTCGCCGCAATAGCCGATCAGCACGCGCCCCGGCTCCAAAATAACGAAATCACCCCCCTCGAAGTGACCGGCCGTCGCATAACGCCAGATCGGAATTTTGTTATTCTGATAGAAACTGATGGCCGAGACGTAATCGGCACGGCGCACTTTCAGCTGCATATGGCAGATCAGCGCCCCCCAAGGCGTCATCGCTGAGCTGTCACGCGCAAAAAAGTTACGATGCAGGATGGGGTCGGCCTCCAGATAATGGCAGGTTACGCCGTTGTCCTCGTAGATCGACACCATCTCCGCATGCTGCGCCATCGCCGTCTGTAGATCGAACCGAGCACCCGTCTTATGGGCATTCGCAAGCGTGCGCCCGATCAGCGGCCCCGCCTCGACCCAGCGGAAATAATCAGGCCGGCCCAACAGCACGTCGCGCAGTTTTCCAACGTCGTTATCGATCCCCCAGGTTTGATCACGCATCGCCTTCTCCGTGTTCCATAAGCTGCCGTAACCTGCTTTTTTGTTGCTCATCAGATGCGCTTATCGTTCTGATCACCAAATTCGATTTTACCTGATGAGTTGCCTTTGATATGAAAACGTTTAGAGACGAGTTTATCACGAATCGTCTTTAAGACACTTAGCATCGCAGCGATGGCCATTGATCGCTCACAGCGTCGTCATCACAGCCCAATCATGGGGGATACCGACTAGGTGAGCATCCAAGACTTGAACCAGGCAAAAACCAAAGACAGATCGGAGCAACCATGGACGGCACGGATATCGGCAAGGGCGGCAAATGCCCCGTTTTGCATGGACATACAGCAGCTGGCAGTGCGGCCAATCAGCATTGGTGGCCAAACAAGCTGAACCTCAAGGTTCTGCACCAGAATTCATCCCTCTCCGACCCCATGGGCGCTGATTTCGACTACGCGGAAGAATTCAAGAAACTCGACCTGAACGCCGTGAAGCAGGACCTCTACGCGCTGATGACGGACAGCCAACCTTGGTGGCCCGCCGATTACGGCCATTACGGCCCGTTTTTCATCCGTATGGCCTGGCACAGTGCCGGCACCTATCGCATCGCGGACGGTCGCGGCGGCGGTGGCTCGGGCACCCAGCGTTTCGCCCCGCTCAACAGCTGGCCNNTCCATGGGCTTCAAGACCTTCGGCTTTGCTGGTGGCCGCGCGGATGTTTGGGAACCGGAAGAGGATATCAACTGGGGTGCCGAGACTGAATGGCTTGGCGATGAGCGCTATAGCGGCGATCGCGAGCTCGAAAACTCGCTTGGTGCCGTGCAAATGGGCCTGATCTACGTCAATCCCGAAGGCCCGAATGGCAACCCTGATCCGCTCGCTTCCGCCCGCGACATCCGCGAGACGTTTGCGCGTATGGCGATGAACGATGAGGAAACGGTTGCCCTGATCGCTGGCGGTCACACCTTCGGCAAAACCCATGGTGCCGCCGATCCAGACCAATATGTCGGCGCCGAACCCGAAGGGGCGAGCCTCGAAGAGCAGGGCCTCGGCTGGAAAAATACCTTCGGTGACGGTCACGGTGTTCACACCATCTCGAGTGGCCTCGAAGGCGCTTGGACCACGGAACCTGCTAAATGGGACAACGACTTCTTCGAGATCTTGTTCGGCTATGAGTGGGAGCTGACCAAGAGCCCTGCTGGCGCCCAGCAATGGACACCGAAGGACGGCGCCGCCCAAGGCACCGTGCCTGACGCCCATGATCCTTCGAAGTCCCATGCGCCGATGATGCTGACATCCGACCTTGCGCTTCGCATGGACCCGATCTACGAGCCCATCTCCCGCCGTTTCCACCAAAACCCGGATGAATTTGCGGACGCCTTCGCCAAGGCCTGGTTCAAGCTCACCCACCGCGATATGGGCCCCAAGGCCCGTTATCTCGGCGCCGAGGTTCCAGCTGAAAACCTGATCTGGCAGGACCCCGTCCCGGCGGTCGATCACACCCTGGTCGACGGTAACGATGTTGCCGACCTCAAGAAAAAAACCCTCGCCTCCGGGCTGTCGATTTCCCAACTGGTGTCGACCGCTTGGGCGTCCGCCTCAAGCTTCCGCGGGACGGACAAGCGCGGCGGCGCCAATGGTGCCCGCATTCGCCTCGCCCCGCAAAAGGATTGGGCGGCCAACAATCCGGCCGAGCTCGCCAAGGCGCTCCATGCCCTGGAAGCGGTCCAAAAAGACTTTAACGGGACAGCAGGCGGTAACAAAAAAATCTCGCTCGCCGATCTGATTGTTCTGGGTGGATCTGCCGCCATCGAGCAGGCAGCGAAAAACGCCGGCCACCATGTCGAGATCGCCTTTACACCTGGTCGAACGGATGCCAAAGCGGACCAGACCGACGCCGAAAGCTTCGCGCCGCTTGAGCCTGTTGCCGACGGTTTCCGCAACTTCATCCAAGGTGAGCATGACCGCTCTACTGAGGAACTCCTGGTCGACAAGGCGCAACTCCTAACCCTCACAGCTCCTGAAATGACCGTCCTGGTCGGCGGCCTCCGCGTCCTAAACGCTAATACAGGCAATGCCCAACACGGTGTCCTGACCAAACGCCCCGAATCCCTAACCAACGACTTTTTTGTGAACTTGCTCGACATGAGCACGGCTTGGAAATCGTCTGCGACCGAGAAAGGCGTCTACGAAGGCCGAGACCGCGCCACCGACACCCTAAAATGGACCGGCACAGCCGCCGACCTAGTCTTCGGCTCCAACTCCGAACTCCGTGCCATCGCCGAAGTCTATGCATGCAGCGACTCAGGCGAGGCATTCGTCCAAGACTTCGCCGCAGCTTGGAGCAAGGTCATGCATTTGGATCGGTTTGATCTTGTCTAGACATGACGGATAAGCCCACTTTCGTGGGTGGTTAGCTTAAGAGCGGCGTTCCAGAATTTGGAGCGCCGCTTTTTTTTGAAAGCGCCATCAGGATAGATACAACTCTATGTTCTCTTCTTGCGCCTTCAACGGGAAGGCGTCGATCCTCTAGCCGAGGTCTCCATGACCGGCTTCACGTTCTTCCGACGCCCGGTCAAAGTCTGCACATGTTTCCGCGAAGACAAGGTTGCTGATGTCTTCATTCATTAAATTCATTTCCCCCTCATTCACCACGAGCAATAACCCGGCGTCGGCCTAGCCATCTGCAAAAAACCTCCATCAACACGGTATCATCAAAGGCACAGCTCAGCGGTCCCCCTAGATTGCGAAGGGCTTTTCCAACTCAGTTTTCTTTGCACTCGGGTTGGGGCAAGTGCAGGACATCGATGACTTGGGCTCGGTCACATTGGGGGCGTTGGCGTTTCCCTAGAGTGATGACGCCTTACTGAAGAACAATTTGGAGGATGAAGAGTTGTTGCTTTTACCCGTTTCGGCGTTAATTGCTAATGCCCATTCTACCTTGATATAAATCGTTTGAAGGCAAATTGCGATAAAAGTATTTTTCGAGCGGCTTGCAATGATGTCGTTTTATAAAGTCCGTATAAATGGCATCACTTAGTGTCATAGAAACGATCGCTAGATGTGGTGACGTTGCCAAGTCTGACAAGCGAGTGTGAATATTATTGATACCGATAGTTTTCAAGAAAGTTAAAGTCACTACGTATGCCATCATATTGAGCTGCAGATCCGAACGCGTACCAATACACCTTCGAAAGGCGGGCGCCCGCTATATCGGTCGCAGCAGCAATTTGGGCGAGATGTATCATCGTCCGCGGATACGATCAGAAAAGTCTCTGTAGGCAAAGATCTACGAACCCATCTGTTCGGCAGCCTCCCGCGCTTCACCGGTGGGTCCACCATATCGAGTCATTCTAAGAATGATATCAAATGGTTGATACCTGTCGACGTGGGTCCCATAAGGTATTGAAAAGTATTTAAGACCTTCAGCATCCCCTGACCGGCCTACTACGTAAGTGAGATGTCAGGTCTCGAGATCACTTTCGTTCTTAATAAGTGACATAATGCTATGCGAATATACTATTTTGGATTTAAGAATTTGAATGCCTCGAAAAAACCATACGAACCAGACGATCAACTGATCGGCCGTTTTTCAGCTGTCGAGCGTGTCTTTGAGTTACATTTTAGACAAATAAATCCACTATTTCGAACTTGGTAACATCCACCAAGCCCATGTCTGAGATCCTCAGTTCAGGAATAACGACGAGGGCGAGGAGGGAGTGTTGCATGTAGGCGTTGTTGAGGGTGCAGCCGGCTTCTTGCATGGCGCGTCCTAGGTTGTCCGCTTGTTCGGCGACGATTTCGGCGCGTTGTTCGGACATCAGGCCGGCGATGGGCATGTCGATCAGGGCTCTTTCTTTGCCTTGACTGTAAAAGACAACGCCACCGCCGACCTCGCCCAGGCGGTTGGCGGCTTTGGCCATGTCGTCGCGGTTGGTGCCGACGACGATCATATGATGGCTGTCATGGGCGACGGTGGAGGCCATCGCGCAGGGGATGTTGTAGCCGAAACCCGAGACGAAGCCATTTGTGACGTCACCGGTAGCCCGGTGACGCTCGACTAAAGCGATTTGGCAGACGTCGTTGGCCGGATCGCTGTTGACGATGCCGTCAGTGACGGTGAGATCGGCCTCCAGCGCCTTAGTAGGAGCTTGGTTCTCTATGACGCCAATCACCCTAGCTCTAACCTGCTTGGCGTTCTCCGGCGCAGAAATAACGAAGTCCGCGTCGGACAAAACCTTTCCTAGTTTGACGGTGTTTTTTGCGGAGGCAGGGTAGGGAAAAGCCGGAACATCGGCAACGAGGCGCCCTTCTTCTGCGAGGAGGCGTCCTCGAGCGTAGACTTGGTCAATGGCCATGGACGGGAGGTCCGAGACAATCAGAAAATCGGCAAGGCGGCCTGGGGTGATGGAGCCGATCTCACGGGCCATGTTAAAGTGTTCTGCGGTGTTTAGGGACGCCATCTGGATTGCTGTAATGGGCTTTAACCCTTGTTCAATGGCGTGGCGGACGACGCGGTTCATATGGCCGTCATGGACGAGGGTGCCGGAATGGCTGTCGTCGGTGCAGAGAATAAAGTTTCGGGAATCGAGACCGTGTTCGGTGATAGCTTTTATCTGACTTGCGACATCGTACCAGGCAGACCCCAGGCGAAGCATGGCCTTCATGCCCTGGCGAACGCGGGCAATCGCATCTTCGAGGCGCGTACCTTCGTGATCGTCCTCAGGCCCGCCCGCGACATAGCCGTGAAACAGATGATCTAGGATGGGGCGCGCATAATGCCCGCCGATGGTCTTGCCGGCAGCTGTGGTCGCCGCGATTTCGCCCACCATTTTCGGATCGTTATTGGCCACACCCGGAAAATTCATCACCTCGCCAAGTCCGATGATGTTGGACCAGGTCATCGCCTCGGCCACATCCTCAGGCCCGATCTCAGCACCAGCGTTTTCGAGGCCAGGAGCAGACGGCACACAGCTCGGCATCTGCACATAAACATTGATCGGTGCCCCAACTGCCTCGTCATGCATCAACCGCACGCCCTCCAACCCCAGCACATTGGCGATCTCATGGGGATCGATGAACAGCGAGGTCGAGCCATGACGTGCAACAGCCCGGCAAAACTCTGTGACGGTGATCATGCCACTTTCGACATGCATATGCCCATCACACAAACCCGGTAGAAGGTACCGGTCGCCGGCATCGATGACTTCTGTATCCGGGCCGATGCAATGGTCGGCATTGTCGCCAACATAAGCGAACCGTCCACCGACGATGGCCACATTAGTTCCAGGAACAATTTCACCGGAATGAACGTTCGCCCAACGGCCGTTCCTGACCACCAGTTCCGCATGAGCGCGGCCAGTGGCGACATCGACCAATGTAGGCGCAAGCTCGATCCAGGATTTTATCACGGGCGACATCCTTCAGGCTCCATGCAGTCGTTGAGCGTCGGCATTTTTTTCTCAGAAACGGCGGCGTTTGGCCAGCAGGTTGTTCGCGATATTCGTCAAGACAAAACCAAGGGCTGCGGCCGCGGCGATTGACGGGCCTGCCGGTGTGTCGAACTGGAGAGACGCGTTCAGACCAAGCGCCACGGCGACCATGCCGATCGCGGCGGCCAAACCCGCCATACCCTCCGGTGTTCGCGCCAACGGTCGGGCTGCTGCTGCAGGGATAATCAGCATGGCAGTGATCAGGAGTATGCCAACGATCTTCATAGCAATCGCAATCAGAAGCGCCAACATGAGGTTGAGAAGAAGGCGTCCAAAGGCAGGGTTGCCGCCTTCGGCATAGGCCAGTTCCTCGTTCAAAGTGGCATTCAGGAGGCTGGTCCATGAACGCCAGAGAACGATACAGATGACTAACGCTCCGCCCCAAATGTAACCGAGGTCGACGGTCGACACGGCTAGCACATCACCAAAAAGATACCCCATGAGATCGACCCGAATATCGTCCACCAGCGCGATGGCGACCAGGCCAAGCGCCAGGCCAGCATGGGCGGCCACGCCAAGCAAGGTGTCCATGGCATAGCGGCCACTCGCAAGGGCTGCGGTGCCGATCGCCATCAAAACGGCGATGATCAGCACACCGATCATGACGGGTAGATCAGTGGCAATGGCAAGCGCGATGCCGAGGAGGGTGGCATGGGCGGTGGCATCACCGAAATAGGCCATGCGCCGCCAGACGACGAAGCAGCCAAGTGGTCCGGCGATCAAGGCAACGCCAATGCCGGCGAGAAAGGCGCGAACCAAAAAATCCTCAACCATGGGGGCGCCGCCCCTCAGGGTCTCCAGGGGCTTGGTGATCGGCATGGTGGTGATGGTGGTCGTGTTCGTGGCGATAGAGCGCAAGCGCGCCGCCGGTGCCCAGACCAAAGAGCTTTTGGTATTCCGGGTGATCGCGGATCACGGTCGGCTCGCCCTGACAGCAGATATGCCCATTTAGGCAGATGACGCGATCGGACGCACTCATCACCACATGCAGGTCATGACTGACCATCAGAACAGCGCAGGCCGTGTCGTCCCGAACCTGCTCGATCAGCTGGTAGAAAGCAGCCTCGCCCGGTTGATCAAGGCCTTGAGTGGGTTCATCCAGCACCAGCAGATTGGGACGACGCAGCAAGGCACGGGCGAGGAGAACGCGCTGCAGTTCGCCGCCGGAAAGGTCGATCATCTGGGCCTTGGCATGCTTTGGGAGAGAGACGGAGGCAAGCGCTTCAGTGCGCTGTGACGTCTTGGTCACCCCTCCAAGTGCAAGAAAACGATCGACAGTAAGTGGTAGCGTTCGATCGAGGGTCAGGCGCTGAGGCGTGTAACCGATTCTAAGCGAGGAATGCCGATGGATCCTACCTGAGCTTGGATCGATCACGCCGGTTAGAAGACGGAGCAGCGTGGTTTTGCCAGACCCGTTCGGACCGACAACGGTCACGATCTCATTACCACTGATGGCAAGGTTGACGTCCCGTAAGATAGCTTGTGCGCCGTCTCGAAAGCTGAGACCAGCAGCTTCGATCAACGGCGCGTTCATGGAGACGATATGCAATCCGGGCAGAGGCCTTCGACTTCGAGAGTGGCGCGACCGATGGAAAAGCCGCTGCCGTCCGCAACCTGGTGCAGTGCCCTGGCGATGGCCTGATCATCAAACTCAGCGACACGGTTGCAGCTTGTGCAGATCAGGAATTTAGCCCCGTGATCCGCGCCCGGCTGGTCGCAGGCGAGATAGGCATTCAAGCATTCGATCTTGTGGGCCAAGCCATGCTGGATCAGGAAATCAAGCGCACGATAGACCACCGGTGGCTGCGAGCCAAACCCTTCAGCACCCAGTTTCTCCAGGATGTCGTAGGCGCGCATCGGCTCATGAGCGGCCCATAACAAGCTGAGGACACGCTCGCGTACCGGTGTCAGGCGCACCTGGCGCGTCTCGCAGAGCTTCTTCGCTTCGTCGATCGCCATCTTACGGCAGTCGTTGTGATCGTGATGGGCAAAAGCGAGGGGGAAGGTTCTTGACATATTCAAGGCCGCAAAGGTTATAAGATAACATGTTCGAAATGTAATGGTATTACACTCCTCGATAAAGGTCACTGGTGATGTTGACGATCTCCAACATGTTCCGAGGTTTTCTGGCTGGATGGGCGATGCTGGGCATGATGGCGAAGGCTTGGGCGGAGGTCGAGGTTGCAGCAACGATCGCTCCGGTCCATTCCTTGGTCTCGATGGTGACCGAGGGGGTCATGACGCCGACGCTGATCGTCAGGCCGGGCGCTTCACCGCATGGTTACGCGATGAAGCCTTCTGAGGCACGGGCACTGGACCACGCGACCATCGTGTTTCGGGTCGGCGCCAATCTTGAAACCTGGATGGGCAAGGCCATCGAAACCCTGGCCACCGAGGCACGGGTCGTCGATCTTGCCAATGTCGACGGAGTTGTCAGGCTTGGCCGACGCAAGGGCGGTGTTTGGGAGGGGCATGACCACCATGATGATCATGGTCATGACGAGCCAGATGATCACGGCGAGGCGCATGACCTTGTCGGTGACGATCCGCATTTGTGGCTTTCTCCAGACAATGCCATCACCTGGCTGGGCGCGATCGCAACTGAGCTTGCGAAGCTGAATCCAGCGCAGGCTGGCATCTATAGCGCCAATGCCGAGAGAGCAGTGCTGCGCTTGACGGCCATGACGGCATCGATCGATCAACGGCTGGAGCCGGTAAGGGACACGCCTTACATTGTGTTCCATGATGCTTATCAATATTTCGAGCGGCGTTTCGAGCTTAAATCCTTGGGGTCAGTGAGTTTGAGCGATGCCGATCGCCCAAGTGCCAAACGGTTGACCGAAATTCGACATCGGATCGAGGAGAGCGGCGCTGTTTGTGCGTTTGCAGAGCCACAGTTCGAGCCCAAACTATTGGAAACAGTGATAGAAGGACAGGATGTTGCAAAGGGCATTCTCGATCCCATTGGGGCCGATCTCGAGCCTGGGGGCGATCTTTATCCTGCCTTGATGGAGCGCTTGGCTACATCATTGATCGACTGTCTTTCCTGACGTCAGTAGTGTTCGTGAAAGACCAATGGCTTCCGCATCCTAATTGGTTTTCTAACGATGCTTGTGAATGCATTTTTTTGAAGAAGGTAAAACGGCAAAGGGGTTCGCGTTGTTATATAAGTAGGCGGTATCGACATTGAGGCACGCCAGGAAGCGTTGCAAGGAAAACGGAGCACGGCTAAAGAGTTTCAGAAATGTTGAAATCACAAGGGAGGTTTGTGTTGGGTAGTCGTGCCCGTTCGTGCCTTATTCATACGGTCCTGATGGTGGCCGGTTTGGCAGTGCCGTTGGTTGCATTGGCAGCCGACAAGCTGACCGTGAAGCTCACTTATCTCGCCCAGGATGTGGAGCGTCTGGCGCCGATTTCGCTCCTCGATCCGATTGATATTCCAGACGAAGGTCTGGCGGGTGCCCAACTCGGACAGGCGGACAACCAGACCACCGGCAGTTTTCTCGGGCATGACTATCAATTGATCGATATTGCCGTGCCGACGGGCGGTAATCTTCTGGATGCTGCCAAGGAAGCCTTGGGCCAGGGCAATAAACTGCTTGTGGTCGATGCGCCGGCTGAAATGCTGTTATCGATCGCCGATCTTGAGGAAGCTGAGGGCGCATTGATCTTCAATGTGAGCGCAGGAGATGACCAGCTGCGCACAGATGAGTGCCGCGCTAATCTTTTTCATATCATCCCAAGTCGTGCGATGAAGGCCGATGCACTTGCCCAATATCTTATTTGGAAGCGCTGGCGGGAATGGTTCCTGATCCACGGAACCCAAGAGATCGATCTTGCCATGAAAGCTGCGTTCGAGAGGGCGGCGGCGAAGTTTGGTGCCAAGATCAACGAAACGCGTGCTTATGAGTATGAAGCAACCGCCAGGCGTACAGACAGCGGGCATGTCCAGATTCAGACCCAGCTTCCCGTTTTTACTCAGGATGCCGAGGATCATGACGTTATCGTGGTGGCTGATGAGAGCGATGTTTTTGGCGAGTATCTGCCTTATCGAACCTGGGATGCTGATCCGGTCACCGGTACCCACGGGCTGAGGCCTACTGCCTGGCATCGCACGCATGAGCAATGGGGTGGGACGCAGATGCAGGGGCGTTTCGAGGATCGTGCGGGGCGGTGGATGACCGAGACGGATTATGCGGCTTGGCTTGCGGTTCGCTCGATTGGAGAGGCGGTTACCCGGACAAATTCGGTGGATTCGGCGACACTACGCGACTATTTGCGCAGTGATGACTTCGAAATTGGGGCGTTTAAGGGAGAGGGGCTGACGTTTAGGACTTGGAACAACCAGATGCGGCAGCCAATCTTGCTGGTGGCGCCCCGCGTGCTTGTTTCGGTCTCGCCGCAAGACGAGTTTTTGCACCAACGTACACCTCTGGACACGCTCGGCTTCGATCAGCCTGAAACCAGCTGTGATCTGTCGTAACCTACACAAAAATCAAAGGAAATCTCTATGCGTAATCTGATGCTCCCCTTGGCTGTTGCCGCAACCGCATCGCTTGTTGCTGGTCAGGTCCATGCTCAAGCTGGTCTCTTGACCGGTGGGGCGACTAAGCTTGAGCCGATTACGCTCTCCTCGGGGCAGCCGCTGACCGATGCGCCTTATGAACTCGAATCAGGAAAGTACTATGAGATCGAGATCGAGGCTGACGGGTCGGCTGAGATAGCGTTGAATGGTCCGGATTTTTTTCGCAATGTCTGGATAGATGAAATCGTCATTAATGACCTTGAAATTCGACCTCTCGGCGTTGATAGTCTGGAATTTGATGATGAAGGTGTCATGGAAATTTCGTTCGTAACTATCCGACCCGGAATCTTTACGTTGCAGATACCAGGTACCACGAGCGATTCACAAAAGGCTGTCTTCAACGTTAAGTAACAGTGCTTGTCGAGCGTGATCCAATGGTCGCGCATCGGGCTTTGTTGGAGCAAGGTTTTCTAGGGTCATTTTTCCCTAACCAGACAGTTCAATACGCAAAAAGCCAGGGTTTCCAGGACTCTCATGTTCGTTTGGTTATTTGCGGCGATGCAAAGCTGTGCTGACAAGGAAGAGCGTGCCTTCCCGTATGCCGAGTTTACACCGATCTAGGAATAATTGCCAATTTTGTCATGCGCCAGCCTTAACGAGCGATGAGAGCTAGGATGATGAGAGTCATCGCGATGTTGAAGCGCTAAGGGATGGAGCCGTCAGACTGAACGGGCTCGATCGGATTGGCAAGGCTGGGTGGTTGTTTGGGAGTTGCGACGTCCTACCGATCAGGCATCATGAGCCTGATCGTCACAAGCTGTCGTGGCCAATCTGAAATGCCAGCATTCCCCAAAATATTTGCGGATAAGCCGGCATACCATCATTGTCCTTGGCACGTTCACCGCCAGTGGCCCAAACCAACTGAGGCGGACATGCCACCCATTACCTAAAGGAGGGTTTTGATCCAGCCTTCTAGGGCGCGAAAGTCGATGGGTTTGGTGACGTAGTGGCTGGCACCGGTGATCAGGCCGTCTGCGATATCCGTATCGTCGGCGTAGGCGGAGACGAAGATGAACGGCAGTTTACCCAGATGCGGGTGGGTGTTGGTTAGCTGACGGCGGAACTGATAGCCGTTCATCTTTGGCATATTGATATCGGACAGGATGAGGTCGGGCGGTTGAGCGCTGGCGCGGCGTAGCCCTTCTTCGCCGTTACAGGCCGTGACGACTTTGTGGCCCATATCCTCAAGCTCGGTCACGAGCAAATCGCGAAGGTCCTCGTCGTCTTCAACTACAAGTAAATTGGCCATTTCTGCATCCCGTGAAATGAATTAATGGGGAAATGTTTAACATGAACTCATTAACAAATGTTTGATGCTTGCCGTTCATGTGGTGTAACCACATCAGTTGGTTTCCACCGCCTTCGAAGAAAGAGCCCGGACAACCAGGGGGATGCGGTCTCTTATCGGGACTCTTTTGTTTCGACCATATCACTCTAGGAGGGAGTGATCAAACGGGCTCCTAGGGTCAGAAAAGACTCAACCGGCCTCCCGTTTGTAGATTTCGAATTTGGTCCTCCCGGTGAAGTCGCGGCCTTCCTGATCAGCGGTTCGGTAGAGATTAACTTCGATCTTGAGTTGGCGGTCGTGGAAGGTTTTTTCGCAGTCCCGGTCGATGAACATGCCGCCGATCGCGGTTTTGCCGTCGCTTGGCTCGGCATCGTTGCAGTCCCAGCCGTCCTGGCCATAGCGGCCCATGATGCGAATCGGTAGGAGATAGGCCTTTTTCTTGAGATAGAGGCGCTTGCCGTTGGTGACGATGCGGATGCCTTTGACCATGCCGTCAGCGGTGATCAGCAAGGAGGGTTGAACGGGGTGGCCGGCGACCTTGGTGCCCTCCCATTTATCGTTGACCTCGGCCCAGGGGTTGTCCTCGGCATAGTCGAAGGTGACCTCATGCAGGCCTTGGTCATTGGCTGGGCATTGGAGGTAATCCTGCCAGCCGGTGAGCTCTTTCGCCGGATCGCCGCCATCGGCGCCGCAGGCGAAGTTGATGAAGCGTTCCTTGGGCAGATCAACGACCTTGGTGCCGACGCTTAGATTGCGCAAATCACCTTTTAGGGGGTCTTCCGCGGCGGGCGCTGGGTGACTTTGGAACAGCAATCCGCAGAGCAGGAGTGCTGGCAGGGAAAAACCGACCTTCCTTTTCATGATGAGCCTCCCGATGGTTCGTTTTTTTGACTTGGCCTACCTATGATTAAATAAGTTGGTGGTGAGATCGGGCCAGCCCCGGGACAAACAAAATTGAGCGTAACAGGGAGGGAGTAAGCATGGTGCGTTTGCGGAAAGAACTGCGCTTAGGGTTGGCCAGCCTATTTTCAGTGATGATGACGGGCAGCATTTTTGGGCTTCATGCGGAACCGGATCTGGAGGCGGGCAAGGCCGTTTATCGGGATGCAAATTGCATTGGCTGTCACAAATGGCATGGCGGTGGTGGGGGCGGTTATGGCGGGGCGGCTTTGTCGTTGCGGGAAACGGCGATGGAGCGAGAATTTTTGATCGAGGTGATTAAATGCGGCCGGCCGGCGAGCCGGATGCCTTTCCATGCGCGGGGGGCTTATAAGGCGGTGGATTGTTATGACGGCAGCACGGAGGCTGATTTCGGCGAGGATTTGCCCCCGAAGGCAGCGAAGATGCTGCGGGACGAGCAGATCGAGGCGGTGACCGATTATCTACTGGCGGCGCTGAAGGGCAGGGGAGAGGCGACCTACGAGGAATGCGTCGACTTTTGGGGCAAGGGCTCCAGGCAATGCGCATCGATGAAGTGATTTTTGACCGATCGGCGGGACGAAAGGGCGGGCCCACCTGGACCCGCCCTTTTTTGTGTCGGAAAAAAGATCAGAGGCTGAAGACGTAGAGCATGGAGCCCGGCTCGAGCTTTTCCAGGCCCTTCGTGCCGTCCACGAACCATTTGGGCCAGGCGCCGCCGAGACCGACCAGGAGGCCGACATATTGTTTGCCGTCTACCGAGAAGGTCATGGGTGGTGCGTTGATGCCGGCACCGGTTTCAAAGCGCCACTTTTCTTCGAGGGTTGCCGCATCGAGGGCGACCAGTTCGCCTGAGGGATAGCCGGTGAAGATCAGGCCGCCGGCTGTCGCTAGAATGCCGCCGAGGAGCGGGTATTCGGTCTCATGTTTGGCTGCGATCTCGCCGGTGGTGATGTCTATCGCGGTGACGGATCCAGTGATCGCCTGATGCTGACGCGGACCGCCGCCGGTGAACCATTCACGCGGCTTGTAGCTCTCGCCCGGTATCATCTCCTCATTAGTCATCTCGTTGCAGCTCTCGATGACCGGGATGTACCAGTATTTGAGCTCGGGGTGATAGGCGGTTGGTGGCCAGTTCTTACCGCCCATATTACCGGGACAGGAGACGCCAAGGGGATTTTCGCGTGAAGGGGCGGTGCCCGGGAGGTAGGATTGGATCTGGCTTTCCGGATCGTAGTCGAGGGGGCGTCCGGTTTCGGGATCGAGACCGCGGGTCCAGGTCAGATCTTTGACGAAGGCGGTGCCCCAAATGAAGTCGCCGGTGGTGCGATCGAGGGCGTAGCCGAAGCCGTTTCGATCGGCATGGAGGGCGATCTGCTTGTCGACGCCATCAATAGCGGCGTCCACTAGCACATGCTCGGCGACGCCGTCATAGTCGTAGGGATCGTTGGGGGTGTACTGGAAGTGCCACTTGATCTCGCCGCTATCGGCATCGATGCCGAGGGCTGAGTTGGTGTAGAGATTGTCGCCGGGACGGTACTCGGCATCCCAGTCCGGGCCGGGATTGCCAACTCCCCAGATAATCAGATTTTGCTCGGGGTCGTAGGAGCCGGTGACCCAGGTCGAGCCGCCGCCCGTTTTCCAGGCATCATGATCATCGGACCAGCTGTCATGGCCGGGTTCCCCTGGCCCTGGAATGGTGTGGCGGCGCCAGACTTCCTGGCCGGTCGTCAGATCGGTTGCGGCGAGCCAGCCACGGATGCCATATTCGGCGCCGGCAACGCCGGTGATCGCCATGTCCTTGACCACAAGCGGCGCACCGGTGATCGTCTCCGCGATGGCGGGATCAGCGACCTCACGCTCCCAGGTCACTTCGCCAGTGTCCTGATGGGTGGAGATCAGGCGACCATCCAACGTGTGGGAGATGACCTGATCGCCCCAAAGAGCCACGCCGCGATTATTCACGCCGCAACAAGCGACGGCACCCGCCCAGTCCTTGTCGGTTTCCGGGTTCATCTTCCAGACGAGATTGCCCGTGCCGCCAGTCATATCGAGCTTGTAGACCGAGCCCCAGCCATCAGTGACATACATCATGCCGTTGTCGACGATCGGCGTTCCTTCGAGACCGCCATGGGGCCAGATGCCGCCGCCTTCAACGCCGCCAAGTGCAAAGGTCCAAGCGACCTTGAGATCGCCGACGGTATCTTTGTTGATCTCGCTCAAGGTAGAAAAGCGCTTGGCTGAATAGTCGCCGTGATGGGTCAACCAGTTCGCCGGCTCACCTTCCGCTCCAAGCAATCGCTCGAAGGTCGTCTCATCAGCCAAGGTCGTGCCGGTAAGTGCGAGCACCATGCCACTTGCCAGACACGCCGATTGGCGCCAGCGATCACGAATTGTCATCGAAAGCCTCCCATGCTGCGTTGCGCTGTTACACAGATTTGAGGGCGTTTTTTTAACGTCCTCAACTTATTAACATCAATCTCGTGCATGTGGGGTCAATATTAACTTGTGTTATATCAAGTATAATCGGTGGTTATTGCTAAATAGGGAGAGGTATATGATATTATTTATTACTATATTCTTGTGGATAATGTGATGTTGAAGTGAAGGCTGGAGGGTGCGGCATGGGACTGATCCGGCGTTGTCTGATGGTTTGGCCGATTTTCCTGGCCTTGGGGCTGTCTTTAGCGCTCGAAGGTGACACTGCCAAAGCTCATAACAATCCAGGCTTCAAAGAAGTTCTCTTGATTACCGTCGATGTCAGCGATCAGCCGATGGTGCCGGGGCCTTTACCGGTCCATAGCGAGGCCTTCGATCTGGATTTGCCGAAGAAGACGATCGAGCTCATCTGGCGGGTCGAGGGGTTAGCGGGCGAGGGCGTGGTGTTTGCGGTAGCGCAGGCAGACATGCTCCATGCCGAAGGGCTGACCGATGGCGCCAACTCCCGAATTCTAAGGGGGGGCGATATCCACATTGTCAATGTCGAAGGCGCTCGTGCGCCATTTCGCCTGAAGGTCATCGCCAATGTCATCGACCGGTCAAAAAAAGATGGCGATGCTTAACAGCCTAACCTGATCTGAATCGGTGGTAGGCGGTCTTGAACCTTTTGGGCTGATCCTGCATGAAGAGTGCCATCTCGACGTATCTCGCATCGTTGCAGATTTTTGACGGCGAGCGTTTTCAGACGCAGACCCCGCGATTCATTCAGGAGATTTCTTGATGAGCGATGAGCTTATTTTTTATACCAATCCGATGTCGCGCGGGCGCATTGCGCGTTGGATGCTGGAGGAGGTTGGCGCCCCTTATCGCACGGAGATCTTGGATTACGGCACGAGCATGAAGGCGCCTGAGTATCTGGCGATCAATCCGATGGGCAAGGTGCCGGCGATCCGCCATGGCGAGGTGGTGGTGACGGAATGTGCGGCGGTTATCGCTTATCTCGCGGATGCTTTTCCCGAGGCCGGGTTGAAGCCCGGGCTCAAAGATCGGGGCAGCTATTATCGCTGGCTGTTCTTTGGCGCTGGTCCGATAGAGGCTGCGATGATCAACCGGTCCCTTGGTTTCGAGGTGCCCAAGGATAAGGAGGCGACTGCAGGTTACGGTAATTACGAGATGGTGCGGGATACCCTGGAGCAGGCTGTTTCCGGCGATGGTTATCTCGCGGGCGATGCGTTTTCCGCGGTTGATGTTTATATCGGGGCGCAGATTGCTTTTGGCTTGCAGTTCAAATCGATCGAACAGCGCCCTGCTTTCGTCTCCTATGTGGCGCGGCTTTCCAAGCGAGAGGCCTATCAGCGCGCCGCCGCCCTGGACGATGCCGCGATGCCTGATCAGTCAACATCATGACGTTCAAACGGCACGTCCAGTCTTGACACAACCCCGAAAAAGGGGCGCAAACGTCGGCTAAATGGCGCGCCTTCTTCGACGGCGCTCCCCATCAACTGCGGTGGTCACACCACCTATTTTTTGACCCATTTGCCGTTGTCGCCTCGGACGAATTGGCCGGCTGGGGTGCGTTCGATGAGTTTCATGCCGGCGATTTTGGCGACGGCTTCGGTTGAGGCTCCGCGTTGGGCGGCGATGTCGGCGTATTTGGCCTGGCGCTTGGCGTTGATGTCGTTGATGAGGGCCTGGACCGGGCCTGCATTGCCAACGGCGCCGATATAGCCGTCAGCGCGCTCGCCAATCAGGCCTTGGGCTTTGGCTTCGCTGAGTGACTGGGCGAAGGCGCCATTGACGGCGATGAGGGAGATCATGGCCATCAAGAGCCATGCCTTGAGGGGTAGAGGTGAACGGATCATGGCATCAGCTCCTAAAACAGATCATCATTTTCATCGAACAGGTCGTCGACGTCTTTTTCGACCTTGACCCGGACTTCCTGTTCGATTTTGACGTTCAGATTGATCACGATCGGGTCTTTTGGGGCCTCGATGGCGACACGTGGCTGACAGGCGGCGACGGTGGCCAGCAGGGCTGTGCAAAGCGCGGCCTTACGGCTGAAATCCCTGCACCCGCTCACGGATTCGATCAGGGATCTGGTAGTTGGAGAGGTTAGTCTGGATGATATTGGCAAGGTTACCTTCGAGGTCCAGGTTGAATTCGATGGGGTGGCCGTCCTGGAAGTCGGGATTAGCGCCCCGGAGATGGAGACCGATCTCGGTGTCGCCGTCGGTTCGGCCATCCAGCGTGATGTTGAGTTTTTCATAACGGAAGTTCTCCAAGGCCTGCAACATCAACCCGACGCCGGCACCGCCTGCTTGCAGGGCGCCAGGTGCCCCGCTCGGATCGTAACGTAGAACGCCGGCACCGGTTGCTTCAAGGTTGCCGTCGCTGATGATAGCAACTGTCTCGTTGATGGTCAGTGGCAGGGTTCCATCAATTCTGCCTTCGCCGCTCAGGCCGTCCAGCCTGGTGAGGTTGAGCAGCCCGTTCAGGTCGAGCTGATCGACATCCAAGACGAGAGTTAAGTCCTCAACGTCTGAACCGAAGGTGAATGGCTGGGCGCCGACGCGGCCATCGGCAAAGCGCCAGGTCAGGCGATTGACGGCAAGCTTGCCATCGGAGGCGAGTTTCAGGGCGACGAGGCCGTCGGTGAGCGGCAGGCCGACATCTAAGAGGCCGATGGCGAGCTCTTGCTCTGACGTCATGGTGGGCGGCACCAAGCTGTCGAATTGTAGGAGCGTGTTGATCCGTTCCAGCCTTGCAGGACCAATCGTGAGGCCGAGTTCTTCGATGAGGAGATCGGCTGAACTGGTCAATTTGCCGTCCTGCCAATCCAACATGCCGGCCACGGCCAATTGTCCAACGGTGTCGCTCAGCGCCTCGCGCAGCAGCGGTGAAAAGTCGCCGGGTTGCAAGCCGTCCTCTTGAAACGCGAACTTCTCAAGATCGAAGTTGAGATGGCCCTTCTTGGTCTGCGGATGATGCCTGCCGGTGAAATCAAGCACCAAGGCTGGCCTGGTCTTGGTCGTAAAGTTGCCCTCAAAGGCGATCTGTTCGGCTGTTGGCTTGATGGCCGCATCGAGACGAAGGGGGGTGAAGGTTGCAGGTTTACCTAGCGGACGAAGGCTGCTGATGGTCACCGAAATGGGATCGGCTTGGGAAAGACCATCGGCCGTCAAGCGCGCAGCACTTCCGATGCCGACCAAGGCAAGATTGGCGCTCGGCAGATCGGCCCGGCCTTGTTTGATCAGGATATTGCTTTGAATGGGGCCATTGGTGGTGCCCGTCCCATTGATGACCAGATTTTCAATGCGTGCCCACCATTGACCTGCCTCGGTTTCCAGCCTGACCGGTTCGATCTCCGCCTTTAGCCTATGCCGCCAGGCTTCTTTCTCGACATCGAGGCTGAAAAGCGGCTCGTCCTCTGGATAAAGTTTGATGGTGAACCAGCCGCTTTTTACCTGATCGGTGGCCCGCAATTGAGCGATGCTGATTCGTCCCTGTTCAGCAAGGGAAAGATCCAGGGATTGACCATCGAAGGTGAGGTCTAGCGCTTGATCCAGCGTTGCCTCCTCGATGGCATAGGCATCGTTGACCCAGGTGAGTGCATCGAGATCCAGCAGCATTGATCCTTGAAGCACAGGCAGTGGCCCTTGAACATCGACCGTCACCTTGCCCTCGCCCTTGATGCTACCGAGGTTGGGCAGGACGGCGTCGGTCGCGTTGATCGATAGCTGGCCGGAGGCTGCTAGCTCGTCGAGCCCTCTTCCATCATCAAGGGTAACCGAACCATCCATATTGAGATCGGCGGTGATGCCGTTTTCAAGATCGCCCAGGCGCGTCTCTTCGGATCGAAGTGCAAAGGTTATTCGATCCTCTGCGGCCTCGATCTGACCATTGAGCGGGATAAGCAGATCACCGATCGGTGTTTCGAGATCGATCTCGCCGTTTTCGATGACCAGCTTGCCGATGGAAGGATGGGTGGGGATCAGAATGGGGGGAGCAACTGTCTTGTCCGATGTCGCGCTATCCGAGGCGAGATCATCAAGGCTCGTCTTGATGCTTAGGCCTTTGATCATCACCCGATCGATGCGGCCGCTGATCAGTTTCGTCAGGGAATAGTCGAGAGCGATATGGTCGACCGATTGATCGATTGGCTGTCCGATGGTCAAGCCTCGAAGGGTGGTCCCTTCTAGGCCGAGCGAGAGATCTTCAAAGGCGACATCCTCGATCCCATAAGCGTCCAGGCCCAGTCGGAGCCATGTCGGCGCAAAACCGATCAAGCCCGTAATCAACAGGACAATGACAAGAACGGCGAGCCCGACGTAACGCAGCAGCTTCATCTCGACGGCACCTGAAGATCTCGCAAAAACAAGGTTGAGTTCAATGAATTATGCCTGAATTTTGACATGTCGCTTGTGATCTTAATAGAGCTGATGCCGATGACTTGATAAGAGGTGATGGGTTGTTGGGCCAATGGGTGTGTGCACCGTCTTGGCGATGGTGTTCGCTGGATCCATCGATTAGGATTTTACCGTCGTTGCATCGCGCAGCACATCAGGTTTTGCTGCCGGCGTGTTTGCGCCAAAAAGGGTAAAAAAAATGATCGCCAATCTTGTTAATCGCTGTGTTGTGCTTTCCGCCCGGCCGAAGGGGGTGCCTAAGGCAGAGCATTTCACGGTCGATGAGATTGCCGTGCCCGACCTCGGGCTGGGTGAATTTCTGGTGAAGACCGAATTCTGGTCGGTCGATCCCGCAATGCGTGGCTGGGCGAATGACGCGCCGAATTATTTGCCGCCTGTTCAGATCGGAGCTGCAATGCGCTCCTTTGCCGTAGGTGAGGTGGTGGCAAGCCGGCATTCCGATTACCGCGAAGGCGAGATCGTTTCCGGCCTGTTCGGCTGGCAGCGCTACGCGATCAGCGATGGCAGCGATGTGGATCGTAAGGTCGGGGATGCAGATCTGCCAAGCTCGCTCGCCCTCGGTATTCTCGGCCTGAACGGGATTACCGCCTATTTCGGTTTATTGGATGTTTGCCAGCCGAGAGCAGGGGACAACGTGGTCGTCTCGACGGCGGCGGGGGCAGTGGGGTCGGCCGTTGGTCAGATCGCCAAGATTAAGGGGATGAGAACCGTCGGGATCACCAGTAGTGCTGCGAAAGCCAGGCTTTGCGTTGAGCAATTCGGCTATGATGCGATGATCAACTATCGAAACCAGGATGTAGCGGCCGCTCTAAAAGAGACCTGTCCCGATGGTGTCGATTGTTATTTTGATAATACTTGCGGGTGGATCAGCGATGCGGTGATGGCCAACCTCGCGCGGGGAGCCCGGATCACGATCTGCGGCACGGCGGCCCTCACCGATTGGACGCCCATACCCGAGGGACCGCGGGTCAATCGCCAACTCCTGGTGGCGCGGGCGCGGATGCAGGGTTTTTTGGTGCTGGATTACAAGGATCGCTATCCAGAAGCGCTTGCCGAGCTCACCGATTGGGTCCGTGAGGGCAAGCTTGCCTATAACGAGCATGTCCTGGAGGGGGCTGCTGCAGCACCCGATGCGATCAACATGCTCTATGAAGGACGCAATGAAGGTAAATTGCTGGTGCGTGTGGATTAGCTTTTTTGGACCTGTCGGTTAGGCGATTAGGCGGCGATGGCGACCTCGTCCATGCCGCAATGCTGATGATCCACTGTTGCCGGCTGCCTATGGAAGCTTACTGAGTGGACCGAGCTTGCAGTCTGTGCTGTCGCATCCAGTTCCTCGATAATCTTGAGGACACCATGCCAATAATTGCTGCGGCAGATGAAAATCGCCATCTCCACACCCAACGCCTTGATTAGGCGCGTCGCGGTTTCACGGAGCTTGCCGTTATCGTCGGCGAAAATTGCGGTCTCGGTCATCGAACAACTCCTTTGTAACTGGTTAGGACCTTCGGGATAGGTCGCTTTGTTTATCCCGATAGCCTCGAAATGAAGGCCGTTTCCTCTATCGATCTTCAAAAGACCTCGTTTTGAACTAAGATGATGGGACCTTTTTAATGGATCTATTGGCCAAGATGATGTGTTTCGCGTCACATATAGCCGAACTCGGACCGAAAGCGTTCAAAAGGCGATCGTCCCCAAGGGGGCTGCTTTACCTGGGCGTGGTGACGACTGGTCTCGCTTTGTTGGCGAACGGGGCTTTGGCCGTTGAGCGTCTTTCATCCGATGCCACCGTGATGCCAGTTGATCGACCGGATGTCGTCGACAATCAAAAAATTGCCGCGCATTGGCCTACGATGTTGAGGGAAGGGCGCCTAGGCAAGAAGCTGCGCGGTATGCGTCACCAGGGCGCAGTCGGCAGTGCTGAATTTAACGGGGATGAGAGTCTCATCCTCTCTTACTCCAGCGACAAGACGGTGCGCCTTTGGGATGCCGACACCTGCGAGGCGACCGGGCTCGTGCTGCGCCATCAGTCAGCGATCGGCGGGGCTGTTTTCAACAAAGGCGAAACCCACATCCTGACTTATGACGAGAAGACGGTGCAGCTTTGGGATATGAAGACAGGCAAGAAGCTGATCAAGCCGATCCGTCATCAAGCGTTAATCGGGGGGGCTGAATTCAACGAGGATGAAACTCGCATCCTGACCTATTCTGATGACGGCACGGTGCGGGTTTGGGATGCAGGCACTGGACGTCCCGTTGGACAGACTTTTCGCCATCAAGGGGCGATCGGCGGTGCCGTTTACAGCGAGGACGGGTCGATCATCCTGACCTATGCCGCTGATGGCATGGCGCGGCTTTGGAATGCTAGAACCGGGGCACCCATCGGTGAACCGCTTCGCCATCAAGGTGAGGTTGGTGGGGCGGAATTTAACAGCGACGAAACGCTCGTGCTGACCTATGCTGAGGATGGCACGGCGCGGCTCTGGGATGCTGAGACGGGGGCACCGGACGGGGAGCCTGTTCGCCATCAAGGGGCGATCGGCGGGGCCTCCTTCAATGATGATGAAACGTTGATTCTTACCTATTCTGAGGATGGCACTGTCCGTCAGTGGGATGCCGTCACCGGACAGCCGATCGGGCCGGTGTTGAAACATCAAGGCACTGTCGGCGGCGTTCTCTTGAATAGCGATCAGACGCTTATTTTAACCTATGCCGAGGATGGGACGGCGCGACTATGGGATAGTGAAAGCGGCGAGCCCTGGGCGGATCCTTTTCGCCACCAAGGTGCTGTCGGCGAGGCTTATTTCGTCGGCGACGATCGCTTCGTGCTCACCTATTCCGAAGACCAAACCGCCCGCTTCTGGGAGGTCGAAACAGGTGAGCCCATCGGCAACATCATTCGCCATCAGGCCTCGATCGACGGGGTTGTCTTGAACGATGATGAAACCCTGTTGCTCACCTATTCCAGCGACCAGACAATCCGCCTTTGGGATATTTCCGGACTTGAGGACGGTGAGATCAAGAAGGTTTGCTAGGCGGTATGATCGCCTCATTTGGTCAAGAGAGGCTCCGATATAAGAGATAAGAATGTCTGAATGCGTATTGATGGGCGATGCAATCCACCTTGCATGCACTATGAGACGCGCTGCGAATTTTTTTTGGGGAAAGTAACCTTCTGACATTGCCTGGCAGATCGTTGCGTTCCACATTTTCTTGCATGTTAGAACAAAACAAGAACATCATTCGTTTTCCCGAACGCCGTCATGGGGTCAGAGTGGGTGACCTTCGGTCCTGGCATTATCTCCAGGTGGCTTGCCGTTTCTGCGGCCATACGCGACGGGTTTACTCACAATCCCTATGGCGCCGTTGCCGTATGGATGACAGCATCATTCACGTGATGAAGCGTATGCGCTGCCGTCATTGCGGAGGTTCTTCGGTCAAATGGGATATCTGCCGGATTGACCGGAATGCATAGCCCGGAGGGTGAGCCTGTTGGCTTCTTAGGCACTGGTCCTCACTTTCGCAGGGTCACCCACAAGGATATCCGCACATCGGGTGGTAGGACGGAGTGGTGCGCTCGCCACCGCTGGAAAGACAGCTGGATGCGGATTCCCTGGATGTGACCTCCAAGGTTTCTGCGTGAGCACCCTTCTTCATGGCCGCCTACTCTATGATCATGATCGTTAAGGCCATGCTGATGAATGCTCGAAAAGACATCCAAAAAAACCTCATTTGCCAGGGCGTTTCAGCCTCGATAACAGCCAAGAGCCGCTATCGTTCCAGCGTCGCCCGGATGTTCGACGAATTTCTGGCCTGTCAGGATTTCGGCGATGCGGGTCGCTATCCTTATAGACATCGTCATCCTTTCATTGCTATGGCATGAGACCCTCCCGCTTTGGACCAAAGCCATTGCCCCTCTTTTTTCACCTTCGCGCGTGACCAATCTCGCGCCGGCACCAGCTGTGGCGGGATCGTTGCCGCGCGTATCTGCGGGCAATGGCGCTGCGATCGGCATGATGGTCGCGGCCATGATGCTGTTTACCGGCATGGACACGATCGGCAAGGTCTTGAGCGCTGATCAGCCGGTCCAACAAGTTGTTTGGGGACGGTACTTTTTTCAGTTTGCCTGGATGCTGTTGCTGATCCCTTTCTATGGCTTACGCGCCCTGACGCAGACCAAGCGTCTCGGCACACAAATGACGCGTGGTTTTCTGGTGGCGCTTGCCACGATTTGCCTGTTCACGGCCGTGAGCGTCATCCCTCTGGCCGATGCCTATACCATCAGCTTCGTTGCCCCCTTCATCGTGACTATTCTCTCGATTCCTCTATTGGGTGAACGGGTCGGCTGGCGGCGATGGAGCGCGATTTTGGTTGGTTTTCTGGGCGTCCTGGTGGTGATCAGGCCGGGTTTCGGCGTGGTTCACTGGGCGTTACTCTTGCCGCTCGTGACGGCGACCTGCTTTGCCTTTTATCAGATCCTGACCAGGAAAATCGGTGCCCTTCCAAGCGAACGGCCGCTGGCGCTGTTGTTTTACATGGCATTTGCCGGAACGCTGGCCTTGTCATCGTTGATGCCGTTCTACTGGCAACCGGTCAGCCCACAAGCCTGGGCTGGTATGGTTGCGATGGGGCTGCTTGCCTCGATCGGCCATCTACTCCTGATCAAGGCGCTGGCCCTTGCTAGTGCTGTCACGCTCTCGCCGTTCATCTACACGCAGCTGATCTGGGCAATCATCATCGGTTTTTTCCTCTTTGGCGACGTGCCGGATGGTTGGATGTTGCTCGGCGGTTCGATCATTATCGCGAGCGGTCTTTTTGTTTTTTACCGCGAGGCGCGGCGAGCCGGTCAGTAGGATTTCGGCAAGCCGAGGGCCCGTTCGGCGATGTGGCAAAGGATCAGTTGCTGGCTGATGGGTGCTAGCCGATTGATCCAGATGTCTCGAAAAAGACGCTCCACATGATAATCTTTAGCATAGCCCATGCCGCCATGGGTCGAGATCGCGTTCTCGCAGGCGTGGTAGCCAGCCTCGGCGCCGAGGTATTTGGCCATATTGGCGGCGATGCCTGAGGGCTCTCCTGCATCAACGAGCGCTGCCGCTTTCATCGTCGCAAGCCAGGCGGCTTCAAGCTCCATCCAGCTTCGGGCAAGGGGATGCTGGATAGCCTGGTTCTGTCCGATCGGACGGCCGAATACTGTTCGCGCATCCGCATAATCGACCGCACGTGACAAGGCTTGGCGCCCGACGCCGATCGCCTCTGCCGCTATCAGGACACGTTCTGGATTGAGGCTGTCCAAAAGGTAGCGAAAACCTTCGCCTTCCTCACCGATTCGATCATTGGTTGAAACCGGCAGGCCGTCGAAAAAAACCTGGTTCGAGTCGACCGCATGGCGACCCATCTTGGCGATCTCCTGTATCTCGACATGAGCGGGATCGAGTGTGGCGAAGAATAGGGTCAGCCCCGATGTTGGCTTTTCGACCTCATCAAGCGGCGTTGTCCGCGCCAATAGAACGATGCGCTCGGCCTCTTTCGCTGTCGATGTCCAGATCTTTTGACCATCGATGCGATAACGTTCGCCATCGCGCGTGGCGGTGGTCTTGATCCTCGTGGTATCGAGTCCGGCATCCGGTTCGGTGACACCGAAACAGGTGATCAGATCGCCCTTGATGATTGCAGGAAGCCAGGCTGCCCGTTGTTTTTCGCTGCCATGTTTGACGATCGTGGAGGGGCCGAAAATGTTCATGTGAAGAGCGCTGGCGGCCGCCATACCGCCTGGTGAATTGGCGACCGCCTCCATCATGACAGCCGCCTCTGCAACACCGAGACCAGCACCGCCATAGTGCGTTGGCATGGCGATGCCAAGCCAGCCGGCATCGGCCATGGCCTTTCGGAACCCATGCGGGAAGGCAATCTTCGCCTCACAATCCAGCCAATAGGCCTCATCGAAGGGCTGCATGATTTTTCTGACGGCTTCGCGAATGATTTGCTGCTCGTCAGTGAGGTCGAAGGGTGTTGGCTTGGTCAATGGCACGATCCTGCGGTCCAGGTTGAAGGTGGCCTCTCCTGTTCTTTCCAAGGTAGTTCGTGCATGGTTTGCTGGCCATCGTAACCAACAAGAGTATCAGGGGGTCTGTATGAATAGGATCGGCGGCAGCAGCGCATTTTTGTCATTGCTCAAAGACGAGGGGATCTCCCATCTGTTCGGCAATCCAGGCACAACCGAATTGCCGGTGATGGATGCGCTGAAGAACCATGGCGATCTCACTTATGTGCTCGGTCTGCAGGAAGCGTTGGTGGTCGCCATGGCGGATGGTTTTTCGCGCGCCTCTGGAAAACTCGCCGCCTGCAATGTTCATGTGGCCCCTGGCCTCGGTAATGCGATGGGCTCGATCTACAACGCGAAATTTACAGGCGCACCCTTGATCATCACCGCGGGCCAGCAGGAGCAAGGCCATGGTTTGACCGAGCCGCTGCTCTACGATCCGTTGGTGCCCATTGCGGCGCCCCTGGTCAAATGGGCGACCGAGATCACGCGCCTTGAAGACATGCCACGCGTTGTAAGGCGGGCTGCCAAGATCGCCACCACACCACCGACCGGTCCGGTTTTTTTATCACTGCCAGGTGATGTCTTAAATGACGAGAAAGGCCTCGATCTCGGCCAAAGCACGCGCGTCGATACCGCCACCCGCCCAACGGACGACACCCTCACGAAACTCGCCGCCCGCTTAGTCAAGGCTGAACGCCCCGCGTTCTTGGTAGGGCAGGAGGTGGTGACATCAGATGCTTTTGATGAGATCGCCGACTTCGCTGCGATGCTTGGCGCTGCGGTCTTTCAGCAGACCGTTCCTTATGGCGCTCATTTTCCCTCCGAACATCCGGCTTATATGGGCGGTCTGTCGCGTGATCAGAAGGAGGTCAGGGCGATCCTTGAGGACTATGATCTTCTGGTCGTGGCCGGTGCCGATGTGCTGCGCATGTCGGTCTGGAGCGAGACCGATCCGCTGCCGCCCGATCTTCCGCTCATCCAACTCGGTCAGATCGATTGGGAGATGGGCAAGAATTATCCGTGTGAGATCGCGATCCGCGCTGATCTGAAGCCGACGATCACAGCGTTGCTGCCGGTCCTTAAAGCGAAGGGCGGCAACTCGTTAACCGAGGCTGCCAATCGGCGATTGGAGGCGTTACAAGATAGAAACTGGCTGGCGAAGCGGGAGCAGCGCATCGCCAAGTCAACGCTGCGCGGCGCCGAGCACCCGATTGCCTGTGATTGGCTGATGATGCAGATCGCGGATTGCCTTCCGCCTGACGTTGTCGTGGTCAATGAGGGGCTTACCAGCGCTGCTTCGCTGCCTGAGATGCTGCCCTATCGGGATCGCAACAGTTATCACGCCTTTGCCAGCGGCGGTATCGGCTGGGCCTTGCCGGCGGCGATCGGTATTCAGCTTGCCCATCCGGAACGGCCTGTGGTCGCGGTGGTCGGCGATGGCAGCTCGATGTACTCGATCCAGGCACTTTGGACCGCCGCCCATCTGGATCTTCCGATCACCTATGTGATCCCCAACAACCAAGGCTATCGCATCTTGAAGCAGCGACTCCTGGCCTTTCACGGCAATGATCAATACGTCGGGATGGACATCCAAGATCCGCCGATTGATTTTTCCGCGATGGCACGTTCTATGGGCATGACCGCGCATCGGATCGAGGCGCCGGATGAGATCCGGGACGCTCTGACGACATCGATCGAGAGTAAGCGCCCAACGCTGTTGGAGGTGATGGTCGAACGTCAGGTCTGATTCTTTTGCTACGCCTGGCTCGCATCCTGGTAATCGATCAGCGTCGCATGCCAGCCTGAACGGCGCTTCGACCAGTAGAGATCGCGCAGGCGTTTGGTGACCGGGCCGGCACCTGACTCGCCGATGGTTTTGCCGCCAACCTTGCCGATCGGCATCAGCCCGCCTGCAGTGCTTGAGATAAATAGCTCATCCATATCGCCGAGCTCATCAGCGGGAAGAGTGGCAAGGCTGTAGTCCAGATTAGTTTCATTGCAAAGCTCGAACACGGTGTCTCTGGTCATTCCATCGAGACAACCGGCTTCTGGTGTGAGCAATTTGCCATCCTTGACGGCGAACAGATTGAAACCCGGCCCCTCCGTGACATTCCCCTCATTATCTACCAGCACCACGGTGTCGCCGCCCTGATCATAGGCCTGGAACAAGCCCATCTCGAAGTCGAGCCAATGATAGGTCTTGATCCTCGGATCGAGCGAGGTTGCCGGGATGCGCTGGATGTCGCTCACGATCAGTTGCAGCCCGTTGTCCTGCTGTTCCAGCGTTGCGATCGAGATGTAGGGCACGCAGAACATGAAAAAATTGTTCTTGGCGAGGCGAAGATCGCGGCTTCCGATGGGCGGACGGCCGCGGGTCATGATGAGCTGCAGATAGGCTTTGCGAAAGCCGGTCAGGCGAACGGCATCCAGCGCGATCTCGCGTAGCTCGTCTCGGTCATGAGGACACTTCATGCGAAGGCTGGTAATGCTTCGCTCGAACCGTTCGAGGTGGTCGTCCAATCTGAAAAAAGCGCCATCCCAGACCGAGACGGTGTCCTGACAGGCATCGGATCGAAGAAAGCCCCAGTCCAGCAAGGGAAGGCGCGCCTCACCGACCGGGCAGAACGCACCGTCGACATGAGCAATCCCTTCCTCGAACTTTTTTGTCACTGATTCGATGTCCTTTGGCCTTACCCTTTTGGCGGATGCGCTCTGATCGCCTCCTCGTTCACCTCAACACCCCAGCCCGGTTGATCTGACATCAAAAGGTACCCTGCTTCGATCCTGGGCGGGCTGACGACCTCGTCCTTCCAGGGAACGTCGTCGATATCGATTTCCATGATCCTGAAATTGGGAATGGCCGCGCAGAAATGGGCGCTCATCATGGTGGAGAGATTGCCATAGAAATTGTGGGGGGCGCAATTGATCTCGTAGGCCTCCGCCATGGCCGCGATCTTCATGCCTTCAAGGATGCCGTTCCAGGGAATGTCGACGATCGCCACGTCCTGTGATTGCGCATCGAAATAGGGGCGGAACTGCCGGCGGCCGAACAGACTTTCGCAGGACGCAATCGGTGTTTTACTCTGCTGGCGGATGAAGGCGAGTGCTTGCGGATCGAAGCTGTCGATCTCCAGCCACATGAGATCGTAAGGTTCGATGGTTCTCGCGACTTGTAGATAACCCTCGGTCTTGAAGTTGAAATTGAGATCGAGCAGCAGATCTACCTCGTCGCCGGCACCTTCACGAAAAGCCGCCATCTGATCGTCGATTAGGCGGAGAAGACCCCGATCGACATTCAGTTCGGGCCAGCCGTCATTGGCGGTGAAACCCGCCTGATACATGTAAGGATCGGCGTCATCGATCCGAAAAATATTGGTCTTGAGTGCCGTAAAACCTTTTTCCCGGACTTCGGCGCCGAGTGCTTTGATATCGTTGAGGGAGTGGATTCCAGGCGTGCCCATCAATGCCGCGTGATTCAGCCGATAAGAGCCGCAATGAGACCAATAAAGACGAAGTCGGTCACGAACAGGACCATTGAGCAACTCGGCGACGGGTATGCCCAAGGCGCGGGCTTTGACGTCGACAAGCGCGTTCTCGATCGCGGCGATCGCCTGGCTGATCAGCCCGCCTGGTGCTTGCCTGGTGGCCGCATACAGCATCGAGGAAATCTGCTCGACCGGTCTTGCATCCAGCCCAATCAGCCGCTCGGCGAGCTTCTTGATGACAGCAGTAAGCCCCTTGCTGCCGTAGCTCTCGTTATATTCACACCAGCCAACCACGCCGTCATCGGTGGTCACCTTCAAGAATGACCAAACCCGCCAACCCGCATCGCAATGCAAATCCTCGATCGCAGCAATTTTCATGGTCGAGCTTTTCCTTCGCAAAAATATCTGATCAATCGTCACCTCGACATAGTGACATATTAGGCAAGAAAGAATGCCGACAAACGCCTACATATCCTTCAAAACCCTGACTCGTTCTTCGAGGGCGGTGGAAACCAACTGGAGTGGCCACGCCACCTTCGAAGGCCGCCACAACCAATTGAGGTGGCGACACCACTAAAACGTTTCTCTGATCTCAAGGGCTTTTTGGCAGGCGGGGCGTGAACGAACGCGTTCGAAATAATCGGCGACGGATTTTGGCTCAACGATCCAACCGGCACCATTCACTGCCCAGCCGGCGCAATGACCGAGCAATAGATCCGGCAAGGTGAACTCATCGCCCATCACATAGGTCTTGTCGCCCAAACGCTGTTCCAGGGTCTTCATTGCCTTATCGAACTCGAAACGGCAGGCTTTTTGCGCGGTTTCGCTGCGCAGCTCCTCGGGCAGCACAAAGGTATTCTTGGCATTGAACCAGAGAACCGAATCCACATCGTCGAGGGCGAAGTTGGTCCAGCTGTCCTGTTGGCCCCGCTGGATTGAGCCTGCGGGAAAGGTGAACTTGCCGTGGCGATCGGCGAGGAACTGGCAGATCGCAGTGGAATCGATGATCACCTCGCCATCAGCCTCCAAGGCTGGCACCTTGCCCGAGGGGTTGGCGGCAAGCATGGTTTTGCTGTGCGGTTTGGCTGGGTCGACCTCATACTGAACGCCAAGTTCTTCAAACATCCAAAGAACGCGAAACGCTCTCGTCTTCGGCGATCCCATCAGCTTATACATACCTCAACACACTCCGCTGCAAGAATTTTGTGTCATGCCTCGACCGAACTTGGGCGCATACCGTCGATATCAGTTGTTGGCGGCGGACAGCCAAATGATGTGTTCACACCACTAGGAAATAAACGTGGCGAGCTTGTCCAGTCGTGGCAAGATTGTCCCGCTTCCTTCCGATGGCAACGCGAACAAGACGCGATCCAGGCCTGCTTCTTGGCAGGCGTCGATATAGTCTGCCTTGTCAGGTAGGCCGAACAGGGTTGTGGAGATCGTGCTCATCTCACGCCCGCCTTCATCAGCTGCTTGTTTGAGCCGTTCCATGGCTTCCTTGGGGGCGCCGCCGCGCAGGCGCGGAAACCAGCCGTCGCAAAAGTCGACCACGCGCCGAAGAGTATATTTCGTTTCGCCGCCGAGCAGGATCGGCGGGTGGGGCTTTTGCACGGGCTTCGGCCAGGACCAGATCGGATCGAACTTGGTGAACTCACCCTCATAGGCGGCCTCATCCTTTGTCCAGATCGCCTGCATTGCCTTGGCGCGATCGACCATCACGCGAAAGCGCGTCTCGAAGACGGTGCCGTGGTTTTCCATCTCCTCAGCATTCCACCCAGCGCCGATCCCAAATTCGAACCTGCCCTTGGATAGGAGATCCAGGGTGGCGACTTCTTTTGCCGTGACGATGGGGTCGCGTTCGGTCAAAAGGCAAATGCCAGTACCGATCCGAAGTTTTGTTGTCACGGCCGCCGCCATGGTCAGGCCGAGGAACGGGTCGAGCGTGCAGGCATATTCGCGCGGCAGCTCGGCCCCACCTGGCCAGGGCGAACGCCGGGAGGTGGGGATATGGGTATGTTCAGGCAGGAACAATGCCTCGAAGCCACGATCTTCAAGGGCGCGCGCAAGCTCATCGATCGGCATCGCGTAATCTGTCGGGAAAAAGTAAACGCCGAATTTCATAGGTGGAACTCCTCGTCGGCGTCCTGGGCGCGACGCGTTTTTGTCATGGGCATCATCAATGTTAAAATTGCGTGACATAACGGCATGTTGCAAGGTTCTTTGCGCGTCGATCAAGATGAGTAGATGCGTTCAGATTTTTTCGGTTGTCTGGAACAGCGGAGTTTTAACTTTGGACAAGACCGGACTTTGGGCCGTGTTGCCGATCAAGAATATGGGGAAGGCGAAACAGCGTCTCGACGGTTGCCTGAGCGGGCCCGAACGCGAAGCCCTGTTTGCTGCGATGATCGAGGATGTTCTGGCTGCTCTTTCTGCGAGCAGGCTGTTGGCAGGTATCCTGGTGGTCACCCGCGATCCGAAGGCGGAGCGTCTGGCGGCGGATTACGGCGCGCGGGTTTTGATCGAGGAAAAAAATGCCGGCCATACGGTTGCCAGCAGCTTCGGTGCCAGCACACTTACGCAGGAAGGTATCCAGGGGATGCTTCAGATACCCGGCGATTTGCCGTTGCTGTCCGCCGAGGACATCGATGTGCTGATCCAAGCCCATGGCGAAGCGCCAGCCGTCACCATCGCGCCTTCGAGGGATAAGCTGGGCTCGAATGCTGTCGCCTGCTCGCCGCCTGATTTTTTGCCCCTTCGCTTCGGCGATAACAGTTTTTTTCCACATCTCCAACAATCACGAAATCTCGGTGTCGAACCTCGCATCATCGAGCGCAGGGGCCTTGCGCTCGATGTCGATACGCCGGATGATTTGAAAGCATTCCTGGTCTCACCCTCAAAAACCAGGGCTTATCGTTATCTCGTCGAATGTGGCTTAGCTCAAAGGTTTGCCCGCTGAAGCAGTTTACGGAATAACAACGATCTGAATTGCACTGAACGTGTTGTTTTCAAGGGATCCGACTGCAAAAACTGCTGCGGCCGTGCCGCCAATCGGCGTCTCCGCGATATCAACGATGGGGTCATTAAACCTGCCAGGGAAGCCCGATGCGAGCGACGCCAGGGTTCGGTAGCTAGCGACGACTGGGAGGTCTACCGGAAAGGTCTGTCCACCGTTACTCAAGCCCTGAAAGGCGGCAACCCGATCATTGTTATCTGCAATGATTTGGAGATCGACCGCAGGAATCGCAGCGGTGTGGTAAACTGTCAATCTTGTTTCGTCGGCAGCGACGGGTGCAGTTTTGGAGGTGAACTTGGTGATCGTTGGACTGCCATTCTGATCAAGATGAGCAATGACAATCGAGACAGGTCCGATCGCAATATCGACTTCGGCCGTCACCGCGATGGCGCCACCGCAAGGGTTGGCCGCGTCGGCAAGGCTAATGCTGATGCTGATGTCGTAGCTTCCGAGATCAATGTCGAGCGGTCCAGCAACTTCGCGGAACGACGCGCCAGGCAAGAGGCAGTTTCCGTTGCAGGCAATATCGACGATGAGCTCGGTGGGCAGGCCAAGGTCATCGCCCGGAACGCCGTGAACGATGAACACGTCGGCCGCTTGGGCAAAGCCGGTGCCGAAAAAAGGGTAAAATGCTTAAGGCAAGAGCAGAATGACGAAGCGAACCGAATCTGACCACGAGATGTCTCCCTATCGCGGCTATTTGGATATCCGTTCGTGATGTCTCTGATCACAACCTCAAATATATTCGCCGATAGGTTCGGACAAAATCATTAATATTCGCAATTATATGACAGCGTTAGTCAAAAGTCCGACATAAACATTAATAATGCTTCGTAAGTGAAGTGGATGGCAGCATCTCTGACCGGATGAGCAGTGTAAGCCAAATCAAAATTCGTTGCTGTAACGCGCACGCAAGCGCGGCAGGATCTGCTCGGCATAGAGATCGAGGAAACGTTGCTGATCCGGGCCGGGGGCGTGGAACACCAGATGAGTGAAACCAAGATCAACAATATCGGCCATGCGTTCGACATGTTCATCAGGGTCGTTAGAGACGATCCAGCGGCTGGCGGCACGTTCCAGCGGCAATGCATCGGCGAGCTTCTCCATTTCGATTGGATCTTCGACGCTCATTTTTTCCTCGGGCGATAGAGCAAGGGCTGCCCAATGCCGGGTATCCTCCATGGCACGCGTTTTATCGGTGTCAAAGGAAACCTTGACCTCGATCATATATTCGATGCTGTCGGGCGGGCGGCTCTCCTGCTCCAAGCCTTCCGCTACCTTGGGCAGCAGTTTTTCGCGGTAAAGCTCCGGCGCCTTGCCGCTGGTGCAGATGAACCCATCGGCCATACGTCCGGCAAGCTTTGCCGCGGTCGGACCGGATGCGGCGATGTAGATCGGAACCGGCGTTTCGGGCCGGTCATAGATCGTGGCGTTTTCAGTTCGAAAATACTCGCCCTCGAAGCTGACCCGCTCCTCAATCCCGAGGCGCCGCATGAGCTGAATGGCTTCTTTCAAGCGCCCGAAACGCTCCTTGAACGGCGGCCAGTCCACACCGATCGCCGGTACTTCGTTCAGTGATTCGCCCGTGCCAATACCCAAAAGAATGCGGCTGGGCGCCAGCGCATCGAGGGTGGCGATCGCTTGGGCGATGATGGAGGGGTGATAGCGAAAGGTCGGAGTCACCACGCTGGTGCCGATGATCGCGCTCGATGTTCGCTCGCAAAGGGCACCGAGCCAGGCGAAGGAGTAGGGGGCATGGCCATCAGTATGGCGCCAGGGCTGGAAATGATCGCTGACCATGATGCTATCGAAACCGACCGTCTCGGCATGAACGGCAAACTCTAGAAGCTTCCTCGGGGCGAATTGTTCCGCCGAGGCCTTGTAGCCAAATTTCAACATGAGCGGTCCCGCTATGGCCGATGGTTGTCTCACATCATTCGATGTTGGATAGATAGAACCACCATCGAGTGATCGAAGAATGCTATCATGCGACCTCCCTCTCTGTGGAGGTTTTCTGTCAACAAGGATCCGAGTGAAGACAACGTGGCGAACGCAAAATCATCGATCACCTTGACGGCCATTCCAGGCTTACCTGCTATTCGCGAAGGAGACAATCTGGGCTCGATGCTCGTTGATGCGCTGTTGACAGCGAGGCTCGAACCACAGCCCGGCGACGTGCTGATTATCACCCACAAAATCGTCTCCAAAGCAGAGGGCCGTGTGGTTGCGTTGGACGATGTCCAATCGAGCTCGGCGGCAATCGAGCTTGCGCGAAAAACCGAAAAAGATCCCGCAGTGGTCGAGTTGATCCTGTCGGAATCCAAAAAGATCATTCGGCATCGGCCGGGTTTGATTATTGCCGAACATCGTCTTGGAATAGTGATGGCGAATGCCGGAATCGATCAATCCAATGTTGGTGGCGGCGCTGGCGAACACCGCGTTTTGCTGCTGCCGAGGAACCCTGACCAAAGCTCTGAGATGATCGCGCGGGCGCTGCAACGGCGTTTTCAATGCGATGTTGCCGTGATCATCGCTGATAGCGTCGGCCGCGCCTGGCGAAACGGCATTGTCGGTCTTGCGATCGGCGCTTTCGGCCTGCCAGCTCTTTTGGATCTGCGTGGCAGGCGGGATCTTGATGGGCGCGATTTGGAGGTGACCCAGGTGGGGCTTGCCGATGAGATCGCCTCCGCTGCGGAATTGCTGATGGGCGAAGCGGATGAAGCGCGCCCTGCAGTGCTCATGCGCGGCATGACGTGGGAAGGAGAGGCGCAACCCGCAAGCGCGCTCATACGATCCGAAGCGGAGGATATGTTTCGATGAAAGCGACCGATTCCGTGATCGCCCTTTCCGGAGGCATCGGCGGCGCCAAGTTGGCGCTTGGCCTCGATAAGATCCTGCCGGCCCGATCCTTGATGGTGGTCTGCAATACCGGCGACGATTTCGAGCATCTCGGCCTCACCATCTGCCCCGATCTCGACACCGTGATGTACACGCTTGCCGGTATCGTCAATCCGGAAACTGGCTGGGGTCGGGCCAATGAGACCTGGACTTTCATACAGGCGCTCGAAGTGCTGGGTGGTGAGACCTGGTTTCAACTGGGGGACAACGACCTTGCCACCCATATCGAACGCACCCGCCGGTGCCGGGCCGGCAATGTCTTGACTGAGGTCACGCGCGACTTTTGCAAGCGCCTTAAGATCGAGACGGATATCCTGCCAATGTGCGATCAGCCTGTCCGCACCATGGTCGCGACTGAAAAGGACGGTGTGTTGCCATTTCAGCGCTACTTCGTGGAGCGGCGTGCAGCACCTCGGGTCACCGGTTTCGTATTCGAGGGTGCCGCCGAGGCCAGTGTTTCCTCTGACGTTAGCGACGCATTCAAACGGCCCGAGCTCGATGCGGTGGTAATCTGCCCGTCCAATCCGTTTATCAGCATCGACCCTATTCTTGCCGTGCCTGGAATGCGCCAGGCTCTTCGGGATTGCAACGCTCCCATCGTCGCGGTGTCGCCGATCATTGGTGGCAAGGCCGTTAAGGGGCCGACGGCAAAGATGATGACCGAACTCGGCTTGCCCACTACGTCTAACGCCATCGCCTCCCATTATGATGGCTTGTTGGATGGGTTGGTGATCGATGAGACTGATGAAGGCGAGGCGGCAGCAATTGGTCTGCCCTGCCTAGTGACACCCACCTTGATGCGGAGCGAAGAGGACAAGAAAGGCCTCGCCGCCAGGGTCCTCGACTTCGTCCGGACGCTGTGATCAGTGGCGGTAACTTATATGAAAGCGGTTCTATCCATAGCTAAGAAAACCTTAACTATCGAGGATTTGGTTCCAATCAGGTCCATGTAACCCTGAAAATCCACCAGCCCGCAGAGAAATGGGGCGAAGCTCAGACTCCTAGGATCGCATGGACTGACTAGTTGACCGCAGAAGCAAAGGGTTAACGTTTGCTTTCGCACCCTGCCACAAAGTCAAATGATCACAACACCTAATGTCCGACGCCAACCTTGGCATGGACCGATATCGTTGCGCGAGGAGCGGCGGCGGCTTGCTAAGCCGTCATCGGCTGAATGACATCGGCGAAGTGCTGCATGCTGTCGAGTGATTGTTCCAGCGTTTCGCGCTGAAAGTTAAAAATGACATCGCGCACGCCAAGATCGGCGAGGGCGTCCATGTCTTCGGCGATATCTTCCGGCTTGCCGGTCAAAAGATGGCGCTCGCCGGTCTCAAGCTCGATCGTCTTTTTCTCATCGAACCAGTTGGCAAAGAGTGCAAGGCCGATGCTGTCGGGGTCGCGGTCATGCTCATCGGCCATGTCATGCAGTTTCTTGATGCCCTTCTTGAAGAGCGAGATGCTATTCAAGGGGTGGCGCGGATTGTTCGCAACAGGGAACCAGACATCGCCATAGCGCACAGTCCGACGAAGGGCGGGGCGGCTCTCGCCGCCGATCCAGATCGGGAGATGAGGTTTTTGCACCGGTTTTGGTGAAAAATGGATATTGCCGAATTGGACATGCTTACCGTCGAAATGAGGATCACCCTCGCTCCATAGGATCTTGAAGGCTTCTAGATATTCGTCCGTGACCTTGCCACGCTGCTCGAAATCGGGCACGCCCAAGGCATCGAATTCCTCTTTCATCCAGCCGGCACCGACGCCGAGGGTCGTGCGTCCGCCGGAGAGAACGTCGATGGTGGCCAGTATCTTGGCAGTATGCACGGCACCGCGATGGGGAATGACCGTCACCGATGTGACCAGGCGAGGCTTGGTGCTGATGGCGGCGAGATAGGCAAGCAGTGTGAATTGATCGAAGCAGTCGCCACCGGCCGCCAGCCCTGGGAACTCACCGGATTGATTATAGGGATAGCGCGAATCGATCGTCTTGGGCACGATGATATGATCGGTTACCGCGAGATGAGCAAAGCCCAATGCCTCGGCTCGTCCGGCCAAGGCCTTTGCGCTATCTGCTGTTGCCAGAGGGCCACGAACGGGAATGGTCAAGCCAACATTCATCAAGCAAGTTCCTTAAATCAGCGTTTGTAGCCAGGTTCTCAATCTTGTTTTCCTGGTGGTGTTATGCTGGTAGACAAAAAGCAGTAACTGCTATGCTAACGGCAAAACAGCAAAAATTTCTAGAGGCCGCTCGGGTGGCGCGCTTCGCAACCGTCGGATTGAGCGGGCAACCCCATGTCGTGCCGATTTGTTACGCGATAGTTGAGACGACGGCTTACTTCACCATTGATGAGAAACCCAAGAAGCGCGCCGGTGCGCCGTTGAAACGGCTCCGAAATCTGATCGATCATCCCAAAGCGGCCTTGGTCGTCGATCATTATGAGGAGGATTGGAGCCGATTGGGGTGGGTGATGCTCCAGGGCCGGGCCGAGGTCCTTTATGTTGGAGCCGAACATGATCACGCTCAGTCACGACTTCGTGGTCGGTATGTCCAGCTAGAAACTATGTCGATCCAAACCTTACCGGTGGTCGCCTTGAGGATCGATCACGTGTCGAGTTGGGGGCGTTTGACGATCGATGAAGACACCGATACTTCAAGCTGAACTACTTCGCTCGCTTTCTCGGATCTCCGCAGCACCAACCCTTTCTCCCGCAGGCCATCCGCGTCATGATTGGAAGATATGGGATATCCTAGGCTTGGCGCGGTGGAAGAGCCCATAGAAGCAGGACAATAGGTGGCAAGGCCGCGGTTGCTAAGGCCCATGCGCCGATATGGCGCCCGCGTTGCTTGGCGAGGTACCTTGCCCAGTAGGTTGCGATGATCGTGATCGCCAGTAAGAGAACGAGAGAAAGGATCAAGACCAGCTCCTAAACCTCCAGAATCCCTCATCAGCCTAAGCGAAAAGCGTTAAAAAGAATCAAATAGCGATGCCGCCATCGATGACAAAGGCTTGGCCGGTGGTATAGGCGCTCTCATCGCTGCTCAGATAGACTGCAAGAGCAGCGATCTCTTCAGCCGTGCCGAGGCGTCCCATGGGTTGCCGCGCGATGAAATCTTTTCTCGCCTGGATTGGATCGTCGAAGGTCGCAATACGCGCATCAAGGGAAGGGGATTGCACCGTGCCCGGGCAAATCGCATTGCAGCGGATCTGCTGACCGACGAAATCGGCTGCGATCGAGCGAGTTAAGCCGATGACTGCCGCTTTTGATGTGCCGTAGATGAAGCGGTTGGGAATGCCTTTGACGCTGGAGCAGACCGACGACATGTTGACGATGCTGCCGCCGCCGGCTTCGAGCATGGATGGCAAGAAGGCGCTGATCATTCGATACATTGCCCGCACATTCAGGTTCATGGAAAAATCAAAGGCGTCTTCATCGCAGTCTAGAATCGAGCCGTGATGAACGAAGCCTGCAATATTGGCGAGAATGTCCACGGCGCCGCGTTCGGCGGCAAGCCGTTTGATTGCGTCTTTGTCCAATACGTTCAGTTCAGCCGTCTCGATACCGGCCGTTCCGTTCAGCTCGGCGAGCAAATCGGGGTTGATATCGGTTGCCAGGACAGAGGCTCCTTCACTGGCCATGGCGAGCGCTGTCGCGCGGCCGATACCTTGAGCGGCAGCGGTGATGAGAATACGTTTGCCATGAAGACGTCCAGACATCTTTTTTCCTTACATTACTATAAGTTAATGCCTGACTTGCTGACGAAGAAACAGGCCTGCTGGCCAATAAACTAGAGTATTTTTCCGTGGTCCGAAACCACCCTCGCTCTTGCCCATCCAACAGACATCGTTGGAATGTTGTTGGTGCTTCGGCATGGGAACGGATTGATCACATTTGGTCGGACAATGAGCTCGTGTCCTGATTTCGACGTTCCTATGGTCTGAACCGGTTAAGCTCATGTTATTTAGTGTTTGACAAGCTATCTCCCGGTCCATGCGATCCTGAGAGTTCACTTGCTGGAAAGGATGAGCTTGGCTCGGACTTCCAGGGTCGCACAGACCGAGCCCCCATTCTATGTGTCATGGGTTAATTTTTGCTTGTTGGACGGTCCGCCCCATCAAGATGGTCACACCACCCTAGTGCATCAGCACGAACAGAACGATCAGGCCTGTTGGCAAAGAATGACACAAACCCAATGAAGGTGTGAGCCATCAACTGAATTTCTTGAAGATGCCTGTGCTCAACAGCGTTGTCCGATCTAATGACGCCACCACCAGCCCTCTCTCTCTCTCTCTCCGCTGGAACAATCCATATCAGTTGTTGGGAGGAGGATTGGGCTGGTTACGAATGATCGGAATATACTGTTGCGAGAAATGCCGACGTCGTCTCGCGTCAAATCGTCGAAACGAGACGGATCTTCCCAAGACCGCCTCTGCGATCTGGTAGTCAGCAGTCCGGCTGGTTCAGGGGGGCGAATTCTGCGAGCGTGGCCTTTAGTTTAAAATCGCCGTAATCGAGCAAAAGCTCCTGCAGCACACCTTGCTCAGTCAGCATGAAGTTCGCCTCGAATTCAGGCAGGTCCGTCTTTTGCTCGATATTGTAATAGGCCATGCTGATCGGCCAGACATCGCCATCCGGATCAGAGGTGATCTCCTGATCATTTGACGGCGCGAAGGCCCGCTGGCTGCCGATAGCCGAGGTGACCTGGGTGAGGGCATCATAGCCCCAGCCATCGAACACCTCATGGCTGACGAAGGACTGGCCGTCGTCAGCCCCGGCGAGTACGCGGTTCAGATGATCGGTTGGGAACACCGTTCCCGGCGGCAGGATCACGTCCCGCTGATCAGGCTTGGTAAAGCTGGCGACACCGCCACGGTCGTCGGATTCGATCGTCGCCTCGCCCATAAATTCTTCGCGCAGAAGATCGCCATCATAGCTGCGCACCGTATAGCGCATCTTCGAGCCGTCGATGGCCTCCCAGCTGCTGTAACGCACATCATGGCTAAAATCGCCACCGGCTTCGGTGGCAGCGACGAAACCGAGGCGCTGATGGGAGATCCAGCCGTCGCAGGACTGCTTCCACTCGATCACCAAGCCACCGCTGACGTTGGAGAGGCCACTCAAGCGATGGCTATCCGCAAGCTTGAGCTTGTAGGCAGCCCGATGCGGCTCCAAGGCTACGACCGCCGCGGCAGGACCGACAAAGCTGCCGGTTGCGACGGCAATGAGCAGGATTGATTTGATGGTTCCGCTCATCTCGGGTTCCCTCCAACATCGTTTCATTTGTTCTTAATGGTGCCATGTGGCAGTGTTGTATGATAGCAAAAAAGCCGTACTCGCGTAGGACTTAAGGTCAGCGGTTAAGGTTCTGGTCCAGCCATCGGATGTTCAAAAAAGCAATCGTCAGGCGACCACGATCGCGCGGAAATCGTTGACATTGGTCAAGGTCGGACCAGTTTTGACTAAATCACCCAGCTTATCGAAGAAGCCATAACCGTTATTGTCGGCAAGATAGGCTTTGGCATCCATGTCCAGCTCCTGCGCGCGCCTCAGTGTATCGGGATCGATGATCGCGCCGGCATTATCCTCGCTGCCATCGATGCCGTCGGTGTCGGCTGCAAGGGCATAGACATTGTCGGCACCGTTGAGGTGAACAGCCAAGGCGAGAAGAAATTCACTATTGCGCCCACCTTTCCCTTTGCCATGGAGGGTCACGGTGGTTTCGCCGCCGGAGAGCAGGACGCAGGGTGGGATGGCGGGCTGCGCATGGCGCCGGACTTGCTGGGCGATCCCTGCCATCACCTTGGCCACATCACGCGCTTCGCCTTCGATGGCATCGCCCAGGACCAGAGGCTGAACGCCATGGTCGAGTGCCACCGCGACTGCAGCTTCGAGAGAAGCCTGGGGGGCCGCGATTACATGGGTTTCGGCATCGACGATTCTGTTATCCCCTGGTTTTGGGGTTTCATCATTGGCCGCGTTTAGATGATCGATCACCGATCGGGGTTCTGTGATCCCGAACTGCTCGATAATGGCGAGAGCATCGGCAAAGGAGCTTGGATCAGCGACCGTCGGGCCGGAGCCGATGACGGCAGGATCGTCACCTGGAACATCGGAAATCAGGAGCGAGATAACCCGTGCTGGATGGGCTGCTGCCGCCAGTCTGCCACCTTTGATCGCAGAGAGATGCTTTCTTACCGTATTCATCTGGGTGATGTCAGCGCCGCATTCCAGAAGGCGCCGGTTCAAGGCCTGCTTGTCATCGAGGGAGATGCCGTTCGCTGGTAGGCTGAGGAGGGCTGATGCCCCGCCCGACATGAGGCAAAGGACGAGATCATCAGGCCCGGCCTCCTCGGCCAGGTTCAAGATGCGCTCGGCAGCTGCCTTGCCTGCTTCGTCGGGAACAGGATGCGAGGCCTCAACGACGTCGATATGCTGGCATTCCACGCTATGGCCGTAGCGGGTCACGACAAGGCCTTCGATCGGTCCGTCGGCATGGTCTTCGATCGCACGCGCCATTGATGCCGCGGCTTTTCCTGCACCGAGGACGATCGTCCGGCCTTTCGGCTTCTCCGGCAGATAGGCCTTGATCAGTTTGGCGGGATCGGCCGCGTCGATCGCCGCATCAAACATTTTGCGCAGTAGATCTCGTTCTTTCTCGCCCGTCATCCTGGACTACCTATCATCAATGGAATGGGCCACTGGCTATAACATATACAATGGCTCTGTAGCGCAGATGGCCTGTCTCCAGCAATGCTCTAACTCCCTTGAAGCCTCTGCGTTGCGTTGTATCTTTTTATCAATGTGCCTTTTCGCACAATGGGTTGAACGGATCGTTGCGCAATCATGACGCGAGTTTACTTACGCAAGGACAATCGCTAGCTTGCAATTGTTCTGTGGAGCTTCGTCAAAAAGTGTTGGCTCAGGATGATGAGCATTAGGAGCGGAAGAGCTTGATCAGAAAAGTGCGATTTGTCCCGTTGATGGCGGGGTTGACGATCTTGATGGTGGCGGCTTGTCAAAAGCAGCAGCAACAGGTCGCGCGCCCACAGCCGCCGTTGATCGTCGATACCGACCTGGAAGATGATCTGCCCAAGGAAGTGAAGGTGGGCGTGCTTCTTCCTCTTACCGGTAGGGCATCGTCGCTCGGTCAGGATATGCTCAAAGCAGCCCAGATGGCGCTTTTCGATGCTGGTGGAAATTCCCTCGTCCTGGTGCCGCGCGACACCGGCGGATCAGCCAACAGGGCTGTGTTGGCCGCGCGAGAACTGATCGATGACGGGGCAGAAATCATCATCGGCCCACTTTTTAGTAGCGCCGTCCAAGCCGTGACGCCGATCGCGCAGGCTGCGGATGTCCGGGTTCTGGCTTTTTCCAATGTCACGTCGGTTGCCGATGAAGGCACTTTTCTCCTGGGCTTTAGGCCGGAAGAGCAGATCGACAGGGTGGTCCAATATGCCCTTGATCAGGGGCTAACCACCTTTGCCGGCCTGGCACCCGATGATGCCTATGGTGCTACGGCCATGCGTGCGTTGCAGCGGGCCGTTTTCGAGCGGGGCGGGGAGGTTAACAAGGTCCTTTACTATCCCTCTAGCCTCGATGACCCCTCGCCGGTCGTGCGCGAGATCGCGAATTACCGTGAGCGCCAGGCTGCCCTGGAAGAGGAAAAACGGATCATCGGGTCGCTGATCGAGGATGAAGAAGACGAAGAAGATGTTGCAGCCGCGGTTTTAAAACAGCTCGAAACTTATGACACCTTCGGCCCGCCGCCTTTTGATGCCGTGTTGATCGCCGATGGCAGTGATCGCCTGCGCTCGGTGGCCTCTCTCTTGACATTTTACGACGTCGATCCCAAAGACGTTCAGTTTCTTGGCACCATCCGCTGGCAAGACGATCCACGCGTGCTGCAGGAAGAGGCTCTTACGGGAGGGTGGTTCGCAGGATCATCACCTGAGGCCTTTGCCGCCTTTGCGCAACGGTTTGAAAATAATTTCGGTGAGGGGCCGGATCCGTTGGCAAGTCTTGCCTATGACGCCACCGCCTTGGCGGTGATTGTCCAGCGCGATCTGGGCGATCGCAGTTACACGCCAGAGAGCCTGACGGATCGTGAGGGGTTTGCCGGTGCGACCGGTTTGTTCCGCTTGCATCCCGATGGGTTGGTGCAGCATGGTCTTGCGGTGCTTGAGGTCGCGGATGGCAGCATTAAGGAAGTCGACCCTACACCCGTGCGTTTCATCGACGAGGTGGCCGATGATCCGTTTGACCCGTCATTTGAGAGCGACGACCCTTTCGGTCGGTCTGCGCCAGGTGATCCGGCGTTCGGCACCGATCCGCCACTCACGCAGTAGCGGCTGATCGGCGCCCGCCAGATACCTGACACAACGTAGCGTTGGACGCCTGCACGGGTGGGTGTCTTGGCAACATTATCGTCGAAAAATCAGCCCTGGTGGAAGCATTTCTCGAGCAGACGATCCGTCGCCCGGGCGCGGTGGCTGAGCTGGCGTTTTGCCGCCGGCGGCATTTCGCCGAAGGTGAGGTTTTGGCCATCCGGCTTGAACATCGGATCGTAGCCGAAACCACCATCACCACGGGGCGGGTAGACCAGATCGCCTCGAATATCGCCTTCCACGATTTCCCGATGTCCGTCCGGCCAGATGAGACAAAGGACGGCGATGAAACGCGCACGCTTATCGGCCTTATCAAAGCTACCAAAGCGCTCGACCAGACCGTCATGAACGCGGCCCATGGCGAGTTTGAAGTCTCGGTCCGGTCCACCCCAGCGCGCCGAATAAATACCAGGCGCGCCATCGAGGCCGAAAACCTCAAGGCCGCTGTCATCGGCTAGACAAGGAAGATCAGCGCGCAGAACGGCGGCCTCGGCCTTCAAGACGGCGTTCGCCTCGAAGGTCAATCCATCTTCGATGGGCTCAGGCAGATCTAGCTCGGCGCTGGACAGCACTTGGATACCGAGCGGCTCCATCAAACCCTGGAACTCAGCGAGCTTACCCGCGTTATGGGTCGCCAGGACGAGCAGATCTTCGCTGAACCGTCTTGCCATCAGCGATCGTCAAGACCGAGGGCAATTCTCTGATGCCTGATCAGCTCGCTGATCCCCTTGCTCGCCAAAAGGTGCATAGCGCCGAAATCGGCTGGTGACAGCGGGTCCTTCTCGGCGGTCACCTGGATCTCTACGATCCCGGTTGATTCCGTCAGGATAAAGTTGGCATCAGCTTCGGCCGAACTGTCTTCGGGATAATCGAGATCGAGCACGGCTTCGCCCTCCACCACACCGCAAGAGACCGCGGCCAAGGGCTCCCTGATCGGCATCAGAGGGATTTCCTTCGCTTCCACCAATCCTGCAAGGGCTTGGTAGAGGGCGACATAAGCACCGGTGATCGAAGCACAGCGCGTGCCACCATCGGCTCTGATCACGTCGCAATCCACAATAACCTGGCGCTCGCCGATCGCTTCAAGATCGGTCACCGCGCGCAGGGATCGCCCAATGAGACGCTGGATTTCCTGGGTTCGTCCGGACTGCTTGCCTCTTGCGGCCTCGCGATCGGTACGTCGATCGGTCGACCTTGGCAGCATGCCATACTCCGCTGTGACCCAACCGCGTCCGGTATTGCGGAGGAAGGGAGGGACACGTTCTTGCACGCTGGCATTGCAGAGAACATGGGTGTTACCGCATCGAATGAGGCAGGAGCCTTCGGCATGCGGTGAAAAACCTGGTTCGAGGCTGATCTCGCGCAGCTGGTCAGCAGCACGTCCGGATGATCGCAACGGCTTCTCCTCCTTTAAGCATAGAAGCGATGGTTCCTAGCGCAAACAGAACGCGACCACCAGCTCTTTCAACTAGCTTTGACCGGCTTGTTGACCTTGGCTTTCTAAAGGAATAAGCAGAGAAGGTTAGCGTAAATATATATTTCTTATGAATAAAACAATTTTAAGGCGAGAAACTATTTAATGGATCGCTATTTTGATCGCGTCTTGAAGCTGATCGACCACATCTATGCGGCCGCTCTTGACGACGAATGTTGGCCCCGAGTTCTCGAAGAATTGACAACGCTGCTTCATGGAGACGGGAGCACCTTATTCTTCACTGACAATGCGCTTAAGCCTATCGATCGCTTTTTCGGCCATAATGTGGCACCCGAGTCTATCAGCGACTACCAGGAACATTATCATAAGCTTGATATCAGAATGCATCGGTCCTTTCCCAGCTATGTCGGGAAGATCGTGACGGACGGCGATCTGGTGGATGAAACTGTTGTCAGACAACACGCGTTTTATCAGGAGTTTCTCCGTCCCATCGGTCATCGGTACATTATCAGCGCCATATTGGACCTGGGTGATGGCGTTTTGGCGTTCTCTTCCTGTCATCTCGGTTTAAGCCAAGAGCATGCCGGGCAGGAGACGTTGGATAGAGCAGGGCTCTTGCTGCCCCATTTGCAGCGTGGCCTGCAGCTTCGTCGGCGTTGGATCGCGGGTAACGCTAGGGAGCACGCAGCTCTCGAGGCGTTCGACAGGTTGGGATATGGCGTTTTCTTGCTTGATGAGCGGGGCCGTGTGGCGTGGCAGAACGTCATGGCCAGTGAACTTCTGGCCGCGCGCGACGGCCTCATCACGATCGACGGTGAGTTAAGCACCACCAACACCAAAACGAAGAAGGGGTTGGTGGAGCTGATTGCATCGGTCATCGATGTCAGGGAAAGGCCGAGAAGCAAGCCAGGTGGGCTGTTGACGATCAGCAGACCATCATCGCGTCGAGCCTACCAGCTGCTGGCCACGCCACTCCCACGACTACCATCCATCGAGATGGCTCAAGAAGGGTTGGGAAATCTGCCCGTGGTCGCTGTTTTTGTTGCCGATCCGGAGCGGCATAAGGTGCCGAAGGCTGATGCCTTGGCGAAGCTCTATCGTCTTACGAAAACGGAAGCAAAGCTCGCGGCGGCCATTGCTTCGGGCATATCGACCAAGACCTATGCCGAACAAGAAGGGCGTTCGGTCCATTATGTACGCTGGTTGCTCAAACAGCTCGAAGCCAAGACCGATACGCGCCGGATCACCGATCTCATACGGCTGATCACGAGCCATATAGGCTTTCCGGAGAAGGTCCCAGACGAAAGCGTTGACGACAAGGAGAAATAAAAATAGGTGAAGTGCGCTTTAAGGGAAAATGTATAAAAAAAAGTTAAAAAACCTCCTATCTGGTAGGTGCAACAGGCACCAAGTCGTTCATGTTGGGCGCGGGCAATCCAGCGGCCGGTCAGGTTCACCTGGCCGGTCGTTCGGGCACCTGGATTAGCGTTACATAGCCCATCGTCAATCGATACTGTGATCCCAAGTCATTTCAGCCGGTCTGGCGGTTCGATCCTTACTTTCGAGTGTCAGATCGGCTTTATTTAGCCTCACCTGTTGCTAAGAAATTGGCTGCCGCAATGGCCGCTAGTGGATTATCCACGACATTGATTCCCACCAAGATCACTAGGATCAACGGTATACTGATGAGTTTTTAAAGACGGTGGCGCCGGCTTGTTCTCCGGAGGGCCATCCCAAGACTATCCTCGCAGTGGATCGTAGGGAGGAAGTATGGGCCGGTTCCGAACGATCGGAAAATGCCCTAGTCTTACCCCATGCTCACCGCGTTTCTCGCCAAGCTGCCGCCTCGATATGATCGAGCGACGATCCGACGCTTGTTGCTTGCTCTGCTTATCGGTGGCGTCGGCGGGGCCGTTTTCGCTTGGTTTGATCTGCCGCTTGCCTGGATGCTCGGCGCCATGGCGGCGACGATGGCTGGCAGTTTCGCCGGGGCCGATATTGCCGTGCCGCAATCCCTTCGTAAGCCAATGATCGCCATCGTCGGGATCATCCTCGGCAGTACTTTTACCAGCGATCGGTTCGAAGATGTGATCAAATGGCTGCCAAGCGTTGCGACGATGCCAATCTACGTCCTCGCTCTTGGCGCGCCGATCCTGTTTTACCTGCGCAAGGTCTCGGGCTTCGATCACAAAACAGCCTTCTTCGCGGCAACGCCAGGCGGCCTGAGCGAGATGACGATCCTCGCCGACCAACTGGGTGGTGACCTTCGAAGCGTTGCCATGTTTCATTCAGCAAGGCTGGTGTTGATCATCTTCTCCATACCGCTGATGACGAGTTTTTTTGTTGCGATAGAGCCCGTGGCTTCGCCGATAGTGCCGGAACAGGCGATCAGCCCGGTCGATCTTGCAAGCCTCATCGCGATGGCCGCTCTCGGTTGGTTCGTCGGACAGCAATGCCGATTGCCGGCAGCCTCCTTCATGGGGCCGCTTTTGGTCAGCACAGCCGCACATCTGACAGGCTTGGTAGCGCTGAGCCCGCCCGCCTTTATGCTGGCCGCAGCCCAATTGGTCATCGGCGCGTCGGTCGGTGCTCGTTTCAGCGGCATTCCCCTTCGTGCAATCGGGCGCATCCTCGTCATCGGCGGCGGCGGTGCCTTGATGATGTTCGCCCTGACCCTGATCTTTGCCGCCGTTTTGCATCTCCTGACCGGCTATCCGATGACACTGCTTCTCCTTGCCCTGATCCCAGGGGGATTTCCCGAAATGAGCCTTATCGCGCTGAGCATGGGTATGGATCCAGCGTTCGTCGTCACCCATCATGGTATTCGAACGCTCCTGATCTTCGCCTTTGCCTTTCCCATCTTTACGCTCCTGACGCGACTTCGATGGTTCGAACGACATTGGCCTATCACCAAGCGATAGGGGGAGCGACATTGAACCAAGGCTGGCATCTTCTGCCAGCAGCAGTTGACTGTTATCGTGCTAGGTTGGGTGAAGGAAGAAATACAGCACCTCTGAAAGTTTTGAACTGTCGGGTCTAGTAGAAGGCAAAGCCAGCGATGATTGATGTAGCCCGTACACCAAAGTCAGACCACCGGCCTCCCATGTGCCAAGCACTGCCATGAAGACCTTCAGCATCGCAGCCATTCCAGGTGATGGCATCGGGCAGGAGGTGATCGAAGCCGGGCTCGATGTGCTCCAAGTCCTTGCGAACAGGGATGGCGGGTTCAAGCTCGATGTTACCGATTTCGATTGGGGCACTGATCGCTACAAGCGTGAAGGTGCGCTGATGCCGGCGCAGGGTGCGGAACAGCTCCGAAAATTCGACGCGATCTTCTTCGGCGCCGTGGGTGCCCCCGACGTACCCGATCACCTCACCCTTTGGGGCCTTCGTCTCGCAATCTGCCAGCCCTTAGATCAATACGCCAATGTTCGACCCACAAAATTGCTGCCAGGCATCAAGAGCCCGTTACGCGAAGTCGAGGAAGGGGATCTCGATTGGGTGATCGTGCGCGAAAATTCCGAGGGTGAGTATGCCGGCCAAGGCGGGCGCTCCCATCGAGGCTTGCCTGAAGAGATAGCCACCGAGGTCGCGATCTTCACCCGAAGCGGCGTCGAGCGTATCATGCGCTTTGCCTTCGAGCTGGCCCTTTCCCGACCGCGCCGCCTCCTTACGGTCGTCACGAAGTCCAACGCCCAACGCTACGGGATGGTGCTCTGGGACGATATCGCGAACGAGGTCGCCAAGGACTACCCTGATGTCACCGTCGACAAGATGCTGGTCGATGCGATGACCGTACGCATGACCCTCGACCCCAGCTCCCTCGATACCATCGTTGCTACCAACCTCCAGGCCGATATCCTCTCCGACCTAGCCGCTGCTCTCGCCGGCTCGATCGGCATCGCCCCGACCGCCAATATCAACCCAGAAGGCCATTTTCCCTCGATGTTCGAGCCAATCCACGGTTCCGCCTTCGATATCACCGGTAAGGGCATCGCCAACCCGATCGCCACGTTCTGGACCGCCTCCATGATGCTTGATCACCTGGGCGAGGCCGACGCGGCCCGCGGGTTGATGAAAGCCGTCTGCAGGGTAACGGCCGACCCCAAGCTGCACACGCCTGATCTCGGCGGAAAGGCGACAACCAAGCAGGTAACCGATGCCGTCATTGAGGTTATTCGCGGCCGCAATGATTGATCAGATGACCAACCGGATCCCGATGTGACAACGTCTCCCCAATACCCGGATCACTTCATCGACCGTCTCCACCTGCTATGGGGTGCCGGCTTCCTTTCACCGGGCGGCCGGGACGAGGTCTTGAAAATCGTGGAAGGCCTCGATCTTGCGGGTAAGCACCTCTTGGACATCGGCTGCGGCACCGGCGGGCCTGCGATGGTTCTGGCCAAGGATTGCGGGGCAAAAGTGAACGGCATCGACATCGAATCTGCCCTAATTAAGAGAGCCCTAGCCAATGCCAAAGAGGCAGCGCTCGACGACAACGTCTCGTTCAAGCTGGTCGAACCAGGGCCACTCCCTTTCGATGACCACTCGCTCGACGCCGTCTTCAGCAAGGACTCGCTCATTCATGTGACGGACAAATCCGCCATGTTCAAAGACATCAAGCGCGTCCTGAAACCAGGCGGCATCCTTGCGATGAGCGATTGGCTGAAAGGTGAGGGTAATGAGGCGATGGCCGCCCTCGAAACCTACCGCCAGCACGGCCATCTCGATTTTACCATGGCAACGGCAGCGGACACCGAATCCATGCTCAAAGCAGCCGGCTTCGCCGACATCAAGAGCCTAGATCGAAAGACCTGGTACGAAAAACGCGCCCGAAAAGAATCCGAGCAGATCGACGGCCCCTTGAAGGAACAGCTCATCAAGGCCGCCGGCGAAATCATTTACACCGAATGGGCCAAAGGCCGCCGCGCCCTCGCCCAAGCCGTCGAAGGCGGCGGCCTCCGACCAACACACTTCCGCGCGGTGGTGTGACCACCTCATGACTTTCGGCCGAAAGCGCCTGGGTCGATGATATGCGCCCAAGTTTTCCTAGTAGGACAATGGGATTGAACGCCCCCCTTGGCGTTTCGCCACTGATCAGGGAAACTAATCGCTTAGCAACCGATCACAGAGAAACAGCTAAAAACAGGGAAACCACCATGGCTTTTTACGAACTTCGCCAATATGAAATCCGCCCCGGGCAGATGGATGCCTGGCTGACGCTGATGGAACAAGAAATCATCCCGTTCCAGGTGTCCAAGGGCATGGTCATCGGTGGCAGCTTTCGTGGCGAGGGGGACGACAGCGTCTATATCTGGATCCGCCGCTTTGAAAGCGAAGCCGAACGCGAACGCCTCTACGCCGCCGTCTACGAAAGCGACCATTGGAAAAACGACATCGCCCCAAGGGTCGCAAAGGTTATCAACCGCGAAACCATCGGCGTCAAACGCCTCACCCCAACCCCTCTCTCTATCCTCCAATAGGTGCCGGCGGCACTTGCTGGACTTTGGGTCAGAGCTGGCTGCAACATCCTAGCCTACCCCGACGTCCGTCATGCCCGGGCTTGACCCGGGCATCCGCCTATCAGCCAATCGACGACGTCTGGCCCCTTGCACCAACGTGGATTACCTAGTCAAGCCCGGCAATGACGAGCGTGAGAGAAAGGCCAGAGCCCGAGCTCTTCCTCCAGCTCCGCAACCGCTCCCTTCCGCCGCCCCTACCTACACTCGCGGACTAGCGCCTTGGCGGAGTCTAAATCCTCGTGGGCGTTGGCGGGCTTGGAAAGCTTGTCATCTAGTCCAAGAAGATACTCGCCATCCTTGGGTAGGCGCGCAAGGTCGATCCTTGTTGTTTCAGTGGGCGTTGGCGCAAGCCTGGGCTTCTTTTCAAGCCTGGTTAGAAGATCGCTGATCTCCTCGGCAATTGAGGCGAAGTCTTCGTTGATTTGATGCTCGCTACTGGCCGCAACCACGGGACCATCGGCGTGGCGCATCTGGATCTTGGAGGGCTAATCGACCTTGCACCGGGGCATAATCTCACAAGGATCGGAATAACGCGCAGGCGTCCTTATGGCGCCTTGCGAGGAAGACGCCGATTTCTTCGTCGGGAATGAACTTGGAGGTCAGGAACTCGCCGGAGATCAGGAGGATGGCATTGTCGGCCTTCTCGATTGACCGCTCGATTTCGTCACGCCAGTCGTCACCTGCTTCAATCCTCCCAGACATCAAGAATACCCTCCATGCCGAGAACCTCGAGCTGTGTCTGGAATCTCTTCTTCCAAGCCTCGTCCACGTGGCTGTAGCTGATGAACAGGCTTGGCCTATTGCCACCAGCCTCATCCATCTCAAAGTCGCCTTCAAATTGATTGTCTCATCATTAACACTTTCTTAACGGTAATGATTATAAAATTTCAAGATATTATTGATTTGACGGTTTAAGGACACGTAGTTGAAGTAATAATATTGAGTTATTATTCTAGACAGACTGCCTGACAGACATAACCTAAGTAAGAAAACATCCATAGACTTCTTAACTGTTCAGCCAACTCACCTCCGCCCCGATTCCCTGGGCGAGGTCCAGTAACCAGGTGCAGCTGCGTTCGGCTGCAGAAGGACTTGCTAATTGGCTATATAGGCATCAATAGAGAGATCTCATTTCCCAAGCTGGACCGTAGGTATGACCGACCGCCTGACCGCCTTGTTATCGGAGCGTCCTTATCTCCTTGCGGATGGGGCGATGGGGACAAGTTTGTTCGAACTTGGTTTGGCGAATGGTGCGGCGGGCGAGCTTTGGAATGTCGATCATCCCGAGCGGGTGATGTCCGTGCATCGAGGCTTTGTTGAGGCTGGGTCTGACATTGTGTTGACCAACAGCTTTGGCGGTAACCGCTGCCGCTTGGCCTTTCACGATGCGGCGGATCGGGTTCTGGAGATCAATGCGGCTGCCGCACGGCTCGCTCGCGGGGTTGCGGATCGTGCTGATCGTCCTGTGATAATTGCGGGTTCGATGGGGCCGACGGGTGAGGTATTGGCGCCACTTGGCTCATTCAGTATTGCTGATGCTGAGGCCGCGTTTGCTGAGCAGGCGGCAGCGTTGAAGGAAGGTGGCATTGATGTTGCCTGGCTGGAGACGATGTTTTCCGAGGAGGAGCTGACGGCGGCGATCAAGGGCGTTGAAAGCGTGGGCTTGCCCTATGTGGCGACCATGACCTTCGATAGTTCCGGGCGTACGATGATGGGGATCAAGCCGGAAGACGCGTTGGCTATGTCCAAACGTAAGGGCTGGCATCCTCATGCCTTCGGGGCGAATTGCGGGATTGGTCCGGCGCAGCTTTTGGACTCGGTGATCGGCCTTTCCCGTGCTGCGGACGTTGGCGATGTGATCGTTGCTAAGGGCAATTGTGGCACGCCGTCCATGGGTGCTGACATGCTGCCTCACTACAACGGTACGCCAGAAATCATGGCGGATTATGCCTGTCTCGCACGCGATGCTGGTGCACGCATCATCGGCGGTTGCTGCGGCACGACGCCCAAGCATGTCGAGGCGATGCGACTAGCGTTGGCGGATCGGCCGAAGTCCGAGGCCGCACCGACCTACAAGGAGATCGAGACCAAGCTCGGTTCGGTCAAAAATACCGGCGAAAGCGCCGACGTTCCAAAACGTGAACGTCGCCGTCGTCGAGCAAGTTAACGAGGAGGTCGCACGTCAAAAGTTGACGCGGTCGCCACCTTTTAGGCTGAGGATTTCGCGGGCGTCGTCGGGGGAGGCGATGTCGAGCTGCATGCCTTCGAGGATCTGGCGCATGGCGGTTACTTGTGCGGCATTGGAGGGCGCAAGTTCGCCTGGTCCAAGCCAGAGACTGTCTTCGAGGCCGACGCGGACATTGCCTCCTTGGGCAGCACCCATGGTGGTGAGCGGCAGTTGATGGCGTCCAGCGGCGAGGATCGACCAGACATATTGATCCCCAAACAGCCTATCCGCTGTTCGCTTCATATGCATCATATCTTCTGGATGAGCGCCGATACCGCCAAGGATGCCGAAGACCGTTTGAACAAAAAGCGGTGGTTCCACTAATCCTTCGTCAAGAAAATGGGCGAGGTTATAGAGATGACCGACATCATAGCATTCGAATTCGAAGCGTGTTTGGTTAGCACGGCATGATTCGAGGATATAGGCGATGTCCTTATAGGTGTTCTTAAAGACGCGATCGCGGCTGGCTTCGAGATGCTCCCGCTCCCATTCATGATCGAATTTCTTGAAGCGCTTCAGCATCGGGAACAGGCCAAAATTCATCGACCCCATATTGAGGGAGGCGACTTCGGGCTTGCATTGCAAGGCCGGTTGCAGCCGTTCCTCAAGGGTCATGCTGGGGGCGCCGCCTGTGGTGATATTGACGACAGCCGCTGTCGCCTGCTTGATCCGAGGCAGGCATTGCTTGAAGACCTCCGGATCTTGCGTCGGGCGCCCATCGGCGGGTTCACGCATATGAAGATGTAGGATGGCGGCCCCCGCTTCGGCAGCGCCAATTGCGCCGTCAACGATCTGATCCGGTGTTTTTGGCAGGTGGGGTGACATCGAAGGCGTATGAATAGAGCCGGTTACCGCGCAGGTGATAATGACTTTCCGCCGCTTTGATCCAGCCTTTGCCATGGATGATGCCTCCGATTGAGCTGCTGTTGTTATGCGGCTTACTATCCACATTTTCTGCTGCTGGTGCAAAGGGGCAGATGACGTGATGTTTTGTCTACCTAGAAAAATTCATCTGGGTGTCCGTCGCATCTTACAAAAAAGGGCTTGACGGCAGAGCTGAAAAACTGCGCAACTGATGAACAATCAAGGGAGGTTCAATCTCGGGGATGATAACGCCCATTCTTGAACTCAAGAACGTCAGCAAATCATTCCCTGGCGTCCGGGCGCTCGACGATGCGCAATTTGAGGTGATGCCGGGCGAAGTGCACGCGCTTCTTGGCGAGAATGGTGCTGGCAAATCGACGTTGATCAAAATCGTTTCCGGCGTTTATCAGCCCGACAAAGGTTCGATGTTGGTCAATGGCCACGATGTCAGTTTCAAAAGTCCGCTTGAAGCACAAGCTTCGGGTATTGCAACGATCTATCAGGAATTGCTGTTGTTTCCTGAGCTGACGGTCGCCGAAAACATTTTCATGGGGCATCAACCCCGGACGCGGCTTGGCAGGATCGATTGGGCGACAATGCAGGCGCGCGCGAGAGAAATCCTCGCATCACTGGATATCCATGGCCTCGATGTGACCTCGGTTGTCGGTTCCTTATCGATCGGCAATCGTCAGCGCGTGGAGATTGCGAAGGCGCTATCCCGCGAGGCGCGGCTGCTGATTATGGATGAACCGACGGCAGCGTTGACGGAGGCGGATGTCGAGCAATTGTTCGGGATCGTTCGACGGCTGCGGGAGCGGGGTGTCGGGGTGGTTTATATCAGCCACCGCCTGGAGGAGGTGTTCGAACTTGCCGATCGGGTGACCGTCCTGCGGGACGGTCGTTATGTGGCGACCAAGCCTGTTGCGGAAACCGACAAGGACGATCTTATCACGATGATGGTGGGGCGTACCATCGATGCGCTCTTTCCAAAGGCGGACGTTAAGATCGGCGAGGTTGTCCTGGAGGTGAAAAATCTCAATCGACGACCGCTCACCAACGAGATTAGTTTTCAGGTTCGGGCGGGTGAGATTGTCGGCCTTGCGGGGCTAGTCGGGTCCGGGCGAAGCGAACTTGCCCAGGTCATCTTCGGCGTGACGCCTGCGTCCTCCGGCGAGATCGTCCTCAATCAGGCACCCGTCAGGATTAAAAGCCCGGGTCAGGCCAAGGCCCTGGGCATCGCCTATGTGCCCGAGGATCGAGGGCAGCAAGGCCTCATTCGACCCATGAAACTTCGAGAGAATGTCTCACTTGCCGTTCTGGATCGTCTGAGAAAGAGTGTCTTCATCGACCGAGTAGCCGAACGGAAACTGGCAGAGCAGAGTATCATAAAATTCGGCATTCGCGCGAGTAGTACTGAGCAGGTCGCAAACAAGCTTTCCGGTGGCAACCAGCAAAAGGTTGTCTTGGGCAAATGGCTGGCAAGTGAACCGCTCTTGCTCCTGATGGATGAACCGACTCGTGGCGTCGATGTCGGGGCGAAGGCGGAAATCCACCGACTGATGGGTGAGCTTGTTGAACAAGGTCTTGCGATCCTGATGATTTCCAGCGAGTTGCCGGAGATCATGGGGATGAGCGATCGTATTTTGGTGATGCGCGAGGGGCATCTCGTCGCCGAATTCGATCGCCGGGACGCTACTCAAGAAATCGTAGCATCGGCGATGATGGGGGGAACGTCCTCACCGACTGCATCCGCCGCCATCACCAACATGGTCGGTGCTTGATCATGGCCAGCACAAGCGAAGCCATCACGCCGATCTCTGGAAACAAAAAAAGCGTTCTTAAGGGCTTAGCAGGGCAGGAGCTAATCCTGCTACTCTGTATCATTGGGCTGTTCGTGATCGTCGGTTTGATTAATCCGCGCTATATCGCTGAGCGCAATCTCAGCAGCATCTTTCTCGGCAATGCCTACATCGCGGTGGCTGCGATCGGCATGTCGATGGTCATCATTTCCGGTAATATCGATATTTCCGTTGGTTCGCTGATTGGCGTTCTGGCGACGATCAGCGGGTCACTCGCCGTTAACGGCTATCCCATCATCGTGAGCTGGCTTGTTCCCCTGGTGGTCGGCGCCGCCGTCACCGGGATCATGGGTTTCATGGTCGCCTACCTTCGGATCCCGTCGATCGTGGTCTCGCTTGGGATGCTGAGTATTCTGAAAGGCGGGCTGATCAGCGTCACCGCGGGAGCCTGGATCACCGATCTGCCGGCGGGCTATGGGCTTGCACAGATGCGCCCGTTCGGTATTCCGATGCCGATCTATTTCATGATCATCTTGACGATCCTGGCCGCTGCCTGGATGCGCTACAGCGCGACCGGCCGCGCGATCTATGCGGTTGGCGGCAACGCCGAGGCTGCCAGGCTGTCGGGCATCTCATCCAAGCGCACCATCATGACGGTCTTTGCCATTCATGGTGTTTTCGTTGGTATTGCCGCCGTGCTTTTTGCAACCCAGCTCTCGGTCATTCAATCAACCGTGCCACCTAATCTCGAACTCACCATCATTACCGCTTCGGTCGTCGGCGGTGTCAGTATTCTTGGTGGGGTCGGCACGGTGGTGGGCTCGACGCTGGCCGCCATTCTGATCGCGGCGATTGGTTCCTCGCTGATCTTCGTCAATCTGTCACCCTATTGGCTTCGGGCGGTGCAGGGTGTGCTCATCCTCCTGACCGTGCTCGCCGATCTCTGGCGCAGGCAGCGTCAAATGTTGGGGCGATGACGATGGAAGCGGTCGATAACGGAGGCCCATCCGCTACATCCTCTTGGCTTCACTGGTTCAGGCATGAGGTCATACTCGCCCTTATCCTGGTGATCGCGCTGTTCTTGCTGGCAACCCAGACCGATCGTTTTCTCACCACAGAAAACCTTCTGAACCAAGGACGCTTGATGGCGGAGGTGGGGCTGGTTGCCTTGCCGATGACCTTCATCATCATCACCGCTGGCATCGATTTGTCCGTGGGATCCATTCTCGGGCTTACGGCCATTCTCCTGGGCGTCAGCTGGAAAAATATGGGACTGCCACTCGAAGCCGCATTGGCGGTAGCGATCGCAGCCGGAACCTTTGCCGGTTTCGTGAATGGCTGGTTCATCACGCGGGTTAATGTGCCGCCGCTAATCATGACGCTTGCGAGCCTGGCGCTTTATCGAGGGCTCGCCGAAGGGATCAGCCAGGCACGTTCGGTACGCGGCTATCCCGACTGGTTCTTCCAGCTTGGTCAAGGCGACATCGCGGGTGTGCCGACCCAGCTTTGGATCTTGTTGATCGCGATCATCATCGCCTGGATCGTGCTCGCCTATACCAGCTTTGGCAGGTCGCTCTATGCGATCGGCCATAACGAAGTGGGTGCTCGATTTTCCGGCATCCCGGTCGATCGCTACAAACTGATCATCTATACATTGTCCGGGTTTATGGCATCGCTTGCGGCATGTATTTTTGTCTCCCGAGTCAGCACCACGCGCTCTGATATGGGCACCGGGCTGGAGCTTGACGTGATCGCCGCCGTCGTCCTCGGTGGCACCAGCATTTTCGGTGGCGTTGGAACGATCACCGGCACCGTGCTAGGGTTTATCATGATCCAGCTTTTGAAAAACGGCTTGTCGCTCACCGGCGTGAAAGGTGATGCGACCATCGTCGTCATCGGCACGGTCCTCATCCTGTCCATCCTGCTGACGAACTTTATTCAACGGCGGCAAGAGGGTCATGATTAGGAGGTGGTATGATCACATCATTTGATTTCCAAGGGGGATGCAACGTTTAACCTCAGAAATCGAACATGCTATATCTCAGCGATGAAGGATCATGTGTTGCGGTCGCAATGCAGGATTGACCAAGAGAGGTATCGACAGAAGATGCCATCAACAACAAGGGAGGTTTGTTATGTTGAAAACTGTATCGGTCGCGGCGACGCTGTCGATGATCGCAAGTGTCGCCTATGCTGCTGATCGGTGGGATGGCGCCGACGAATTGGATGTGAGCCCGCTTGGCTGTGAAGCCGGCGCTGCGCCGACGGTTGTCGCCAAGGATTATGATGGTGGCCAGGCGACGGGTGCTCCCGATCTCACCGGCAAAGACATCACCTTGATGGACGTGCCGAAACTGATCGGCATCGGCTATTTTGCGGCGACCACCCAAGGGATGGAGGAAGCGGCGGCCGAACTCGGTAATGTCAATGTCACTACCGATGGGCCGACGGAAGCGAATATCGACGACCAGATCACGTTTCTCGATAACTTCATCACCCAGGGTGTGGATGGACTGCTGTTCGCGGCAAACGATCCTGTTGCGATTGCCTCTGTCTTGAAGAAGGCCCTGGACAAAGGCATTCACGTCGTCGGCTACGACGCCAATTCTGAACCTGATGCGCGTGAATGGTTTGTCAATCAGGCTGAGTTCAACGGTATCGCCAAGGCGATGGTCGACAGCATCGTCGCCGAGATCGGTGAGGATGGCAGCTTCGCGATTGTCACCAGCACCTTCACCACGCCAAACCAGGCGCGCTGGATCGCTGAGATGTGGGCCTATGCGGGGCAGTGTTTCCCGAGCCTCGAATGGCTGGAGACGGTTGAGGCGCAGGAGGACAATATTCTCTCCTTCAATCAGGCAACCACGCTGATCAATAAATACGGTGAGGATCTCGACGGCCTCTTCGGCATGACCAGTGTGGCCACGCCAGCCTCGGCAGAAGCCGTAACCCAGGCCGAGCTTTGCGGTGAGGTCGCTGTGGTCGGCTTGGCGACACCGAATGCGATGAAGCCCTACACCGAATCAGGCTGCGTCAAATCCACGGTGCTCTGGAACCCGGTCGATCTCGGCTACGCGTCGGTCTATGTCATGCGCGCCATCGCCGATGGCAAGCTCGCACCAGGTGCCACCGAAGTCGAAGCCGGCAAGCTCGGTACCCTGCCGGTGGTCAATGGCAGCGAGATCCTGCTCGGCGCGCCGTTCATCTTCGACAAGGACAATATCGGTGACTTCGACTTCTAGTGACACGGTGGCGCGGCCACTTTGTTGACCTAGCGACGGCGTAGTAAAGATCGCCTGGTATGATCCCAGGATTTGCTGGCGTTGATACAAGAACGGCCTCTCGATATTCGGGAGGCCGTTTGTTTTTGCCGTCGATTCGCGAACGAATCACTCGACAAAATGCGATGGATGTTTCTAAGTCCTTTCAGCACATCCAACATCTTTTGCCGACCTCTATAAATCAAAGGGATCAGCCCGCCATGTCCGTCCGAAATGGTCGTGAATTTCTGAGCATTCCAGGTCCGACGACAGTCCCGGACGAGGTTCTGCGCGCGATGCACAGGCCGGCCGTCGATATCTACAACGGCAGTGACCTTGAAAAGACCACGGACAGTTTGCTCAGCGACTTGAGAAAGGTGTTTCGGACCGAAGGACGGACTTACATCTACGCGACTAACGGACATGGTGCCTGGGAGGCTGCCGCCAGCAATGTGCTCTCACGCGGTGACAAGGTGTTGGTCCTGGAGAGCGGTCGCTTCGCCATCGGTTGGGGGGAAATGGCCTCCATGATGGGGGTAGAGGTCGAGGTGCTTAACGGCAAGCCGCGAGGTTCCGTCGATCCGTCGATGGTCGAAGCGCGACTTCGGGCTGATATAGTTGGTGAAATCAAGGCGGTTCTCGTGGTGCAAGTCGACACAGCCTCAAGCGTGGTCAACGATATCCCACGTATTCGACAAGCGATCGATGCCGCAGGACATCCTGCCTTGTTCATGGTGGACACGATCGCATCCCTTGGCATCATGCCCTACAACATGGATGAATGGGGTGTCGATGTGACCGTTGCGGCCGGGCAGAAAGGCCTGATGACACCGCCTGGGCTGAGCTTCGTTGCAGCCAATAAACGCGCCATTGAAAAGCATCAAACCGCCGATTTGAGGACGCGGTATTGGGATTGGACGCAAAGGGAAGGGCCGCTTCACTATCAAAAATACTGCGGCACGCCGCCGGAGCATCTGCTGTTCGCCTTGCGCCAGGCTTTGACGATGCTGTCCGAGGAAGGCCTGGAACATGTTTTCGAGCGGCACCGGTTATTGTCTGAAGCGGTGCGTCGCGCTGTCTTGGCCTGGAGCGAAGCGGGCGCTCTTTCGCTGAACATCATCGAACCTGCCGAACGGTCCAATGCCGTCACCACCGTGCTGACGGATGATCAATGGAACCCCGATCAGCTCCTGACCTATTGCCGCGAAAAATGCGGCGTGGTCCTCGGAATCGGGATCGGCGATTTTACTGACAAAGCCTTCCGCATCGCCCATATGGGGCATGTCAATGCGCCGATGATGATGGGCACGCTCTCGACGATCGAAATTGGGCTCGGTGCGTTGGGCATCCCCCATGGTCGCGGCGGCGCCCAAGCTGCCATCGATTGGCTATCCGAAAGCGTCCGCCCCTAAAGCGTTTCCTGGTCAGGTCGATCCAGCCCTCTCCCCCATCTAACCACCGGCAGTATCCCACCAAATTGGGCGGTTGGGCGGGGAAAGGGCTGGTGCCGCGTAAACCTCCTATGGAAATCCACTAGGTGGCATGGCCACCTCAGTTGGTTTGGACCGTTGGCGTTGGCGGGATGGTACGCGCCCGGGTTCTTGCGGGCTGGTCGTTGACGGGTATCCGTTGGTGACGGATTGCTGGGCTGACGTTTCTTGGGCGATCCGTTTCCGAAACGGCCTACCTCGTTGCGCTCCGTGCCACCTTGTCCCGAAAAGTCGTCGCATCGCTGCGAGCGCATGATATAGTCATGTCCAGCAACGACATCCGGCCGGTGGTTGATGTCCGGAAGAGTTGTGTCGAAAAAGCCGTCAAGGCGGGAAAATGACAGGGTTGGCACGTCGCGTTTTTGTCGTCGTTAGCGCACTCGTCGGTTGCGTGATGCCGATTTCTGCTGCCGGTGAGACCTGGACGATCCAATCCTTTCAACATGAAGACGGACTGGTCACGCGCGAATTGGTGGGGTTTGCCGAAAGGCTGCGGGAACGGACGGACGGCCGCATCGACATCGAGATCTTGCCGGCAGGGAAGATCGTCCCGAATGATGAAACGCCCCGCGCGATCGCGGCAGGCTTGCTGCAGGGGCATTACAACACACCTTCTTACTTCGCACGACTGGATCCGGCCTTTGCCATCCTCGGCGATACGCTTGCCGCTTATCCGGATCCGGCGGCGCGCGATCGCTGGTTCGATGAAGGCGGCGGACTGGACCTGGTGCGAGAGCTTTACGCCAAGAACGGTCTTTACTTCATCGGCCCTATCTACTGGCCGCCCGATTGGATGCCGGCCATGCTGCCGTTGAGAAATGTTGCTGATCTTAAAGGCGTGAAGATCAGGTCGCCAGGCGGTCTGGTCGGCGATCTCTTGCGCGAGGCCGGGAGCGAGGTCGTTCAGCAGCCGACGGGGAGGGTGCTGAGGGCACTCGCCGATGGCGACATCGATGCAACCGATTGGGGGCATGCCGCCGTCAATCATGCCTCCGGTCTCGACGAGGTTGCTTCCCATCATGTGTTGATGCGACATTCCATGGTCCTGACCGAGATGTCGATCGGATTGTCGACTTTTGAAGGTCTGGATGATGAGCTGAGGCATGTATTGGAAGAGGCCGTTCGCGACTTCAGCCTTCATCTGCAGGACGTCTTTGCCTGGGAAGAGAAAGAGGTGCTTGATGTGATCGAGGCTAAGGGTGTGACCTCCATCCTTTGGCAGGAAGCCGAAGCCGAAGATCTGCGACAACTTGTTTTCAAGGTCTGGCAGTCATGGCATTCGAGGAGCGACTTTGCGGCCGCGTTGATCGATAGTCATCGTGCATTTTTGCGGAGCACGGACGCCAACTGACGCGACGTTTGGCCGAATGAGGAAGACAACATGACGACAGAGTTGGTGAGGCTGGAAAAAACTGGCCCCGTTGCCACGATTACCTTGAACCGGGCCAACAAGCGCAATGCCATGAACGAAGCCATGTGGCGGGCCATCGCTGAGTGGGCTGATGACGTGGCCCGTGATGATCGGATCAAGGTCATGGTCCTTCGCGGTGCCGATGAGACCGCATTTTCGGCGGGCGCTGACATCAGCGAGTTCGGCCGTGTTCATGCCTCGCCGGAGACTGCACATGCCTATAGCAAGGTTGTCGGTGCCGCCTATCAGGCGGTTGCCGATCTCAAAAAACCGACGATTGCGATGATCCAAGGCGTGTGTTTCGGCGGCGGCTGCGCTCTCTCGCTTTGCTGTGATCTTCGCTACGCTGATCGCTCGTCGAGATTTTCCATTCCGCCGGCGAAACTTGGCCTGGTCTATTCACTGAAAGAGACCAAACGCCTGGCCGATCTGGTCGGTCCGTCCAAGGCCAAAGAAATGTTGATGGGCGCTTATGTGGTCGATGCGGATGAGGCGTTGCGTATCGGTTTGATCACGCGCCTGATGACGGCTGACGACCTGGAGACCGAAACCTATCGATTTGCCAGGCACCTTGCAGAGCTGTCCCAAGCAACGATCAAGGCTGTCAAAGCAATGCTCAGTGAGGTTGCCGATGGTGCCCATGAGGAGACCGCCTCCAGCCTGGCCTTGATCAAAGGACAGTTTGAGAGTGCTGATTACATCGAGGGGCGAAACGCCTTCATGGAAAAGCGCAAGCCGAAATTCACCTAGAGACCTCATTCGCACGCGAAAGCGCCTGGAAAACGATGCCGGTACTGATCAATGCAGAAGCGCTGCCAGGTTTGCTCAAACCCGGAATGACGGTGTTCGTTCAAGGGGCCAGCGGTGAGCCTGTTGATCTCATCAAGGCGCTTGAAGCCGTCCCGTCGGCTAGCGCTGGCGTTAGCTATGTCTCTTGTCAAATTCCGGGCGTCAATCGAACCGACTTTGCTGGTTGGCATACGGAGGCGAGGGCGACCGGTCTCTTTGTCACACCGGAGACGAACGCATCATATCAGGCAGGCAAGGTTCGATTGATGCCGCTTAGCTACAGTGGCATGGACGCCTATCTCCGCTCGCTCGAGATCGATTTGGCGCTTATTCAGGTCCGGCCCTCTGAGCGAAAAGGCATGTTTACGCTCGGCAGTTCGGTTCACTTCGTGCCAACCATTCTGGACAGGGCAAAATGCATCCTTGCCGAAGTCAATGCATCCTTGCCAAGACCTACCCAAAGCATCGAGCTTGAAGAAGACCGGTTGGACTACATCGTTGAAACCGATCACCTGCTGCCATCGATCGAGGCGGTGGTGCCTTCATCTGTCGCGATACGCATTGCTACCCATATTGCTGGACTGGTGCGTGACGGCGATCATCTGCAGGTGGGTATCGGGAAGGTGCCAAACGCTGTGCTCAAGGCTCTCTCCTCCCATCGAAAGCTGCGCTGTTATGGCGGCATCGTTAGCGAGGCGATGATCGGTCTATATGAGACGGGCGTGCTCGATCCTGCCTGCCCGATGGTCTGTACGAGCGTGCTCGGTACAAAGCGGCTCTATGATTGGGCGGATGGGCATGATCATCTTCAGGTGCTTCCTGTCAGCATGACCCACGATGTTCGACGCTTGGCCGCACTCGACAACCTGGTTGCGATCAACAGTGTTCTCTCCATCGATTTAAGTGGCCAGGCCAATGCCGAGTCGGTGGACGGCCGTCAAGTCGGTGGCGGTGGTGGGCTCACGGATTTTGTCAGGGGCGCCAACCTCGCGACCCATGGCCGCTCAATCCTGGCCCTGCCTTCGACGGCAAGAAATGGCAGTATATCACGCATTGTGGCCAGCCTTAGAAATGACGTTGTCAGCTGTGTCCGCATCGATGCGGATTATGTGGTCACCGAACATGGCGTTGCTGATCTTCGGCATAAGTCGCTGAGCGAACGGGCCAAGGCGCTGATCGATATCGCTGATCCCGCCTTTCAACAAGAGCTTGAGGCATCCCGATCGTGGTTTTGAACGATCGAGATCATGCCGGAATGACAAACTGCGCTTGGTGGTTGGCCACAAAGACGTTTTGCATTACAAGGCGAGACATAATGACGTGTTTTGTAACTTCGGAATGAAATACTGGTGCTGAAAGCTCCGATGAGATCGTCGATTACGATACCCGGATGCAAGCCACTTTCTAAAGAATTGAACCCATGACGGAATCAACAACAACTACTTCCTCCGAGGCGGCCCTCAATCTCAGCGAAGCGGAGCGGATGGCGCGCATCCGCGATCTTCTGGTCGGCCCCGTGATCGCCGATGAGTCGGCGAAGCATGAAGAAACGGTCGGTCGTCTGGACCAAACCCTTGCCGATCAGTCAGCCCTGATCATGGCATTGAGCGCCCGGGTTGACGAGCTTGAGCAGGCGCAGCGCGTTGAAACCGAACGACTGGATCTGCGTCTGCTTGGGATGGTCGAAGCCCTCCTAGCCGACGAGCAGGGCTTGCGCCATCGTCTCTCAAAGAGCGAGCCGCTGCAGTCCTATCTCGCAGACATTGCGTCGAGAGCCAAGAGAAGCGGTGAGCCAGGCTGATCTGATGACTGATCCTCTGGACAATCAGACAACGGGTGAGCAATTACGTCGTTTATTGCTCCAAGAGGAACAGGAACGGCTCGATCAGCTGGAAGCACGTCTCGGTAGTGACGATGCACTTCGGACCAGCTTGGTGCCGCTTATCGCCGATGTTTTACGCGATGCCGGTGTCCAGGACTACCAGCGTTTGGCCGGCGCCCTTGCGCCGATCGTTCTACAAAGCATTAAAACCGAAATCCACAATTCGCGCGATATGATGGTCGATGCGCTCTACCCGATTACCGGCCGGCTGGTCGCGGCTGCGGTGCGCAATGCCTTTCGAGATATGGTCGAGCAGTTAAACCAGAAACTCGATCAAAGCCTTTCGGTGGATCGCTGGCGAGCTAGGGTCAAGGCCAAGGTCACGGGGCAGAGCGAAGCAGAGATCCTATTGAGTGAAGGGGCTGCTTTCGAGATTACCGATCTTCTGCTGATCAATCGGGAGACGGGGTTTTTAGTGACCCAGACCGGGGCTGGTGAGGAACAGGGTGGCATGGATAGCCAGCTCCTCGGTAGCATCCTGACCGCCATCATGGCGTTCGTTCGCGATGCCATGAGCTCATCGCCCGAGCAGGATCTCAGAACCCTGCATGTCGGCGATCTTAGGCTTCACCTGCAAGTCTCACCCGCCGTCATCCTCGCGATCAAGACCAAGGGACCGCCGCCCGCCGGTTTCGACACGGCCCTAAACGCCACCTTTTGCGCTTTCCTTGCCGATTGGGGGGACACGTTAAGCACGCCCGACGACATCGACGATGCCAAGCAGGCAGCACTCTCTGAAGATCTTGAAAAACGTTTTCAAGCCCTGCTGCAGGCCAAACAATCGAACTTCAAGGAACCGTCAAAGAAGGGGACGATTCTGCTTGCCGCTTTAGCGCTGCTCGGTATCGGGCTACTAGGGTGGCATGTCTATGGCCGTTGGGAACGCGATCGTGTCGAAACGGAGGCAAGGGCGGTGATCGAGGGAATGCCCAGCCTTAACGGTTATCCGCTGACTGCTCGTTATCGCGATGACGAAGAGATGATCGGCATTGACGGCCTGACGCCTAATGAAGCGACATTGACGACATTGCGCATGCGCTTACAGGAGGCTCTTCCGGAGACGGATTTTGAGTTCAAGGTGCAGTCTCTGCCAGCATCGTCAGTTGACCTCAGTCGCCTGGCGACGAAAGCCGAACTGACGCAATCGGCCTCAGCCATCGAGGATGAACTCGCCGCCGCTATCGATCAAAATGCCGGCGCTTTACGGTTGGCGATCGACCGGTTTGAGAAGGTCTTGCCGACGGAAGACGAACGAAGGGTAGGTGCTTTTCAGTCATGGATCGATCAGCAGACCCTTTGGTTCGACGAAGGCAGTCGCTTCGACGACGATGCAGAAGCTCTTGCCATGCTCGAGCGCATGTCGCGAGAATTGAAAACTCTGCCGTCCCTTATCGGGATCTTGGTCGTCGGCTATTCTGACGATACCGGTGAAGCGAGATCGAATGGGAGGATTTCGCTGGAGCGCGCTGAGACGATCGCGCAGCGGCTTGAGGGGTACGGTATCCAATCGGAGCGATTGGCCGCCGTCGGGCGCAGCAGCGAGAAGCGCATCAGTCAGCAAACCGGCCGAGGAAGCGCCAATCGTCGGGTCGAGTTCGAGATGACGCTTTTGCCACCAGATAGCGTGGCAGCTGAGGATGGAATGACGGTGGAAGGCGACAATGTCGAACGCTAAACGGCAAAGAAAACTCTGCATCCTCGGTGACTTTTCGGTCGGTAAGACATCGCTCGTTCGCCGATATACCTGCAATGAATTTTCCGACAACTATGTCGCGACCGCCGGGGCGAAGATCCATCAGCACCAAAGTAAGATCGAGGTCGGCAGTGAGGAGATCGAGGTCGAGCAGAGCATCTGGGATGTTGAAGGAAGCCAATACGGCGAGCAATTGGTGAAGAGCTATATCGCCGGCGCATCTGGCGCCCTGATTGTGGGTGATCTGACGAGAGACGATATGCTGGCCTCCATGACCAGCCATGCCGAAAAGTTCCTGGCGTATCGACCGGGAAGGCCCGTTGTCTTTGCGCTCAACAAGTCAGATCTCGTGGCCAAGGAAGAGCGCGCGGATGGGGCGGAGCTAGTCCGGAATTTTGGTGGGCAAGTTATTCAAACCTCAGCCTTGACCGGCGAGGAAGTGATCGCGGTTTTCCATGCGATGTATCGCCGGATCCTGGAAATTGGTGCCTAGATCCGGGTTGGCATGAAGGTTGCTCCGGCTATGTGGCGTTGGAATGAAAAAGCAGGGACCGCTGATGCCGCATCCTTGGTGCAAAGGGCGACGAGGTAAGATGGGACAGGCATCGATGGCTTGCTGGCACATGGAGGCGGTTGAGCAGAATTGGTCGCGCTAAGTCAGCCATTATTGGATAGCGGTCGTCTCGGTGTCATCGTCCTCGATCCTGATTTCACCGTCATCGCCTGTCACGGCAAACTCGTCGATTGGCTGATGCCGGGGGTTCAGGCGATGGAGGCGATCCCGGCCCTGGCCGGTCTGGAAGAGATCTTGAAGGAGATCGTGACCGGCGCTCTGACCTCATTTTCCCTGCCTAGGATCAGCTGGGGGGCGGGAAATCCTGCCGATGACCGGGTGTTCTCTCTTGAGATCGTGCCCGGTGATGAACCCGGTTTGTTGCATCTTGTGTTGCGCGATGAGACTGATATTGCGACTCTTGAGCGTGAAATCATTCAGAAGAGAAATGAGTTGTCGCTTGCTTATGACGCTGCGGAACAGGCGAGGGATCGCGCTGAGAACGCGCTGCGTGAGAAGGCAGCCTTCCTTGCGAATATCAGCCATGATCTAAAAACCCCGTTGCAGGTGATCATGGGCAATGCCGAGATCTTGAAAGGGGACTTGCCGAAAGAAGAGCGTGACGGGTTTCTGCAGGACATATCGGACAACAGCGACTTCCTCTTGGCGCTGATTACTGATCTCTTGGAGGCATCTGCCCTGGAAGCGGAGCAGTTGGAACTTCATGAGGAGCCGATCGATGTCGATGAGATGCTGTCACGAATCGTATCGATGGCCTGTCGGTTACCTGGGGGCTCATCGAAGCATTTTGCGCTCGACATCGACGAGCAGCCGGTGATGGTGCGCGGTGACCCGATGCGGCTCCAGCGCCTTCTTTTAAATATCGTGAGTAATGCGGTGAAGTTTACCGACGATGGGGGCCATGTCTCGATCAGTCGCCGCAAGAGCGATGACGGTGATCTGAATGTTGAGGTTCGGGATGATGGCTGCGGGATTGAGAAGGAGATGATCGGACGCGTGTTCGATCCTTTCGTCCGAAGCGGCAAAGCTGAAGGAACGGGCCTCGGCCTTCATATTGCCAAAGGGATTGCCAACCTGCATCAAGGGCAGCTACTCCTTGCCAGCAGACCCGGTGACGGTACGACCGCAACGCTCTCCCTTCCAAAGTGCCGATTGATCGACAATCCGACATGACCACGGCTGATATTCTCCTGGTTGAAGACCAGACAGCGCTTGCGCGGACCTACCAAGGTTTCTTGCGCGACGAACCTTACAAGCTCCATCATGTCGAAACCGGAAAAGCAGCCCTTGAAGCGTTGGATGACGCGCCTGACGCTCTCCTGCTCGATCTGAAATTACCCGATGCTGATGGTCTCGATATTCTCCGGACTATTAGAGAGCGTGGTCTCACGATGCCTGTTGTGGTGATCACCGCTCATGGATCGATGCAGACCGCGATCGAAGCGATGCGTGCAGGGGCCACCGATTTTCTGGTGAAGCCATTTCAGGCCGAGCGTCTCAAGGTCACGCTCAATAATGCGCTTGAGCGGCGAGAACTTGAGGTCGTTGTTCAGACCTATCGTGAGGAATTCGACCGGCATCATTTTCAAGGTTTCATCGGGTCGAGCTTGAAGATGCAGGGCGTTTATCGGTCGATCGAGAGTGCGGCGAGCAGCAAAGCCACTGTGTTCCTCACCGGCGAAAGCGGCACGGGAAAAGAGGTCGCTGCAAAAGCAATCCATGATCTAAGTGGCCGAAAAGGCCCGTTCGTTCCTCTCAATTGCGGCGCCATTCCCCATGATCTCATGGAGAGCGAGATCTTCGGCCATGTCAAAGGTGCTTTCACCGGTGCTCTTGCCGAGCGTGATGGCGCTGCCCGCCAGGCCCATGGTGGCACATTTTTCCTCGATGAAGTCTGCGAGATGGATCTGCAGCTTCAAACCAAGCTGCTTCGCTTCCTGCAAACCGGTCAATTCACCAAGGTTGGCGGCAGTGGTTTGGAGCAGGTGGATGTTCGCATCGTCTGCGCCACCAATCGTGAGCCAAGAACCGAGGTGCAGCAGGGCCGGTTTCGCGAAGACCTGTTTTATCGCTTGCACGTCGTCCCGATCGAGCTGCCGCCTCTTCGGGAAAGGGGCGACGATGTCATCGAGATCGCAGAAGAATTTTTCCGCGCATTTGCTGAACAAGAGAACCGGGCTTTCGATCATTTGACGGAAGAGGCAGGTCGGGCGCTTAAGCAACATCCCTGGCCTGGCAATGTCCGCGAGCTGCAAAACGTTGTTCGACACACCATCGTCATGCATCAAGACGCGGTAATCGACGCCAATATGTTGAGCGCTTTAAACCATGCAGCCTTGTCGCCTGTTGCGCCGGCGGCGCCGAATGCAACCCGACAAAAGATCCAATTGCCGCCCGCCCTCGATCAATTGGCCAATCAGATTCGACCTCTTGCTGATGTCGAGCGCGAAACGATCGAACAGGCACTTGGCCTATGTGATGGTGATGTGCGTAAAGCTGCGGTCTTTCTTGAGATAGCGCCGGCGACGATCTACCGGAAACTGAAAGCTTGGGGCATCGATCCAAAGCAGGGTTAATTTCAATTATGTGTCTCAAATTGAGAACATTATTGGTGCGAGGCCAGAATGCTGTCTGATCTTCAAAGAAAAAAACGATTATAAAACAATAAATTAGCGCTCCACTTATGCATGGCACGAAGCTTGTAACTGATTGGTCATGCAGCGAGGCAACTCATCGGCCTGATGCCGATATGTCTGATCGGTGCAGTCATTTTGACCAATCGAGGCATCGTTAATGCGTATGATTACCAAGGATCAGCGGTCGTCGGCCACCGGCACAGCAGCTTGGCCCTTAGCACCGTTACCGACGTTTTTGAAAGTCTGGCTCGAGCATGATCTCGCGATGGCGCGCAGAACCGCAACGGCGCTCGCGGTTTTCGTGCTCCGGATTGATACCTATGACGACTTGTTATCCCAATATGGTGACAAGGCTCTCGAAGTTTCGTTAGGGGCGATGTTGTCCAGGTTAAAGGACAACTTTCGGCTGTCCAACGCATTTGTCCGTTCGGCTGAGGACCGCTTTACCGTCATCCATCCTTTCTCCGGCGATCCGCTCGAACTTCATCGCCTTGCCCAGTTCATGCTAAAGCAGATCCAGGAACCGCTTCGCATCGGACAAGGTAATGAGACGCTTCAGGCCAGCATCGGCGTTGCTTTCTATCCAGAGGATGGCTATCGCGCTGAGCTCTTGTTGGAGCGCGCTGAAGCAGCCTTGCGACGGACGGATCGTTGGGGCGGTAATGGCTTTTGCTTCCATGATAAATCGGCCGCGAGAAAGATCGCGGAAGAGCTGGCGATGCAGGAGGAGTTTCGACACGCCTTGGCAACGCGCGATCTAACCATGCTCTTCCAGCCGATTTTCGATCTCACATCTAACTGCATGACGAATGTCCGTGGCGATGCTCGATGGTCCTATCGCGACGACCAATCTCTCGATTTGGAGGGGATGGCAGCCTTGGCGGAACGGGCCGTGTTGATCTCAGAGCTTAATAGCTGGCTCATTGATAATCTTTGTCGGCAACTGAGCGAGTGGCAAAGCAATGGGATCGATCGAGCGATCGCTTTCACGGCTTCCCGCGCCCAGGTCGTGGATCGCTGCTTTGCCCGACAATTGTCATTACGTCTGCAGGAGAAGGGGCTTAGCGGTGAGTTGCTCAACATTTCCATTGATCAAGAGTTGATCATGGATGGAACCGATCACCGCGTCGTTTCCGGCCTCCATCGATTGGCCGATCTCGGCATCGGCCTGAGCCTGAGCCATGTCGGTGCTGGACCACTTGCATTACAGAACCTCTCGAAATTGCCCATCCGTTCGGTGGATCTTTCACCCGAATTGGTAGCCTTGATCGGCCGTTGCGCTCAAGCCGAGGCCATGATCAGTGCCATCATCAGCTTGGCGCAAAGCCTTGGTCTTGCCGTTCAAGCCAGTGACATCTGGTCCCAGGCTCAGCTTGACTTCTTAAGCGCAGAGGGCTGCGAAGAGGCAACAGGCACCTATTTTGCGCCGGCACTCAAGGGAGCTGATATCGATCGATTGGTGCATCTCAAGCAGGCCTCGAAACAGCCGATGCAACTGAAGCCTTTGCCACAGCGGCTATCAATGCACTGACCCAGCGGTTTAAATTTATCGTTATAAAAGTGTTTCCCCTGGAAACTTGCTCTACCTGTGGATAAATATCTCGCTTTGAGCGATCTTTCACAGTGGTATCTTTTCGATGAGGCGTGACAGACTTCGATTTAGCGGCTAAGAGAAAGCACCAGCTAGTCAAAGCTGCCTTTGAGAACTTTTATGTCCGCCTCCCAATCGGTGACACCAAGCCGTCAGCGCGCTACGATCCTATTCGCTGACATCCATGGCTACAGTAGGTTGATGCATAAGGATGAGCTTGGCACCTATCAGCGTGTCAGGCAGTCCATGGCGTTGATCCGTTCCTTGATCGACGATTATGGCGGAAGGGTGGTGCAGACCGTCGGTGACGGTGTGCTCGCGACCTTCGAAGAATCCTCCCATGCCCTGCGTTTCGCCATCGAGATGCAGCGTGAGTTCCGCAATGAAGGCGTTTGGAATGCCGATGGTGATGTCATTGCGTTCCGTATCGGTATTGATGAGGGGGAGGTTCTGGTCAGCGACAGCGGCGTCCAGGGTCACCATGTCAATATCGCAGCACGTATTCAGGCCATCGCAGCGCCTGGCGGCATCTGCCTCTCGAGGTCGGTCCGGGAAGCCGTTGGTGATGTCGTCGATGTCCCGATGCATTCGCTCGGCCCGAGAAAGCTTAAGAACATTGCTGATCAGTTGGAGCTCTTCGCGGTAGACGTCGATGGTTCGAAAAGTTCTGTGCCGCTTGAAGTCATTTCGTCCGCTGACCAGGTCGCCTTCGAGCCGGAGCTGATTTCTGTTGCCGTGTTGCCGCTTGATGATTTTTCCGACGATCCTCGAGATCGACATCTCTGTGATGGGATCACTGGTGATATCATCACCAATCTTTCGCGCTTTCGCGATCTCTCCATCATCGCACATCACTCCGCCCGCGTGATCAGTCAGCGAAAGCTCTCGTCAGAACAATTGAGAGATCAGCTGGGCATTCGATATATCATGAGTGGAGATATCCAGCGCCAAGGGACGCGGATACGCCTCCGCATAGAGCTGATCGAGGCCAGCTCGCAGCAGGTACTCTGGTCGGACCGTTTCCGTGGCGACCTCGGCGACCTTTTCGGTTTTGAGGATGATCTCACCAATATCGTAGCGGGACGGCTTGCGATCCAGATCAATGAAGCTGAGCGCCGACGTCTGGCCAGACTCAGCAAACCAAACGTCCAGGCATATGGCCTCATTTTGAGGGGCCAGGATCTCTCTATCCAATTTCGAAGAGAGAGCAATCTTCACGCTCGCCGATTGTTCGAACAGGCAACCGAGATTGATCCAAGGTTTGGGCGAAGCTACGCCGCCATGTCTCGTACCTTCAATCTCGATTGGCGTTATGCGTGGACAGGGGATCCAGGCGCTTCATTGGATAAGGCTGTCGAGCTGGCAAGAGCGGCGATCGACTATGATCCATTGGATGCAAGAGGCTATGGTGAGTTAGGCTTTGCCAGCCTGTATAAGAAGAATCACGATGAGTCGCTCAATGCTTATGAAAGAGCTCTCAATCTCAATCCGAACGATGCCGACCTCCTTGCGGAGATGGGAGACTCGCTGACCTATTCAGGGCAGGGGGAACGAGCGGTCACGATGCTGAAGCGGGCTATGGTTTTGAACCCCTATTACCCTGATTGGTATCTCTGGTATTTAGGGGAGGCCTATTTTCATCTGGATGACTATGATTCGACCATAACAACACTCAATAGAATGCAGAATAAAGCCGAAGCTCATCGACTCCTGGCATCAAGTTACGCCTTGATAGGCCAGGTGAAGGAAGCGGAGCTTCATGCAGCTGAGGTGTTGAAGGTGCACCCAACCTTCTCCGTTGACCATTGGGCCACAGTACCTCCTGATAAAGACAAGGAAAAGTTGAAAATATTTATTGAAGGCCTCCGTAAATCTGGCCTGAAGTAGATTTTTTACAACTACAGCGCATTTTTCTATATCTTGTCGTTGATAGCATGACGGGAAGGACAGATGCCCCGCAGGATATCGGCATACAAGACCAGAGATGCTCTCGATCTCGACTATCCGTTTATCGAGCGGCTCTATATCGAGACAATGGAGCCATTGTTGAGTGCGCTCAATGCGTGGGATGACGAACGCAACATCAACTTATTCAGACACGATTACTATAAACTCGGCGAATCCAAGATCATCATCCTAGAAGAGACTGATGTCGGCTGGATGCAGGTCCATCATGGGGCCACCGACATCGCTCTGCATCAACTGCATCTCATCAAGCCATATCGCGGGCGCAAACTCGGTACGCAGATCATCGATGATCTCTTGGAACGAGCTCGACAACAAAAGAAAACCGTCTCGCTCTCGGTCATCAAGAACAATCCAGCAATAAATCTTTATCAACGTCTCGGATTCTCAGTTGTTGGTTCAGACGATACTAAAATTCACATGAACTCATGAAGCTCAGCTCTAAGGCAGTGACAAGGGCAGTATAGCGTTATCCTCTAGCGACCCAATCATCAGTCACCATTGCCTCTTGCTTGAGCGCCACGTGCCTGGGCTCCTCTCGCTTGTGCACCGGCAAAAGCACCGGCATCATCGAGCTCGTAGGAGAGCAAAACCTCACCAAACGTGCCGCTGGAGGGATCCAGACGCAGGGTAAAATCGTCCTTGTCATAGGACCACACCATGACATCCGTTGCCAACTTATCATCCGTATAGGCGATACCTGACAGGTCAATTGTGGCAGTCGGTTTTGTTCCGGAGCCGTGGACCAGAAAAATCGCAGGCGGGACGACATCGACATACTGACCATCGACGCTGAAGCCGTAAATCCGTGCCAATTTAGCGCCGTTCGCTTTGAGCTTGGAGCCGAGGAAACTGGCAGCATCGGCATGGGCGCTAGTATCAATCGTCAAGTCACCGAGCACGCGACCGAAAATCTGAATGGAGGATGGTGATAGCAATGTTTCTGTCATGATTAATCCTCTTCATAAAATTCGTTTCTTAAATCGAAACGATATGAATTCAGCTTATGATAGATAATGTTTTTACTCTAAATTTTGTGAATAGCGCAACCCCTCTTGGCAACGCCGCAGTGATTGTTGCTCGTCCAGATCCCGAGTTAGCACATCCTGCCCAAAAAGGTTGAAGGCAATATCGTTGAGCTTGGCCTTGGCATCTACCTCCAGGATTTCACCAACAAGTGGAGGTCTCTCCCCCTCAAGCTTGCAAGCGCTTCCAGCGATCAAAACATGGAGGCATATCATCGATCTTGGCGATGACACCACGTGCAAAATGATGTGGTCACACCACTAACTTGACTTGGTCGCAAGGAAAGTCGCCATTGAATCGTCCAACGCGTCGATCCAGGATGTGTGATGTTTGGGCGCCATCGTTCCGGTGCAGGGCGACTTGAATGCCTTGTCGCGATAGCCGGTGATGGAATGCTCCTTGTCGTGCTCCCATTCCTTGAAGAGATCGGCCGCCATATCGAGATCGAAATCCGGATAGTCGGTCGCTGCGACCAATTCCTTAGTGTAGTCGGTCTGGAAATCGATCATCTCAAAAGGATCAGCAAGTTTTTCTTCGCGCGCCACCCAGCGATCAACGTCGGCAGCCATTTCGGTATCTGAGGGGAGCTGGATCCGTCCGAGCATGATATCCCGCGCATACCAGGCTTGGGCGTCGAACATGCTGAAGGTGTAGAATTGATCCTGCATGCCAAGATAGATCAGCTTCGGATTATCCAGCCAGACGATGCCTTTGTAGAGACCGGGCGGGTTCATTCGGTTGTGGGTCTTGAGCTGGAGGCTGTCCTCAAGGAAGGGGAAATGATGCAGATAGCCGGTGCAGAGGATGATCGCATCGGCCTCGACTGAGCTGCCATCTTTGAAATGGACAAGGCGCTTGTCAATCGAGGTGATCAACGGCACTTCCTTCATGCCATCAGGCCAATCGAAGCCCATGGCTTGGCTGCGGTAGCTGATGGTCACCGACTTCGCACCGTATTTTTTGCTTGCAAGGCAATGTCTTCTGCGGAGTAACTCCCGCCCACGACCACTATATCCTTGCCCTTGAACTCGTCCGCACTCCTGAAATCATGCCCGTGCATGACCCGGCCCGGAAAAGTCTCGATTCCCTTGAAGTCGGGTACATTGGGCACGGAGAAATGACCAGTGGCGACCACCACATAGTCGAATTCCTCGGAAGTTCGTGACTTGGTCGGCAAATGCTCAGCCGTGATCCCGAACTTGCCGCTGTCCTTGTCAAAATGAACATGGCGGACGGCCGTCTTGAAGCGGATCTGATCCTTAACGCCGCTCTTTTCGACCCTGCCGGTGATGTAATTCTGCAGGACCTCACGCGGCGGAAATGACGGTATCGGTTTGCCGAAGTGATCATCGAAGGTATAGTCGGCGCATTCCAGGCACTCTTTGGGACCGTTTGACCAGAGGTAGCGATACATACTGCCATGCACCGGCTCGCCATATTGATCGAGCCCGGTTCTCCAGGTGTAGTGCCAAAGCCCGCCCCAATCATCCTGTTTCTCGAAGCACACGATCTCAGGTGCTTCGGCCGCACTCAATCCCGCTTTGGCAAAGGCTTGCAATTGACTGAGGCCGCAAGGGCCGGCACCGATGATGGCGATGCGGGGCATGGTAGCGCTCTCATTTTCTCATCAAACGTTTATTGGTTGGCGCGATGGCTTGCTCACTTGGTACTAATTCACCGCGATGGGCCTTACAAGCAGTCCTACCGCTCGACCTCTGGGAGTCCTGCTTGTAATTCTGTTATCGACAGATCCACCTGTTCTTCAAGGGAACTGCATCGTGCGCCATGACAAGAAGAATATCCTGCCGCTCGGGATTTCGACAGTGTCGATGAGGAAAGGCTTTCTCGGTTGGCAATGCCGTCTCCGACAACTTTCGATGCGCGAGGGCGAGGGCCGTCCGAGCGAGGGAATGCGGCCGACATTGAAGGTCGCCGGGCAAGATGCTGGGACGATCACCTTGGTGATGGTGAAGGAGAATAGCGATGAGAGCACCGCTGCGTTTCGCCATCTCGTCAAACGAACGGAGGATCCCAAGGAGCGCTTCGAAGCAGCGCTACGCCATATGCAGTCCAGCTATTTTCAGGACCCGCTGAGCTTTAGCGATCAGCTCACCGCGGTCTTCGGCATCGATGCGGCCATGCCAAAGCAGCTCGCCGGGCGGACGGATTGCGTGCTGACCTTCAAGCAGTTCGCGCAAGTCTATCAATTGACCTGCGAGGCCATGCTGCTCGCTGAGGACGATCCCGCATTTCAGGCAACTTACTGGCACAACGCACTCTTCAATCCATCCATGCCGGGCGATGTGCAAATTCTAGCCTTCAAACCTGAATGGACCCAGGCCAAGGCCGAACCTGTCCCCAAATGATTTTTTGTTGCTTCGTGGGAGGATAACGCCGTGCCAACTCGCTCCCATGCTGAACCTCCCAGACCTGCGGACCCATCGGTTATCTGGCCTCGAGAAAGACTATTAACCTATCAGCGAAACGCTCTATCTATCGCGAGAGATGATGAACACAACCGGCATCGTATCTTGGCCGTATACAAATGACCCATGCGATATCGATCGCCAGAAACATGATGTGACCACGCCACTAACGAACCGGCGTGTCCTGGTCGATTTCGACGATGACCAGATTGCGCAGGGCCAGTGAGACCCGCTGGACACCACTCGGGCAGCAGGACGAATCGCCTGGCTCGAAAGCTTGCAGGGAGACCTCGATGATCCCCTGGTCGACCTTGTCAACACTTGCATTCTTGGTATTGCTCGAGCTGCTGGCGATCGGTCGGGTCGCCGTCAGCTGGTAGCGTTCGCCATCGAACAGATATGCCGCCAGAAGTTGCCTGTAGGCGGGCTGGGGGGAATCATAGGTGAGGAGAACGACGGCGTCTGCGACGTCATCGGCATTCAAATCATCATAGGCAACAATCTCGGCTTTAAAATTCCCATCCAGCGTTGCTGCTAGCTCTTCGAGATCGCGTTTAAGCAGGGCCGTCAGTTCAGGCATCGGGGCATCGAGATCGGGTTCCTCGATCACCACGGTCTGTTGCGGCTCTTCATCACCGAACACCAGCGGTGTCGACGGTTGGTCGCCCGTATCAAGAGGTTGCGGTTCGAGCAACGCCACCTCTTCGAACACGTCCACCTCACCATCGATTGCGACCGCATCGATCGTACAAGCCCAGCCTTCACCGATCAGTCGATCGACAACCTGCTTTGCTTGCGCCTTGCAGGTCTCCAGCGTGTCGATGCCGCGCCAAGAGACCGTGCCCACGGTGTCATTCGCGGTTTCAGGGCGATAGATCACACGACAGGGGAGTGTTTGCGCCTCGTCTTCGAACCGTATTTCGATCCGTCGGGCATCATCATCCTTAGCACATTGATAGTCGGCCGGTGACTGTGCGAAACCGCTCGAAACAGCCGTCAATGATAGGGGCAAAGCTATGAGAACGCACCGAAGGCAGCACGTTAGCTTGGTGATGACATGCGCCCCAGCCTGGTTAGTCCATCTGGCGTCGTCTTGATGATAAACGTTTTTTTTCAAGCGAATTATTCGATCTCGATGAGTTGCCCTTCTTTCAGGGTCATGGCGGCACTTCGGTACTCGGTTTGGGAGGCGTCATTCAAGTGAAGTTTGAGCTGGATGGCACCATCGACGATGCTCTCGATCTCTACCCTCTCAACGGCACGATCTGTGCCACCCACTGGCTTGGTCGCAGCGAGGTGATAACTGTTCCCGTTGAACAGATAGGCTGCAACGAACTGGGTGAAATCAGCCGCGTTGGACTGATAATTGAAGAACACCACTGCATCGTTCAGACCATCGGCATTAAGGTCGCCGAATTGGCCCACTTCTGCCCTGAAGTCCCCATCAACCGATTTGTTCAGGCTTGTGAGGTTCTGCTCGATGACGCCTTGTAGCTGCTCGGTCAACTCTTCTGTCGGCGCCGAGGCTGCGGGCTCAAGGGCGGCGGTTTGGGTCGCCGCCGCCGGTTCTGACGGTTGCGGCGTGGCTGGGCTAATCACAGCCTCCGTCGAAAGCTCAGGTGACGGGTTCGCAATCGCAGGCTCGGTTCGATCGACCTCGCTGCCTACTGTTGCGGCATCGAGCGATGGCACGGTGGCAGCGGTCGTCGTCGCGTTTGGGGCAGCAGCGATCTCAGGCTGCGGCTGCGCTGCGGGTTGAGCGGCCGAGGCAGCTTGTCCGCTCGCATCACATTGCCATCCGGACGTCGCAAGCTTGTCCACCAGGCCAGCCGCTTTGGCATCACAAAACGCGGCGTCGCTTCGTGCATTCCAGAGCACACGGCGAACGCCAGGCGCTTCCGTGTCCTTGAAATAGACAACTTCGCAGGGAAGGCTGGTGGCGAGATCACCAACTTCGATAATCACACGGCGCACCACATCGCCGCTTCGACACTGATACTGGCTTTTCTCGGCCGCATTGGCGGTTGTTGTTGCAAAACCAACTGCCAAGATGGCCGACAAGCTCAAAAGGCGCCTGGGCATCTGCGTTCATGCTCCGCTCAAGACCGTGGGCGTAGGAACCAAAAAGCTATTCTATATCGGTCCTAGGATCGATAAGACGCAGAAAATGGCACATCGTTGGGAGTTCGGCAACTCCTGACCTTCAGCCCTATCACTTAGTTGATAAATCCCAAGATTTTTCAAATGCTTGTGGTTGAGCAGCAAGCCAATATGGCAAAAGCTGCGGCAGTGATTGAGCCCAAAATCGTCCTCGTTTTTTGCTCTTTGTTAAACCAGGCCGTTTTTAAATTCTGCCTATGCTCACCCAAGACGATCAGTTTTTCTTGATTTCCTTATAGGCATCGAGCGCGCGTTTCCTTGCAGCGCCGTGATCGACGATCGGTTTCGGGTAGGTTTTTCCAAGCTCGATGCCGGCATTCTTCAACACATCACCCGGCGCTTCCCAAGGTGCGTGCAGGTCAACATCGCCAAGCTTGGCCAATTCCGGCACATATCGCCTGACATAATCCCCATGGGGATCGAATTTCTTTCCCTGAAGAACCGGGTTAAAAATCCGAAAATACGGCGCCGCATCCGCCCCCGAACCCGCAACCCACTGCCAGCTCGCTGCATTGCTCGCAAGATCGGCATCCACCAGCGTATCCCAGAACCATGCCTCACCCTCCTGCCAAGGGACCAGCAAGTCTTTGATCAAAAAGGACGCCGTGATCATCCGTACGCGATTATGCATCCACCCCGTCTGCCAAAGTTCCCGCATCCCCGCATCGACGATCGGATAACCCGTCAGCCCCCGCTGCCAGGCCTGCAACCCGCCGTCATCAGGCGCCCAGGGAAACGCCTCGAACTCCGGCCGAAACGCTTTCTCCGGCAAATCCGGCCAGTGAAACAGAAGATGATAGGAAAACTCCCGCCACACTAACTCCCGCTGGAAAGGCCGGGCACCTTGCATACCAACGCCACCGGCTGCCAGTCGTTCTTCGATGGCTTGCCAGCATTGATGCGGGCTGATCTCGCCAAAATGCAGATGCGGCGACAACTTCGACGTACCAGGCAAATCTGGGCGATTACGCCCCTCGCCATAACCGCTCATTGCCTCATCGAGAAAACAAGAAAGCCTCTCCCGCGCTCCCGCCTCTCCAGGCTCCCAACGCTTTGCTAGACCACCAGCCCAGTCCGGTTTCTTGGGAAGCAGTCCCCAATCATCTAACAGATCGCTCGAAGGCCAGGACGAAGGGGAGGGGATCGCCGCTGGTTTCGGCAAAGGTGCCTTCGGCGGCCCCAGATTGAGACAGGCTTTGTAAAACGGCGTAAACACCCGAAACGGATCCCCAGCCTTAGTCCGTGCTACCTCCGGCTCAAACAACAAACAACCCGCAAAACGCTTCAGGCCGATAGCATCGGCTGCAAGACTTTCCTCCAGGTCGCGCGCCCAAGGCTCATAACCCCGAGACCCATAAACCGCCTCAGCACCAGTTTCTTTTTTTAGTGCTGCCAGCACTTGGTTAACTGGACCGCGTTTTAGGATCAAATGACTGCCCAAGTTTTCCAAGTCTCGGCCTAGTGCCGACAAACTGTGATGCAGCCACCAGCGAGACGCCCCACCCATACGCCACAGACCCGGCGTTTCGTCATCCAAAATATAAACCGGAATAACCGCCTCGCCGGTGGCGAGCGCCGCTGCGAGCGCACGGTGATCCGTAAGGCGAAGATCCTGGCGAAACCAGAGCAAGATCGGCGAGGTGGTCATGCTTGAGCAACTTTCGATGTCATATCGATCCTTTTCCCTCTTTGCTACGTAGAATCCCTATCTTTGGATGTACTATCGTTGGTGCCATGACCGAGAAACGCGCTTCGATCCCAAACTCTGGGCCTGCCCTTATTCTGGTTCTTGGCGATCAGCTGTCTTTAGGGCTTGCTGGTCTGAAAGCCGGCAGGCGCGAGAATGATATCGTCTTGATGGTCGAGGCCATCGAGGAGGCAACCTATGTCCGACATCACAAAAAGAAAATCGCCTTTATCCTGTCAGCGATGCGTCACTTCGCCGACGAATTAGCTGAAGCCGGCTGGACCGTTGACTACGTACGCCTTGATGATCGTGACAATCGGGGATCCCTCGTCGGCGAATTGGAACGCGCTGTTTCTCGGCACAAAGTAGCGCATGTGGTTGTCACTGAGCCCGGCGAATGGCGGGTCTCGAACGGCATCATGACTTGGTCGAGCGAAAGTAGGTCGCCGGTCGAAATCCTGGATGATGATCGTTTTCTCGCGACCAAGAGCGAATTTACGTGTTGGGCGGAGGGACGAAGGCAACTGCGCATGGAGTATTTCTATCGAGAGATGCGCCGAAAGACGGGCTTGCTCATGGATGGGGACGATCCAGCCGGTGGCCGCTGGAACTTCGATGCCGACAATCGAAAACCAGCAGCCGACGATCTTTTCATGCCAAAGCCCAGCAGTTTTAAGCCGGACGCCATCACATCATCGGTGCTCGACTTGGTGGCCGACCGGTTTTCCGACCATTTCGGCGATCTCCAGCCCTTTTGGTTCGGCGTCAACCGTGAACAGGCAGAGCAGGCGCTGGAGCAATTTATCGACAGTGCCCTTCCCGAATTCGGCGACTATCAAGATGCGATGCTGTGTGATCAGCGATTTCTCTACCATGGGGTCTTATCACTCTACATCAATGTCGGCTTGCTCGATCCGCTCAGCGTCTGCCGTGATGTCGAACATGCTTATCTAGCGGGCCGCGTTCCGCTGAATGCCGCTGAGGGTTTCATCCGCCAGGTCATCGGCTGGAGAGAATATGTTCGTGGCATCTATTGGTTGGCCGGTCCGGACTATGTGAACCGAAACTTCTTCGGCGCCAAGCGGCCATTGCCTGACTTCTATTGGACAGGTGATACCGATCTGGCCTGCCTAAAAGCCTGCGTCATCCAGACCAAAGAGGAGGCCTACGCCCACCATATCCAGCGTTTGATGGTCACCGGCAATTTTGCGCTGTTGGCCGGAGTCGATCCCAAAGCGGTGCATGAATGGTATCTCATGGTCTATGCTGATGCTTTCGAATGGGTCGAGCTTCCCAATACGCTGGGCATGAGCCAGTTCGCAGATGGCGGCCTGCTTGGCTCCAAGCCCTACGCAGCGAGCGGTAACTACATCAACAAAATGTCCGATTATTGCGCTGGCTGCCGCTACATAGTGAAGGAAAGAACCGGCAGTGATGCCTGTCCCTTCAACTATCTTTATTGGGATTTTCTAATGCGTAATGAAGCCAAGCTTCGGAACAATCCAAGGCTAGGTCCAGTTTTTCGGACATGGAACAAGATGAGTGGCGAAAAGCGTGACGCCTACCGAGCCAGCGCCGCATCTTTTCTGAAAAACCTAGTCTAACACATCATTGCTATGGTCGATATCTAGGAAAGGATTCTGGAGCCCTGCACCAGAAACTTGAATCAATTATTTCTCATCCAATATTAAGGCATTGCGGCCACAATCGGCCGTTCATCAACCCTTATGAGGGTAATCTCATGACCAAGCGCGCGCAAAAGAAGCGCTCGGTCAAGGCGCGGAACCCGATTGCCAAGCAAATTCGCGAGCCGTTGTTCCATCTCCGCCTGAAGCCGAGCAAAAAACTCTACCAACGCAAACCCAAACACCGGGGCGGGCCGGACGCCGGCCTCGGTGACTTGGTTTCAGAATGCCTTCACCCTTTTCGATCCCCAGAGATATAGTCGAGTGGCAAAGCAGTCGTGTATTTGATCTGTTCCATTGCAAAACTTGAGCTGACGTCGTCCAGTTCGATATCGGCAATCAGGCGTTTGTAGAACGCATCGTAGGCGGCGATATCTGGAATCACCACCCGCAGCAAATAATCGATCTCACCGCTCATCCGATAGAACTCAACGACTTCCGGCATCTCGTTCACAATTCCAGCGAACCGACCGAGCCAGTCGTCATTGTGCTTTCTGGTCCTGATCGAGACGAAAACAGTCACCCCCGCATCGATTTTTTGACTGTCCAGAAGGGCAACTCTAGCCCGAATAACCTTCGCCTCCTCCAGCTTTTGAATACGCCGCCAGCAAGGCGTCGAAGACAGCCCAACCCGCCTTGCAATCTCGGCAAGTGGCATCGTCGCGTCTTCCTGCAAAAGTTCGAGAATCCGCCGATCGGTCGCATCCATGGCATTGCTCGTTTCTAGATTGAGTTTCTAAGAAATCATAAAAATAGATATTCTCATTCCTCATTTTCTGTCAACGAGCAAATATGAAGAAAACCTTTTCTCTTTTAGCCCTAATTGCGTCATTCCCTAGGCGCCCGATCCAGCTACTCTTGGTGAAGAACCTCACCGGGAGATTGCCGCGTCATGATTCCGATCGTCATCGACCCAAATGTCGCTCATATCGCACTGATTGGCCGCGGCGACGCCACGGTAAGGCGTCTGGCGCTATTCGATGAAGGCGGCACCGCAAGGCTAACCGTCTATTCTGATGAGCCCACCCTCGATCTCAAAGAGGCCGCCGGCGACCGCCTCATCAAAGCTTTGCCATCGCCAACCAACCTCGCCGCCTTCGCGGTCGTTTGGATCGTCGATCTGCCCCTCGCCTTGGCTCAGCCGCTCGCAGAACAAGTCCGCGCTCACGGTGCTCTTGTGAATGTTGAGGATGTCAAACCCTACTGTGATTTCCATAATCCGGCCCTGGTCAGGCGTGGCGATCTTTTGCTGACCGTTTCCACTAACGGCCAAAGCCCCGGCCTTGCAGCCCGCATCAAAAAACAACTCGGCACGCTCTTCGGTCCGGAATGGGCGGACCGCCTGCACAAGATCAGCCGCAAACGGAACGCCTGGAAGCGGCGCGAACGCCCCCTACCCGAACTCGCCCGTCTCACCGACGCCACCATCGACGCCAAAGGGTGGCTCCAGGCGGTGCCTGGACGCCTGACATGACCGCGCGGTTGGCGATGCCGGCGTTTGAACCGGGAAGCGTTTGGCTGGTGGGCGCCGGTCCGGGCGATCCCGGGTTGCTTACGCTCCATGCGCTCTCAGCGCTAGAACAGGCCGATGTCGTGCTTCACGACGCCTTGGTCCCAAGCGATATCCTGGCCCTAGCCAACCCCGCCGCCCACCTCGAGCCCGTAGGCAAGCGAGCAGGTCGCCCCAGCGCCAAACAACTCCAGATCAGCCACCGTCTCGTAAAGCATGCAGCCGCCGGCTGCCGGGTGGTCCGGTTGAAAAATGGGGATCCGTTCGTCTTTGGTCGCGGCGGCGAGGAAGCTTTGGCGCTGGCGGCTGCCTCTATCCCGTTTCGTGTCGTGCCTGGTATCAGCGCCGGCGTTGCCGCACCTGCCTATGCCGGCATCCCGACCACGCAGCGCGCGATGGCCCAATCCGTCGCTTTCGTCACCGGCCATCATGCTGGTGGGGGCGTTTCCCGCGCAGTCGACTGGAAAGCCCTCGCCAAAGGGTCGGAAACGCTGGTGCTCTATATGGGCCTTCGCCAAATCGAGACGATAGTGGCAGCACTGCTAGCCGCCGGACGCGAGGCGAGCGAACCCGTTGCCTTTCTTACCGACGCTACGACCCCAAACCAGCAATGTACCGTCACGACCCTGGGAGAGGCGGCCGAGGTCGGCGAGCTTTTTGACCATCAGGGTCCGACCCTGATCGTGATCGGCGAGGTGGTCGATCTGCATGATATTCTCGCCCCTTTGCAGCAGGTGAAACCCGCCAGGCTCGCCATGCCGCAGAACGTCAAGTCAGCCATACGAGGCCCGCGATGACCCAGCAAACCTTGCCGATCCTTCCGGAGAGTGCTCCCTTTCCGTCCGATCATATCCATGCGCTCAATAATGTCATGGCCGCGACCAATCTTGAGCAGCGCCACTGGCTCTCCGGCTTTCTCGCCGGCTACCAGGCCGCCGCCATCCCGACCACGGCCCCAGCCGCGACACCAACCAAGAGAATCCCCCTGACGATTGCCTACGCCACCGATAGTGGCAACGCTGAGGAGGTCGCGGCGACCGCGAAGAAGCTTGCCGGCAAGCAGGGCTTTGCCGCCAAGCTGATTGACATGGCTGATGTCATGCCCGCCGAACTTGCTGGTGTAAAAAACCTTCTGATCATTGCCAGCACCTGGGGCGAAGGTGATCCGCCGGAACGTGCAATCGATTGTTACGAAGCTTTGATGGCCGAAGATGCGCCGCGTTTCGAGGATGTCAACTTCTCGGTCCTCGGCCTTGGCGACAGCAGCTATGTTAATTTTTGCGAGATCGGCAAGCGTATCGATGCGCGCCTTGAAGAATTGGGCGGCCATCGCATAGCTGAGCGCATCGATTGCGACCTCGATTTCGAAGAGCCCGCCGCCTCCTGGACCAGCGGCGCGTTGGACCGGTTGGTAGATGTGGCGGAGCCCCTCCAGAACCTGAGTGTGGTGCCGTCCGCCGATGTGGTGCATCTGGACTTTCCAACCTCGGCCTATTCCAAGGCCAATCCGTTTCCTGCTGAAATTACAGAACTGGTCAATCTGAACGGCAGCCGTTCGGCGAAGGAGACCTTTCATCTGCAGCTGTCGCTGGAGGGCTCTGGCCTTACCTTCGAGCCCGGTGATGCTTTGGGCTTCGTGCCGGAAAACCATGCATCAGTCGTGACCGATGTCCTCACCGCTACTGGGGTCGAGGGCGATGAGGGGCTGATCTCGACCCTCACCCATGAGGCTGATATCACCCAGCTCTCCCGCCCGGTAATGCAGGCCTATGCTGAGTTAAGCGGGGCGGGGGGGCTCCAGGATCTGCTGAAGGGTGATGGTTGGCGGGATTATCTGGAGGGACGCGAGATCGTCGATCTCCTTCAGGACTACCCGGCGAAGCTCGATCGGTCGCAACTACTGGGTCTATTTCGAAAGCTTCCGCCTCGGCTCTATTCCATCGCGTCGTCGCAGAAGGCTGAACCCGATGCAGCTGATCTCCTGATCAGTGCTGTCCGCTATCATAGCCTTGGCCGGGATCGGGAAGGGGTGGCGTCCACCTTCATCGCGGATCGGCGAAAGGCGGGTGATCAACTCAAGGTCTACGTCAAATCGAACAAGAATTTTCGCCTGCCGGAGGACCAGGATCACCCGGTGATCATGATCGGCCCTGGAACCGGCGTCGCTCCTTTCCGGGCCTTCCTTCAGGAACGTCAAGCGACCGAGGCTGGCGGCAGAAATTGGCTTTTCTTTGGGGATCGTAACTACACCCATGACTTTCTCTACCAGCTTGACTGGCAGGACCTCCAAAAAGACGGTGTGCTAGATCGGATCGACGTCGCGTTCTCCCGCGATCAGCCGGAAAAGATTTATGTGCAGGATCGCCTCTGGGAGCAGCGCAAAGATCTCTATGCCTGGCTGGAAGAAGGCGCCCATCTCTATGTCTGCGGCGACGAGAAGGCGATGGCCAGGGATGTCGACGCGATGCTCTTGAAGATCGTCGGCGACCAATCCGGCCGGTCGCATGCTGACAGCGCCGATTATTTGGCCGAACTCAAGAAAAGCCGCCGCTATCAGCGGGATGTGTATTGAGCCGCGAGATGCGGCAGCGGAGAGAATGAATGGCTGACAAACTTTCGCCGAACGAAGGCATCAAGACCAGGAGCAAGCTCCTTCGCGGCACCATTGAGGAAGGGTTGAGGGACGTTGTCACTGGCTCCCTTGCGGATGACGATACCCAGCTTACCAAGTTTCACGGCACCTATCAGCAGGATGACCGCGATCTTCGCCATGAGCGGCGCAAGANNGAAAATGGAGCAAGCCTATAGCTTTATGATCCGGGTGCGTGTGGCGGGTGGTGTCTGCTCGCCCGAGCAATGGTTGGCGATGGATGAGATCGCAACCGACTACGCGAATAACACCTTACGCCTGACCACGCGGCAAGCCTTTCAATTCCATGGCGTGATCAAGTCGAACCTTAAGCATACGATGCAGGCGATTAATCAAAGCTTGTTGGATACCATCGCCGCCTGTGGTGATGTGAACCGGAATGTGATGTGTAACCCCAACCCGCATCAGTCCAAGGCCCATGATGCAGCATTGGAACTCGCTCGGCAGTTCAGCGATCACCTGACCCCGCAGACGGGCGCCTATCATGAGATCTGGCTGGACGGCGAGAAAGTCGAGGACAGCAAGGGCGAGGTCGAACCGATCTACGGCCCGACCTATCTGCCACGAAAGTTCAAGACCACGATCGCGATCCCGCCGGATAACGATGTAGACATCTATTCACAAGATCTCGGCTATATCGCCATCATCGACGATGCGGGTGACGTGCTCGGCTACAATGTGACTGTTGGCGGTGGCATGGGCATGACCCATGGTGAACCCGAGACTTACCCGCGCACGGCCGATATCCTTGGTTTCTGTACGCCGGAACAGGCCGTGGATGTCGGCGAGAAAATCGTGACCGTCCAGCGGGATTTTGGTGACCGTACCAACCGGAAGCATGCCCGTCTGAAGTATACCATCGACGATATGGGCCTGGATCGCTTTCGTGCCGATGTCGAACAACGTCTCGGCTACAAGCTGGAGCCGGCCAGGCGTTTCACCTTCACGCATACTGGCGACCGGTATGGCTGGGTCAAAAATCATGACGGCCGCTGGCATCATACACTCTTCATCGAGAACGGCCGCATCGCGGATCGCGATGCTAGACAAATTCTAACTGGCCTGCGCGAGATCGCGAAGATTCACAAAGGCGATTTTCGCCTGACCGCCAACCAGAATGTGATGATCGCAGGTGTCCCGGCCAGGCAGAAAAAAAGGATCGATGGCCTTTTAAAGGACCATGGTTTGATCGAACCGGTTTCGGGGCTGAGACGGAACGCGATGGCCTGTGTTGCCTTACCGACCTGCGGTCTCGCTTTGGCGGAAAGCGAGCGCTATTTACCCGATCTGGTCACTGAACTGGAAGGCGTTTTGGACAAAGCAGGTCTCGCCGAGACCGATATCGTGATCCGCATGACCGGCTGCCCCAATGGTTGCGCGCGGCCTTTTCTCGCTGAAATCGGGTTGGTCGGCAGAGCGCCTGGCACCTACAACCTCTATCTCGGTGCTGCCTTCGATGGTTCGCGGCTGAACAAGCTCTATCGCCAAGATGTCAATCATGAGGAGATTATCGAAGCGTTGACCCCGCTCCTCCAGGATTATGCCGATCAGCGGGAGGAAGGCGAACGCTTCGGCGATTTCGTGATCCGCAAGAAGGTCATCTCTGCCAGCGGCAATGGCGCGGCTTTCCACGATCAAGGTGACCTTGACGCCGTCGCTTGACGCCTTCGAGAAGAGCGTAACCCGGTTCTGATTGATCCAGAGTAAGTTATCAGTGAAAAAGGTGACCAGCCCTGGACATCACTCAGGTCTCGACGTCAGCCAATAGCGCAGAACATCAGGCGAGTTGATCCAGCGTTCATCGGTCCAATTCGAGGGCCATTTCCGCCATGTCGAAGGAGACTGGTGATCGCTCAATGTCATCCGGCTGGATGTCGAGGACCGGCTCATCCTCTTGAGCTGACGGTCGTGCTTCCCTAGGTCGTCTGGCCGGATCGTAGGATTGCTCAATACCGTCAAGAATGAGGAGCTCGCGCAGGATGTCGAGATCAAATGATCCGTCATCACGCTTCATCTTGTCGGCATCATCGCCAAAGCGCTCCTTGAGCTTCGCTTCGGCATTGTGGATGTTGTCAGCCGTCAGCAGGGCACTGATCCTCACTTGATCGATCACCCCATCGGAACCGACTATATCGTCAGCCTTGTCACCAAACAGGCGTTCAAGTTTTGCCCGTAATTTTTCCGCCTGCTGTAGAGTAACCAGGTCCTGCAGGCGGTTGAAATCGACGATGCCATCCTCACCGACGACACGTGCCGCCGAGGGGCCGAAGCGAGCAAGTAATCGATGACGGAGTTTGTCGGGGTCGAGATCGCCCGCTTCGACCCTGTTTCTCAGATGCTCGACGCGACGCCGGGCAAAAGCTCGAACATCGATGGTCCCCTCAGCATGATTGCCAAGCCCAGGGCTAAAGGCAGCAAGGTCGGCAAGACTATTCATCAGATCTCGCTCCATTGGTTCTATCGCAGCGCGTTCCCCGATCGGAATGGCACCATTGCCGCCGACTTTGCAAACGCCATGCCATCAATGCAGGGCTGCTTCAGGCCAAGGAAATCGTGACGAAGTCGCCATTACATGCGCTCCAACCGGGTAAAGTTCACCGCCCTCACGGCAAATTTTTCCGCCCATCCGTCACGACTATGTCCACCTCGACGACCTTGACTAATCCGACACCAGCCTAGCCGGCGTTGGTTACGAAGCTGTTAACGTTACCCGTTAAAAACTATCGTCGAGCCAGGCCGTTACGAAGGGCATAATCCGCTCGACGATCACGGTAACGCCTTCTGGTAGCGGGTGAAGCTGGTCCGGCTGGTTGAGTGACGGTTCGCCGGCAACGCCTTCCAAAAAGAACGGATAAAGGGGGATGTCATGGAGTTCGGCTAGGTCCCGGAAAACTTGGGCGAAAGCCTCGCCATAGGTCTTGCCGAGATTGGGTGGGGCCAGCATGCCGGCCAGGAGGATAGGAAGGTTCTTGTCCTTCAGGCTGCGGATGATGGCATCCAGGTTTTCCTGCATCTGGTCCGTTGGGAGCGCGCGAAGACCATCATTGGCGCCAAGCTCAACGATCACATGGCTCGGCTGGTCCGCCAGCATCCAATCCAGGCGCGCAAGGCCGCCCGCCGTGGTGTCACCGCTGACGCCTGAATCCAGCACATCGCAAGCATAGCCAGCATCGTTGAGCGCCTGCTCGAGCTGGGCAGGAAATCCATCCTCGATCGCAATGCCATAGGCCGCCGTCAGCGAGTCGCCGAGGACGCTGATCCTACAAGATGATGGGGCGGCGACGTTGCTCGAAGGGGATGCCAAGATCGTTACAACTGCGGCAATCAGGGCAACACTCAGGGTCTTGAGAAGATGCAAAGCTGTGGCCATGTGTTGGGTTATGATATCCAAATTAGAGTATCCATCGATGATCGAACTCGACGATGTGCACATGACCCTGACCAGTGCGGCTGGTCCGGTCAAGATCCTACGTGGTGTCGATCTCGATGTGCCAGCTGGAAAATCGGTCAGCATCATTGGCCCATCCGGATCAGGCAAATCCACACTGTTGGCGGTCGCCGGCGGGATCGAGCGGCCTACGTCCGGCAATATTGCCATTGATGGCCAGGATCTGGGCGCCTTGAGCGAAGATCAGCTCGCTGCCTTTCGAGGCCAGCGGATCGGCATTATCTTCCAGTCCTTTCATTTGATCCCGACGATGACCGCGCTCGAAAATGTCGCGGTGCCGATGGAGCTTGCTGGCTTGAGCGATGCTTTTGATCGCGCCGAGAAAGGTCTCGCCTCCGTTCATCTTGGCGATCGCAGCGATCATTATCCGGGGCAGCTTTCCGGCGGCGAGCAGCAGCGAGTGGCTCTTGCGCGAGCCTTGGCCAATCGACCGAAACTTCTCCTGGCTGACGAGCCCACCGGCAATCTCGATCAGACGACCGGTGAAGATATCGTCTCCTTGATGTTCCGGGTGCAACAAGAGCTTGGCATGACCCTTCTTCTGATCACCCATGAACCCTCGCTTGCCAAACGTTGTGATCTGCGTCTGCGCATGGCTGATGGTGTGCTCAAGCCTGTTGATCCTGGGCTCTCACCAATCGAAGATATGCCATCAGGCGAGGTGGCATGAAGACGAAGTTCGGGCTCGCCTGGCGCTTTGCCCGGCGTGAGCTTAGAAGCGGTTTTGCCGGGTTTTCCATTTTTCTGGCCTGTTTGACCCTTGGCGTGGCGGCGATCGCCGCTGTGGGTGTAATCAATGCAGGTGTGCTGGCCGGCTTGGAGGAGGACAGTACTTCGCTTCTCGGTGGCGATCTCAAATTCGAGAGCACCAACCAGCCGATGGGCGAGACCGTTCTTGAGGCCCTCGTGCCCCCCGAAGCCAGGCGCGGCGACGTTGTGCGCACCAATGCGATGGCTGAGGGCAGCGGTGATCGAAAGGTCGTGGTCGGCTTGAAGGCCGTCGACCAAGCCTACCCCTTAATTGGATCGATTCAGCTTGATCCTGCCGAGATGACGATGGCTGAGGCCCTTGCGGATCAAGGTGCTGCTGTCGAGCGTGGACTGCTTGGACGGCTCAGGATCGATATCGGCGATGAGCTTCGGATCGGCGAAGCGGCGTTTACCGTGCGCGCGGTTGTCGATCGGGAACCGGATCGGGTTGGCAGCTTCATCAGCATCGGACCGAGAGTGTTCATTCACCTCGACGATCTTGACAAGACCGAAGTGATCCAGCCCGGATCCCTCGCACGTTATGGCTATCGCTTTGCTATGCCTGATGGCGTCGATGCTCTTACCCTTCTCACCGATATCAAACAAAAAAACCCCGAGGCCGGCTGGCAGATCAGCGGTGTCCGCGATATCCAGCCCCAGGTGACACGGGTGGTCGACCGCTTGGCCAGTTACCTGACCATTGCAGGTCTAGCCTCGCTCCTGATCGGCGGTGTCGGCGTGGCCCTAGCCATCCAAAATTATCTGGCGGGCAAAACCACGACGATCGCCACCATGAAATGCCTGGGTGCTCCAAGCGGTCTCGTCTTTTGGGTTTATCTGTTGCAAGTCTTGGCCCTTGCCATCGTGGGCATCGCGATCGGCCTTGTGATCGGACAATCCATCCCCTTCATCGCGAGTGAGTTGACCAAAGGGGTCCTGCCTGTCCAGATCCGAACCGGCTTCTATCCGCTTCCCCTCATGATCGCCGCCGGCTGCGGCCTGCTGACAGCACTTACCTTTGCCATCTGGCCGCTCGCAAGGGCTCGGGACGTCTCGCCCGCCGGCATGTTTAGAGCATTGCTGACCCCACCCAGCCGCTGGCCGCCGCTTGGCACACTTTTGCTCCTCGGCGCCTGCATCCTCGGTCTTGCCGGGCTTGCGATCTTTGGGGTGAACGACAAACTCCTGGCGCTGATCTTCATTGGTGTTGCCGTCGCCGCTGCAATTTTGCTGACTGGCTTTGCCAAGCTCGTCTTATGGGCGACCAAAGCGATAGGCCGGCGCGGCAATGCGCGCTGGCGCATGGCGCTCGCCAATCTGCACCGCCCAGGCGCTCACGCTACCAGCGTCGTCGTTGCTCTTGGCGCGGGGCTCACCGTCCTCACCCTGGTTGCCGTCCTAAACCGCAACCTGAATGCCGAAATCGACCATAGCTTCAGCCAAAGGGTGCCCGCGGTCTTCTTCATCGATATCCAACGGGATCAGCTCGATCTCTTCAAGGAAACCGTCACCGCCACAGAGAAAGCCGATCTGCTTCAGGCCATGCCGACGATCAGGGGGCGCGTCGTGCGCATCAAGGACGTACCGGCCAACCAATCGGGCATCAATCATTGGACACTTCGCCGGGATCGGGCGCTCAGTTTTTCTAAGGACATGCCGAATGGGACCGAAATTGTCGCCGGCAACTGGTGGCCGGAAGACTACCAAGGTCCCCCCTTGGTCGCGATCGAGGACGATGTTGCCGAAGCCTATAATGTCAGTGTCGGTGACAAGCTTGCCTTTAACGTACTGGGGCGGGTGGTCGAAGCCGAGATTGCCGTGGTTCGTGTCGAAATCGACTGGAGCCAAGGGCGTCTTGATGCCGCCTTCCTGTTCAGCCCCGGCCCCTTTGATGCAGCGCCCCTGAGCTATGCAGCGGCGGTTGAGGTTTCTGCTGAGGCTGAGCCCATCTTGCTCGATGCGGTCGCGGACGCTCTCCCTAATGTTGCGCCGATCTCCATGCGCGAAGTGGGCATCCGGGTGAGGGGGATCATGGAGAAAGTTCGGCTCGCCATCGTCTCGGTGGCCGGCGTGACCCTGGTCTCCGGCCTCTTGGTGCTGGCCGGCGCAATCGCGGCTGCAAGACGGCGGCATCTCCGCGAATCGGCGATCCTTAAGGTCCTGGGTGCTAAGCGTTCGGACCTGCTCAGCCTGTTCGCCATCGAATATCTGAGCCTTGGCACGGTCGCCGCTGTGGTGGGCGGACTTTTGGGGCTAGCAGGCGCCTATATCGTGGTGACCTTCGTGATGCAGCTGCCTTGGGTCTGGGCGCCCATGGCCATGATCCAGATCCTGGTCATCGCGCTGGCGCTAACGCTGGTCGCCGGGTTCATCGGCACCTGGAGACTACTGGGAAAACCCGCTGGCCCAATCCTGCGCACCCCCTAGATGGCTGATGGCGTGGCCACCTCATGGACGTGGACCGTTGGCGTTAACGTGAATGGTATGGGTCCAGGTTCGAGAACGTTGGGTCGACATCGGTGGTCTGTGAAGGGCGCCTTATTCTCGACAAGATGATCCGAGATTGACCATCACAAATCTGGGCGCATACCATCCAGCCCGCGATCACGGTCCGATTCATGAGGTGGCCACGCCGCTGGAAAAGTGCACGCTTCTAGTACAAATTCATTTAAACTTTGCCCAAATCATGACAAAAAAGCGCAGCAGGGCTGGCAACGCGCCATGGATTTCGAAAATAGATGATCAAAGATCTCGTCATCGGCATCGACAGCAGCACCACAGCAACCAAGGCGATTGCCTGGACTGGCGACGGTCAGCTCGTTGCTGAAGGCCGGTCTGCGATCGAGCTTTCGAACCCAGCACCACTTCATTACGAGCAGAACGCGGAGGACTGGTGGACAGCACTCTGCTTTGCCCTTCAAGAACTTGGCCAAAAAGTCGACCTGCAGCGGGTCGCTGCCATCGCGATTGCCAATCAGAGGGAGACCTGGGTGCCGGTCGGTACGGATGGTCAGCCGCTGCGTCCGGGCATGGTCTGGATGGATGAGCGCGGACGTCCGGATGTCGATCTCCTGGAAAGGCGGATTGGCCGTGATCGCTTGCTGCAAATCACCGGCAAGACACCGGGGCCACTTCCCTGCCTCTATTCCATTCATTGGATGAAGCGAGAGGAACCGGATCTCTACAAGAGGACCGCGCGTTTTCTCGACGTCCATGGCTATCTCGCCTGGTGTCTGACCGGCGATTATCGCACCAGCTGGGCGAGCGCCGATCCGACGGCCTTGCTGAATATCGAGGCGAAACGCTACGCCCCCGATATTCTGGCTGCCCTGGAAGTCGACGAGAGCCATTTCGCTGAACCCTGCCGACCAGGCAGCATTCTCGGAAACGTGCAAAAAAAATCAGCCGAGGCGACCGGCCTTCCCGTGGGGACGCCTTTGGTAGCTGGCGGTGGCGATGGTCAGGCGGCTGGGTTCGGCATCGGCATGCTGGGGCCGGGCAGGGCTTATCTCAATCTGGGCACGGCCTCGGTCTCCGGCGTTTATGGCGAGACTTATGCGACCGATCCCGCCTTTCGCACCATGTCGTCGCTCGACGGCAAGGGCTATATTTTCGAACTTTGCCTGATCACTGGAACGTTTTTGACCAATTGGCTGGTGGAACAGCTGTTCGAGGAAGATCCAAGGATAAATTCCGATATCTATCAACAACTCGAGCGCCAAGCCGCCAGCTTGCCGGTTGGGGCTGATGGTCTGATGCTGATGCCCTATTGGGGCGGCGTCATGACACCCTATTGGGATGCCGATGCTCGTGGGACGATGATCGGTTTATCGTCTGAACACGGACGCGGCCATTTTTATCGCGCGATGATGGAGGGGATCGCCCTTGATGAGGCAATGGGCCTTCAGGGAATTGAACAGGTCACCGGCGAGAAAGTCGAAGAGCTACTCACTATCGGCGGCGGCTCGAAGAGCGATCTTTGGTGCCGGATTGTCGCGAATACAACAAATACGCCAGTGAAACGCTTGGCCACAGCCGAGGCCACTAGCCTTGGTGCGGGGATCGTTGCGGCAATAGGGGCAGGCTGGTTCGACGATGCAATAGCGGCGACAGCGGCGATGGCCGGCAAGGTCGAGGATATCATCGAACCGACAGCGCCTGAGGTCGCGCGTTATGCCGAGTTGCTCGACATTTATAAGCGGCTTTATCCCTCGACCAAATCGATTTTGAACGACCTCACCGCTTTCAAGCAGGCAGGCCGAGCATGAGCAAAGACCATGGTGGCGTTCTGGGTGATCTGGTGGCTGGGCTTTGGCATCATCCCGTCTTGGGAGGCGCCGTCTCCATTCCCTTCGAGGCCATCGTTATTCGCGAGACGCTCAATGGCGCCGAACCTGATTTGCTGGCAGCAATCGGCTTTGGAGATAAGCGCCTCGCCGTCGTCAGCGATCGTTTTACCCATGATGTGCTTGCCGGGCGGGTTGTAAAGCACCTGAAAGCGGCGGGCTTTAACGTTGACGACATCGTCTGGAAAACACCTCATTGCTCAGATGTCGGCGTCGAAGAGCTGCGCTTACTGACCGAGAAGGCTGATGCCTTGGTCGCTGTCGGCTCCGGCACGATCAACGATAGTGTGAAATACCGTGCCTTTCTCGATGGAAAACCATTTGCAACCTTCCCGACCTCGCCGATGACCGCACATTTCGCGGGCTCCGCCTCGGTCAGCTTCGATGGTCTTAAAAAATCGATCGTCACCGATCACGCGGTCGGCGTCTTCGTCGATCTGGACGTGCTCTGCGCTTGCCCGAAACGGTTGATCTGGTCTGCCTATGCCGACGTGATTTGCCGCACCACCGCCCAGGTGGACTGGCTCCTGTCCCATCGTCTGCTCGACACACACTATGATGACACGGTCTATCATCTGCTGGCCCCGGATGAAGCCATCCTATTGGCCGACGCCGATCGGGTCGCAGCTGGTGACATCGAGGCAATCGCCATGGTGACCCGCATGAATGGCTTGATGGGGCTCGGCACCTCCTTCGGGCGAAGCACCCACCACGGCAGCATGGCCGAACATATGTTGTCTCATTACATCGACATGTTTGCCGGCAGCGATCATCCCGGCACCCATCACGGCGAGCAAGTCGGGGTTGCCACGCTCGCCGTCAATCGGCTGCATCATCGCATCCTCGATGGCGATGCGCCGCCTATTTTAAAGCCGACCGTGGTTGACAGAGAGGCGATCGAGAAGCGCTTTGGACCGGCCATCGCCGCACCTTGTCTCGAACAGTTCGAGGCGAAGAATTTTGACCGGAAGGAGGTGGATCGATTGAACCGAAAACTGAGCGATCATTGGGCTGACTGGACCGGTGAACTCCGACCGCTGATGCTCCGCGCTGACGATATCGAACAATCGCTGCGCCGGGTTTCGGCCCCGATCTCGGCAGAAGACCTTGGGGTGTCCGTACCATTCTGGCAAGATGCTATTCGCTATGCGCGCTTTACCCGCGACCGTTTCAGCATCCTGGATCTGGCGGGCGATGCTGGCGAACTCGACGATTTTGCAAGGAGCTGTGGCTGATGGCCAAGATCGTCATCATCGGATCCGGTGTTATGGGCAGCGCGATTGCTGTGCCCGCCCTCGATAACGGCCATGACGTTACACTGGTCGGCAGCCCGCTGGATGACGCCATCATCAGCGTGCTGAATGCTGGTAAGCCGCATCCCAAGCTCGATGCCCCTCTCGAAGGGGCGGTGACCTACCTCTATCAGGATCAGTTGACCGCTGAAGAGTTGAGCGACGCCGACATCGTGCTGCTTGGCGTGAGCAGCGCCGGTGTCCGCTGGATTTTGAATTATCTCAAGAACTTCGCGACACCTTTGCCGCGCCTGATGATGATCACCAAGGGGTTAGATGTCACCGAGGGTGGTGGCGTGCGCACCTTGCCCCATCGTATCAAGGAGAACTTGGCAGCGATCGGCGTCCCCGCCATCGTCGGTGTCGGCGGTCCTTGTATTGCCCGCGAACTTGCCAACCGTGCGCCGACTGCTGTGGTCTTTGGACATACCGACCGTGAGACTGGAACGTTCTGCAAGAAGACTTTCGAGACGGGTTACTATCATGTCCGCCTATCCGCCGATCTCGAAGGCGTCGAGGCCAATGCGCCGCTCAAGAATTTCATGGCGATCGGTGTCGCCGCCACCTGGTCGAGATTTCCCGACCAGCAAAAAGATAATGCACGGCAAATGAACCCGACAGCCGCCGTCTTCGAGCAGGCCATCCACGAACTCGCCCTTCTGACCCAATGGCTCGGTGGCAACCCCATGACCGCCCTCCGTCTCCCGGGTGCCGGCGATCTCTTCGTCACCGTGAACGCAGGTCGCAACTCGCGTCTAGGCCTCCGTCTGGGAGCGGGCGACAGCGTCAACGAGGCCCTCTCAGGGCCGTTAAAAGGGGAAACTGTTGAAGGAGTCGACACAGGACGAGCCCTTGGGCCTGCACTCTACAAAGCTTGGGAGCGCGATCCCGTGCTGGCTGCCGAGATGCCGCTAACCCGAGCCCTGTTGAATGCGATTCTGCATGATGAACCCTTTGCCTTCGAGATGGGTGCTTACTGGCATCGGGCCGAATGAACCGGAGACGCTGACATGACATCGAAAAAACTGGTGATTGCCGCGGATCATCTTGGATTGCCGCTGAAAGACGCGGTAAAGGCCCACCTCGCGGCCAAAGGCGTTGAGGTCGAGGATTTGGGGGTCAACGATGCCGATCCTGTTGACTATCCTGATATCGGGCGCGACCTGGCAACGAGGATACAAGCGGGCGATTTTGAGCGTGGCATTCTGGTTTGCGGCACGGGGGCGGGCATGGCGATCGTTGCCAACAAGGTACAGGGCGTGCGCGCTGTCTGCGTGACTGATCCCTATACCGCCGAGCGAGCGATCGCATCCAACAATGCTCAGGTGATCACCATGGGCGCGCAGATTACCGGCCCCTCAGTTGCCGCCATGCTGGTGGATATCTGGCTCGCCAACGACTTCAACGCCGATCGTTCGGGCAAAAAAGTCGCCAAGATTGACGCCCTCGACGACCGATAGCAGCCGGTAGAACCGGCGGGCGTAACTTGTTTTTTTACTACCTGGTACCTTTTGCTGCCTGCCAGAGGGTTTCGAGGTCATCCAACGGCGTCTCGGCCATGACCTTGCCATCTCGGCGCAAGGCTCGCTCGACAGTGCGGAAACGCTGCTCGAATTTCCGGTTGCTGCGCCCTAGTGATACTTCGGGATCGAGCTTGAGATGGCGTGCGAGATTGGCCACACTGAACAGAACGTCGCCGAGCTCGTCCTCAACCCGGTCGCTTGACATCCCTTGGTCGATCTCAGCTTGGAGCTCGTCGATCTCTTCTCGGATCTTGGCGAAGACCTCTGATGTCTCGCGCCAATCGAACCCACCGCGAGCAGCCCGCTTTTGCATTTTTTCGGCCCTGGTCAAGGCGGGCAAGGCGAGCGGGATATTGTCCAACAAGCTTTCGGGTTCGCCCTTGCCCTTAAGACGTCGCTCCTCTGCCTTGACGTCCTCCCAGGCTTTGGTCTGGGCTTCGGCATTTTCAACTGAGCCATCGCCAAAGACATGGGGATGTCGCCGCACCATCTTCTCGGCGATGCCGGATGCCACCTCCTCATAGGTGAACCTCCCATCATCGGCGCGTTCAGCCGCCATCTGGCTGTGATAGATCACCTGGAACAGAAGATCGCCCAGTTCCTCCTTCAGGTCCTGCATATCACCGCGCGCAATCGCATCGGCAACCTCATAGGCTTCCTCGATGGTATAAGGTGCAATCGTCTCAAACGACTGCTCGATATCCCAAGGACAACCACCATCAGGATCGCGAAGCCTTGCCATAACCTCCAGGAGGCGTTCCGTGGCTGAGGTTATTTTCGATGTCATGTGGCCATCCCGATCCTAAGTCTTTTGGGCGACGGCTCAGAGAAGCTGGCCCTGATCGTCATCAGGACGCTGTTTTCTCTTCGGTGCCGTCGGTCGCTTCGAGTGCAGAGGCTCCTCTATCGCCTTCGATCCCGTCGTAACCGGCAGGCGTCCATCGGCGAATTCGAGATCAAGGCTCTGATGCCGTCCCGCTTTCTTTGCAGTGGTGATGAGCGTTCCATCTTGATCCCTAACCAAGGCAAAGCCGCGTGCCAGCACATTGTCATAAGAATAACTTTTCAAAAGGCTGGCGGAATGATTGAGGCGCTCGGTTGCCTTCTCAATCCGGGTCTTAAAGGCATGATCTTGACGAGCGGACAAGTCATGAAGGCTGCTTTGATGTCGTGGCAGACGGCTGCCTAACTCATCAAGAGTAAGACGCTCGGCAACGCTGGCATAGGAACGCTGGCAGCCCTGGGCATGGGCCTTGAAGAGCTGATCCAGTTGAGTGCTGGGGCCTTTCAGACGAAGAGCGGCATCGTCGAGCAGGCGTTTTGGCCTGCCGAGGCGAGCACCTGTCTCGGCCAGATGGGAGCGAGCGCGATCAATCCTGGCGCGCAGACCATGAGGCAAGCGGTCAGCAAGATCATCCAGACGCTGACCTGCCTGGCCAAGCAGGCTCGAGGGATCGGGCAGGCCACGGGCAAGGCCGGTTACGGCCTGCTGGCGCTCGCGCAAATGTCGATCAACGCCGGCATAGAGCCTCGAGCCAAGATCGGCATTCCGCGCCGAGAGTTCAGCCCGGACCGGCACCGCAAGCTCGGCGGCAGCTGTCGGGGTTGGTGTTCGATGATCAGCGGCGAGGTCGATCAGGGTGGTGTCGGTCTCATGGCCGACGGCCGAGATCAGCGGGATGTCGCTGGCTGCAGCAGCGCGGACCACGATTTCCTCGTTGAACGTCCAGAGGTCTTCGAGCGAGCCGCCGCCGCGCGCGACGATCAGGACGTCTGGTCTTGGCACCGGCCCATCGGCTGGCAGCCGATTGAACCCCTCGATGGCGGCGGTTACCTCGTCCTTGGCCTTGTCGCCCTGAACCACGACGGGCCAGAGCAGCACATGCCGCGGAAAGCGCTCCTCGATCCGATGAAGAATATCGCGGATCACAGCACCGGTCGGTGAGGTGACAACGCCGATTACCTCAGGAAGGTAAGGCAATGGCCGTTTTCGTGCCTGATCGAACAGACCTTCCGCCGCCAGCTTCTTTTTCCGCTCCTCCAGGAGCGCCATTAAGGCGCCGGCACCCGCAGGCTCCAACCGCTCGACGACGATCTGGTATTTTGAGCGACCGGCATAGGTGGTGATCCGCCCCGATGCGATCACCTCAAGCCCATCTTCCGGCTGAAAACCCAGCTTCCCAGCCGTTCCCCGCCAACAAACACCGTCGATCAGTGCGCGCTCGTCCTTGAGCGCAAAATAAAGATGGCCTGATGCGGCACGCTTGAAGCCGGAGATTTCGCCGCGGACGCGCACATAGCCGTAAGCGTCCTCAAGCGTCCGCTTGAGCGCACCCGAAAGCTCGCTGACGGAAAATTCAGCGACATTCGATGAGACCTGGTCCAGTATCGGCGTCGACGGCATCCTTCATTCCTTGGTTCTAACAAAGGGCATACGCCCTCACACCCTGCTGATCAACCTTGTGCTGTCGGCACGGGGTTAACAAGAGTTTGGCAAACCTTGGTTGACAAAGGGCTACCGCGATGAGCGGTTTGGCCATTTCTAGACGTTCGTGCACTAGGCCAAAAAACAGCCCTATGGCGGCATGAGATAGAAGTTTTGTAGACTTGCGCTCTGCGGGAAAGGGCTGCAATAATTTCGCCCGATGATGATTGTTCCGCCTTAGAGGGAAAAGATGCAGGATTTCAGCGAGGCAAGTCGCTTGGCGCTGATGCTCATGCTGTCGCTCGACGCCGATCTCCTAGAGATCATCGCCCTGTCGCTCAGGGTTAGCCTGAGCGCCCTGATCGTTGCCTGCATCCTTGGTTTGCCCTTGGGCGCTGTTCTGGCCGTCACCCGCTTTCCGGGGCGAGGCGGTGTGCTGCTACTGGTCAATGCGCTCATGGGCCTGCCGCCCGTCGTGGTCGGTTTGGTCGTGTATCTCCACCTTTCGAATGCGGGGCCGCTTGGCTGGCTGCAGCTTTTGTACACGCCAACAGCCATGATCATCGCGCAGACCATCTTGATCACACCGATCGTCACGGCGCTCTCCAGGCAGGTGCTCGAGGATCTTTACGAGGAATACAAGGATCAGTTCCGCTCCCTTTCGGTGCCGGTGTCGACAGCGATCGGTGCCTTGATCTGGGATGCGCGCTATTCGCTTCTGACCGTGGCCCTTGCCGGCTTCGGGCGCGCGATTGCCGAGGTGGGGGCGGTGATCATTGTCGGCGGCAATATCGCCCACCTGACCCGGGTCATGACCACGGCGATCGCGCTCGAAACATCGAAGGGCGATCTGCCGCTCGCCTTGGCGCTTGGCATGATTTTGTTGGTTATTGCGCTCGGCGTGAATGCGCTGGTCATGGCCATCAAGATGACAGCGGCGCGTCACGCCTATGCTTGATCGATCGCCAACACCCCAAAACGACAGCAAGGATGACGTGGCACCTGCCGCGTCTAAAAACCCGCTCTTGCCGCTGGAAACGAAAAAATTGCGCCTCGACATCGATGGCAAGAGGCTGATCGATGACATCGATCTCCGCCTTATCGCTGCTGATTTCACCGTTGTCATGGGACAAAATGGTGCTGGCAAAAGCTTGCTGCTTCGTCTGCTGCACGGCCTTATTGCTCCCACAGCCGGCGAGGTGATCTGGGGCGGGGAGGTGATGGGCGATCCCATTCGCCGCCGCCAAGCGATGGTCTTCCAACGGCCGGTTCTGCTTCGCCGCTCCGTTGCCGCCAATATCGATTTCGTGCTCAATCTACGCCGGAAATCCAAGGTCTATCGCCGTGACGCCCTGCTGGCTGAAGTCGGGCTCTCGGATAAGGCAGCACAGCCGGCGAGGCTTCTCTCAGGCGGTGAGCAGCAGCGCCTGGCCCTCGCTCGCGCTTTGGCCCATGATCCCAAGATCCTGTTTATGGACGAACCTACGGCAAGCCTGGATCCAGCCTCGGTTGTCATGATTGAGACGATCGTCAAAACACTGCAAAGCCGGGGCACCAAAGTCGTTTTCGTCACCCATGATCTGGGCCAAGCCCGGCGTCTCGCCGATGAAGTCCTGTTCCTCCATGATGGCCACATCGAGGAACAGACCAAGGCCGATGCGTTCTTTCGAAACCCGACATCCATGATCGCCGGCGCGTTCCTGGATGGCCGGGTCGTGGTTTGATCATCGTGAATGCCTTGAATGTGACGATGACATCGATCGGCCGATCGATAGCTCTTGCACTGCTTCTTGCGTCCATCTCGATGCTAACCAAGCCGGTCATGGCCGATGACCGATCGATCATTGTTCAATCCACCACATCCACGGCGAATTCTGGTCTATACGCTCATCTATTGCCAGCTTTCGAAGCTGAGACCGGTATTGCTGTCCATGTTGTCGCTGTCGGAACAGGTCAAGCACTGCGCAACGCACGTAATTGCGATGGTGATGTATTGTTGGTGCATGACAAGGCCTCTGAGGAGGCCTTTGTCGAAGAAGGGTTCGGCGTCGAGCGCTTCGATCTGATGTATAACGATTTTGTCATCGTCGGCCCGCCAGCTGATCCCGCCGGGATAGACGGGATGCAGGAAGTCACGGAAGCGCTCATTGAGATCGCTGTGAACAAGGCATTATTTGCCTCACGCGGCGATGATTCGGGCACCCATAAGAAAGAGCGGGCGCTTTGGGCAACAAGCGGTATCGATCCGAGTGAGGCATCCGGTGAATGGTATCGCGAAACCGGCTCGGGCATGGGGGCGACCCTCAATATCGCGGTCGGCATGGGCGCGTACGTGATGACTGACCGGGCAACCTGGATCAGTTTTCGCAACAAGGACGACTTCACCGTTTTGATAGAAGGCCAGGATGCGCTTTTCAATCAATACGGGGTTGTTTTGATCGATGAGAAGGCTTGCCCTCAAGTGAAAACAGAGTTCGGCCAACACTTTGTCGATTGGATCAGATCAACAGCCGGCCAGGACGCGATCAGCACCTACCGGGTTGACGGCCAACAGCTATTTTTTCCGAATGCTGACCCAACCTCCTAGGTGGTGTGGTCACGTCATTTGGTTCCGACCAATATTGCCAGGATCGATGGTATGTGGCCAAGTTTTCGAGGGTCGTGAATAAGGGAGAGTGCTTAGTCGCCAATGAAATGGATATGGCCGAAATGGGAGAGATCGTAGCCTTTCATGTCTTGGGCGCGTTGTTGCAGTTTGCTCGAATGACAGAAGTTCCAAAAACGCTGGAGAGGCGGCTCAAACCATGCGCGTCGATCGATCAGCAGATCGAAGCGCTCCTCGATGATCGGTGCGAACGCCAAGCGATATTGCGCTGCAAGAGCGAAAAGTCCGAAGCAGGCATCCGCCTTATCCTCAAGGACCATCAAGGCGGCGTCATGTTCCGTCCTGGCAGGCGACGTCAGTGTTAGGTCATTCACTGAGAGGCCTGCTCTTCTTAGGAGATGGTGAAACAGGTTTTCTGCCCCCGACCCCGTCTGACGAGGTGTGACACGCCGGCCTCGCAGATTGCCAATGGTCAGGTCCGATTGGCCCAATCCAGGGTTCAAGATCAACCCGCGCTGGCGTTTTGCCCATTCGATCAACACCACAGGCAAACTACCGCAGCGTTCAGCAACTAGTGATCGATTCCAGTCATCGGCACCGGCCTCGTAAAGATGTAGACCAGCTGCCAGACCTTCTCGTTGCTCGAACCGTGCTAGGCCATCAGCACTGCCATCGAAGTAGGTCGCAATGCCCGAATGGGATTCCCGAAGCGCCCAATCCAAAAGCGGGTCGTGACTGCCGAGAAAGACATCAGGCCTCGGCTTAGCCTGGCCGCCCTCAAAGCCTGAGCCGTGCCGTGTCAGCCAGGCATCAATCGCATCCCGTGGGAACAGCAATTTGCCCATCGCCTTCGAGCAGGGGACCGCGCCCGATGCTGCGAGGTCATAAACCTTGCGCTCCTTGATGCGCAGCAGTTCAGCGAGTTCCTTCGTGGTGAGAAAATCGGACATGGGTGATCATGACGTCCATCGGATCCAAACATGCATAATCTTGCAGAATTTTCCGGCGCTAGGCAACCGGCTTGGGATTGATCGAGGAGAGGGCCGGAAATGCATCAACCCGAAATGTATCCTTGACGCCACCCCGACAATTGAGGCGATATCCGGGTATGACTCGCCTCAACGGTCTTCGACAAATTCCCAGAACGCTCGCCCAGCCGAATTACGGTATCTATGTCGCTGGGAACAGCGTTTCCTTGATAGGATCCTGGATGCAGCGGATCGGCGTTGGCTGGCTCGCCTGGGAACTAAGCTATTCCGGCGCGGTTCTTGGCCTCGTCGCTTTTGCAGATCTATTTCCGACGATATTGATCGGGCCCTTTGGCGGCGCGCTCGCTGATCGCCTGGACCGACGCCGATTACTGATGATCGGTCAAAGCCTCAATATGGTTCTCTCTTTCCTCCTCTTCGCCATGATCGTGACTGACTTGATTACGGTGCCGCTTTTGGTGTTGATCATCGGGATCAACGGCGCCGTGATCGGCATCAATCAACCGGCACGGCTATCCTTGATCTCCGGCTTGGTCGCGCGTGAACATCTGCCAACGGCGGTCGCAATCAATAGCCTAGTCTTCAACCTCGCTCGTTTTATCGGCCCGGCGATCGCTGGCCTGGTGATCGTCCAATTCGAGATTGCAGCGGTTTTCCTCGTGAATGCGTTGAGCTTCACCGCCTTTCTTATTGCCCTGATGAAGCTCGACCTTCCTGCCCACAATCCCCAAGCTGATGGCAAGAAGCCTCTCCCGATGTTGCAGGCGATCGGCGAAGGGCTTCGTTATGTTGTAGGTCATGTGGGCATCGGGCCGATCCTGGCACTGCATGCTATCCTCGCGGTCACATCCCGGCCCTTCGTCGAGCTTCTCCCTGGCTTCGCCGACGAGATTTTTGAGCGCGGGGCTGGTGGCCTTGCCGCCTTGAGTTCGGCCATCGGTATTGGCGCCATCGCGGCAGGGTTATTCCTCGCCCAGCTTGGACCCGGCAAGGACCTCGCGAGGTTAGCCCTTCTGGCTGCGTTGCTGGGGGCAGTTTCCACCCTTGCTTTCGCGCTCAGCCCGAATTTTTGGTTGGCGATGGCCGCGGTAACGGCCGGTGGCTTTGCGCTGGTGACCGCAGGTGTGGGCACCCAAACCCTTCTTCAAACCACGGTGGACGAAGGAATGCGTGGTCGCGTCCTCAGCCTGTTTGGCCTTATTTTTCGAAGTGGCCCGGCGATCGGCGCCTTGCTGATGGGCCTAGCCTCGGAGGTCGTTGGCCTTCGCTGGCCTCTGATTATCGGTGCTATTTTGGGCGCAACCGCCTGGGCGATCGTCTGGCAACGTCGAAACAGTATCAGCCAAGCCCTTCGACCATCCATCAGGTAGCGTATGGTGCAATCAGACCTGGACGTCGTAATCAAACACCGGCAAAAACGTCAACAATCTTCGCAATGGTCTTTGGCATGTCACTGATCTACGCTAATCCCATCAAATCCCCTGATAGGGGTAGAACGCTAGGTTTAAGCATCAAGGGAGAAGCTCGTGACCATACGACAGACTGTCTTGGCATCAGCCATGGCAACAACATGCCTTATCACGCCGGTGGCCGCCGAGGCTGCGACGGAAATCCAATGGTGGCATGCATTCAGCGGGCGCCTTGGTGAACTGCTGACCAAGCAGGTCGAGGACTACAACGCTTCTCAGTCCGAGTACGTCGTCGTTCAGAGCAACAAGGGCAATTACTCGGAAACGCTGAACGCCGGTATCGCCGCTTTCCGCGCCGATGAGCAGCCTCATATTCTCCAGGTCTTCGAGGTCGGCACCGCCACCATGATGTCTGCCAAGGGCGCCATCAAGCCGGTCTATGAGGTGATGGCCGAGAGTGGTCTCGACTTCGATCCGAGCGCCTATCTCGAGGCGGTCACCGGCTACTACACGACGACCGAAGGCGAGATGCTCTCGCTCCCTTACAATAGTTCAACCCCGGTGCTCTATCTGAACAAAGACGCGCTGGCCGCCGCCGACCTCGACCCGGAAAGCACGCCTGCAACCTGGGGTGAGGTCGAGGAAATCCTGACCGCCCTCAAAGCATCCGGCAGCGAATGCCCGCTCACCACGGCTTGGCAGTCCTGGGTGCATCTGG
>JBOEHJ010000090.1:0-10897 GCA_050633905.1 Geminicoccales bacterium
CCAGCGGCACCACTTCAGCGCGGGACTGCATGCGCGGTCTCTGCTCGGTCAGAACGAATTCGCCGCCCTCAAAATCCTCCGCCCCGCTTAACAGCACAACCACCTGGATCGGGAACAGGTGCTCGCCATAGAGATCCTGATGCAGGCAGTTGTAATCGCCGGCCTGGTACTTCAGGAGAAGAGGGGTCGGACGCCGCTGGCCGGCTTGATGGCACTGCGCCAGAAACGCATCGAGCGTCTCAGGATAATGATGCGGCATGCCCATTGCCGCCATCCATCGGCTCGCGATCGGTGCCAGTTGCGGGTAGATGGCTTGGCGTAGTTGCTCGATCGGATCAGGCAGGGGATAGGCAAAATACTTGTACTCGCCCTCGCCGAAGCCGTGACGGCGCATGATGACATGGCTTCGAAAGGCAGCATCTTCGTCATAGCTTCCTGCCAAGGCATGGCACGCCTCGGTGTTGAGCAGTGCGCCGGTTGTCGCGAAGCCGAAGGCGTCCAGATCCTCACCGATACGGGACCAATCAAGGGCCTCGACCTGTCCTTCCAATCCGTTCATATCCATCCCCCCGACTGCCATGACATAACCTCACGCCTATACGTCCTGTCCTCACTCTAATGCGGTCATCGAGACATGCATTCCGGTTCTTGCGGTCAGGCTAGACGCTGGCTCTACTTGTCGGACCAGACGGCAAGTTCGTATCCGTCTGGATCCTCGAAGTGGACGCGTTGTCCGCCCGGAAAGGTGAAGAGTGGATTAACGATCTTGGCGCCAAAATCCTCCAGGCGTCGCTGCGTTTTCGCGAGATCGTCGGCATATAGGATGACCAGTGGTCCGCCTGGCTTCGGACTGTCGTTTTTGGCAAAGCCGCCGGTTAAGCGGCCATCACTGAACTCACCATAGTCAGGCCTATAGTCTTTAAAGCTCCAGCCGAAGGCCTCGCCGCAGAATGCGCGCGACCGGGCGATGTTTTTGACAGCAAACTCGATATTGTCGATGCAGCGGTCATTGTCCGAGGGGGGATCAATTTTCCTTTCAGATTTGTAGAATGTAGTTATGGCCTTTGGTGTCGGTGACTTCAGCCAGAAAGGCTTTCTATTATCTTTGAAGACCCTGGGCGAAGAGCTTCAATTCGGGCTATCCAAATCCAAACCGACATACCTGGCAGCTATCGCAGTCTCGGACACCCGGCTTTATCCGTGGTGATGCCATATCCGAGGCTCCGATAGACTGCCTGTCATTTGGTGGCCAATTTCGCCAGAACGAGCACCTCGAGGTCGGCATGGTCGTAGACGGTAACGTCACCTTTGCCATCGTGCTCGCGATGCAACCGTCCGACATACTGAGCGACGGTGCCGCGCCAAGAGATCGGCATGACCAGAAAGAGCGTATCCAGACGGGGGTCGTCAAAGCCCTCACCGATATGTCGTCCAGTTGCGAGGATGAGTCGCTCATCGATGTCATCATCATTGATCAGTGATTGGGCGACTTTCCGCTCGCCAACCTTGATGCCTCCGCGAAGAACGATCAGATTACGGACAAAGCGCCGGAATCGATCAGTAAGATGATCAAGGTGCTGACGCCGTTCTGACAGGACGATGGGGCATCGCCCTTCTTCCAGGGCGTTCAAGACATCGTCGAAAATCAGAGCGTTGCGTCGCTCATTGTTTGCCGGTTCCTGGTAGATATGTGCGATTGGCGAGCGTTCGATCTCGGCGCTGGTCGACGATCGCGGAATGCGGCCAACGCCTTTCATCGCAACGGTCGCATCGGCTTTGGCCAGCATGGTGATCGCGGGGGGACCGATGCCTGATGCACTGCTCCCTAAGCATCGTTGTTCTGTTGGACAGCTCGTAAGTGAACATTTCGGTTGTTCCTCTCCTCACACCGCAAGCGCAAGCGCGACGTGCCGACCGTCAAGGCCGGAGATCGGCCATGTTGGTTTTACCGGTCCAATCTTCCCCGCGCACGAGATAGATCTCTCGCTCGGCGAGTCTGGTGTTCACATGCTGTGAGCCGATCTTGGCCTCGCTTCGATCGAAATGGGATGTCGCTGGCATGTAGCGGATGACGAAGGCTGCACGACGATTTTTCGAACGGTTGGGTTCGGAGCCGTGGACCAGGAAGACATCGTGCAGGGACAGGGCACCCGCCTTCAGATCATCGACGGCCGCCTCGACAAGGTCGACCTGGTTCGCGGCCAGCGTCGCGTTGAGTGCGGATTCCTTACTGTCGTCCCGGACATGGTCGAACAAGCGCCGCTCACGCTGCGAGCCGGGGACGAACTGCATGGCACCATTTTCCAGCGTGACGTCATCGATCGCGATCCAGACCGAGCAGGTGGCGAGAGGACGGATCGGCCAGAAATGACCGTCCTGATGCCATGGCACGGCAAGCCCGGTGCCGGCAGGCTTGCAAAAGATCTGGCTGCCCCAAAGGACAATGTCGGGCCCGATCGCCTGCTCGACCAGATCTAAGAGCCTGGGCAAGGTGCAGAGCTGTAGCCAGCCCTGCGCCAAGTCGGGCGACAACCCGTTCATCGCTGCGATATGCGGACAGACGATGCTTTCCGGCCTCTTGTCGGTCGTCGCCGCCAATGTCTTATCGAGGAGCGATCGGACGTCCGCAAGCTCGTCTGAGGAGAAAGCCAGGGCAGGGCGCACGAGCCCGTCCTGGCGATAGATGCGCATCTCCTCTGAGCTCAAGCGCCAACCTGGATCGACCGATGTCCTATTTTGTTCAAATGACTGCATCTTGCCCCCCATCGCCTTCCTTGTGCATGGCTGTAGTATGGCATTCTAACAAATTGCAGAAGATCGACCATGACAGAACTCGATAATGACGCGCTCGATGCCATCGCCCGCCGGATGCTGGACGACTACGATGCGGTCGATCCAGGAACCGTGTTTGCTGAAGGTCTGAGGCTTTCAATTGCCGATGCGTGGCGACTGCAGGACGCGGTCACCGCACTCCGGGAACAACGCGGCGAGGCTGTGGTCGGTTACAAGATCGGCTGTGTCTGTGCAGGCAACCAGGAGGCGATGGGCCTGACGCATCCGGTCTGGGGGCGGCTTTGGTCCACCGAACAGCACAGAGACGGCGCCTGTCTCAAAAAGGCGGACTTCGCCAATCTTGCGCTGGAGGCCGAGTTCGCCGTTACCCTCAACCGTGCCATCGATCCAGAAGAGCTTTCGTCGGACGGTCTTTTAGCATCGATCGACGCCGTCTACCCGGTGATCGAACTGCATAATCTGGTGCTGCGCAGCGACCCGCCTCGCGGCCACGAACTGATCGCCAATAATGGCATTCTTGCGGGTGTGGTCAGGGGGCAGGGCGTTTCTAAACTGGAGACACCGCTCAGCACCGATCTGGCCCTGATCTTCGACGGTGAAACGGTCGATTCCTGGTCTTCGCTTCGATGGCCGGAAGATATCCTCTCCGCAATCGGCTGGCTCGCCGGGAAACGCGCCGAAGCTGGCGCGCGTCTTGAAAAAGGCGACATCATCCTCACCGGCGCCTTCGGCCCGCCGATACCGCTGGAGGGCAAGACCCGCGTCGACGTCACGTCGTCGGCCTTCGGCAATGTAAGCGCGACGTTTCGCTAGTGCACCGGCGCTCTTTTCTTGTGGGGTTACTTTGGCGAGCGGAGAGATGCGGCCTTTCTTGCGGCAGCGATAGTTGAATGGCCGTAGCCGCCGAGTTCTTCCTGTTGCTCAAGGAGCGCTTCGTAAAACGCAAGCTTGTCTTTCTTCTTGTCCAGTTTCTTGAATCTGGACTTTTGCTTCTTGGTCATCGAGCAGCCGATGCAATGACCTTTGCGCTTGAACTTGCAGACGTCGATACAGGGGGAGGAGATCTTGCTCAACTCAGCTCCTGGCGTTGTGGCACCAACCTCAAATGATTGTCCCAGCGGGCAGTGCCGAGATCTTTGATCTCGATCATGTCGACCTTATTGTCGAACGGTCGAATACGACGGACTTCGTCTTCACCACCGGTCAACACGAACGCGCCGGGCTGATCGGTTGGCGCAACGCCGCAACCGTCGCGAAGCTCGACTGACGTCAGGTGGCGATTATCTCGACCGTTCCAGAAGGTGACCAGATTACCGCGCGGTGCGGACACGGCGATGATCTCGCCTGCCAGGTCGACAGCGACGCTGCCGCCGTAATGGCGCATCTGGCGCTGGATCTCCTGAGGGGCCTCCAGCGTTCGAAGACCGGCACCGTCGTAGATCGCGGCCAGCGGTACGTCGTCAGATTTCGGCCCTTCATACTGCATGGCTACAGCAATTCGACTGTCAGCGAGCATTGCCAAATGCCGGATGCTGAGTTGATGTTGGGCGTCAGGCAGGGTGGCCTGATCGAGATATTGACCATCGGCGATGTCGATGAAAACGAGGGCAGGGGCCATGTCATCGAGATTGAGCTTGGCGCGCCCATGGTCTGGATGGGTGCGGATGCCGCCATTGGCGATAGCGAGCGTTTTGCCATCCGGCATCGGGATCAGCTCATGCGGGCCAATGCCGTGGGATCGATACTCACCCAGGCGCTGGTAGCGCTCGTCGGCGTCATAAAGGCCAATGACGCCCTGGCCGCTCTTATAGTCATTCTCGGTCGCAAACAGAATGTGGCCATCCGGTGAGAAGGCGCCGTGGCCGTAGAAATGGCGACCGGGTTCGGCATCGATTCGACGAAGGGCAACGCCTTCCTCGTCATCGACGACGACGGCAAACTGGCCCGGACGTCGCGCGAAGACCACCATCTCGTGGCGCACCGGATGAAAGGCCATCGCATGCCCGCGCTCAGGCAACGGCAAGCTGAAGTGGGCGCGGCCCACCTCGTCGAATCCGGTCACGTGGTGCTTGTCCTGGCCGTCCGCCCGGCAGCCGACAAAGAGCGGCCCGGCATCGCCGCGGATGCCTGCAGCCTGGAGTCCGAGAAAACCGAGCAGACCACCGGCGGCACCGCCCAACATGGCCCGTCGATTGATGTGAATCATCCGATCACATCCGAAATCTTGGGCGCATACCGTCCCATCCAGCCATGGCAGTCCAAGTCGAGGCTGACCGTCCCACGGTCAGTCGCCGTCGGATTTGTTGAAGCCGACGGTGAGGGCGGCGGCGTCGGCTAAGGTGCCGGTGAAGAGGGCACGCAGCGATCTGACTTCCTTTAGTAGCTGTTCGACCTGTTCTCTTACGGTTTCGTCCCCGACCGCATCGACGAGGCTCGGCTCGATCGACGTTGCTGTCGCGAGGGTTTGATCGAGGCCTTTTCGGATCGTCTGATCCAGCCCGCCCTGGTCTTTCTCCGAAAGGAAAACATGCAGTCCGCCGGGCTCGATGTAGAGCGCCTTGATCGTCTCCAGATTGGCGATGATGTTCGGAAGGGATTGCCCGCTTCGCCAATCTTCGGCGCGTTTGGGCTTGGCCTTTTCAAGCGACTTGCCGAGCGGCCGCTCCAGCTTGTTGGCGACGATGTTGTCTAGGCTTGCGGCTACGGCGCTGAACAGATCGGTCGTGGCATCGGCCGCATCGTAGTAGGCACCGTTGCCATCGCTGGCTTCCGTAAACAGCGCGACATGGCCTTCATTGCCCTGCCAGGCATCGAGAACGTCGCCGGCCAGATCGCCTTGGAAGTCGGCGATGGCCAGGGCCAGGCTGCAGGCGAACGCACCCTCCTTGGTGATGAGCGTGTCGGCCTGATCAAAGAGCACGCGCTCGAGGGCAGTGAGGCTCTGCAAGGCCGCGCTCTTGCCAGCGACACCGCTTTCCAGGGCGGCAGGGTCCGGCTTGGCCAGGAGTTTGCTGAGCTGCTTGCCTGCGGTGCCGTGCTTGTCAGGCCAGAAGTGGATTCGCGCGTCGAGTCCCTTGGCTTGGATCAGCCCAAACGCGATTGGCTGCAGTCGCTGCCAGGCGTCAGCACTCGTTTTATAAGCGTCTTGTGCTGCTGCAAGCGAGACGTCACTCGGCGTTTCGCAAAGTCCACTAACCGTGGGGGTGAGGGCCTGCATCGAGTCGTTGTAGCTGACATAAGCCGGCGTAATCACCCGGTCGGCCAGCACCTCATTAACCAGACCATGATCAGCTTCGGCAAAGACCGGTGAGGTCCAGGCGAGCGCGATGATGGGGATTGCAGCGAGGCCGAGACGCGTCTTCATGGCGTTTCCTACAGCGAGTTCAGGAAGACGATGAGCGCATCGCGATCCGACTGGTTGAGGTCCACAAACCGCTGGCGCGCGGTAGCACCCTCGCCGCCGTGCCAGAGGATGGCTTCCTTGAGGTTGCGGGCGCGGCCATCATGGAGAAAGTAGGTGTGGCCGTTGACCGTCTCGCTGAGGCCGATGCCCCAGAGTGGCGGCGTACGCCATTCGCGACCATCAGCGTCGCCCTCCGGGCGGTGGTCAGCGAGGTCTTCGCCCATGTCGTGGAGGAGGAGGTCGGTGTAGGGCCAGATCAGTTGAAAGGCTTGAGCGTCGGGGACGCCTGCCTTTGGCGTGATGAATTTGGGCGTATGGCAATCGATGCAGCCGCTCTCGTAGAACATCTGTTTGCCGCGCAGCACCGCCGGATCGTCGATGTCGCGTCTGGCGGGCACGGCGAGGTTGCGGCTGTAGAAAAGGATTTTCTCCATGACCTCGGCGCCGGTCTCATGGCCGCCATGGCGTTCGCTGGCGCCATGCGGTGCGTAGCGGCAGTCGGTTTGTGCTTCTGTGCAGTCGCCATAGGAGGTAGGGAAGAGCGGGTTGGAGATTCCGATGTCGCCGGCCATGGCGTCGCTATTCTGCTGATGCAGTGTCGGGTTACCAGCCTTCCAGCCGAAGCGCCCGAGCATGACCTGATCATGCTCATGACTCCAAACCCGGTTGGGCTTGCTGGAGATCCCGTCGCCGTCTTCGTCATCGGGATCAGCGTTGGTCAGGATGTCCTCTTCAGCGATCGCTTCCAGAAGGCCGAGCCCGATCATGGCGGGTGCGACCCGCGGCGAGAGCATGGTCTCCGGATGCAGCGGGCCATAGCCGAGGTCTTGCACACTATATGTCGGTGATCTCAGCATCACGATCTCACCGCCTGTGAGCTCGACCGCTTCTTCCTCGTAGCTGATCACCATCCGGCCTTCCGCCTTATGACCGGCGATGGCGAGATCCTGGAGCTGACCGCCATAGGTGGGCTCGGGGATGAGTTTCGTCTTGTGCTCTGCGATCGTCTGTCTTTCCGTGTCGTCGCGCGGCGGGATGCTGAGACGAAGAAACATGGAGACGGCGCTGTCGTCGGGCCCTTCCGGCGGATGACCGCGTCCGTCTTTGAGGTGGCAGCGCTGGCAGGCGCGGGCGTTGTAGAGGGGACCGAGGCCGTCGGCAGAATCCGTAGAAGCGGGTGCGGTCACCCAAAGGCGCTTGAAAAAGCCATTGCCGACGAAGAAGTCGGCACGTTGCTCGAAGCTGAGATTGCCCGAGGGTTGCGAGAAGGCGTTGCGACCCGGCGTTTTCTTCGTTGTAGCTGCACCACCCGGATTCCGTTCATAAGCCTCTGGCTTCGTGAAATCCGTGGTCGGCGCCGTGATGGCCGACAGATCTCTGGCCTTGCCCTCGTCAAACGGTGAGAGGGCTAACAAGAACAGGATTGCGAGCGGGTATATCCTCATAGTCGTTCTCTAAAGCCAATGAGGCCTCGCAACGCAACATCGCGACGCGAGGCCCGTCTAGCGACCGCCTGCTCGGCGGCTATTGGAACACGGCTTCAGGGTCGTCCAGGCTGTCGGACCCTTCGAAGTCGATACCGCCAAGCTCGAGGGCGGCGACGGCTGTTTCGATGCTCTTGGTCTGCGTGAGCAGGCCGTCGATCACCGCCTGAAGGACAGCCTTGCCCTCTTCATTGCCTTCGCCAAGCATCTGATCGTAGGCCATTTCGCCACTGTCAGCCTTCTCCTTCATGACCGTAGCCGCGGCCAGGGTCGACTTGAGGTCATTGTCGAGGCTGGACGACACGTCCTCAGGCAAAAGCGACATCAAGCTCGGGCCCTCGATCACGCTGCCGTCGATGCGCTCATAGCTGCCATTGGCGATCGCCTGCATGCCGACGATGTTGTAGTAGTGCGAGTTGTGCGTGTTGTCAGCGAAGCAGTCATGCTCCTCTTCGGGATCGTGGAGAAGCAGGCCGAGCTTCATGCGCTCGCCGGCAAGCTCGCCATAGGAAAGGGAGCCGAGACCGGTGAGCATGGCGGTGAGGCCTTCCTCTGGCGTCGCTTCGGTAACGGCCGTGCGCCCAGCACCGCCGTCGGTCCAGTTGGCGACCATCTCTTCGAGATCGGTGATGATCAGGTCTGTGGCGGTCTGAAGATATTCGACGCGACGCTCGCAATTGCCGCCGGTGCAGTTGGCTGTATCGAAATCGGTATGAGGGCGGTTGCCGGCGCCGGCGTCCGTGCCGTTCAGGTCTTGGCCCCAGAGCAAGAATTCGACGACATGGAAGCCGGTGGCGACGTTCGCTTCGACCTCGTCGACCTCATGCAGCCTCTGGATGAGGTCGGCGTTGATTGCGCTGGCGTCGATGCTCTGGCCGCCGACCTGAAGCGAGGCGTTCGCGATCAGATTGGCAGTGTAGAAGCCGTTTTCATCGGACTCGGTGCCATAGCCTGCGTCGACATAGTCGATCAGACCTTCATCCAGCGGCCAGGCGTTCACCTTGCCTTCCCAGTCGTCGACGATGGCATTGCCGAAACGATAGACCTCGGTTTGCTGGTAGGGGACCCGTGCGGCAAGCCAGGTTTCCTTGGCAACGGCGAGTGTTTCTTCACTCGGCTCTGCAGCGAGTGCATCGACCGCGGTCTTCAGCGCCATCGCTGATGTCAGCGAGTCCTCATACATCGCCTGAGCGATGTTGGCGTAGGTGCCGAGCACCGCACCCTTGTCGGCGTGACCGTCGGCAAGTGCGGCGGCGCTCAATCCAAGGCCGAGCGTAAAAACACTCGCTCCGGAAAGCATCACTCGATGCATCGTCTTCTCCCCATCTCCTCAAGCCGACCCGCAAGACGCGGGCCGGGGTTTTTTCCTACGCTCGTCCGCGCCGCGAACAAGCAAGTCAACGCCGTGACCGCGTCACTGCCAGCCAGCGCGGTCCATGGCTTTCAGGGCTTCGGCGTTGTTGGCGCCGTACTCGATGACGTCGACGGCGTCGGTCTTGAACTCGCCCCAGGTTTCGAGCACCGGGCTGAGCTTCACGTCGGCGACCACCGGCCATTCGTGGTTGCCCTCGGCGAAGTAGGCCTGGGCGGACGGGGTGGCGAGATATTCGATGAACTGGACCGCCGCATCCTTGTTGGGTGCATGGGCAGCCACACCGGCGGCGCTGACATTGGCGTGGGAGCCGCGATCATTCTGGTTCGGGAAGATGATGCCGACGGCCTCGGCGACCGCTTGGTCGGCGGCATCGTCGGAACTTATCAGGCGGGCCAGATAATAGTGGTTGGAGACGGCGACGTCGCACTCACCGGCGGCGACCGCTTTGATCTGGTCGGTGTCACCGCCCTGGGGATCGCGCGCCATGTTGGTGACAATGCCGTTCGCCCAACCTTCGGCAGCCTCCAGGCCATTGGTTGCGATCATCGAGGCGACCAGGGATTGATTGTAGACATTGGAGGAGGAGCGGATGCAGATCCTGCCCTTCCACGCCTCATCGGTAAGATCCTCGTAAGAGGTGATCTCGCTGGGATCGACCTTGTCCTTGGCATAGACGATACCGCGCACGCGGGTGCTGAGCCCGAACCAAAGCCCATCAGGATGACGCAGGTTCTCTGGGACAGCTTCGGTGAGCGCGTCGGAGGAGATGGGCTGGAACAAGCCCGCCTCGACCGCGCGAGAAATACGGCTGCCGTCAACGGTGATGAACACATCGGCAGGGCTGCTTTCGCTTTCGGCGGTCATACGCTCGATCAGGGCATCGCCTTTGGCTTCGATCAGATTGACCTTAATGCCGGTGGCCGCGGTGAACTCGTCATAGAGGGCCTGGTCGGTGTTGTAGTGACGGGAGGAATAAACATTGACCTCCTGGGCCGCCGCCTGGCCGGCGACGAGGGCAATCAGCGCCACGGAAAGGCTGATGGGGGTGCGCATGGTGTCTCTCTCCGAGCTCGTCTCATTGACTGTTATTGCAGGGGCTGTTTTCACGGCCAGATCTACATGGTGTTCTGAATGGGATAGAACAGAGAAAGAAAAGAGTCTAGTAAAAATAACAAATTTAGAATTGTTCTATTTAAATTCCTAATTTATAATTATTATAAATTGAAAACATATTTGTTGATCGGCTCGCATCTACCAATAAAGATTAGAACTTGGTAAAAAATCCAAGACAAGCTGCGTCTGGTCGCAAGCGTTTTTTGAAAAAGGTCGAAGAGGATTGGCAGACAAAAAGGTATCGACGTCCCCCAATCCTGGGAGGCAACGCGCGCGCGATCTCGATATCAGCGCGATCTTGATTGCCGAACGCCTTATCGGGGCGATCTTGAGCTGGGACCTGGTCGACTGAGCGATCGTGGAACCGCATAAATGTAGGAAGTTCTTTTTTTGGTCGTATGCGAAAAAACGAGGCCTCACTTCACGATCAATTGAAGCCGCTCTTTGATCGATGCGATCCAGGTAAGAACGACCACTCTGCCCTGAAGCCCTCTCCGATCGTCAATGCCAATCTCTCCAAGCTTGTCGACTGTCTTTGCCGCCATATCGGCAGGTACAGCCTGCTCGTGGACAAAGCGACAGGCTCGGTACTTTTGATGCCTGCAAGGGGATCGACGCTTGGGTTTGAAGATTGATCTTTGGGAGAGATGGCGCTGGAGGTAGAAGTGATTGCTGGCTGCGGCGTGGGTTGATGCAAATTTTTGGAGATGGGACGGTCGTCGAAATCGC
>JBOEHJ010000091.1:0-42013 GCA_050633905.1 Geminicoccales bacterium
GCGTCAAAAAGTGACCCAAAGCGGAACCTTCCAGCTTCAATTGCAATGCATGCAAGGGAAAAAATTCCCTATTCTCAATGCCTGTTGATCGGCCAGACAAGCCCGTCTGCTGGTTCTCTCGCAGACGATGATTAGAAAAAGTCGCCGCGCCGGAGTTCGTCGCCGGAGGGGAAGGTATCGTCGCCGATGAAGCCGCGAACGACCGGATCGAGCGCCTGGCTGGCCAAGGGAAAAGCACCGCAGGCAGCGAGTGCTGCGCGGGCGTCGGCTCCATCTTTAAGCCGCTTCCAGATGGCCCGCGAGGCGTAGGGTGAGCGGCGGGGTCGCCAGGAGACGCCGAAAGTCATGCCGCGCAGATAGGTCAGCTGATGACGGTGCGCAGGGAACAGGATAGTTTCGACGATGCTGTCCAGGGCCAGCGACTCGCGCTCGACGATGAACAACCGCTCGCCCCGATAAGAGACCAGCCCCTGATATTTCGAGCGCTGGCGCACGCCGCGTTCCGGGTCGACGGCGCGCTCGACCGTGCGTGACAGCACGAAACCTTCATGCTCGTAAAGAAACGCGAGAGAACGGAGGACCGTTCCCGGCCAGGAGGGGGAGATGAAGTGGCTGTGGTAGAGGCCGAGATAGCGTCGAAGCGCCGTCCGATCGCCAGGGAATGCCTGGAACAGCGCCTGCCAGGGAACGTTGCGCGGATCGCCGGCAGTGGGCGCATAACGTCTTTGGAAGAGCGCATGCGGTTCGAACAATTCGCGCTCGTCGACGCTGAAATAGCTGCAGATCCGACGGAGATTATGGGCTGACGGCTGGGCGGAAGCGCTCAGATATTTGCCGAACTGCTGTCGGTTCATGCCGATATCACGGCAAAGCTCCGAGACCGACGCCTTGCGGCTGCAGAGAAGGCGAAGATTTTCTGAAAAATCACTCATTCAGAATCCAACAGGCATTTCTGCTGCGCGAGTTTATGCGACTTCGCTTCATTCAGCTGAAAGTCACTCAACTCGGCGTCATTGTAAACCGGTGATTTGCGCAGCAGCATCGTAACAACACCTGAAGGGAGGTCGTCTTTGATGTCGTCAGCGATTCGTGTCATCGAGCATCTCTGGATTCCACTTGATGGCGGGCGTCGCCTGGCGGCGCGGCTTTGGCTGCCCGCCCTCGATGCGCCGGCGCCGGCGATCTTCGAATACCTTCCCTATCGCAAGCGCGACGGCACCGCGCCAAGGGATGCTACAACCTTCCCGGTCTTTGCCGAAAGCGGCTATGCCGGCATTCGCGTTGACATCGCGGGAACCGGCGACTCGGACGAGCTGTTCGACGACGAGTATTCCGAGCGGGAACTCTCGGACGGCGAGGCCGTTATCGATTGGATCGCGCATCAGCCCTGGTGCGACGGCAATGTCGGCATGATCGGCATCTCCTGGGGCGGGTTCAGCGGCCTGCAGCTGGCTTTTCGCCGCCCACCTGCGCTGAAGGCGATCGTGACTGCCTGCTCGACCACCGATCGCTACCTTGATGATACCCACTTCATGGATGGCTGCCTGCTNNTCGGCTGGTCCGGGCAGATGACCGCTTTCCTGACCCGTCCGCCCGACCCTTTGCTGCGTGACGACTGGCGCGCTGAATGGCTGGAGCGGATAGACAAGCTGCCGTTTCTCGCCTCGGTCTGGCAGCGGCATCCAAAGCGCGACGATTTCTGGAAGCATGGATCGGTCTCGGAAGACTGGAGTGCCATCCGGGCCGCGACGCTTGCGGTCGGCGGGTGGTCGGATGCTTACCTCAATGCGCCGTCGGCACTCGCGGCCAATCTCGATGCGCCGGTCAAGGCGTTGATCGGCCCCTGGGAGCATAAATATCCGCATATCGCCGAGATCAATCCGGTCGACTTCCATGCCGAGGTCCTGGGCTGGTTCGACCGCTGGCTGAAGGGGGTGCAAAACGGCGCCGAAGATTTGCCTGCCTACCGCGCCTTCATGCAGGAACATGACGCGCCGTCAGCCGATTACGGACCGCAGAGAGGTCGCTGGATCGCCGAGAAGGCGTGGCCGTCTCCCCATGTCATCGAGCGGGCCCTGCATTTGACCGACGTGGGTTTGTCGGACACCCCTGGTGGAGGCGAGCGCGTCGTGGCGACATCTCTGAAAGTGGGACAGGCTTCCGCCTATTGGTGTCCGGGGATGCGGATCGGCAAGGAGCTGGCAGGCGATCAGGCGGGAGATGACGACCTCTCGGTTTGCTTCGACACGGCCCCGCTCGACGCGCCGCTGGAACTGCTCGGCCGGGCCAAGGTGGAGATTGCCTTCACCGTCGACCGGCCCGTCGCCCAGATCGGCTGCCGGCTCTGCGACGTGGCTGCGGACGGTGCCTCGCAGCGGATCAGCTTTCGCACGTTCAACCTTGCCCATCATGCCGGGCATGAAGCGCCGACGTCGCTGCAGCCGGGCCAGGTCTATCGCGCTGAGATCCTGCTCAACGAATGTGCCCATCGGCTGCGGGTGGGACATCGGCTGCGCCTTGCCGTCTCGACCAGCTACTGGCCGCTGGTCTGGCCGACCCCCGAGGCGGCGACGGTTACCCTGCATTTGGCCGACTGCACGTTGACCTTGCCGGAGCGTCGGATCGAGCAGGAGATCGATCCTGCCGCCCCAGGCCCGCCTCAGAACTTTCCGCGCTATGGCGGCGAGGTGCTGAGGCAACCCACCAACCGGCTGGATGAGCGCATTGAAGACGATGGCACCATCGTTCGGGAAAGCTTCGACGATTTCGGTATGATCCGCGACCCGAATCACGGCATGGCGTTCGGCAGCCAGGTCACCCAGATCTACGCCATTCAGCCCGACGATCCGCTGTCGGCCCGGCAAGAGGTTCTCTGGCGGTTCGAATTTCAGCGTGGCGACTGGTCGGTCAGGATCGATTCCGAAAACGTGATGACATCTGACGTCGAAACCTTCCGTCTTGAACGCAAGGTGGTCGCCTTTGAAGGCGACGCCTTGGTGCTTGAACGGAGCTGGCAAGAAGACCTTCCGCGGGGATCGCTATAAGCCCCATTACGCCGTTTCAAAGGAGAATCCCATGACAATCGAATGGAAGAAACTGCCGCTCAACCGTCGCCGTTTCATGCAAGGTGCCTCGGCGCTCGGCCTTACGGCAGCGCTGCCGGCTGCCTTCCCACGCCGGGCAGCCGCCGCTGACGGCGGAACGCTTCGGACCCGCACCTATGCCGACATGCGCACCCTCGATCCGGCCTTCAGCCAGGGTGTGGTCGACGAAGAAATCCAAAGTTCAATCTACAACAAGCTGATTCAGTACAAACCTGGGCGCGACTGGGATAGCCAGCTCGATGCAGCGACGATGGTCGAACAGGTCGACCCGACCCACATCAAATTCGCGCTGCGCGACGATATCGGCTTCACCAACGGTTTCGGCGCGATGACCGCCGAGGATGTGAAGTTCTCGTTCGAGCGCATCGTCGACCCGGCGCTAGAGGCATCGAACAAACCCGATATGGGGCCCTTGTCTCATGTGGATGTCACCGGTGAGCGTGAGGGTGTGATCGTACTGAACGAGTCGTTTGCACCACTCTGGTCGATCGCTCTTCCCTACATCACCGGTAATATCGTCTCGAAGAACGCGGTGGAGGCCACCGAAGCCAAGCGCATCGATACCGATCCATTGGCCGAGTCCGGTCCTTATCTCAGGAAGGAATGGAAGCCGAAGGAGAAGACTGTTCTGGTCAGAAATCCAGACTGGAAGGGAGAAGCGCCGGTCTTCGACACCATCGAGATCCTGCCGATCGATGACGAAAATACCGCCGAGATCGCCTTCGAGGCAGGCGAAATCGATTTCACCCGCGTCTCGCTCGGCTCGGTCGAGCGCTTCCGTGGCGACGTGCCTAATGGCGGCACATTGCTCGAATATCCCTCGCTTTTCTATGTCTGGCTCGGCATGAATGTGGAGCACCCTCTGCTGCAGAATGAGAAGTTGCGTCAGGCTATTCAGCACGCGATCGATGTGCCGTCGATCCTAGAGGCGGCCTATTTTGGTGCGGCCGAAGCCTCGACCGGGATCATTGCGCCGGGCCTAATCGGCCATCGCGAACAGGGGATGGTGCCGGCTGCCGCGGACTTCGAAAAGGCGGCAGCACTCCTTGCCGAGTCCGGAGAAAGCGATGTTTCGCTGACGCTGGATGTCATCAATAAAACGTCTTTCACCACCGCAGCGCAGGTCATTCAGGCGACGCTTTCGACCATCGGCATCAATGTCGAGATCAATGTGCATGAAGCGGCGACCTTCTGGACACTTGGCGACGAGAGCGCCGGCGAGCGTTGGAAGGATGTCCAGCTGATCATGAACCGCTTCTCGATGACCCCAGATCCTTACTATGCGACATCCTGGTTCACCACCGACCAGATTGGCACCTGGAATTGGGAGCGCTTCAGCTCGGAGGAGTTCGACCGGCTCCACGCCGAGGCCGCCAAGGAAACCGACAGCGCCAAGCGCGCTGAGATGTATTCCCGCGCGCAGGATCTGATGGAGCAGTCCGGCGCCTATCGCTTCATCACCCATGAGGCGACGCCGGTTGTCCATTCTTCCGGGATCGTTCCAGCGCTTCGGCCGGACGGCTTGCCGCTGCTGCGTTATTTCAACAAAGCCTGAATGGGGAGTGCCGCGATGCTGATTTATGCCTTGAAGCGATTCGGCCTTGCGGCACTGATCCTTGTGGTTGCCGTCACGCTGATGTTCTTGATGATCCGGGCAGTGCCCGGCGATCCCGTCAGCGTGATGCTCGGCCCAAGAGCGACGCCGGAGCTGAAGGCGGCGCTGATCGAGCGCATGGGGCTGGATCAACCGTTGCTCATGCAGATCGCCATCTATTTCGGCGGGCTGCTACAGGGCGATCTGGGCTTCGATGTGTTCTCCAATCGTCCGGTTGCGACCATCGTGTTTGAACAGCTGCCTTTTACACTTGAGCTCATCTTCGCCTCGATTCTCTGGTCGGCGATATTGGGCGTGCTCCTGGGCGCCTTCGCCGCCGCCTTCCCGAACACGCTCATCGACCGGTTGGCCGCCGCAGTCTCGGTCTCCTTCGTCGCCGCCCCTGCCTTCGTCGTCGCTTTGTTGGTGCTATTGATCTTTGCGGTCAGTCTCCAATGGTTCCCGGCAATCGGCGCCGGCGAGAGCGGTAATCTCGGCGACCGGCTGGCGCATCTGGTGCTGCCGAGCTTCGCCATCGGCCTTTCCTGGGTCGGCTATATTGCTCGTCTGGTGCGTGCCTCGATGCTTGAGGTCATGGGCGAGCAGCATATCCGCACGGCCCGCGCCTTTGGCCTTTCCGAGCGGCGTATCGTCCTGGTCTATGCGCTCAGGATCGCCATCCTGCCGGTGGTCACCGTGATCGGCGTAGGCATGGGATTTTTGCTGTCGGCTGCGGTCTTCACCGAGATCGTCTTTGCAAGGCCGGGCCTCGGCAAGCTGGTGATCGATTCGATCACCACGCGCAACTATCCAATCGTGATGGGCTCAGTGCTGGTCTCGACCGCGTTGTTCGTACTGTCGACCGCCATAGCCGATCTGGTCAACGCCATCCTGGACCCCCGCGCACGAGCGAGCTTGTGAGGAGCTAGCCATGACCGCACCTTCCGCGACCGCCTCGGCCACAGCCACCAATGCACCGCAAAGCCGCTCCGAGCTTGTCACCATTATCCGGGGCGTCGCCCGTGATCCATTGGGGCTTATCGGCCTCGCCATCGTTGGCATCATCGTCGGAGCTGCCCTCCTGGCGACTTGGATCGTGCCTTTCGATCCGAATGCACTCAACGTCAAGGATCGGCTGCAGGGACCTTCGTTTCAGCACTTGCTCGGCACGGACCAACTCGGTCGTGACACGTTTTCACGCATGGTGATGGGCGGCCGCGTAGCGCTGCAGGTCGCACTGCCGGCCGTCGCCGGCGCCATGGTCATCGGGCTTACGCTTGGCATGATCGCGGGCTATGGGCCACGCTGGCTCGACAATTTGCTGGCCTTGCTGTTTGACACCATCCGCTCGTTTCCCACCGTGATGTTCGCGCTCGCGGTCGTAGCATTGGTCGGGCCCAGCCTCGAGACCGTGGTCTTCGTCGTCATGATGACCTCGATCCCGACTTACGGCCGGGTAGCGCGCACCCAGACGCTCAGCCTGCGCAACAGCGAGTTCATCATGGCTGAACGCTCGATGGGTGCCTCGACGGCGCGCATTCTGAGCATTCATATGCTGCCCAACATCATCGGCGTGCTTGCCGTGTTGGCGGCCATGGACATCCCAACGGTGATCGCGCTGGAAGCCGGCCTGTCCTTTCTCGGTATGGGCGTGAAACCGCCGACGCCGTCCTGGGGCTCGCTCCTGAAGGACGGTTACGCCCTCATCCGCCAGACGCCCTGGCTGGTGGTCGCAGGCGGCCTGCCGATCATCCTGGCGACCCTCGGCTTCACCTTCTTCGGCGAATCCCTCCGGGATGTGGTCGATCCCAAGCTGAGGAAACAGCGATGACTGAAGCGCTCCTCGACATCCGCAACCTGTCGGTCGACTATGAGACGGCCAGGGGCCCGCTGAAGGCGCTGCGTGGCATTTCCTTCGCCGTGCGCAAGGGGGAAATCGTCGGCATCGTCGGCGAGAGCGGCTGTGGCAAGTCGACCCTGATTTCATCCATCCTACGTCTGACCGCGCCGAACGCCCGCTTCCGCGAAGGCGAGGTCCACTTCAAGGGCCAGGATCTCTTGAAGGCATCGGCGCGTGACATGCGGGCCTTACGGGGAGCGGACATCTCGATCGTCTTTCAGGACCCGATGCAGACCCACAATCCGGTGCTGACGATCGGAACCCAGATGGTCGACATCCAGCACAGGGAGACAATTTCCAAGGCCGAGAAACGCCAGCGGGCCGCCGAGATGCTGGCTGCAGTCGGCATTCCAGACGCCGAAAGCCGTCTCGCACAATATCCCCACGAATTCTCTGGCGGCATGCGCCAGCGTATCGCCATTGCCATGGCGCTGATGTCACGCCCGGATCTCCTGATCGCCGACGAGCCGACCACCGCCCTCGATGCCACGCTCGAAGTGCAGATTATCGAAAAACTGCAGGCGCTGCAGGAGGATTATCAATGCTCGATCCTGTTCATCTCGCACCATCTGGGCGTCATCGCCGAACTCTGCGATCGCGTTGTCGTCCTCTATGGCGGCGAGGTGGTCGAGACCGGGCCGGTGCGTGACATCTTCCATGATCCGAAACATCCCTATACCCGCCGTCTGATAGAATGCGATCCCGGCCATATTAAAACCCGTGCGAGAAACCTGCCGACGATCCCGGGCAATGTACCCGACCTCGCCGCCTTGCCTGAGGGCTGCATCTTTCGCGAGCGCTGCACCGAAGCCCTGCGCCGCTGCGCAACCGAACATCCGCTTCTGACGCCTGTCGATGCTACACGCACGGCGTCCTGCTGGTTGAACAAGGCGGAGGCGGTGGCATGAGCGCGCTCCTGGAAGTCAATGATCTGCGCATCGATTTTGGTACGGTCACCGCAGTCGCAGGCGTTTCCTTCAAGATCGAGGCCGGTGAGACTTATGCCATCGTCGGTGAATCGGGCTCGGGCAAGACCACCGTCATCCGCGCCATCGCCGGTCTACTGCCATCCCATAGCGGCTCGGTCAAATTCGAGGGCAAGGAACTCCGCGGTCTGCCGGAGCGCGACTTTCGCCCGCTCCGCCGCGACATAGCGATGATGTTCCAGGACCCATCAGGCAGCCTCAGCCCACGCCAGACCGTGCGCTCGATCGTCACCGAGCCCTACCGCATCCAGGGAATGAAGGACCGCGATCTCGACGCGGAGGGGATCCGCCTCTTGGAGATGGTCGGCCTGACCAAGGATTTTTCCGGGCGCTATCCCTACCAGCTTTCCGGCGGTCAGGCGCGCCGGGTCGGGGTCGCTCGCGCGCTCGCGCTTGAGCCCAAGCTGATCCTCGCCGACGAGCCGACCGCTGGCCTCGACGTTTCGGTGCAGGGCGAACTCCTGAACCTTCTGAACGATCTTCGCGAACGGCTCGGTCTCGCGATGGCGATCATCACCCATAATCTCAATGTGGTGCGCCACGTCGCCGACCGGATGGGGATCATGTATCTCGGCCGCTTCGTCGAAGAAGGCACCACCGAGGCGATCTTCGCCTCACCGCGCCACCCCTACACACTCTGCCTCCTGTCCGCGAACCCGGAGCCGGACCCGGATGCAGAGATCGAACGCATCGCGCTCAAGGGCGAGCCTCCCAGCCTCCACAACCGCCCCACCGGCTGCGAATTCCGCGCCCGCTGCCCGTTCGCCGAGGACATCTGCGAGCGGACCCCGACCTGGGAAACTGTCGATCAGCACGGCCTGCGATGCCTGTTGCCGCTCGACATCGTAGGTAAGGCGGTAGTCTCCTCAGATTAAGTGATAGGAACAACATCCTTTAGACAGCTGTTGGCACGGAGCCGAAGCGAGCTATCTGGCTGGTATTGCACCGGAAGCGGACATTCCGGCCACGGCGCTAGAGTCAAATGACCCACTCCCGACTCAAGGCATGGCGGATGCTGCGGCTCTAAGGAGCGGGAAGCAGGCCTTATGCAAGACGGTTTTGGGAAGGTGTAATATTTGAGCCTTTACCGCCCCTGAACAGGGGCGGCAGCTTGTCCAGATCGGTAAGTAGCGCAGGCGTCACCCGCGGCTCAGGATCTCTTCACCGAGGATCTGCATGATCTTCTGCCCCGGCTCGCTCGTCCAATTGACAGCTAGTTCGGCCAAAAGCGCGCTGGTCGTCGTGAGTTCGACGCCACCGCGCTCCATCTTGCGGAAGGCCATTTCATCGGTCAGTGCGGTCGGAGAACCGGACGCATCGACCACGGCGGTCACGTCGAAACCTTCTGCTGCGGCATCGATCGCCGGCGGGGCGAGACACACATCAGTGGTGATTCCGGCCATGATGAAATGCTTGCGCCCCGTGTTGCGGACTGTCTCCGCAAAGGCGCTGTCATCCCAGGCGTTCACGACACCAGGACGCTTTACTCGTGTGGCATAGGCGTCTGGGGCAAGCTCTTCGAGCACAAGCATCAGCGGCCCTTGCATGTGCTCTTCCATGCTGGAGGTCAGCACGAGTGGCATGCTGAGATCGACGGCCACACGCGCCAGCGCGCGGGTATTGGCCTCGATCAGCTCGCGGTCAACCGATTTCGCCCAGTTCATTGTGCCGACCTGATGGTCGATCAGAACCATTGCGGCATTGTCCGGGGTGGGTTTCTTGTCAATCATGCTGTGCCCTTTCGTGGTCAGTTGGTGGCGGTTACGGGTAGGTTGAAGATCAAAATCTCGGCGTCGGATTCGGCATGGATCGAGAGTTCGCCGGCATGGGTGATGCCAAGCGCATCGCCCCGGCCGAGCGTCTGGCCTGCCACCTTGGCGGTTCCTTCGATCACGAAGACATAAAGGCTCCGCCCCGGTGCGGAGGGGGGATAGGTCAGGAATTTGACGCCGCTGAACTGGCCGTGGCTGAGACGCACATCCTGCTGTACGATCAGCGAACCGTCAGCACCATCCGGTGATAGAACCAGTTGCAGACGGTCGGTGTAATCTTCTGTCGCGAGCTCCTTACGGGAATAGGCCGGTTCCAGCCCCTTGGCCCGCGGTTCGAACCAGATCTGCAGCGCCCGCATCGGCATGGTTGCCGAAGCGTTCACCTCGTTATGAATAATACCAGTACCCGCCGTAATCACCTGAAGGCCCTTGGCCTCCAACGTTCCGTTATGGGCGGGCACGTTCGGATCAATATGGCTGACTTTGCCGCTGACCAGAAAAGTGACGACCTCGACATCGCGATGCGGGTGCAAGCCGAAGCCCTGCGCACCCGGTGCCAGAGTGCCGTCGTCGATCGTGATGAGCGGCCCGAAGCGTCTGCGCCCCTCCGGCAGATGCGGCTTGAATGAAAGATGTGCCTGCATGAACCCGAAATCCTTGAATTCACGAGTTGCAGCGGGGTGAAAGAGCATGTCCTGTGGCATCGCCGGCCTCCTGGGCGGTTCGATGCCATGGAAGATAGGCTGCTAGATCGTTCTGGAAAATGCCATCTTTGTTAACTATCGTTCGTGATTATGAACGATAGATTTTATTCCTGCGCTAAGGCGCTGGTCGCCACCATCCGCGCTGGCTCGATGAGCGCGGCGGCGGTTGAGTTGAAAACCACGAAATCCGCAATCAGCCAAAAGCTTGCGCTGTTCGAGGCGGAACTGGGCTTGACCCTGCTCGATCGCTCCGGGCGTGCTGTCACCCCGTCCGCCGCGGGCCACCGGATATTCGACATCTGCGTTGGCCTCGTCGACGCAGCACTGGAGGCTGAGGCAAATCTCGGCCTCGTCAAGGGTGATACGATAGCCGGGCGGGTGTCGATTTCCGGTCCAAACAGCCTCCTCAGTACGATTTTTGTGCCAATGATGCCGGGATTGCAGGATCAATACCCTGATATCGAGCTGGAGTTGCACGCCGACGATTCGAGGACCGATTTCGCGGCCGATGATATCGACCTAGCCTTCCGCACGGGCACTCCGTCGAAGGGCCGGAACATTGTCGCTACGTTACCGTCGACCCAGCGTGCGCCTTATGCCAGCCCGGATTTTCTGAGCCGGATCGGCCCGATCAAGCAGCCCGGCGATCTTGAAGCAATCCCGTCAATCTTAAGGCAGCAGGAAAGCGTCCCCTGGTCGTTTCAGAACGTTGCGGGGAACCAGCAAACGATCACGCCGAAGGCCGTCTTGCGTGTCAACACGATGGAGCTGGCCCATGCGGCGGCACGGACGGGACATGGCATCGCCATGTTGCCTTCGCTACTTGCTCAGGCCGAGGTTGCGAGTGGGACTCTCGTTCGCCTGATTCCCGAATGGTCGGTCGATCTGGTCAAGATGTCATTGTTGTGCCGCGCGGCACGCCTCTCCGCCCCGCCGGTCGCTGCAATAAGGCGGTATATTTTGGACGCTTGCAGCGCGGCGGTGTGACACTTGCATGCCGACCGGGCGCAATGGCAGCTTTTTCCGCCTTTTTTGCCGGTCGGGCCGACATCGCTTAAGTCTGAATCTGGCCCATTCGANNTTTCGGGTGTTGATCGGGCATTCCCGATCTGGCTCTACCGTCAAAAGTTGACCCTGGCTGTGTGAAAACGTTGTTTTTCAAAATTTGACTAGAATGACTTTCTCTAGCTGGATCACAACGGACACGATCGGCTGCCGAATTTGACCATTTGATCCCGATTTTACCTGAAGTCCTGGTACGGTACGCCAAGGTGTAGAATGAGTTTCTAATCGGATCGTCCGACATTTTCTTTTCACACAGCCAAGACCCATTTCAAACTCCTTAGGAAACAATTGTCAGGGAGAGGTGTGAGCCTAGCTTCCTTGCTTTCTCTCCATCCATTTAGGCCTTCGGCAGTCGATCAATGAGTTAAGGTTAGTATCCTGATACGCCTCAATAAACCGTGGGAAACTTGTGAAAGGGTAACGCATCGGCGCTAATGCTGTTGAGGTGTTGAGCAAATCAATGAAAGGAGGCCTTTCCATGCGTTGGGGTATTGTCGCCGCAATATTTGCGTCACTCATCGCTTTCGAGGCAAGTGCTGGATCGGTTCTGATTTATGACGGCCAAGGCAAGCTTAATCGGGTGGTTCGGCCCTCTCCAAGTGGTTTCGTCGTTTACGACGGCCAGGGGAACATCGTTTCGGCGGTACGCAATGTCGGATTCGATCGGCGGGCCATCATCGACATAGACAGCTCGAAACTCAGGGTTTTGGGAACGACACTTTCACGTGATGTCAGCGGTCTTCGGGGCGGGGTTGGCTTCGAATAACGAGAAAACGGGGGTGGCGTTGCACCACCCCCGATAGTCATCTCATCATGTCACCGGCGACGCTAGAGACGCCGTTGGTTGATGGGGCGATGTTTTAGTCGGTGACATTCGTGATGTTGAGGGCGTTACCGATCGCGGCCGAGGTGACTTCAGCGCTGTCGAACCGGCCGGCAACGGCTGTCAGGTTGATCGCTGTAGCATCGGCCCAGTTGTCCTGACGGGAAGAGACCAGGGCGTCGTCATGCCCACCGAACTCCACGGACAAGGAGTTGCCGATGGCAGCTGCTGTGGTCTCGACCTTGCCAAGATCATGGCGACCATGGCGGTAGCTCGGGGTGAAGATGCCGCTGACCAAGCCCGCTTCTACGCTGTAGGCCTTGTTCGACTGGTTCAGATCAACCGCGGCATCGCCCTTCGTCTTGACGTTGGTGGCGTTACCGATGGCGGCTGAGGTCAGCTCGACCTTCTTGGCACCAAGAACCAGCGCACCCAATTTGGCCGTGGCATCGCCGTAGTTCTTCTGATTGCCTTCGACGAACGCGCCGCCCTTCACATCAACGGAAGCGGTGTTACCAACGGCCGCCGAGGTGCCGGTGACCTTTTTCGGCCCCTTCGAGATCAGCCCTTGAACGGCCTTCATCTCACCGCTGTTGATCTGGCCGAACTCGATGCCATTGTCGATGTCGAGATGCGGGTTGACCAAAATGTAATGCGGATGGACGTGGACGTTCGAGAGGCGCATGTCGCCCATACCCTGGATCGAGTTATAGGGGATGTAGTGACCACCAGCCTGGGCAGCGCCAGCGACAACGGTGAGAGCCAGTGCCATAGCGGTAAGAGTTGCTTTCTGCATCTTGATTTCCTCCAAGGAGATGGGAGTGCTTAGGATGGACGGACCTGATCGGCGTCATCGGACGGCAGAAGGCGTGTCGGCTCATCGCCTTGACCTTTCTCCTCATCCTCTGACGCCTTCCCAACCCCGCCGGCCAAGTGAAGATCGGGTCCGTAGAGACGGTCTTCACAGGCTTTTTCTGGCAGGCGATTGAGATCTCGCATGAGCTCGAAGACGGCACGCTCGATCACCGAGCGAACGGCGAGCTGGATTGGCTCCAGCGAACGTTCGCCGAGGCCGAGATCGAGAAGCTTGCCGTCAAAGAACTCGAACAGTCCGGCGCGTAGCTCGCGGCCGATGATCTGTTTTTGATAGGAAACGGTGTTGACCACCTTCAAGCTCTTGGTATGCACGAGCCGAAGGTCAAGCCCGATATTCATCACGTAGTAGCGGGCACCGAAGGACACGATATCGTAGAGAACTTCGCCTTCATTGGAGCGAATATTGTAGTTGAGCTCGGTAATCCCGCCGATCAGGTGATAAGCCGATCCTGGAATTTCACCGGCGACGATCCGCCTGATGCCGGTTTGCTGTTCTTTGTCACCGATGAGCTTGTTGTCAGCGAATTTTAGCTCCAGTTCGGTGACCGAGGTGTCAAAACGCTCGACCTGCGGGATGCTGGCCTTACCCAGCGCTGACATTGCCATCAGAGCGGCGCCCTGGGTCAAACGGCGCCCGGTTTCGATGTCGTCCTTGCCGGTGTAATCGAGAATCTTGCCCACCGAGATGGTCTTTGGCATTTCAGCACCGAAGCCGCCGAAATGTTCCGCCATGCAATACAGGGCTGGCGTATAGGGTGTCGGGTTGTGCATGACCGGCGCGCTGCCGATCGGATCGGCATAGTTGCCTTGCTTGTTGTAGGGTTGAGTGCAGGCCGTCGCCATCAGGCAGCCGGCTACCGCGACGCCCTTCAGGGCGACTGATCGTGCATTCATGGTTGTTTCCCCGGTGTTTTCAGTAGAGCCGGACTGATGGGCGCGTCAGATGATCAGTTTCGATCCTGAAAATCGTCGATCAAATCGCTTGGAAGATCGTCCGGATCGTCCGAGATGACGGTCACGGCAAGCTGGTTGCCCTTGTTGTACTGGCTGCCGTTGATGATCACTGAGCTGCCGACGGCGGCTTCGACGTTGATCTGATTGCCGATCGCTGTCGCAAGCGTCGAGCCATAGATCGAGTTGGTTTCGATGCGACGATGATCCTCATCGCGGCGAAAGCCGATGGCCCGTTCGCCGGATCCGGTACTCTCCATACCGATCGGCGTCTCCAAGCCACGATCCCGCCACTCATCATCAAAGGCCGTAGCGGGTTCCAGCTGAGCCATCAGACCTAGAGTGATGACGATGCAGAAACTTAACCGATGCTTAAGGCAAGAACGGACAATCATAACGACACCCAATTTGTTTTGTACCTGGCGAAGATTTGTTCCGATTTGTTGATTTGATATTATGATTTTTATTTGTTAATTACAATATTAAATCATCTATTAACTAAGAAATGTGATATTTATAGTTAATTTTTATTGGTATGAAATTTTATCTTGATCTAGACCTGGCTGATGTTGAGGTGCCTGTAGGAACGTACCCCTGTTGAGAGCGAAGGCTTGTGAGTAACCCAAGCGGCAGCTTTTGATGCACGGAGCCGAAGTAACCTTTGTGGCCGCTTTCGGGCAGATAGCATGCGCTACGATTCCGATGGCAAATGAGAGATGTCGGGGATTTAGGTGGATGTGTTTTAGGCTGACACGGGCAAACCGGACATTTCGCGGAGGCCACTAGATTTCGCAGTCGACCCCAACCGGCCGGCACAGGTGAGCTTGGCAGGTAAGGGTTGCACGCTGTCCAGAATCGATCAGTATTGAAAGATGGGTAGATGGACAATACGATCGGCGACGCTAAACGATGTTGTCGCTTTGGAAGCGTGCATGAGCGCTGCATACGCGGGCTATAGGAACCGCATTCCGGACCTCCCCGCAGTATCAGAAGGTATTGCAGACGATATCAAATCCAATCTGGTGTGGGTGGCAGAGCTTGATTGCTCGGTCGTGGGCGGTCTCATCCTGGTCCTGAATGATGACGTCGCGATGCTAGCGAATGTAGCTGTTGATCCGGACTGCTCGGGAATGGGGATCGGTCGCGGTCTAATCGAACATGCCGAGGCGCACTGCCGGCGCTTGAAGAAGGCAGAACTCCGCTTGAGCACACATGCGGCCATGCCAGAAAACGTCCGCTTCTACGAACATCTCGGTTGGAAAACGACGGAGAGATCAGGAAACAAAGTGCATATGACGAAGTTCTTCTGATCACCCAGAGATCCCAAGAAAGCAGGCGTACCGAGTGATCCCTTAACAAGGGGCTGCTTATCGGCGCATTGCACGCACCGACCCAATCGCTGTTTGGTGATCTATACACGCCGCAAAGGCCTTGCACCTGCGATCGTATGGGACTTCTTCCTTTCGCGGACGAAAATGTAAACGCCGGCGGCGGCGATCATGGCGATGCCTGACAGCACCCAGCGATCCGGGAAATGGCCGAAGATGATCCACCCCCAGAAGATCGACAGCGGCAGTGCGGTATATTCGAAAGGTGCAATCGTAGCTGCATCGGCAAGACGATAAGCTTGTGAGAGTGCATAGCCGATCACAGCCGACATGCCACCGAGTAGGAGGAAGGGAAACCAGTCGTTGCCTGACGGCCATGTCCAGGCGCGCAGCAGGAAGATTGCACTCTTGTTCTCGATCCCTTCTGCAAACCGGCCGTCGCCAGCAATGGCCCAAAATATCAAGCTCACCGTGATGAACGTTCCCTGGAGATAGACGGCCAATGCCGAAGCTTTGGAGGCGACGCCAAGCTTTCGTGTCAGAATCTGCATGCAGGCGTACGCGAAAGCGGCAGCAATGGGGAGGAGCAGGACACGCCAATCCGGTGCAGAATCGGCGCCTAGTCCGCCTGGGCGCAGCATGATCAACACGCCGAGAAAACCGAAGGCCACCGCTCCAAGTCGACGCGCGCCCACGCGCTCCCCAAGGAAGGGAACCGCGAGGATCGTGATGAACAGTGGTGCCACGAAGAACAAGGCTGTCGCGTCCGCCAGCGGTATGACGGCTATCGCGGCGAAGAACGCCATGTTTGCCCCAACGATACAGAGGCCGCGCAAGAGGTGTAGCCAGACTCGGTCTGTCCGCAACAAGGTAATGCCGCCCTCGAATTTTAGGATAACTAGACTGAAAAAGATGCCGATCGCCGAGCGCAGAAAAACCATCTGGTGGAGGGGGTAATCGCCGGAGAGAAGCTTGATCAACATGTCGTTGATCGAGATACAGGTCATGGCGAGAACGATGAACATGATCGCCCAGCCCGGACTGTTGTCGCGGGGCGTGGTCACGGTTTGCTTCGATGGATGAATATCGACGTGATTGGCATATTCGAAGGTCTTTCGCGAGCGAGCAGAGCGGCTAGCAACTCATGAAGAAGCGCTCAAGCTTGTTGTGATCTATTCGGCAGTGAGCGCACTGCTGCCCGTTCCTAGCAACTGGATATAGACATCGCCCGAGCTGCGTAAGCCTCACGGTCAGCAATTATCGAAGCTGTCGAAGGTCTGGTATCGGTACATATGAGAAGCTAGCGTTTCGGTTGCAAAGCAGACACAGGAGCAGGGCCGCTAGTTTCCGCAGTTGATCCGACCCGGTCACCGCAAGTTTTCGTCAAGCCGCTAGACCAAATGTCGGCCCGGATTCGTCATCTGCATCAGGCTCATAAATGAGAATGTCGCCCGGCTGACATTGAAGAACGGCGCAGATTTTCGAGAGCGTCTCGAAACGTATGCCTTTCACTTTGCCCGATTTCAGGAGAGAGATATTTTGCTCGGTTATGCCGACGCGTGCAGCAAGCTCTTTCGAGCGCATCTTTCGTCGCGCAAGCATGACATCGAGCGTCACGACTATAGCCATGGCTTCCTCAGATGATCTGTTGGTTCTCTTCGGCGATCCTTGCGGCTTGTGCCATGGCGGCGCCCACCATGATCAACAACGCGCCAACGAGGCCGATGATGAACTCGTCCCCCGCAAAGCCAATGGCCAAATGCTGCTGTCCTGGTTCATTGTCCATTGTGATGAACACGCCGACCAAGGTCCGTACCAGCGGCTTGCCGATCGCGAAGGCAATCAGCAGCAACCCCAGACGCCTAATCAAAAGGCCCGTATCGATTTCGAACACCAGACCTTTCGCAAAGCGTGCGAATAGCGACCGGGCCACCAGGAGCGCCCAGGCCAGCAAGGCCAAATGAACCGTCGATACCAGCATCGACGCCAAGCGTGCACGCAATGTGAGTGTCAATGGAGCATTCCCGACTGCTGACTGGCCGTGCGCTGCAAAGGGCGCCAAGTCGGGATCCAACCAGACATAGACATTCAACGTCACGAGAAGGACGGCCGCCGCAAACGCAGCGATAGCTAGCCTGTTATTCAGCCTGGGTCGATAAGCCTGATTATATGAGATGGTCATGGATCATTCACCAGCACGTTAAGATTTTTTATCGTAAAACAATAATTTTATATTGCAAAAGAATTATTTTTGCTCGAGCCTGAGAATGAAATTTCCGCTACCGCTTGCTGAGGGGACCAAAACGATGCTTGGGCATGTCGCGATCGGAGCTATGTCCGCCATCTTCGTCTTATGTGCAGGTCCGATGGAGAGGCACGCCGCTCATGCTTCCGACTCCGTCGATCAATTGAAAGGCCTTTACGGCGGCGCTGTCGTTGGTGCGTCCTATGTCACCGCTCGTGTCAAACGGGGCGGCGGAGACGGCAGCCGCACCTTCTCTGATGAGTCGGCGACAGGTGGGCTGTTCTTGGGCTACAACGCACAGCTCGGAACCGGCAATTGGCTGCTCGGTGTCGAGGCCGACATCACCTTCGCTGATCATGACAAGACGCAATCCGACGACATCCTCGACGATGTGCGGCTACGCCAAAAGTGGGCGGGCACAGTTCGCGGACGCGGCGGCTATGTGCGTGACAATGCACTCATTTATGGAACCGTTGGACTGGCGATTTCCGATCTGGAGATCGAGCCCCTAAACCTCGGTCCGCATGATGCCATTCGCGCGGGCATCGTCCTCGGTCTCGGCAGCGATCTTGTGGTCGGTGACCATTGGCTCGTCCGTGTGGAAGGTCTGGCAACGTTCTATCCAGACGAAGAGGTTGGATTTGCCGGCAGCGATCGGACTGTCGAATACAGGCAGGCCACAATACGGTTCGGCATCGCCAGAAAATTCTGACGTCATTTGCACGCGAAATGCGATGCTGTTATCGACCTGCCTCAACACAAACATTCTGTCATCAAAGCGAATTGTATTGAAGACTTCGTGACTGCTCCTGGCAGATTGCGATGGAAAAGTCCGAGCGAATACTTGGGACGGAATTTCGTTAGAATGATGTTTCTAAACGCGCTTCTTTACGAAGGCGAATTCAAAAAAGCCTTGAAATTCGAACTTTATTCTAGGCCGAGAAGTAGCTTTCGTTAAGGAGCAAAAGCTCCGGAAGGAAAGGCGCGAAAAGAGGCTGGCTCTTATTCCGCTTAACCTGGATGGATATCTCTTCGACTGGGAGCATGACAATGCAAAGTTCGAAGATCAGCTAGAGCTGGTCGTCAGAGCGCTACGTGCTGATGATGGAGCATGTGAGGCGCCGTCGGCTTCTAAGTTGTCATGCCTTCTTCGGGTCACCTACGGTCGGTAGGGGGCCGATCGGCGTGCGGGCTTTGCGTTGCTAAGCGGCCCTTTCGGCACGGAATCGCACGGGGTGGAGGCTAACGCCACATTTCTGCCGCAGCGCTATGCATGAGCGGCAGAAGGCCCCTTCAGCCTGAGGCGGCGTTACGGCTTCCTAGTGGCACGAATACGACACAGGTTTCCAATCAAACGAATTAGAAGGAAGGAGTTGCATACTAGGATGCGCGTTGCTCCGTGGCTTTAACATGTGTAGCCGTCATCTCATTGCCTGACACTCTTGATATTGCGTTGATCTCGGCAGCCCGCATCGGATGGGCATAGTAGAAGCCCTGAACTTCGTCGCACCCCTGGTTAATCAAGAACGATGCTTGATCATTGGTCTCGACACCTTCGACATTTGTGGTCATCCCTAGGCTCTGGCTCATCTTAATGATAGCCTCGATAATAGCTCCCTTGTCCTCTTCATAGGAGAGATTGGCGATAAACGAGCGGTCTATTTTGATCTTGTCGAAGGGAAAGCGCTGCAGGTAGCTAAGGCTTGAATACCCTGTGCCAAAGTCATCCATGGCGATCTGGACACCAAGGTCTTTCAAGCCCGTCAAAGTCGCCAGAGTTCTATCAGTGTCCTGCATGAGAGATGTTTCGGTAATTTCGATCTCAAGTCGTTGAGGGGCTAATTCTGTCTCATCAAGGATACAAGATACGAGTCCGACTAGGTCCTGATGCTTGAAAGCAGCCGGCGATAAATTTACGGCAACACGCAGATCGCTCCAATCCCGTGCCTGGGTGCAAGCCTGTCGAAGTGCCCACTCCGTGATGGGAATGATGAGGCCGGTTTCCTCTACGAGCGGAATAAACTGGTCGGGCGAAACAACGCCGTGTTTAGGATGATGCCACCGAATAAGGGCTTCGACACCCGCTACCTGATTGTCGTTCAGGCCGATCTGTGGCTGGTAGTACAGTTCAAACTGCTCTTCCGAGAGCGCACATCTAAGATCATTTTCGAGCGTCTTCCGCCGCTGCAGCTCGAGGTTCATATCTTCTTCGAAGAAACAATAAGTGCCGCGGCCTTCGGATTTCGCTCGGTAGAGAGCTAAATCAGCATTTCGTAACAGATGATCTGCGCTGCTATGATCATCTGGATATATCGTAATGCCCACACTGCTGCCAATGGTGACATCATGACCATTGAGCAAGAATGGTTGCGCGACTGCATCAATGATCCGCTGAGCTAATCCAGCTGCATCTACGAGATGCTCAGCGCTGGTCTGAACAATGGCAAACTCATCACCACCAAGACGTGCCAGCGTGTCACTCTTACGCAATAAATGTCGCAATCGTCCAGTCACTTGCTGGAGGAGTTCATCGCCCACGGAGTGACCAAGCGTGTCGTTGACGTCCTTGAAATGATCCAGATCGAGGCAAATGACCGCCACTCGAGTGTCTCGGCGCTGTGCTTGAGCAAGCGCTTGCTCCAAACGATCACTAAAGAGCGTGCGGTTTGGCAAATCGGTTAGTTGATCATGGCTCGCAAGATAGTTCACTTCTTCCAAGGCTTCTTTGAGCGCGCGCAGCGGGAATCGGCGTAGGATGATGAACGCAGCAAGGCCAAGCGTTCCCGCCAACATCGCTATGACAAGGGTGTAAGTAGCTACATTCTGGAGTGAAATGCGAGCTTCCACACGGCCAATCACACGACCGCTTAGGTAGATCGGATACGACGCTCTCGCCTCTGCCCATTCTCCACCAAAACCCTGCGAGTCCTTTTGGCCTCCGGCGATGACTTTCCGCCCTGCAAAGAGCATGACTTGTACTCGGCCTTCCTGCCCTGGATTGGACAGCCTCTCAATAATCTCGTTAAGCTGATTCGTTCTAGCTTGCCAACTCGAAGGATTAGTAGCAGCGAATTCTGAAATGCGATGGGCAATATGGTAGACGTCGGCATCCAGCAACCCATAGTAGTATTTGTGCTGAGAATGGTAGAAATTTGTTGGCAAAGTAATAGCAATAATGGCGGCGACAGTTGCGGCCATCCATGATGTCATTCTTACGATTCTAGCTCGACTACCGCGAAGGTTTTCATAAGATTTCGGCACTTATTGAGTGTCCTGTTTTCTCTTGGTCAAAGACATCAGCGTCATGTCCAGCAAGTCCCAGCGGCACATCATTTCCGGTTTCAATGTGCGAAGGCAGGCGTTTGTTAATGCAGCCGATATGCCTGATGTCGAACGTCCGACTGGTTGTCTGCTCAAGCATGAGTGCAAGCGTCACTTGGTGGTGCTGCTTGGCTGAACGTGGCTTCCTCGACGCTACGTCTTACCGGACAGAGTTTAAATGATCATGAATACGGATATGAATGCTGACTTTTTTGGTATTTGTCCCAGATCATGAAGAGCCGCGTCTTATGGAACTGGCCGCTTAGGGTTCAACCTCGGTCTCTAGGGAAGATCGACGCATGCCCGCTGTGCTCTCAATTGCTGCCACAACGCTCGCGGTCGGTCAGTGCCAATTGTGATGAAAGAATCGAAGCGAGTATTTGGGGCGGAGCTTCGTTAGAATGACGTTCTTCGAAACGCCTTTCTGCGGAATGGAATTCCAAGAAAGCTTCGTAGTTAGAAACTGTTTCTAGGCCAAGGGACAATTCTCGGGTGCCAAGGGCTTTTTTTATCACAATCGGCACGTTCCTGCCGCGAGCGTTGTGGTGGTAATCCCCTTGACAGCGGTCATTGCAGGCGTGCGGTCAGCACCTTCAGGCTTGCTAGGCCAAACCCGACCGCGAAAGCGGCCTCAAACCACCGACGAAGCCTTAAATATTGCCGTGTAACTAGCGGCGTTGAGAAAAGAAGCGCGTAGCCATGAAAGATGACGAAACTCTGGATACCAACAGCCACGATCACGGTAGTGAGTTGCGAAGCGGAAGCGTCGGCCGGTATGCCGATGGAATATAGCGAGCCGAAAAATAGGATGGCTTTCGGGTTGGTGACATGTAGGGCCACCCCCTTCGCATAAAGCGCGACATGGTCACCCGTGAGTGGTCTGACCTTCATGTCGCCCGGTGTAAAGGCTGACTTTGCGGACTTGAACGCGAGAAACAGCAGATAGGCTGCGCCACAATATCGGATGACTTCCATAACCCAGGCGTTAGCCATCATCAGCGCACCCAGACCGAGCGCAGCTGATATGGACCAGACGATCGATCCCGTCGTGATTCCGAGAGCCAGCGCCAATCCGGACCTGCGCCCAGAACTCATCGACGTCCCGGCGATAGCAAGGATTGCAGGGCCAGGGCTTGCCACGGCAACCAGCGCAGCGAGCAATATTAAGGAAAGGTTTATGTCGACAATCACAGCACGGGATCCATCTGATGTCTTGGCTCAAACTTGTACACCAACCTGCTTGAGCTGTAACGCCACGAGCATGCTTAGACCGTATCCAGAGGTGTCAGCTATCCGCTCTTTTTATCCGTAGCGCTTGCCAAGGCTACAGTCGGGATTGGGTCAACTCTTTGCACAAGAGTACCGTCACCGGGTGCGGACTTTGCGCCAGAGAGCGGTCGTGTCGGCAGATGTTCACATATCGCTCAGTTCGCTGGGAATCCTGGCCCAGTGAGGTGCGTCCGATGCAAATACCTTCTTCGTCGGTCTAAAAGTACTTGGGTCATCCAACGATCCCGCGGCAATGCTCACCAGACCAAACTCTGTCACGCCCCAAAGATTGGATCCGCAGACGCCGCAGAAGTGGCGATGCACCTGTCGACCCTCTTTTGAGGTTTTTGTGTGGATCGTCGGCTTCCCTGAGACCAGCCGGAAGTCAGAATCTTTGACCATGTATCCCGCGTAACCATCCGTTCCCGTGATCGAAAGGCAGTCTTTACAAAAACACAGTAATTGGATGACCGCGTCGCCGGTGACTTCGTATCTGACCTCCCCGCAGAAACACCCTCCAGTTACTGCTTTTTCCATCGATTCCTCCACCACCCCATATTCCCTAAACTCACGATCCTATCTGGTTGATCCAACCTTGCGAATGGCCGAAACGGATCACGAAGAGCCACTGGAGCCGCGCACAATGGTCGAATAACGATTGCAGGACCGGATCTTTGCTGCAGTGGGCTAAGGTCTCCTCGGTGTCAAGTTCAGTCATTCAGACATTCAGCACCAACCCGCTACGGCGACCGACTTGTCGCCTCCGACAATAAAGCCCAACCAGCGCCAATCACCAGCAGCGTTCCAGTCAACATCACCGCATCTGGTCGATCTCCGAACAGCGTAGCACCGAACGCGATACCCCAGATTAGCTGACTGTACTGAAAGGGCGACACAATCGCGGCTGGTGCGTTGCGAAACGCAAGAACGAGAGCTGCTTGACCGCAGCCCGAAGCGATGCCGATACCAACCATCAAGAGCCACGTGAACCCATCAGCAGGTGTCACCCAGACACCCGGAAGAAAGGGCAGATAAAGTGCCAGGGACACAAAAAAATACGCCGCCAAGAGGGCTCCTGGCGTCTCGCTTGCGCCAAGCCTGCGAAGAAGGATAAGCGACAACGCGAAGAGGAACGCAGAGCCCAACGCAGCAGCATGGCCCGCATTGACTGTCGACAAGCCAGGTCGGAGGATGACGAGAACGCCGAGAAAGCCAATGAGCACCGCAATCCATTGACGGCGGCTTGCAAGCTCTTGGAGAAGCCAACCCGATAGGGCAGTCACAATGAGGGGGGCCGTGAACGCCAAGGCGTAGCCTTCCGCCAATGGCAGCATGGTGAATGACCAGACAATCGCGAGCACGCTGAGCGCAGTTAGAGCTCCCCGCGCAAGGCACAAGCCTGGTCTCTGCGGCCATATCGAGGCCAAGCCTTCGAGGCGCCAAATGAAGACGAGCGTAGGTAGAAATGCGAAAGCCGAGCCCAAAAAGAGAATCTGGAGTACGGCGTAGTCGCCGCTAAGAAATTTGGCGGCCGCATCTGCGGTAGCGAAACTCCCGAAGGCAAGACATGCAAGCAAGATTCCTGCTACGACATGCCCTTGCTCAGAACGTGGCTTCAGTGCAGCCAATAGAGCGCATTCCTTACGATTGAGCTGGGCACCATGAAGCGGAGGCCTCCCAAGGGATCGATTGCACCATACCCAATCAAGCGCAGAATACACCCGGCCGAATTGATCGGCGTATCGATCCTTCAATCCGAGTTGCTGCCTAGCGCCGCATTCGGGTCAAATGCGGAAGAAAGGCGTTTCGCGCGATAGGTGACGGTCTCTTTTGCGGCGGTCGCTTTTGGCCACGCGGTGACGCCAAGCTCAGGCCGAAACACGAACCAGCCGCTGCTTGGCATAACAGCAAAGGAGCGTTGATCGATAATGGACACTGAGACGTAATCGCAGGTCAGGCATCATCGGCCAAAGACAAACCGACTTTTTCATCAAAATCGGCACGTTCCTGCCGCGAGCGTTGTGGCGGTAATCTCTTCGACAGCGGTCATTGGCTGACCAACGCGACTGAGAGCAGGTGTCTCTAGTCTGCGGCTAAACTAAAGCCTGCACCCAAGAACCCCGCTAGATCATAGATCCGAACAGTTTCGCCCATGTTGTTTGGATCTGTATGAGAAAATTCTCCTGGGTTTTCTGTCAATCTGATGAACGGATGGGTCAAGGGCTGTTCAAGGCGACCCTGTCATGAGTGGTGGATCTTTTATCAAAACTGCATCCGGGGAGTTTGCAGCATGAACAGAGCAGTTTTCGCCACAAGCCTGATTGCCAGCGTCTTATCCGTTCAATTGGCAAATGCCGAGGAGCGTGACAGCAACCCGACAGGCATCTATCTCGGTGCAAACATTGGTTATGATCGCTATAATGACGATAACCTCAATGAGTTTGGCGATGCTGGCTCAATCGGTTTTCAACTTGGCTATCGCTGGAACGATCATATCCGCACCGAACTCGAACTAAGCGGTTCCGGTGCAGAGCTCGATAACACCGACGATGAACTCGGCTATGGCCGCCTGACACTTGGCGTCTACTACGATTTCTTGCCCACCAGCGAGCCCTTCGTCCCCTATATTGGCGGCGGCATCGGCACTGCGACTGTCTTCCTCGACAGCGACAATGGGGACGATGACGATGGTGGTCTATGGTCCGTGCATGGCGAAGCTGGCTTGGCCTTAAACGTCAACGAGCATTTCGCCATCGTCCCTTCCTATCGCTACACCTTGGTTGAGAACGACACCAACCTCCTGGACGACGATCTGGCCAGCCACTCCTTCCGTGTTGGTGCCAGGCTCAGCTTTTAGTGGCATTTTCGATTGCTGATCGACACGACACCAACCTAAGCCTCCGCCCAACCGGCTGGCAGTATCAGCTGGTTGGACGGAGAAGACTGCCAGAGAGCTACGGGACGCAGAGCGTTGGGTGTCGGCACTTTTGAGATGTTAAGTCTTATGGCCAGTTCGTCCCTAAAAGCCGTCATTCGTCGGCCGGTGCCAGTGGCTTAAGGTGACCTGGAAGAGACACAAGGTAGCGCCTGACAGGCTCCAAATTGGGATCGATGGTATGGTGCTCGATTCTCATCTGCCATATTGAGGCGACCAAGATAGACACCGATAGCAAGCAAGTTACAGAAAGCCCAACGGATGACCATCACACCAGAACAACTCGCCCGGCTCCGCGGCGATACGCCCGCCTGCGAACATGTCCTTCATTTCAACAATGCGGGCGCTTCGTTGATGCCGCGCCAGGTCTATGATTCGACGACCCAACACCTAGCGCTTGAGCGTGACATTGGCGGCTATGAAGCTGCCAAGGCTGCGGAACCGGCGTTAAATCGCTTCTATCATGCCTTCGCCGAGTTGCTTCGGGTTCAACCCGATGAGATCGCCTATGTGGAGAATGCAACCCGTGCCTGGGATATGGCATTCTATGCTTTGCCGCTTGGAGAAGGTGACCGAATCATCACCCATGAATCGGAATATGCCTCGAACTACCTAGCGTTCCTCCAAATGGCGACGAGACGCGGAATCGCGATCGATATTGCTCCGTCCGACTCGCTTGGACAGATCGACGTGGCGGAGCTTGAAAAACTCATAACGCCAAAGACGAAGCTGATCAGCGTCACCCACGTTCCTACCCAAGGCGGGCTTGTCAGCCCAGTACACGAAGTTGGCCGGTTTGCTCGAGAGCACGACCTTATCTTTCTTCTTGATGCTTGCCAGTCCGTTGGGCAGCTGGATATTGATGTGTCAGCGATTGGCTGTCACCTTTTGTCTGGTACAGGCCGCAAATACCTGCGCGGGCCGCGGGGCACCGGTTTTCTCTACGTCTCGAATGAAATCATCGATCGGCTGGATCCACCTTTTATCGATCTCCACGCAGCGACCTGGACGGGGGAACAAACCTTCGATATGGCGCCTGGCGCACGTCGCTTTGAGAACTGGGAAAGCTATGTTGCCGGCCGCTTGGGCCTAGCAGCGGCCGTAGACTATGCCCTGGAGATCGGGCTCGCAGCCATTGAAGCGCGGGTCACCCATCTCGCGGATCAGCTCCGGCAACGCCTGACTTCCACTGCGGGCGTAACGGTTCATGACTTGGGCAAGCACAAATGCGGCATCGTGACTTTTGAAAAAGCTGGTGAGGCGCCGTCCATGCTTGTAGAGCGTTTGCGATTAAGCGGCATCAATATCTCGGCTTCAACCAAAGAATCGGCACAGCTCGATCTTGGTCGACGAGGAATCGCTGAACTCGCCCGCGCTTCGGTCCACTATTTCAACACCGACGACGAGATCGAACGATTTAGCGCCATTGTTGGCAGCGCCTAAGCGTTGAGCATAGGTGGTTGAGCTTAACCTTGACAATTGTCGTCTGACGATTGCGTCGAAGTGAGCGATGCCAATGCCAGGACCGGCCATTCCGGTTTGGGCTCGTACGCACGTTTATCGCCGCCCGCTATCCCGGAACCGCAGGAATCTCCCGTCGCAAATCCGGCTCATTGTGCATGAAGGTGATGCTCAAAGTTGCCGTCACATCCACCGGATCGGGCACGTGCTTCTCAACCGCCGTCCGAATCTTGGCGATACTCTCGTCATCCAATTTGACGCTTGCTGCGATGACCCGATCTCGAAATTCATCGAGCTTCTGGGGCGACATAGAGAACTGGATGGTGATGGCGATATTGGAGAAGAGCGAGTGATTGACGACCCATCCGCCGGCGGCCGAAATGGCATCGTTGACGTCTGTAGTTACCTGATGTCGATCTGCCTTGGTGACGCCAGAGATCATCAAAAACTCTTGTCTCATGCGTGCCTGCACTCTCGTTCGCCGATGGTTGAACTTGGCTTCACGGTACGATAGCCCACACACTCTCTTGCCAAAAGTATCCATGATAACCGCGAAGAGAGGCTGTCAGCGGCAGCTTCTCCCGACAGATTTGGACGGAGTGGCGGCCTCGACCGCGATGGTGGTCAGTGCCATGAATGGACACGTGGCAATTGCTACACTTTAGTGCGGCCGACAATCCAACTTAGGAGCAATTGGGTGGACCTTCTATACTACGCGATGGTGGGCGCGTTCTTCACGCATGAACTCGACGCCGTGAAGCGTCACGAGTGGCGTGTGCTACCGATCACAAGCTTTCTGCCTGAGCGAATCGGGGAACAGGTCTTCATCTGGTTGCATGTGCCCTTATTCGCCCTTCTTCTATGGGGCGGCGATGACGACGTAACGAGCGCAACCAGGCTCGGACTATCGGCGTTCGCGATAGTGCATGTAGGCCTTCACATACTGTTTCGCCGGCATCCTGCTTACGAATTCAACAATTTTAGCTCATGGGCCTTGATCGTGCTCACAGCCATCCTGGGGACAGCGTACCTTGTCGCCGTCCACCTTTCCCCGGTGTCTGGATAGGGTCAACGGCGAAGGGCAGCTTTCGAAGGTATTTCGTTGAAGAAGGCGCTGTTGGTGATTGCCAGTATTGGTGGTTTTCGTTGAGTGCCGATCCGGCGTGCTAAGCACGCCGTGTATGTTCGATCTGCAGGGTTTCTTGGGCCTCTCCGATCAGGTCCGAAACGGCTACCAGGCAATCCGCGCGATCTTCGAGATCGGGGGCGACATGACCGTCGAGCAAAAGCGCGAGATCATAGCCATGGGCCCGAAGTTCTCACCCGTCTTCGACGTCGTCACCAACGGCGTGCCCGTGATGTGCGAGATCAAGGAAGACACGACGGCCAAAGCCGCAGCTTGAACTTCCGGCACCCACCGCTGTTCCGCGGTGGGTGCCGAGAGGCCTAAATGAGTTGCATCCCCCATATCCAGAATGACGGTTGCTGGCACGAAGCACGCATTGGCCTTGTGGCAGAAATACCTTCGATTTTGATGAAAAAAGTCGTTTGTTGACTGCCTGCGGTCGGAGTGATTCGTTCTTCTCGGCGAAGCGATGGGGAGGACGGTTGGATGATGGGCAGGCAGGCGGAACCGGCATAGTTGTTTTACGATTTCTGTCTTAATGACCATGTTCCTGCCGATTACATGTTGCGCCGGATCGACCTGTTTCTCAATCTCGAGAGCGTCCGTCAGGATTTGAAGCCCTTTGACAGCAGGATCGGTCGTCCATCGGTCGATCCGGAACTGATGATCCGCATGCTCATTGTCGGCTATAGCTTCGGTATCCGATCGGAACGGCGGCTTTGCGACGACGTGCATTTAAACTTGGTGTATCGATGGTTTTGCCGGCTCGGTCTGGATGGCAAAGTGCCGAATCGGTCCCGAACTCCAAAAAAGTGTAATGCATCGACCATGGGCTGAAGCCATGATCGATGCTTTCTAAAGTTCTAAAGGGGCGTGATGCCGGCTCGAGTTTGCCGATGAGTGCTTTCGGTGAGTTCAAAACGCTTCATGAATTCAGCAAGGGTGGTGAAGGTCGTTGTGCGGACCGCGTTCCCTTGATCGCGCATCGTCACGCCATCCATGACCATCGGCCCGAACAAACGTTTTAGAGGTCCAACGTTGATCTCCTGCGGATCGAAATGAGCTCTAATGTTCGTTTTGATCCGTGACATTTCATCGGTGTTGTAAAGAGCCGCCATAAGCAGATTTAGGGTATGTTCGGTGCAATTTTGGTAGTCGTTGTTGTCCGGATTTGCGACCGCCGAATATTTCGCATTATGCAGGCCAGCATAGGCTGGGCTTGTCATGACATCCAAGAGTTTAGCCTGCAAACGACGGTCGGGAACGATGATCCCGGCATCCAGACTTTGAGCGCCAGCGAAAAAATCGACGGGACTGTCTTGAACCAGGTCGCTGACGTCGAGGTCTTCGGCGCGCTGATAGAGGTTATGCACGCGATAGCCTCGAACTTGGGTGCCGTTGTGCTGGGTTATGTTGGAGTAGACCCAAATACCGACATGTGTGTAGGCGATGCCTTCCGGCAGGTTTGCAGGATCGCGCCCTACACGCGATACGATCGCCACGTGAGCACCGCGTGCTGCCAAGTTTCGTTCGACCTGATCGGCAAAGGACCTGACATCTTCGATCGGCAGCTTGGGGGCGTTACCCTGTTGGCTGCCGGCCTCAGCGCTGTCCGTCATGCCGGTCGCGAGCAAGGCACAAATGGCAAGTGAAGGTAATAAGCGTAACATAGCAGGTTTCCTCAATAGGTAGCGTTTTTCTTCGAACAGTCTTTGGGCAACGTTCCGGTTTTGGCCTGATGTCAGTCTAAGGTAGGAGCTGCATCGGGCTTGACATGGTCCAGTGGTTCGTAGTCCCCAAGCGGCAAGGCGTCATTGGTCTGGTTAATGATCTTGGACCCCACGGACATTGATTTGACGCCGACATGCTGCACAACAGTTCCCGATACAGCAGCGGCCGAACCGGCGCTCATCAGAGGAACGGCAACTGAGGTGGCAACGCCCGATGCAGCTGCCGCCGTACTATGACCGGCTGCCGCACTGGTATGCTCACTGGCTGCGCCGCTGTGTTGAACGCTATTGCCGGCATAGGCTGTGCCGATACCGAGCAAAGCAAAAGCTACTGTTGCACCGATCAGTCGATTTTTGAGAGTGGTAGGCATCGATTTTCTCCAGGTCAGTTTTTGAACATTGTTCATTTTTAAATGTCATAAATTGCGGAGTCAACAAAAAAATGAACAATGTTCAAAAACTGACCTGGAATCGAGTCACTAAGCTAACTGGACAAGCCGGCGAGATGTCTCTGAATGAGCTCTTTCGCAAGGAGATGTGAATTGGCATCGGTCACATGACGGAGGCTGCCTCCGAGCGCAAGAGCACAAATGCCGTGGACGCCAGACCAGATAATGGTGGCGGTACGATGAGCCGCCTGACGCTCTGATGGTCCAAAAAGCGGGCTTAGACTTTCAATGCCTAGCTCGGTGATTTTGTTAATGGCTGCAATATACCAGTCTGGCACCGCCATTTCGTCAGTGGGCTGATGATCGAAGACCGCCCGCCAGACTGCTGGTTGGCGTTCTGCAAAGTCGATATAGGCGCTGGCGAGTACAATCATTTGGTCTTCCGGCCCCACCGCCGACCGGGAAGCTTTCTCCAAGGCATGATATAGGCGATCTAGCGTTCGTGCATTGAGCGCTTGGACGATCCCATCGAGATTGCCATAGACATTATAGAGGGTACCGATCGAGCAACCCACACCGTTGGCAAGCTCGCGCGCATTCAGTCCACCTAGCCCGCCTTTGGCAACCAAAGATTCAGCGATATCAAGCACTTTCTTGGAGAAGGCAGGGCGGTTTAACAATTTTCGACCAGTAGTAATGTTGCTTCGGTCACGATCTCCAGACTCGATTGTATTGTCCGAAGGTAACAAAGCCTGTGTCGAGCCCTTGCGTTCACCTTTTGGCAGCCATAAACCAGCCTCGATCATCCAAGAACGCAATGTTTCTCGTGAAAGCTTGATATCCCTACGCTCCAGAAGCTCGGTCGCAATATGTGTCGGACCAAAGCCGACATAGTGTTCTCGAATGAGGGCTAGAACCTCTTCTCTCAAGGAGTCGCTTATCCGATTATTGGAGCGTTTGCCGCGGTGTTGATGATCAAGCGATGATGCACCGCCTTTTCTAAAGATCCTCAAAAGCCGAAAAACATGGCGCTCACTGACGCCCATCATTTCTGCTGCTAACGAAGCATCAAGACGCCCATCATCCAGCTTCGCGAGCACCTCGGCTCGATTCACGTCTCTCTTACCCATCAGCTAGCACCCTAAGTGGTCATAAGGTAACGATTCAGAAAGCAAGAATGTCACCGGAACTTTGCTCGATGACATGATAGCTTTGTTAGAATGATAACGTAGCAAAATAAAAATGTCATCAAGCAATGTTGACGTGTCATCTTTGAGAGTGACGACAGCAGGCGGTCATGAATCTGGGTGTGGGAACACTGATTGGCTATCGCTGTATCAGCCATGATCAGCCGCATAGAGGAGCACGAAAAGATGACTTTGATTAGGGCAAACAGATTCCTCTGATCAAGGAATATTGTCCTTTTATCCATATCCAACACTGAGCGTGAACGGCAGGCCATAGCAAGCGAGCAGTAAGCACCGCAGAAGGCCGATCTGTCCGAGAATGGCGCGCTCGCGCCACAAGAGCAGTGCTAGAACCAACATCGGGATAAGCGCACGAAAACCGGCCAGATCGATCATGGCTAGGTCGGTGACCCGGCCGGTCGACGTCAGGACCAGCCATCCGGCCCAAATCAACACAGCGATCAGGCCCCAGAAGTGACCAAGCGACGTTTGGTGACGATTATGTGTCTGAAGCATCATGATCAGCGTTCCAAACCGTCCCGCTATGGCGTTCTCACTTGCGGTGCCCGTTCAAGCAGGTCTTGGAGATGAGGGGGAGGGGACGAGGCTCGTCGACCCGTCCCCTCAAGCCGCCTTGGTGTTCAGGTAGGGCATGGCGCAATGCGTCTGCCCAGCGGGGGCTGGCGTTAGTTGATCGCGTGCCCGGCGACATGACCACCATCGACGTTGATAACGGTCCCGGTGATGAAATCGCTTTCCGCCAGCAGGAGTGCCGCGTTGGCGATTTCGCTTGGTTCACCGATCCGCGAGAGAAGATGCAGCCCTCCGAGACTGTCGGCGTCCTCGATGCCATTCCGCTCGTGCATCGGGGATCTGATGATGCCGGGAGCGATGGTGTTAAACCGGATGTTCTTGGATCCGAACTCGGCGGCGAGTTGTCCGGTCAAAGCGTGAATCGCCCCCTTGCTGCTGATCGGAGCCGTCGCGGGCACACCGCCAATGGCATGATCGACAAGCACCGTGCCGACATTGACGACCGAACCGCCGCCAACTCTGTGGAAATGGGGAACGACTTCTTGAGTGAGAAAGAACGTTCCTTTGAGGTTGATATCCAGGAATCGGTCAAGATGCGCCTCATCGACGTCGAGGAACGGACGCGGCTCGAACACACCTGCGTTGTTCACGAGCACATCGACACGGCCGAAGTGATCGATGGCCGCATGCACGATCTTCTTGCGATCTTCTGGTCGCGTGATATCGGCGACGATGGCAACCGCGCGATCGGGCACACCGATCTCTGCCATTGTCTCAGTAAGCCTCTCGGCGTTCGTGCCGGATACGACGACGTTGTATCCGTTGCCGACGAAGGCTTCGGCAATGGCCTTGCCCAGCCCCCCGGAGGCGCCGGTGACGATAGCGGTTTTGGGTTTCCGTGACATGATTGTCTCCTGTTCTGGTTTCAGGTTGGATCGGATTGAGGTGGCCTCGCGAGGCTAAGCTTGCTCGGCCCGAATCTCGCTGACGCGGCGTCCGGACAGACCCCAGTTGTCAAGAGGCACCTCGTCGATCACCACGAAGGTGGAGGAAGGCTTCTTGTTCAGGATCTGCTGGAGTAGGTCGGTGACACCGGCGATGAGCCGGGCCTTTTCTTCCGGCGATGGGCCGGTTCCTTCAGGCCCACCCTCGCGCGTCACTTTGATGTTCACGTAAGGCATGGCTTATTCCTTCCTCTCGACGTGGGTGAAAACCTTGGTCAGCACCTTCCAGCCGTCGTCCGTGCGGATTACGGTCAGGAGGTCCTGGTAGTCGCGCCCGAGCATCGTCATACGTGCTTCGACGACGCCGATCTGACCGCCCTTCAACGTGATTCGCTCGATCACATCGTCTCGCGGGTCATTGCGCGAGGCCAGCGGCGTGCGTCCGTCGATGCGAGCCATGTAGGCCTCGAGTCCCATGAACTCGTGGTTGCCTTGGGTTGCGTTGACGTAAGCAAGCTCCGGATGGAAGACGGCTCGCAAGACGGCACAGTCGGACTGATGGAGCCCATCGAAATAGCGCTGCATCAGGGCCTCGATCTCGGTTTGAACTGCCGGGGCCATCACGCGAGGCCCTCTTCAACCATGGCCGACCGTGTGGCCGGACGTGCAAGAATGCGCTCGACGAAGGCGGCATGATGGGGCCAAGCGCCAGGCTTGTAGAAGAGTTTCATGTTTCGCTCCTTTCTGCGTGGTGCAATGGATCTCAAATATCAACGGAGACGAACAATTGATAACATCGAGTTTTCATGTTATTGATCTATAAATTAGATCGTCTGAGTTTGAGCCATGACACTCGACCAGCTCCTCGCATTGGACGCGATTGTCGCCACCGGGACCTTTCGGGGCGCTGCGAAGCGCCTGAACAAGGCCCAGTCCGCCGTCAGTCATCAGATCCGCAAACTCGAAGACCAACTCCGCTTCGATTTGTTTTCACGCGACGAGTACCGCCCCCGTCTTACGGTGGAGGGTGAGGTGTTCTTTCGAGAGGCCTCACGGGTGCTGGAGCAGGTGCGTGTGCTGGAATCGACCGCTCTTGGTCTGCGGAGCGCGCAGGAGCCCGTTGTGCGCATCGCCATCACCGCGACCATGTCTCTCAACCCCATCCTGAACCTGCTCGGCCACATCGGACGGGCCTATCCGAGCACGCAGATCCGTGTTGCAGCCGAGATGATGGGCGGGCCGTTAGCGCGGCTGATGGAAGGTGAGGCAGACGTGATGGTCGCCAGCCTGCACGGCGTCCCGATCGATCAGGTCGAAACGGTTCCGGTGGGCTCCATCGTAATCCGCCCTGTCGCGCATCGCGACTTTCCCGCGGCGCAGCTAACCGGTATTCGCTCCCGAAGAGAGATGCAGGCCTACATTCAGGTAATCGTTTCCGGGACCGGCAACCGGGACTTCGAGCAGAGCCGGGATCTCCTTTCGGGGGGACATCGCTGGACGGTTTCCGACTTCGAGACCAAGAAATCGGTGATCAAGGCCGGGCTGGGCTGGGGCGGCATCCCGGAACATCTGATGGCAGCGGAGCTCGCAAATGGTGAGCTCGTCCCATTGAGCGTTGAAGGATTTCCGCCGCGGCACACGGAGATCTTCGCCATCCGGCGTCGTGATCAGGCGATGGGACGGGTAATGTCGGATATTTGGGCAGCACTGCAGGATCATAGCACCGCGGCCCATCCAATATGAAGAACGAGACACGATGCAAGCTCAGACCAGCAGTAGGCGAATTAGCGAAGATCACGGGGTAGCGGGATCAAGGCATTGAGCAGGCGTTATGGCTGCTTGGGGTTAACTTTTGACGGTAGAGCTTGCTCGCCAATGCCCGATCAATACCCGAAACCGGCCATAAGCCTCGGGTCTCAAACGTGCCAGGACCGGTCATCCACAGGCGATCCATTGGCCCTCCGCTCTTTGCATCCCTCAATCCCGATGGCTTAAGGCTCGCGCCAGATGACAAATGACTTCTTGATGCTTGTAGCTATTGAGCGAGGTGAAATTGCGCGCCAGCTCCAGCAGCATTCGCTGTTGTGGTATCAATTGTTGCTCACGGAATTGCGAACCGTCGCCTGGTTCAGCACCCTCGAAGAAGTAGTTTATCCCAACGCCAAGCGCGAGCGCGATCTGATAGAGACGCCCGGCCGAAACCCGATTGACCGCTCTTTCGTACTTGTGGGCTTGTTGATACGTCACACCTATTAACTCAGCCATCTGCTGTTGAGTGATCCCCAACATGATGCGCCGTTGGCGAATGCGAGAACTGACGTATCGATCGATTTCTTGCGGCCGACTACGGCGTGCTCCGCCAGTATCTGCAATCGGCGCATCAATGACTGAGCGATTCACAGAATTCTCCCTAGTTATTTCTCATTGTTTGTGCATCGAACTGATATCTACCAAAAATATAAATTAAGTGCAATTCTTATATATTTTTACGACAATGTTCTTTGATTTCTGAAACATACACGGCGCCCACTCGCGAGTGCTTAATTAAGAATGCATAAGGAGGGAATGGAGGATGGCATCGCCTCCAGGGTTCGGGCGCGCTGCAGCGTAGGTGCTGCTGATGGCGTGATCCTATGATCCACTGTTCGCCTGTCAGCAGTCGAAATGCTTTCTTCGGCTTCGTGCTAACAACGGCCACCCAACTGACCGGCTGTGCAAAAAAAAAGCCGGGCACGACGGCCCGGCGGAGCTAATCAGGGAGGCTTAACGTCCGGAGACGTGAGGATCAGCGATCCTCGAACCTTCAGGCATCTCACCTGAAGCACGGACCGACCGAAACGTCAGTCCTGCTGCGACTTGGGTCGATTAGGGGGAGAGACCCATGCCACATCATGTACCGGAGAATGACATATAAGTGGCATTCGGTATGTGACCCCAATCACACTGGCGAACGCCAGCTTTTGGGGCTATTTCGGCCACAAGTCACATTTCTGTTCAGTGCCAAGACCTGCCGCTTCTTGGCATGGCGTCCCTTCTTATCTGAAGGACTGCCACGCAGATTTCGGATGGCATAAGAAAATGAAATCGCCCATGCTGATGCCATGACTGATACCATGCGTGGCCTTCTCTATTGCTTAGTTTTCCTGCTGCTGGAAGCGATTCAGGCCGTCTATTTTGGCGGTGTGTTCCAGGGTGTTAGTTCCTTTCTTGTCGGAGCCTTGGTATTCGGAACGACAAGCTCGGTGTTGCTTGTCCTGATCGCAATTAGGCAACCAAGCCAGTTCTCCATCATGTACCGACTTCGCTGGGACGTTGTAGTCGTGAACGTGCTGAATGCAGCAGCATGGATAGCCTTTTTCATGGCTGTCCAGATTATCGAGCCAGCGATTGCCTTCACATTGTTCTCAGGTGCCTTGCCGATAACAGTGGTAGTCGCGGCGTCGCTCGGCATGTCATTTGCTGAGCCGGTCGCTTCGAAAAGTGAAGGCGCGAGCTATCTAATCCTGATCGCTTCGCTCATCTTCCTCGTTTACATAACGGTTTCTGATCTCTCAGGCTTTGTGCGTGGAAGCGCCATCCATGGGCTGATCGGCGCTTCATTGGCGCTCTTTGCCGGCGCCGCTATCAGCCTTGCCGTCATTGCCTGCCGGCGCATGGATGCAAAAGGACTTGGTCCAACCGCTCAGTTCGGTGCTCGCTTCATCTTATATGCAGTGATTGCGGCTATTCTTGCTGTTGCAGGCGTTGATTCAAAGGGGCCCGTGTCGGCGAACGAGGTGTTCCAGGTATTCTTTGTTGGTCTCGCCATTATCGCGGTCCCAATCTACGCATTCCAGCGCGCAGTACCGCTTGTATCGGCTAAAACGATTGCTGTTGCCACAGCCACAGGGCCGCTCATCGTCTTTGGCTTTCAAATGGTCGAGGGACGCGTCGCTTTTGCACCAGCGACCTTGCTCGGGCTGATAGTCTATTGCTCTAGCGCCTTCTTGATAGCTGGGATCAGCGCCTGGTCTGCAAGAGAGCGAGTTGTCGTGGGAGCTTGAAGCAGGCCCTCTATGACGCGCTGAGTAGCAGCTCGGTGTTTGGTCTCCTTCGGGTCCAACTGCGTCATTCAGGTAGCCCACTAACGTCAGCTATCGGTATCAGTTCAGCCATCAAGGATACTCGCAGCGAGCAAACCAGAAGCCTTCCTGGGCTGATATTTCGCTGGCGCGTTAGGCACAGTTAATTATTATTTATCAATAGGTTGAACGGCTGCGCGCATCTGCACTTGCTCGTATCTATGAAACATCGATGATGATCGTTCGAGCGCCAGCAGAGCAATCCAATGACCAAGAGAAACCCAACCAAGAACCGAGGCGGAGGCCCGCCCAAGTTCAGCTCAGTCGACGATCTTGAGGTCGCTGTTGAGAAACACTTCGCCAGCACCGAGCAATCCCAGAAACCGCCAACCATCGCCGGCCTGATGCGTGAGCTGGATTTCGCTGATTACAGCATCTTCCACGACTATAAAGCCAAACCGAGGTTTTCCCAGGCCCTTAAAAAGGCGCGGCTGCGCATCCTCGAGGCTCATGAGGGGCGATTGTTCAGCCCATCTTGTACCGGCTCGATCTTCTATCTGAAATGCCACGGCGGCGGCATGGTCAAGGAAAGGCCAAAGCTGCATGAGCATAGCGGTCCAAGAGGTGGCACGATCGACATCGAGATCGACTGGACGGAGCCGAGCCGGAACTAGGCTTGTGGCCGGTTTCAGGTGTTGACCGAGCATTGCCGAGGAAGCTCTAGCGCTAAAAAGTGACCTGACCCGTCACGATCCGAGAGTCGTTCTCAGCAGCTGTACCGGTCGTCTAGGCGCAGTTTTTCACGCTGCAGTCGTATTGAGACGTTTTAACTCTGTCATTTGGCGTTTTTGTCGTTTTGGTTTAGGCTTGAATCATATTCGCCAGATTGGGTTATTTAATTGGGTTATTTAGAGGAGAGCTGCCATGGTGCAGCCATCCCATTGTTCTCTTACCACCATCGTTTCCCTCGACCTGTATGGCTACAGTAGGTTGACCGAACGGGATGAGATTGGCACCCATCGCGCTTTGATGACCTGCCGTCGCACTTTGTTGGCGCCGATCGTCCGTGATCGCCAGGGCGCGATCGTCAAGTCGACCGGGGACGGCGCCTTGATCCGCTTTCCGACAGCGTCCTTGGCGGTCGAGGCGATGATCCGCTTTCAGGAGGACGTGGCCGCATCGCAGGCACGCTGTCCTCCGTCCCGACGTCTGCTATTTCGCGTCGGTATTCACCTCGCTGCAACTATTCACGAAGAAGGCGATGTGTATGGCCACGGCGTCAATCTGGCGGTGAGGCTGCAGGAGTGTGCCAATCCTGGTTCGATTTTCCTCTCGGATACCGTTGCACGTGACCTTGATCCTGGCGCGTCGTCATCTGTCACAAGGATCGGCAGGCGAGCGTTCAAGAACATCGAAGAGAGGGTTGAGGTCTATTGCTGGCCCAGCGATGCTCGTGCATGGGGTCGTAACGGACAGCACATTGCAGGCCTGATGGCAGCGGTTCTGCTGGCAGGCATTGTCCTGCCAACGACAACGCTCGATGAGACCGCGTCGGTCCTTCCAGACACCGACATCGTCACAAATACCTGGGTGGAGAATGAAATAACACGTTCGGCGTGGGCACCGATGCCGGCCATGATCACCAGCACCTTGCCCGCTATCGAATGGCCTGACCGCGAGACGCTGGCTGTGCTGCCGGAGGCCGAGGAGGCCTGGATTGAGCCCTATCGCGGCAATATGGACGGCCCACATTATGCCGATGTCAAAACCACGATGGCAGAGAGTGAGCGGAGTCTGGAAAGCCGGGGTGAGATCGCTGAAGACGCCTATCTTCAAGCCTTCGCCCTTTACAGTCGGCACACACCGAAAGCCTTTGCCCAGGCGATTGGCGAGCTGGAAGAGGCTCTAACGCTGGAGCCCAACCACAGCCCCGCCCACGCCTTGCTTGCCGCGATTTACTGGAGTGGTCTGCAGAACCGTTGGCAAATCGGCCGTGGCCTGTCCCAGGCGGACATGCTGAACAAAGCAAAGGATCATCTGGGGCGTGCGGTTCAGACCGATCCGTGTGTCCACATGGTCAGATCCGAGATGCTGACTGCAAGCGGCCAGCATGACCTGGCGATTGACGAGGCAGAGCGCGCGATCGCGCTCGATCCTTCGCGCGCCGTAGGCCACTATGCCAAGGGTCAGGCCCTTCTGTTCGCAGGGCGCGCGCGCGAGGCGGAAGCGCCGATCCGCGCTGCCATACGCCTAAACCCCCACGCACCTCGTTTTCTCTTTGGCCTGGCGCTGACGCAGTTTAGCACTAATAGCTTTGATGCTGCCGAGCGTACTCTCGCCCGCGCGAGCGCACAAAATGGCGACAACGACTGGCTCCATCTTCTAATGGCGGCGACCCAGGGCCATCTTGGTCTCAAAGCTGAAGCTCAACAAGCGATAGGCCGGTTCGACCGCCTAAGTCTAGTACGACGCGGTTGGTTCGCAAGCCAAATCCCTTTTGTCCACCGTTGGCCGTTTCGTGACCGTGACGACCAGAACCGTCTGCATCTCGGCATGGTCCTCGCTGGCATTCCAGAGGTTAGACAGTAGCGGTCAGCGAGATGTCGCCGCCATTTGTGCTAATCGGCGCGTCAGAGATCTAAATGGTCAACAGACGATCGACATAGCAACCAAACGATGATGGATCACCGCCTTTGGCACGGAAGAGACCGGCCGATCTCGAAAAGTTTCGTGTTATAGTTGAATATCGCCCAAGGAGATGAGCTTGTCTCTACAAAGATGAAGGTCTCTTCGGTGCCATCACCTGCCGCTAGGCAACTGGCGGCACCAGCCGGTGCAAATCCGATTAGCTGGCAGAGCTCAATCTTCAGTTACTCCTGCGACGAGGAGCCCGTTCCTCATTCGCTCCACGAAGGTAGTGTCGCTGACGGGCCAATTGTTTATGAACTCGTTCACAGAAAATGAAGGTTGCAGCTCGAGCAGTGTTGTAGCCGCAGACTTTGCTTGTTCAAGGTTGCCGACTTCGGCATGTGCAGCTGCCAATTGGCGCCACGCCGGGTGAAAGCGGCGATTTCCGTCGATACTCCGCTCCAGATAAGCGATAGCTTCTTCAAGGTTCCCCAGCGCTTGATGGGCTATGCCGAACAGGAACTCATGATAATTGCTCCAAAAATACGGCTCTAGGGCAACGGCCTGTTCAATCTTTGACAGCGCTTCCTCAGCCCTACCCGCGTAGATAAGGACCGAAGCCAGATCTGCGTATGCCTTGGCATACGACGGCTCAAGTTCGATGGCCCTTTCGATTTCGGCGATGGCTTCATCAAACTTCCTCTGCCATAGCAGCATGAAGCCGAGATTATCATGCGCTTCAGGAGAGTCGTTGCGTGCTGCAACAGCGTCCTTTGCCATCGCGACAGCACGCTCGAACGACTCTGGGCCTTCCCATCCCGCATTCCATGCATGAAAGTAGGTATGTGCTAGCCGTGCAATTGCAGCCGCAAATTTTGGATCGATCTCCACTGAACGCTCAAATAGATCACGTGCCTCGTAGGTGTTATCCTTCGTCTTGCGCCTATAGACGTCATAACCCTTCAGATACAGATCATAGGCCTCCGCGCTGTCCGTGAAGCGTTGCGTCAGTCGTTTCCGCTCGAGATCGGTGAGTCGGATTTCCAAGGCTGTCGCGATCTGATCAGCGAGTTCATCTTGAAGTGCGAAGACTTCGGCCATATCCCGGTCGTAGCGCTCCGCCCAAAGGTGAAATCCATCGCTGGTCTTTATGAGCTGGGCATTGATTCGTACTCGCTCCCCATCGCTCCGCACGCTGCCTTCCAAGACGTACCGCACGCCGAGCTCATTGCCCAAGCGCTGCGGATCCACAGCCTTTCCTTTATACTGAAAGGCCGCGTTACGAGAGACGACCAACAGGCTTGAGATCTTCGACAGGTCAGCGATCAGGTCTTCTGTGAATCCATCGCTGAAATAGTCACGTGCTGGATCGGCATCAAAATTATCGAACGGTAGGACCAGAATCGATGGTCTGTTCGTCTCTAGTTTCGGTGCGGTTGGGATCGTCTGCGCAACCTGTTCGACGTCAGTGACGAACCAATACAACCCAGATATCAAACCGGCACATGTGACGGCAATGCAAACCGCCACGACCCACCACAACGTGGTCGACCAATCCTTCGGACGAAACAGGATATGGGATTCATCAGAGTCGGGGCTGAAGGCTACACGATAGGTTCGAATTGGCTCTGCAATGTTCTTGACCCGTTGCGCACCAAGATTCTGAAAACTCACATCAACCTTATTCTTGACCTGCGCAAAGGCACTGTCAGAAATGCAAATACCACCAGGTTCCGCTAATGATTCCAGGCGTGCTGCAATATTAACGCCGTCCCCAAATATGTCGTCCTTTTCGGCGATGATGTCACCGAGGTTGAGCCCAACGCGAAGCTGGATCCTTCGTTCGCTGGACGTCTCCTCGTTGCGCTCGGCCATTCCGTGCTGAATGGCTATTGCGGCTTCGAGAGCATCAACTACGCTCCTAAACTCGGCAAGAATGCCGTCACCCATCAGCTTTATGATCGAGCCTCGATGCGCATTAATAGTTGGTGCGATAAAATCATTGAGATGAGCTTGAAGTGCTAGATGTGTCCCCGCCTCATCTTTGCCCATGAGCTTGGAGTAGCCGACGACATCGGCTGCCATTATTGCAGCGAGTCTGCGTTCCATCTGGCCTCCCAATCGAATGGTACCGCAGATATCATGAGCTGCAACAGCTCAAAGGTGTAAGCATTACGTCAGAGGCCGTCTCAGCAATGCTTTAAAAGTCTTGTCGTTTCCATTTTGTGATTTTGTTCCTGTGTTCGTAGATGCATTGCCAAGAGCTCTATGATACGTGAGAGATAGCTGCTTCAATCTTCGAGACACACTCTCCGAAATATGCTTTCAGCTGCATTTGCTCGGCTTCCTCTAGAAAGGCCTTCGAGGCCACGATTGCGGTTTCCAACTCTGCAATGCAATTTCTGAAAGACGTCACAGGATGACACTGTTTTGCCTCCTGAAAAACTACCTCAGATACATTCGTGAGAGACAAAAGTGATTCTTCAAAGTAGCGCTTTTCGTGCCTACGCTCTCCGATGATCTTGAGCACTATGCTCTATTGTTTCTGAATATTGGCCCAGTCAAGCGGTGATCGATCGCGAGTACACCCACCAGGAGCGTTGCGATAGGCCATGGCGGCTTGCTCAAGCTGCGTCGTATCATTCGTTCGCCGCCCGAATTGCGCCAAGGCATTCCCGAGATTCGTTTGCGTCAGAGCCCATTCGAGCGGAACATAGTCGCTGGTGAATTCGCCCAGTGCTGCATAAAATGCGGGCATCGCTTCGTCGGCTAGAGAAGTATCACACTCGTGCTCGCCAAGTGCCACCAGCGCAGCACCTAGAAGTGACTGTGTCAGAGCCCACTGGAAAGGAACGCGTTTATGAGTTCGCTCTTTGAGAGCAGAACGAAAGGCAACGATCGCATCTTTAAGGTGTGCCGCGCTACCTAGCCGCTTTCCCAGGATTGTTAGCGCTTGGCCAAGGTTGTGTTACGGCCCAGTCAATCGGCAGCCGACCACGGGTCCGCAGTTCAAGCGCGGCACGTAGAACAGCACGAGCATGGCCGACATTGCGAAAACGGCAACCTGGTGCCATTTCTTG
>JBOEHJ010000092.1:0-17147 GCA_050633905.1 Geminicoccales bacterium
TAGTCAGTTCACCAATCAGAGAATTTGACCCCGTCGTCGCCATTCTTAAAAGCCATGCCAATGTTACGCCTGCGAGGCGTTCTGATCCAAAGACTTCGGCCCATTCGTCGAAGGGTAAGTTGGAGGTGATGACGATGGATCTGGATGGGTCTCGCTAATGGCGAGCCGCTAGGTTTCCTTTGCCACTGTAACGCCTTGGAGATAGCACCCTGTCTGAGTGACAACGATCCAATAGACATCATGATGAATGAGGGTAGGGCAAGCAGGCCCAAAGTTCCACCTCGGCGCACGAACCGTCCTTGCCATTGTAGCCAAAGCTTAGACCTTCTCTGAGATTGCAGCAGCGTAGCTGTGGTTCTACAGTCACGTACGCTCGAACCCAGGGATCGATGGGATGATGCCCGTCTAGAATCTGAAAGTGGCCGTGTGAATTCTACGACCACATCTCGCTTAAGATGGGAGACTTTTGCTTGACCGAGATTGTCTCGGCGACTCTGACCGGTGTTACGCTGGGGTTAGCGGCCGGTATGGCTCCGGGCCCCTTGATGACCCTAGCTATCACGCAGACGGTTCGTCATGGTTTTAGGGAGGGATTGTTGGTTGCGGCCGCGCCGCTCATTACAGATATTCCTATCGTGCTGCTGCTGTTTTTTGTGCTTCGGGAACTCCCCGGTCAACTACTTGGAGTCCTTGCCATAATCGGAGCGTTTTATGCTCTCTTTTTGGCTTACGAGACCGTCAAAGCTGAAGCTTTGGGACAAGTGGCTTCAACATCTGCGTCGGCATCACTGCGGAGGGGGGCTCTTGCCAATTTCTTGAGTCCCCACCCTTATCTGTTCTGGATCACAGTAGGTGTCCCTTACGTATTGGCTGCGCACGAAAGGTCAGCATTGGCACCTTGGGGCTTTATCATCGGCTTTTATCTTCTTCTGGTCGGCTCAAAAGCTGCGGTGGCAGCCCTTGTCGGACGTTACCGGAACCAGCTAACGGGCCAAGTCTACCCTTATATCATGCGCGGTCTTGCGGTTGCCCTAGTCATCTTCGCAAGTCTCCTATTCCGCGAAGGACTTAATCTATTGACCACTACCGAACTCTAGCGGTGTCACTTTTAGCTCGAACGTCCCTTTGAAGGTCAACTAAGCTTGGCTGATCCAGGATGGTTCGTCCTGACGACCTGTTGGATTGCTTTTGCCCTATTTTCCACTGTCCTCAATGGGGCTGTTCGGCGAACGATGTCGATGGACAGCTGGGTTGCAGATCAAGACAGCGGAACACTCTCATTAGACGCGGACCTAATGAACTCGGCAGGCCAAGCTAACGCGGATTCCTCGCCGCCATTCACTGCACATTCATTGAAAATCTGCGATGGTGAAGTTTCTTAGTCTGGGCGGGAAGCAGCGACGGCGATGGAGCAAAGCACCTTCTGGATTCTTGTGTTGATTGCCGCTGGCTTGCTGTTTGTTAGACAATCTTTTCGTCTCTTGTTCATCCAACCCCGACGCAGGCGGCGTAGCATCGATGTTGAGTTGGAAGTGATTGCCAAGAACCCCTGGGGTGAGCATACGCAACCTCTCTTTCGAATCATCTCAGGCCCTTATGCGACGATTGAAGGCAAAGATTTTTTTTGGGATGGCGGTAGATTTAAGATCGGGCAGCGCTTCAAAGGCCAATATCATCCCCAGACGAGTACGATTTTTGTGGGCAGTCGATATCGCTTCCATTTTCTAGATGTATTGACGCTCTTCTGGGGAATTTTCCTGCTTATGTGCGGCCTTGGAGCTATGTTTTCAGCTCGTTGAACTGCCACTGATGTTGCAGCCTACACTGGAGACGATGGCGCCCAATGGATCAAAGGTGCAAATCGTCTTGAGCAAGTATACGGAGAAAGCTCTATTCTGTTGCACCTTCTTTATCAGGAGCTTCACATGACCAACCTTCCTATAAAAAACGTTGAAGATCTAAATGATAGCATCAGCGCTGGCATGCGCGTTGAGTACATTTTCTTTTGGGGGCACACGCAATCACATGGCGTCGTCTCGAAAACTTGCCTAAGTCAGTGGTATGATGCGGCCTTCACAAGTCAAGAAGATGTTTATCAGACCGTTGAACATTTCATGATGGCAGAAAAGGCAAGACTATTTGGCGACATTGAAAAAGTTGGGCGAATTCTTGCTGCGGAGACTCCAAGGAAGGCCAAAGCAATAGGCCGAGAAATCCAGAATTTCGATGAAGTCGTCTGGGATCAACATAAATTTGAGATCGTTGTTCGTGGAAATCTTGAGAAATTCTCGCAACACCATGAACTGAAGGAGTATTTGCTCAACACAGACCACCATATCCTTGTTGAGGCAAGTCCGGTCGATAAAGTCTGGGGCGTTGGACTGGCTGCTGACAATCCCCTCATTCAAAATCCTCGCACATGGAAAGGGCAGAATTTATTGGGCTTCGCTCTGATGGAAGTTCGGCGGAACCTCAAGAAGACTTGCTAATGGCAGGCGATGTCATTGGGCAGCCTGTTGTATCTAAGCTTTGTGACTGTAAATTCTTGCGAAACGACGCTTTAAGAGCCACTGTCGGACCTTCCTCTTCCCGGCAATATTCATGGCGAATGAGATCACAATGAGTTCGATGTCTGTAAGCAACCCCGCTTGGGCGATATAGGTTGCATCGAGCTGGTTTGACTGGTCTGCCGTCTGGCCACCGAAGATCTGAGCCAGACCGGTGATTCCGGGACGGACGGCTTGTCGTCGTTTATCCGATGACCATCCGAGGCGTTGCAAATCATCAGCGGTCAGCGGGCGTGGCCCGACCACCGACATGTCGCCACGAAGGACGTTGATGAATTGCGGAATCTCGTCGATCCCCGTCTGGCGCAGCCAGCGGCCAATCTTGGTGACATGCCGACCGTCATGCATTGTTCTGAGCTTCAGAATGACAAAGGGCCGGGCATGACGACCAATTCGTTCCTGACGAAACAGTACTGGACCTCCGTCTTCTTGCCGGATCAGCATGGCGGCGACGATGAGAGCCGGCAAGAAGATCGATAGGGCCGTGATCGAAGCGGTCACATCGAGTACGCGCTTCCCCGTGCTCAAGACGATGGCTCCCTCGCGTTAGCACTGCGTTGGTGGTCTCGATCGCATAGGCGAGGCTGATTTCTGACCGTGGAAAGGATGCTCTCGAGGAGTGGTCGCATTGCTGGCAAACGCTGAAAGCGGATCATCGCATCCCAGAAGGGCTCGAACTTCTTCCAGCCGACCGCATAGGCCAGATGGCGGATGGAGCGGTGCCATGTCTGATGCTGACGGCTACCCTGAAGAATGTTCGGCCAGCTGTAAAAGCTTCGATAGGCGTGCCAATAGCCAGCCTCCAGAGCCTCGCCCGTCAAGGCTTTCGGCCTGAAGACCGTGTGCCTAGTATCGTAAAGATCCCAGTCCCGATGCAACAATCGTCCCTGACGTTCGATCTCCTTGTAGAAGGCCGTGCCGGGATAGGGCGTGGCGATGTGGAAGGTGGCCGTGGTCAGGCCACGGGAAACGGCCCAGTCGACGGTCCGGTCGAACACATCAGGACCATCGCCATCCAAACCGAAGACAAAGGAGCCGTTGATCATCACGCCGAGATCGTCGAGACGGCGGATAGCGCGGTCATAATCACGGCCAAGATTTTGCGATTTATTGGCGAAGCGAAGCGTGTCTTCGTCCAAGGTCTCGAAGCCGACGAAGAGAGAGCGCAACCCGGCCTCGGCCGCCTCTTCGATCAAATCGCCGCGAAGCACACCATCGACCGTGGATGCCGCCTGCCACAACCGGCCCATCCCCTTCATTTCGCGGAACAACGCGGCGGCAAATCGGCGGTTACCGAGAAGATGGTCATCAAGGAAGTAGAGATGTCGACCGGGAAGGCGCTCGATTTCCGCCAAGGCATCATCGATAGCCTGGACATAGAAACCCTTGCCACCCTCGAAGAAGGCGTCCTTGTAACAGAAGTCGCAATGATGCGGGCAACCGCGTGTGACCACGATCGAATTGGGTACCAGATAGCGGTGTCGACGGATCAGGTCTCGTCGAATGGGAGGCACGCCGACGAGGGTTCGCACCTTCGAAACATAGCGTGCTTGCGGCCTGCCATGTCTCAAGTCGTCGAGAAATCTAGGAAAACTCTCCTCGCCTGGGCCAAGAAACACATGATCCGCGTGCTTAGCTGCCTCGTCGGGAATCGACGTGACATGCAAACCGCCAAGGCAAACCCGAATGCCGCGTACCCTGTAGCTGTCAGCAATACGATAAGCGCGCTTGGCATTTGTGATGTAGACTTGGATCACGACCAGATCAGGATCGTCATCGAGCGGGTTCGGCTCCACATGCTCGTCAACGATCCAGGCTTCGTCGTCAGCGCCCAAAAATGACGCCAGCGTCGCAAGGCCGAGTGGTGGGAACAAGCTGTATTTGATCGGGCGAAAAAACGGGCTCGTCGCCTCGGTCAGAGCCGGAAGTATGAATTTCACACGCATCCATCATCCCTTCGAGAAAGCGCCTCCGTCGATGCGAGCGCCCCTCCGATCCTCTCTTTTTGAGAGTGAACAAAGGACGCCGTAGGACATGAGCAGCCTTATCGAGGATGGTGTGAACGCATCCTGAATTAACGGTTCATGTTTGTGTTTTGAGGTTGAGGATCACGGAGGGATAAGCGCCAAGAAAGGTATCCATCAGGGCTGATTGACTGAAACGGAACAGCCCATGGATTTTGGTGTAGCGGCCGCTTGGGGCCAAAATTCGCCTCAAGCGACATGCCTGGCGGGTCAGCAGCGCCTCCGAAAGCGGCCACAAACCTTCCGGGGAAAGAGTGCCAAGAGGAGACAAAAGAGCTGCCTTGATCGAACTCACCGGGAGGTTCAGGGACGACTGACCTTGAGCAGCACCGCGCCAGCCAATGTGGACATCGTCGCCGCAAGCCTTACAAGGCTGAGCCGTTCCTTGAGGAACAACACACCGAACAACACCGCGAAAATGATGCTGGTTTCCCTGAGCGCGGCCACAAGAGCAATCGGTGCAACGGTCATTGCCCAAATCACGGCCCAATACGCGGCCAGACTCAACAGACCCATCAGAAGCGCAGGTTTCCATATGCGGCCAACCTGCTGCAAGGCATGCATCTTCCGAGTCGATAGCGTGAAGAGAACGATAGGAATCCACTCCAGCCCCAGCATCCACGCTGAATAGCTGTGCGCGCTACCAGCAAGCCGTGCCCCCACACCATCGGTGAGCGTGTAGCCCGCGATGAACAAGCCTGTCCCGAGGGCGAAAAACACCGCCCATGGGTCGCGCAAGTTTTGTGCCCCGCGTGTTAATGACAGGCTCATGATTCCGACGCCCATCGTAACGACAGCCAGAAACGCTTGGTAGGTCAGCGTTTCTCCGACCAGTGTCATGGCAAACACGGCGACAATTAGAGGTGCCGAGCCACGCGCCAGAGGGTAGACATGGCTGAGATCACCGAACCTGTAGGCTAGAAGCAGGAAGGCAACGTAACCCTGATGAAGCAAGATCGAGAGCGCGATATAGGGCCAGCTCTGAACATCAGGCGGTGGCAAAAATAGTGTAGTGCTGAGCGCTCCAATCCCGCCGCTGGCCATCAAGACAGCCATGAATAGGAGACGATCACTATCTACCTTGATGAACGCGTTCCAAGTCGCATGGAACAAGGCAGCCAGCAGTACGATAGCAAAGACGTGAGCTTCCATCCCGAGTAAGCCATACAAGAGCGAACACCAAGACATCAGTGGTAGCAGCGCTTCTTGGATTTGTCGCTAGGGTCAGCTTGGGGGCAGGTGCGCCATCTAGTGCTCCTGGCGAACTGCCTGGTATGCAGTGGTAAGCGGTCACGCCAGCCGGTTATCGGTCGGGAAGGCGGCTTTCAGGCGGATCTCTTCCTTAAGGCTTGTGCGCAGGAGTGAGCCAATAGGAGACATTCGCCCAGGGCTGATTGTTGAGAGTTCACTTATCTCTGATAGGTATACTCAACCTTTTCAAGTTGGCTGACCTCAGCCCCAAGAGTGGTCACTGCAGTCCTCATTCACTGGCCCTGCGCTGACGATCAAATACCTGCTGGCGGAACTCGCTGATACCCGTGATTGCGGTGTGATTCGGTCCGAGGATATCCCTGGCTAAGACCAGCGTTTCGGCAACTAACGCTAACTCCCTGGCGTTCCTGTCGTCGGCGCCTTCTTCGGATTGATCGATAAGCTCCGCTGCTACAGGACAACCCGCCGCCACTGCGGGCGTGATCACGTATTCTTCGTAAGAGGCGACACCATTTGGAACTCTGACTTCGAGAGCAGGGTCCCAGCGAAGATAGTTGTAGAAACTCTTCAGGCTATCGGTGAAGGCGCGGCAGGCAGGCTCGCGATCGTCGAAGCGTGACTGTACTATCCCCAGATCGAAATAGGCGTTGGTTGCGTCAGCAAAATCCCCGATTTGAGTGTAATTTGTCGCGGCCAAGTGGAAATACCTAGCACCTTCCCGGCGTCTGGAATCAAAACTTGCAGACGAATCCCGAAATCCGTTGTCCCGATACCAACCCGCCATTCCTTCGACGGCATCGCCGACAAGAAACTGGGCATAGGTGGATTGGGCGTCGGCCAGCCCGCCTTGGTCCTCTCTCGATTGGTAGATTTTCATGCTTTCACTGATCAGACGTTCGGCTGGAAGTGGCCGGTCATCACGAAGAAGTAATCGCGCATGATTCAGTTTTTTAGCCGGATCGTTCGTTTTGGGAGCACCGACAGCCACACAAGCAGTGAAGAAACCGAGGATAGCGACCAATCCTGAGAAAGCTGCTGACCGCCGACTGAATGGCTTAAGACTCACAGATACGGGGCGCACCACGCCAGCCAATTTGGTAGTCATGTCAGTGATGAGGCCCATAAATATGCCTTCTCCCTAATTCGTGACCATTGTCTATTTTTTTGCATCTCAGATTACATCTCGGCACCAAGAGCAATGATGGTTCATATGCCGATGAACGCGGGGGACACAACCCTTCTGCCAGCATTCACAGCGCCAACGGACTGGCTGAAATGGGTCAGAGTTTCGCGGTAGCGCTCCGTCTTGAAATGCGGGCTCTGCGCCAGATCGCGGTCATTCCAGCAGATGCTCACATATCATTCAGCTCGCTTGGAATCCTGGCCCAATGAGGTGCATCGGAAGCAAAAACTTACTTCGTGGGTCTGAAAATGCTTGGATCATCCAGCGATCCTGCCGTAATGCTCACCAGCCCAAATTCTGTCACGCCCCAAAGATTGGAACCACAGACGCCGCAAAAGTGGCGATGAGCTGTTGATCTTCTTTTGAGCTTTTCACATGGACTGTCGGTTTCCCTTTAACCAGTCGGAAGTCAGAGTCTCTGACCATGTATCCGGCGTAGCCATCTGTTCCCGTGATTGAAAGGCAGTCCCCGCAGAAACACCCTCCAGTTATCGAATTTTCCATCGACCTTTTCGCCACAAACGGATCAGGTCAGCCAACAATCGTCGGAACCGCAAAACCGGACCAATAGGCGCCGAAGAACTACAAATGCAGATCGGATAGCGGATGTAGTCGAGTTTCCGCATGGTCTGGACCGATTTTTTGATCTGGATTTTTGGCGGCGGGTTTTGACACTGAGCGGGAACTAAGCTTGTGGCAGGTATCAGGTGTTGACGGGGCATTGCCGAGGAAGCTCTAGCGNNCTAGCGTCAAAAAGTGACCCAGCCTTGACACTAGGAATGCGGTTACTCACTTATGTCTAGCAATTTAATCCTAGGCTGCCCTAGCAGATGCAGTGCCGTCTTGAAATCTGCAAAGCAACAAATGTTCATTGCCTCTGTTGATAAATGACTGGAACTTCGGGAAGATGAATGGTCATAGCGATCTGCGGCCGTATCCTCGAAGAAGCAAAAGCCGCGACAGGGAGAACAAAGAATGAAACGCCTAGTTTGTGCGCTAGCAGCGCTGCTGGCGACGACGCCGGTGTTGTCGGCGGAGTCTGATGATCCGATCAAGCTCACGCTCCATGACTGGTCTGGTCAGCTTATTACCACCAATCTGATGGGCGAGGTCTTAAAGAAGGCCGGCTACAATATCGAATTTGTCCAGGCGGACTACATCGCCCAATTTGCAGGGCTGAAGACCGGGGATCTGCATGTCGCCATGGAGATATGGGAGACTACCGGACGCGAAGCCATGGATGAGGCGACCGCCACCGGGCAGGTGGTCAATCTCGGCGAGACGGGCATGCAGGCGATCGAGGAATGGTGGTATCCCGCCTATATGAAGGACGTCTGCCCCGGCCTTCCCGACTGGCAGGCGCTGAATGGCTGCGCTCAGGAGTTTTCGACGCCAGAGACCGCACCGCTAGGCCGCTATCTCGGTGGTCCTGTCACCTGGGGTGGTTTCGATGATGAGCGCGTCGAGGCCTTGGAGATGGACTTTGAGGTGGTTCATGCTGGCACGGATGCCGCCCTTTTCGCCGAGCTCGAATCTGCTTATCAACGCCAGGCGCCGATCGTTCTCTGGGTCTATTCACCCCATTGGGCGCCCTCCAAATTCGAAGGGGAGTTCGTCGAGTTCCCGCCTTATTCGGCCGAATGCTATGCGGATCCATCGGTCGGCGTGAACCCGGATGCTGCTTATGATTGCGGAAAGCCCCGTGGTCCGATCTGGAAGGTGGCATGGTCCGGTGTTGCCGAGAAATGGCCGGGCGCCGCCAAAGCGATCGAAAACTTCACGGTAACCAATGACGAGATGGGCCAGATGGTCTCGGCTGTGGATCTCGACGGCGAGACGGTCGAAGCCGTGGTCGCCGATTGGATGGCAGCGAACGAAGCCAAATGGTCTGCATGGATCCAATGACAGGCAGATGAGGAAGAGGCGGGCACGGCTGACGGTCACGCCTTTCTCTTGGCGACATAAGCTCTGATCCAACAGCGCGCAGAGGGTCGATGACCAAGCTCGTCAAGCTGGATTGCCGCCATGTCTGGAAGCTCTATGGACAGGGAGTGGAAGGTTTTGTGGGGGCCAACCCAACGCCATCGATGGAGGCTCTCCATGATGCCGGCCTGATCGGTGCTGTACGCGATGTCTCGGTCCAGGTCCATGAGGGCGAGATCTTTGTGATCATGGGCCTCTCCGGCTCCGGCAAGTCGACGCTGGTCCGCTGCCTCTCTCGCCTGGTCGAGCCGACCATGGGCGAAATTGACTTCGACGGTCGTGATCTCTTGAAGGCCACCGAACCTGAGTTGATTGAGATCCGCCGAAGGAAAATGGGCATGGTCTTTCAGCAGTTTGCCCTTCTTCCTCATCTGACCGTTCTTGAAAACGCCGCCTTCCCGCTGGATGTCCAGGGCGTCGATCGGCCAACTCGCGAGGCGCGCGCGAACGAAGTAATCGAGCTAGTTGGGCTCAAGGGGCGCGAGCAGAATTACCCCCGAGAGCTCTCCGGCGGCCAGCAGCAGCGGGTTGGCATCGCCCGCTCGCTCGCTGTCGAGCCCGATCTCTGGTTCCTGGACGAGCCGTTCTCAGCCCTCGATCCGCTGATTCGCCGGGAAATGCAGGATGAATTCCTTCGCCTGCAGGCGCTCCTTCACAAGACCATTGTTTTCATTACTCATGATTTTGACGAGGCCATTCGTCTTGCCGACCGCATCGCGGTTATGAAGGACGGAGCGATCGAGCAATTGGCCACGCCGGAAGAACTGGTGCTGTCGCCGGCGACTGATTACGTCGCCGAATTCACCCGCCATGTCTCTCGCGCTAAAGTAGTGCGAGCTAGAAGCCTGATGTCGCCGCTCGGTGATGGGCCGTTTGCGGGCGACGTCCCTGCCGAAGCGACGATTGAAGAGATCGCATCCGCCGTCGAAGCCGCCGATAAGCCCCACCGGGTCATCGCGGAAGGCGAGCCCGTCGGTGTCCTCGCCAGGCAGGCGGTGATCGATGTGCTCGTGGGTCGTGTATGACAAGGCGGCTGCTCGCAACGGATGCTCTTTTCTGGTGGGCGCTGTTGCTTGTCACTTGGGCGCTTTCGACGTGGTCCTTCGATCTCTACAAGGCATTGGATGCCCGCTGGATTATCAAATATCCCGCAGCCTGGCGCCTGCCGATGGAGACGAGTGTCACATCGGCCATCAATTGGCTGATAGAACAGGCGAGCTTCGGCCTTTTTACCTTTCGCGACCTCACGCGCGCGATCGCGGCCTTGATCGAGGCTCCCTATGAGATCGTTCGCAACCTTCTGATCGGCGGGTTTTCCCGCGGCTTTGGCGACAACGCGGTACAGATTGCACCGCCGCTTAGCTGGATCGCGATCATCGTTACCATGGTCGCGATCGCCCACTATGCCAAGGACTGGCGGCTCGCGGGCCTGGTCGGCGCATGCTTTGCCTATCTCGCCGTCTTTGGGCAGTGGGAAAGCGCGATGGTGACGCTCGCGTCGGTACTGATCGCCGTGCCGATAGCTGCGCTTGGTGGACTTGGTCTCGGCATCCTTGCCTTTCACTTTCGCTGGGTTGAGCTGGCCCTTCGTCCTGTCCTCGATCTCATGCAGACTGTACCGGTCTTCGCCTATCTCGTCCCGATTCTGATCCTCTTCGGCTTTGGTCCAGTCGCCGCCCTCGTTGCCACGGTGATTTACGCCATGCCCCCGATGGTGCGTGTCACGATCGTTGCTCTTCAAGGCGTGTCGCCGGAAATTATTGAGGTCGGGCGCATGAGCGGCTGTACCAAGTGGCAGATGATGTGGAAGCTCCTGGTGCCATCCTCCCTTCCGACCCTGATGGTCGGTGTCAACCAGGTGATCATGCTGACCCTTAATATGGTGATCATCGCCTCAATGATTGGTGCTGGTGGGCTTGGCTATGATGTGCTCGCCTCACTCCGCCGCCTCGATATCGGTGCTGGTGTCGAAGCAGGGCTCGCGATCGTTGTCATGGCGATCGCCCTCGATCGCCTGAGCCAAGCCTTCGCCGAGCGTGTCAGCAGGACTCCACAGCCTATCGAAGGCTCGGCCATCAAGCGTCACCCCTGGCTCGCAACAACGGTTCTCGTGGTTTTGGGAACCTTGATCCTCGGCAATTTCCTCCCACCGGTGCAGACCTATCCAGAAGCGTTGACAGTCACCACAGGCCCCTTCTGGGGACGGGCAATCGAATTCATCAACGTCAACTTCTTCGACATGTTCGAAACCATCAAGACGTTCTTTCTCACCTGGTTTCTCTTGCCGATTAAGCGCTTTTTCGGACAGATTCCTTGGCCTTGGGGGATCGTCGCGATCGGCCTCGCCTGCTGGCGGGTCGCAGGCTGGAAACTGGCAATGCTCGGCGTGCTACTGACGGCGTTCATCGCCGTGAATGGCCTTTGGGCGAAGGCAATGGTGACTGTCTATCTCTGCGGGGCTGCGGTCGTAATCGCGACATTGATTGGCATTCCCCTTGGGGTGCTTGCCGCTGAACATGAGCGGGCGGGGCGGATCATCGGGGCCTTGATGGATACCCTTCAGACCCTCCCAAGTTTTGTCTATCTGATCCCTGTGGTGATGCTGTTTCGCGTGGGTGACTTCTCGGCGATGATCGCGGTCATTCTCTATGCCCTTGCGCCCGCCGTCCGCTATGCGACCCACGGCATTCGAAGTGTTCCCGAGCCACTGATCGAGGCAGGTCTCGTCTCCGGTTGCACGCGACGACAGCTGCTTTGGCGGGTCAAACTTCCGCTGGCCGCACCGCATTTGCTGCTTGGCCTGAACCAAACCATTATGCTCGCCTTGTCGATGCTGGTGATCACGGCTCTCGTCGGCACGCGCGATCTTGGCCAAGAGGTCTATATCGGCCTCACCAAGGCGAATGCCGGTCAGGGCATCATTGCCGGCCTCTCGGTCGCGTTCATCGCGATTATTGCGGATCGGATCGTGACGGCACTCGCGGAGAATTCGCGAAAACGCTTGGGACTGGAAACATGACGGAAGAGGAAGTGCTGAAACGCGCAGCATCCGTAGCCTGCTGAAAAAATCCGTGCAGGCCTGAAATCTTTAGCGCCGGGATCACCAATTTTAACGTGAAGATGCCGGATGGTCATGCTGCTTGTCGATTTTGGCGGGCTGGTCGCCAATAACGGCCTTTCGGCGCCACAGGAACATCAAATTCTCGAACAATATGTCGAGGAACCCTCGTGCCTACACATTGATGAAATGTGCCTCACTGATGCGCGAGACCATGTGGTTTATGGTCTCGGAAACTCACTCTGCGCTGGATGTCGACTACCACGAATACACCGCCGAGAACTTGTCCCGACTGGAAACCGCTTTGGCTGACTACCGTAATCTGTGAGGCCGAGATGACGCTCCTTCTTCTTCCCGTTTCGCCATCATCGGTGGCGGGATCATTGGCTGCTCGACCGCCTGTCACCTCGCCAGGATGGGCGAGGAGGTGGTGTTGCCGGAGAAGGCGAAGCTGACGTCAGGCTCGACCTGGCATGCGGCGCCCTTGACCGGTGGGTACAGGGTTCGAACCTTCTTGCGCCCTCCCTCTCTATTTTGCCCCGGCAATTCGTCTTGTGTAAGCCAATGCACGCTCGCCGTCGTAACTGGCTTGTGCGAGTTCCGCGCTCCACTCCTTTTCATATTCCGTAGCCAGCTTTTTGATATGATCCGTCAGTGCACTGCTCGTCAGTTCGATCGGCACGCCGCGTTTGACGAAATCTTCGCGTGCGAGGTAGTCGGCATAGTCAAAGGCCTTGGCGGCCAAGACATGCACCGTTTCATTGGAGTAGCGCTGGATCAACGCTAGATCGGAAGGATTGATCTTGGCCGCTGCCTGCTTCGAAATCGCCAGGAACCAAGTCGCATTGTAGTACCCTCCCGGCAATTCGGACACGAAGGTGATCTGTTCCATAATATTGAAGGCTGGTCCTGCTTCATAGGGAAATGCGACGCCATCGATTTCGTCGTTGATCAGAGCCTCCCGAACAGCAACGGGCGACATTGGCACATTGGTCGCACCCAAGTCTTGTATGAGAGAAGCGATGTATCCGCCCGATGTGCGAATACGAAGCCCTTCAAAGTCCTCCGGTTCAGAGATCGTCTTGTCTTTCAGCATGAGCACGCCCGGGCCATGCTGGAAAAGACCGAGGAGCGTCATTTTGTCATGCTCCTCATCTGCCTTGAGGAGCTTGCCATACACTTTGGAAAAGGCATGAGACGCGCTGTAAGCATCGCCAAGAAAAGAAAACTGGCCGATCCTTGCCCGCAAAAAGGCGTTCTGCGTATAGCCGTGCAGGCTATAGGCAAGATCCGCCTCTCCAGACTCGACCAGACCTTGATGCGCGGGTGGTGGCCCGAGAGGCTTTGGCAGAAATTCCACAACGACCCTACCTTGCGTCATGGCGTTGATTTCATTGGCCCAAGGAACGAACAGGTTTTGTGTGATCAGGCTGGCGGGCGGCAGCCAGGAGGAGAGATTGAGAACAGTCGGTGACTGCGCATGCAAAAAGGACGGTGCCGCCAGTGTCACTGCACCAGCCAGTCCCCCGGTGACTACCGTGCGTCGATCGGCTAGGGCCATTTTCTAAACTCCTGCTACGTCTTCTGTAAAAATTGGCGTTGCTCAATATCGATATCGTCAGCGGATCCAGACCTCGACACGCCGATTCAATTCCCGGCCAAATTCCGTTGTGTCGCATGCCACCGGATAGGCCTCGCCGAATCCCATTGCTTGGATCGAGCCGCGATCGACGCCGCTCTCCGACAGGGTGTCGATCGTATCCAGCACTTGCTGAGCCCGACGCGTGGATAGAACTCGGTTGACATCACCGCTTCCGATCGAATCGGTGAAACCGATAAGAAGGACTTCTCTGCCTTCAAACTCATCGTCTGACATATGGGACAACAAACGCTCCGCGTCAGCGATCGACTTGTTGTCCAACTGGCTGGATCCTTCATTGAAGCGAAATGTGACCGACAGACGTTCAGCATCGAAGACGGTTTGCGTAAAGGCGCGAAGGCTCGGCATCTCGAGTGCGTGAACCGGGTCCGCCAGCGAATAGGCGAGTTGATGCCCATGATCGCTAATAGTCGCGACCTCCGGATCAAGACCAAGGAAGGCTGAACCGTTTAACCCCTGGCGCGATGATCTTTCTTTGGCATGGTCGATGAACTTCTGTGCATGAGAGGGTAACTCGCGGTCGGCAACATACATATAGATCCGGCGCGAGAACGGGTAGTCCTCGGCTTTCACGGCGAACCGGCTTGACCTGATCGGGACGCCGCAAGAGGCGATAAGTTCCACCGGCTTACTGTTTTTAAAGGTCGACAGCGATGTTATGCCTATTCCGCCTGGATCGTTGGCGATCGCATTGTCGATGTCTTCCAGACTAGGTAGTCTCTCGGCTGCGGCGGTGACGCTCAGGAATTCCGGTTCCAAAAGGGTCAGTTCGAAGGTCTCGGCAAGGGTGCCGTCATCATCCGGCAGATACACGTTGATCGGCAAATCACTACCGCCGAGCTGCGCCCAATTGGTGACATTGCCCGCAAAGATCTCCATCAACTCGACAACACTGAGACGCTTGACCGCGTTTTCACCTGAGACCAAAGCGACGATCCCGTCCTGCGCGACGATGGATTCCTGGCTGGGCGCGGAAAGATCACCCATGCCTTCGATCAGAAAAGCCTCGATCTCTTGCTCATTGATGCTCCTATCCGAAAGGACGACTTCCACATCGCCTCTGAGAAGGGCCTGAAAGGCTTCATTCGGCGACTGGGTCTGTGTCTCAAATGTGACGAGTTGATTATCTCCCCTGAACAGTTCCACAGGCTCACTGGCGCCGTTCTCAATCGGGAGCGCCGGTTTCGAATCGGTCTGTTCCGCATAGGATCGAATGAGATCTGGCATGAGGTCCGAGAGCAGAAATTGCGGCCCAGCAATGCGAACCAACTGATCAAGCGCATCAATCTCTGGACACTCTTCCCCACTACAGTCCACCAGATTTGCATCCAATGTGATGGGTCCGACGCTGGTACTGATGGTGAACATGCCGTCTTCGAATGAACTGATCGTACCCCTTATGGACGTCTTTCCGTCTTTTGAGGAGATGACGACCTCAGCTTCCGAGGCGGTCGACGTGACTAGTGCAGCAGCACTTAGGCACATGGCTACATAGAGCATCTGACGCATGGCGCGACCCCATATTGAAAATTTGCGTGAAATTTGCGGCAAATTTTACTAATGGACAAGCAAATTCGATCGATGACATGAGCCGGCTGCCCTTCCGCCGTCCAGCTGATCAAACGCGGAGGATCACCCGGATCATGAGAAGTGCCTATGAGTTGCCCATGGCCGCTCAGGCACATTCCGGGCGTGCCGGCCGCCGGCGCAGCGTTCACGGTATGAGATCCCAAAGCTGTCGCGGCCGCCGTTGACCTGGCTAAGCTCCGACGCGTTCGACAAGTGACCGCCCACTCTTTCAGGCTGCTTTCCTACTCTAAGCGGAGACACCCAGGACCACCCGTTCCTTCAGAAGATGACCCAACCTCGCCATAAGCTCTGACGACACTTGCGGGAGCAAAGAGCGGAAAGCGGTCATTCGAGCCGCTCAATGTTACTCGCTTCATCGAAACCTGCATGCCGACCACCAGAGCTTTCATACGCTGCGAAATCATGTTCATCTAGGTTCAAACCATGTCCGGAGATTCGAATGGATGTTTCGCAAGTGCTGGCGTTTGGATTTGTGGCCTCACTTCTTGTCATGTCTCCGGGCCCAAACGGTGTTTTGATCGCTAAGACCGTCCCGACGTCCGGTCGAGCAGCGGGCTTCGCCAACGTCGCTGGCTTCGTGACGGCCTTTTATCTGCATGGCGCATTATCCATCCTCGGCATTTCACTCATTCTCGTCCAATCCGCCCAAGCCTTCTTGATCGTGAAGCTTCTGGGTGCTGCGTATCTTTGCTGGATAGGGATCAAGGCTCTATGGGAGGCTATCCGAGGTGTCACCACACCCGCCTATATTGAGCCAGCCAAACGAAAGCGCGCGTTGATGCATGCTTATATCGAAGGCTTCCTGACCAATTTGCTCAACCCAAAAACTTCCATGTTCTATCTGGCTGCCTTTCCCCAATTCATGACGATGGGGGAGAATGCCATCCCCTCCGCATTCTTCCTCGTTTTCGTTCATTCGGTGATTAACTTCGCATGGTTCGGGGCGATGGTTTTGCTGTTTGCTCACCTAAAACGCCTAACTCGAAGCGGCGAATTTCAGCGATGGCTGAAGGGCGTAACCGGCGTTGTCTTCATTGGCTTCGGGGCAAAGCTAGCAACCTACAAGCCCAGTTTCTGATACCAGGTCCAAGTCGGCTTTGTTCGCATTCTTGCCTTTCGCAGCGTCTCGCGCTGGCGGCAAGAAATGGCATCGTCTACCCGGAAGGCTTGCGGCAGGAATTTGCCCAAGGGCGACATTTGCCACAAGGCATGACGGCAGAATTTCACCGCACCCATTTGGGGATGTATCCAATCATTAGGTGATATCAGCTCACTGTGAACTGTCCCATCATGCCGCGATCTTCGTGTTCCAGGATGTGGCAGTGATACATGTAAGGATGTTGCTCGGTCGCCGGATGATCAAAACGAACAACAATTGCCGACCAATCATCATCATCCAACACCACCATATCTTTCCAACCTTGCTGATCAGGTGGTGTGACTGCACCTTCCATGTGTTCGATCAGGAATGAGCACCCATGCACATGAAACGGGTGTGCGCCCTGATCGGAGCGGATACGCCAGCGTTCCCAAACACCGCGTTGAACCTGTTCGTTGATGACGTTCATGTCCATCGCTACACCGTTGATGGTCATATCCATCATGGCGTGGCCACCATGCGTCCCATGACCGCCGCCGTCACCATCTTCCATCGTCAGCATGAAGTCGCGCGTACGCATGATCTCGTTGTCTTTAGGGCGGGTAATCGTCGCCAGCTTTTCTGGTAACGGTGCCGTATGCGCCGGCAGCGTGCGATCGACGTTCAAGGTCAAGGATGGCTGTGGCAGGGCGGAGGGCTCGGATAGGCCTGACAGATCAAGCAAACCTGTCCTTTCGAGAAATTGCTGCACTCCGGGCAACGCGAGAGAAA
>JBOEHJ010000093.1:0-11283 GCA_050633905.1 Geminicoccales bacterium
CAGAACGGCTACGTGCCCAAGGACAGCGTGAACTGGGGCTTCAATGAGATCGTCGCCGGCTTCTATTCCGGCACCTGCGCGATGCTTGATCAGGACCCGGATGCGCTGATCGCGATCGCCGAGCGCATGGATGAGGAGGACTTCGCGGTTGCCCCCATGCCGCTTGGCCCGAGCGGCAAGAGCTTCCCGACCATCGGCTATGCCGGCTGGGCGATGTTCGACGCGTCCGAGAGCAAGGACGAGGCGGCTGCATTGATCGGCCACCTCTCCTCGCGCGGGAGCAATCTGGAATGGGCGAAATTCGTCGGCGTCATCCCGATCCATCAGGGTGCCGAGCAGGATCCGGCCTTCACCGGCCCGCAGTTCGAAGGCTGGTTCACCGAGATGAACGACGATCGCTGGAAGCCCACGGTGATGCCGACCTATCTTGAGGAATTCGCCTATTTCGCCGATGTCATGGCGGTCCAGGGCGGCCAGGAACTCCTGCTCGGCGAACGCACGCCGGAAGACGTCGCCAACGAATGGGCCACCTATCTCGGCGACGCCCAGAAAAAATGGCTCGCAGCCCAATAGGTGGCAGGGCCACCAGCCCGAACTTGACGGTGGATGCTCGGCCTCTTCGTGAGGCTGGGCATCAATCATCACGCTTCGGGACGCTTCTCGAACCGTATCTCTATTTGAGCCCGGCGCTGATCCTGATCGCGCTTGTGATGTTCGTGCCGCTGATTATCGGGCTCTCCTACGCCTTTCAGAACATCGCGATCCTGAACCCGTTCAAGACGGGCTTCGTCGGTCTTGCGAACTTCGAAACGCTGCTGTTCGAAGACAGGGTGTTCTGGCGCGTGCTCGGTAATACGGTCTGGTGGACAGTGGGTTCGCTCGTCTTCCAGTTCTTCCTCGGTTTTGGCCTCGCCCTTCTTCTGAGCCGGCCTTTCGCCGGACGCCGCGTGGTCCAGGCGATCGTCTTTCTCCCCTGGGCGGTGCCGACCTTCCTTTCCGGCCTGACCTTCGCCTGGCTGTTCAACCCGGTGATCGGCCCCCTGCCGCACTGGATGGCCGCCCTCGGTCTGTTGAGCGAGCCCTACAACATCCTGGGCGATCCCTCGCTTGCCATGTGGGGACCGATCACCGCGAATGTCTGGTTCGGTATTCCGTTTTTCGCCATCACGCTCCTCGCCGCTCTGCAGGCCATTCCGAACGAACTCTACGAAGCCGCCGCGATCGACGGTGCCACGGCATGGCAGAGTTTCATCAAGGTAACGCTTCCCTTCCTCGCCCCGATGATCGCGATCACCGTTCTCTTGCGCACGATCTGGATTTCCAACTTTGCCGATCTGGTGGTCGTGATGACCGGCGGCGGCCCTGCCAATTCGACCCAGATCCTCCCGAGCTACATCTTCACGACCGCCTACAGAAAACTCGATTTCGGTTACGCCTCGGCGATCGCGACGGCCTTGCTCCTGCTTCTGTTCCTCTACGCCGCGATCCTCATCCAGATGCGCAAACGCCTGCCGGACACGACATGAGCGCGACCGCCCCCACCATCTCTGGAGCACTGCTCAGGATGCTCGGCCACAGAGCGGCCATCTTGCTCTACGTCGCCTTCGCACTCTTTCCCCTATTCTGGCTGATCAAGATCGCGGTCACGCCGGACAAACTCCTCTACAGTGAGGGCGTGCGTCTCTGGCCATCGGCGACGACCTTTGCCAATTTCGACTTCGTCCTCCTGCAGAGCGATTTTCCGACCTTCTTCAGCAATTCGATGCTGGTGTCCTTCGGCACGGCCTTTTTAGTCACCTTGATCGCGTCGGGCGCCGGCTACGCCTTCTCGCGCTTTCGCTTCGGCGGCAAGGCCGCGATCGTGGCGATCATGCTGCTGACCCAGATGTTCCCACTGGTGATGCTGATCGCCCCGATCTACCGCCTCATGACGCCGCTTGGCCTGACCGACAGCCTCGCGGGCCTGATCATCGTCTACACCGCCTTCAACGTGCCATTCGCAACCTTCCTGATGCAGTCCTTCTTCGACGGCATCCCGAAGGAGCTGGAAGAAAGCGCGATGATCGATGGCTGCACCCGGTTCTCCGCCCTTTGCCGGATCATCTTTCCCCTCACACTCCCGGGCATGGCCGCCACCCTCGGCTTTGTCTTCACCGCCGCCTGGTCCGAACTACTGTTCGCGCTAATGCTGATCAACAGTGAAGAAAACATGACCTTCGCCGTCGGTCTTCTCACCTTCGTCTCGAAATTCTCGGTCGACTGGGGCCAGATGATGGCTGCCGCCGTCCTCGCCCTCATCCCCGCCTGCCTGTTCTTCGCCTTCATCCAACGTTATCTGGTCCAGGGCTTAACGTCGGGGGCAGTCAAAGGGTGAAGTTTGTAGACAGGACGGGAAACCAGTGGGACTGGGGCGGGTTCACCACTCGGGATCTGAAACGCTGCCACTTGATGGTCCGCTATATCGCTTTGGTCTATCATTGGTGGTCGCTCTTCGTCCGTCTGATCGACCCCGATCACCAAAGAAGCTCATGCTGCCGGCCGCGGCTATCGGATCGCAGTAGTCAGTTCACCGGTCAGAGAATTTGACCCCGTCGTTGCCATTCACAAAAGCCATGCCGATGTTGCGCCTGCGAGGCGATCTGATCCAAAGACGTCGACCCATTCGTCGAAGGCTAAGTTGGAGGTGATGACGATGGATCCGGATGGGTCTCGCTAGTGGCGAGCCGCTAGGCTTTCTTTGCCACGCAACGCCCTGGAGATAGCACCCTGTCTGATGAGCTTCGACAACCGCGTCAGGTAGCGAACAGAGAGACCTGCTGCTTTGACATCAGAGCGAAGACGAGAAACCTCAGCCTTCACATCTTGCGTCGCCTGGGTGTCGGCACTGACCGACGAAATCTTGCGATCCAAGCTCGCAAAATCTTCCTGCGACGCTAAAGTATCGATGACCTGACGAATCGCCCGTCGTTCGGCAGCAGCCTCGTCGAAACGCGCGTCAACTCGCTCGAAAGCGACCTTTGTTTCCGCCCGCATATCGTTCATGACGCGGAAGAGATCTAGCAGAGTTTGCTGGTCATTCTTTTCGGTCATACAGCCAAAACAGAGGGCAAATTCGCCTTCAACAAATGGCTCTATGAACAGCGAAACCTTGTCGAAAGGTTCTCTAACAAACGCAAAAACGACCGAGGTATCGCTACCAGATATGACAGGCATCCACAGAATTTCTGAGCCGCCATCAAAATCATCGCTCTTAGACTTTCATTCAAAATTGATGAGCCAGCGCCCTAGTGGATCGGCGATACGTCTAACGGTTCTCTCGGGTGAAGGGCCAGAACGCTGGGATTCTGTTCGACTTTTGCCATCCAGGCCAAGGTGTCCGCCAAAGGCATTGGCGGCGCAATGCCGTAACCCTGCGCCATCGAACAACCGGATTGTGAAAGAAATGCTTGCTGCTCATCGCACTCGACACCTTCTGCGACGGTTTGGAGGCCGAGTTCGTGGCACAGCTCAATGATCGCACGCACGATCGCCTGGCTCGTAGGATCGTTCGGCAGTCGCTGGATCATCGAGCGATCGATCTTAACGCCATGGATCGGCAATCGAGCAAGATGTGCAAGGCCGGCATAGCCCGTTCCGAAGTCATCAAGCTCGATCACAAAACCAGCGTCTGACAAATGCTGAATCATGCCTGAAGTCGTATCATCTTCGCGAGAAAACAATGTGGTCTCAAGGATTTCAACAATCACTTGATCAGGTTCGAGGTGGCGCGTCTCAACCTCTCGCATCAAGGTCTCGACGAAGTCATTCTCACGCAATAAAGACGACGAAACATTCAGTGAAATTTGCAGATCTAACCACCCAGCACGGTGCAAAGCGCTGAGACCGTCCAATGCGCCTCGCGCCGCAATTCGATCGATTTCCGGCATGAGACCGCTTTCTTCTGCGATGGCGAAGAAGGAGGCTGGCGGCAAGATACCGTATTCTGGATGTTGCCAACGGACCAAGGCTTCGAAGCCAAGGATTTGCCCGGACATGAGGTCTTGCTTTGGCTGAAAAACAACAAACAGCTGATCGCTCTTCGTGGCAGTCACGAGCGCAGCATGAAGTTGCTGGCGATGATGATAGATGGTTCCAAGCTCTGCATCGAAACTCATGACACTACCGCGGCTGCCACCTTTTACCTGATAGAGTGCGATATCGGCTTGATGCAGCAGTTCCTCAGCATCGCAATCACCAGGTCGCGAGATTGAAATCCCAACGCTCGCACCGACATGGATGGATCGATCCTGCCAGATGAAAGGCGCCCGCAGCTCAGCCACAAGACGTTCTGCTGTCGCCTTTAGCGCCGCTTCGCCCTCAACGTTGGGACAGGCAATAACGAACTCATCGCCGCCGACACGCGACACCAAATCGTCATTGCGTACCAGCGACTGCATCATCTTCCCGGCATGCACCAAGACCGCGTCGCCTGCGGCATGACCGAGTGTGTCGTTGACCGCCTTGAAGCGATCCAGATCGACATGCAATAGGCCGACCCTCGCCTGTCCCTGACTGAGATGTCGGTCCAAGAAGGCGGCAAGTTGCGCCCTGTTCGCGAGCCCGGTCAGGACGTCATGCCATGCGAGATGCTCCACCTCCTGCTTTGCTTTTTTGAGTGCCTCCTCGCGTTCAATCTGCTCCGTGACGTCGCGACAGATAACGATCACCTTCAGGGCGGAGTCATTTTCTGTTCCGACCACGGCAAAACTCAGTTGATTCCAGAACTCTTGGCCCGACTTCCGCACGTTGCGGACAATTTCATATGAATTCAGAATGCCCGACGAAATGTCGTAGCGAAATGAGGCAATCTCTTCGTCACTCGGCTTTTCATTATCGGGAAGGATGAATTCCTGCGGTCTGCGACCGCGTATCTCGTCAGCAGTGAAACCGGAAATTCGACTGTAAGCCGGATTGGACCATTCGATCCGGCCAAAAACGTCTTGGACGACGATGCCATCATTGGCGTGTTGGATGATCAGCTCGAGGACTGCTCTATCATCGTATGCACCTTTCAGATCCGTCTTCGCTACGAGTCGACGCAAAGCCTGTCTTGGCCGACAAGATATGAAAACCGCGAATAAAGAGATCGAAGCGATGCCGATCCAAAAAGCCGGTTCTGCAAAAGTGCTGACAATATCCAACGTACCGTTCCGTCAACAGCCATGTTTTAATAGTCTAATGATCGCGCATTAAGTTCCGGTTAATCAAATTGAAAGACCATGCAGTTACCAAACTTTTAGGTTCTGACCAATACGAACGCTTGTACCGTCACCATGGCAGCCCATGCTATCGGCTGACGAACAACTCATGTCAGGCGTTGGCACGACCCGGAAAAAAGGCGTATGGCCAGAATGGGTGGGAAAGCCTGCGCCATGTGCTGAAGCCGTTCCTGGGGTTCGCTGTACGGCGCCTTCTCTGGGCTACTCGACAAGGCTCTATCGTCGTGACCTGACCCTTTGCAGTCCCAAAGGGCGTTCTGGTTATCCTATCTTTCTACTCTTGATAGGGACTTTTCCTCAGATGCCTGCTAACCCAGGCATCGCTCGTTTGACCTTCCAGTTGGTGGAAGCCTTAATGACTTTTCTGCTTCTCTAGCTTGAGGTCTCATCGCTTTAACTGAGTAGCTGGGCGCTATCACGTAGACCGTTCAAGAAACCCATACCGAGGGAGCAAAGAGGTGGAGGTTCAGAGACATGGCTGAGCGACATCCGACAGCGTCGACGCGCCGGACCTTTCTAAAGGCAAGCGCTGCAGCATCGGCCGTGGTGACGAGCTTCTCCTTCAGCATGCGATCTGCAGGCGCGGCTGACATCGACCTAACGGCCGGCAAGGCGACCATCCCACTGATCGGCGAAGGCTATCCAGAAACCGACGTCTGGGCGTTCAATGGACAGGTGCCCGGACCTGTCATCCGCGCGCGCCAGCGTGAAAGGCTGAGCGTTGCGGTCAGCAATGCGCTTTCCGAACCGACCACCGTCCACTGGCATGGTCTGCGCGTGCCGGTGGGCATGGACGGCGTGCCCTATCTCAGCCAGGCTCCGATCGAACCCGGCGAAACCTTCACCTATGACTTCGAGCTGAAGGACGCCGGTACCTATTGGTATCACCCGCATATCAACAGCAGCGAGCAAGTGGGTCGCGGGCTTCATGGTGCGTTGATCGTCGAGGAAGCCGATCCGCCCGAGGTGGACCGCGAGCTGCTTTGGGTGCTGGACGACTGGCGCCTCGACCAGGAGGCCGCGATTGCCCCCTTCGGCAACATGCATGACGCCAGCCACAATGGGCGGATCGGCAACAGCGCCACGGTCAATGGAGCGATCCCTGATGTCGAGCCGGTACGCGCCGGCGAGCGGGTGCGACTTCGTCTGATTAATGCTGCCAATTCCAGGACCTTCGGGCTCGAGTTCCGCGACCTCGATCCCTGGGTGATGGCACTCGACGGTCAGCCACTCAAACCTCACAGGCTGGGCGACCAGCCACTGACCCTTGGCGCCGGCATGCGCGCCGATCTGATCATCGACATGACGGGCGAACCCAAGGGCGAAAGCCTTGTGGTCGATAGCCATTACGGACCGAATTTCGCCTATGAGCTTATACGATTTGCCTATGACGACACCGCTCCTCTCGAACACCGATCCAATGTCGAGCCAGTGGCGCTGCCACCCAATCCGATCGCAGAGCCCGATCTCGCGTCGGCTGAGCGCCATCGGCTCGTGTTCGAAGGTGGTGCCATGGGCGGTATGACCGGAGCGATGATGGCTGGCCGGCGTATGGGCATGCGCGAGCTTGCAGGCCTGGGGCGCCTTTGGGCGATCAACGGCACGGTCCCCGACGAAATCTACAAGGAACCGCCGCTGCTCAAAGCCGCGCGAGAAAGCAGCCAGATCATCGAACTGGTCAATCGCACCGCCTTTGAGCATCCGATCCATCTGCATGGCCATAGCTTTCGCGTGATCAAGCGAAACGGCGAGGACGAGCCCTACCAGCCTCTTCGCGATACGGTGCTGCTCGGTGTCGAGGAGACCATCGAGATCGCCTTTGTCGCCGACAACCCTGGACAATGGATGTTTCATTGCCATGTTCTGGAACATCAGAGCAGCGGCATGATGGGCGTGGTCGAGGTCCTTTAGACCGAAGACCAATTGAACAACAAGGGGATATGCCATCTCATGAAGACGTCACGAACATTCGATCGCCGTGTCTTTCTGGCGCTTTCAGCCGCCGTCGCAGCGACGCCGTCGCGTTTCGCCAGTGCGGACGGTCTGCCAATCATCCAGGTGTTCAAATCACCGACCTGTGGCTGCTGTTCGATGTGGGTTGATCATCTGACCGAGAGCGGGTTCAAGGTCGAGGCCAAGGACGTCGCCGATCTCGATGCCGTGAAGCAGATGGCCGGCGTGCCGCGCCATCTCCAGGCCTGCCATACCGCCGTCGTCGATGGCTACACGATCGAGGGCCATACGCCGGCTGACGCGATCAAGAAACTTCTCGCCGAGCGTCCTGCTGTCAAAGGCCTCGCGGTGCCAGGTATGCCTGCTGGGTCACCCGGCATGCCGAGCCCGACACCGGAGCCTTATGAGGTGATCGCTTTCGGTGAGGCCGGCGAACATCGTTTCATGAGCTTTATCGAGACCGATCCGCAATAAGTTCAACGCTGGACGACACCGGGTCGCGTTTGATAACGCCGCGCCGTTCCAGCTTGGCAAGCGCAAGGTTGAGCACTTCATGGCTCCATCCAAGCTCGCTCGCGACCGCTTTCCATGTCCGGTCGATCGGTCACCCTCGGCCCGGTCAGGCACGGCATCCTCAGAAAAGCCAGGATCCGGTCTGCGGCTGCATTCAGGCTGAGACGGGCGACCGGCAGCCATCACCAGGCCCACCACCTCGCGATTGCCAGAGAACAGCCTAGTCATGTCCATCAATGAAATTTGATACGTCAAATTGAGACCGCTAGTGGCATCTCTGCACCATGAGCCTTCCAGCTGCTTTTGAGGGTGTTGCTGACCGTAGGGGGTAGAAACAGTGGCATGTCCCCAACATTTCACTGCCACCATTTTCGCCAGAATTGATGGTAGGCGGCCAAGTTTGGCGGGGTCTCGTTAGGGCGCCTGCGCTGACGACATAACACCGAAAGCTAGCTTGAAAATTGCTGTCATTTCCACGAGTCAGAGATGGCAGACATTCTTATAAGGATGCCAACCCCCCTCTCTCTGACGAATGCCAACGATCGATAAGGCCTCGCGTTTCTCATAAATCACGCGCCAAACAAACTGTAAGCTCACTGATGTCTTTTTTTTCTGCGATACGTCCCGATGACCTTTGAGGACCCCAAAATACGCGCGACTTTTGTAGGCACCCAATTTTTGGTTCATTGCATCCAGATCGCTCTGAAAGGCCTTGTCGTCGAGATCACCAAGATCGTTCGTGTCCCATCGCTTGCTCCAAGCCTTGAAGTCTCGAGTACGCTCAGCTTCGAGCATTTCATCGAGATAGCGCTCCGCGATAGCTTTTTCCGCTATATGTTCTTCCATTATCAGCCCTCCCTATCGAGATAGCGAACTCTCGCGATACTGGCAGTATCTGATGGATGTCTAGCCTGTGGTTTGCAGGTTGCCCCATTCCGGCCACAACGTCAGCGGCGCCAAGTCGCTTGGGCTAGGTAAGGCCTTTAGATAGGGACCACAACAGGAATGCACCCAGAGCAGCGCCTAGCAGGCATTGAATCCTGATGGCTAGTGGCGGCCAGGCAGCAAGGTAGTCAATAAACTTCATCATGCGAGCCGCTCCCACCATCGGCAGGGCAATGGCTACTAAAAGTGTCAGAAACGCCAGAACCTTGAACGTCATAGGCGTATGAGAAACCTCCGCGGTGAGCCAGAGCAGTCCTGCCAATAAGAGGCGGATGGCAACAGCACCCCAAACACCGGGGCTGATCATGAAGCGTCGGACAAGCCCCATGAGTTTAAGTGGCTGCACGACACCATAGATCGACATGGCAATGATCAATGCTGAGAGCATCGCGAGGGCTATCGTCATCGGCACTGCTTCTCAAGCTGGTTGGCGATCGACATCTGCGGCCTGCTCCTTGGCAACCAAACGGTCAGCAATCCTGTGTCACTGCCCGGTAATCTGGCGCCGCTCTTCCAAGCAACGTTGGCCTGGACTCGACCTTTGTCAATCCTGACAATTAGGGGCCAATTGCTCGATGGCCCGCAATATTATATCGAATGCCTAGGTTTTGCTCGTCAGCAGCTTGAGGCCTGCAAAGGTGAAAAAGATGCCTAACGTGCCTTGTACCCATCGACGCATCTTTGCGTACAGACGGACCATGGGAGGCGTCGAGAACGCCAACGCGTAGACGAGGTGAATGACCACGGACAAGATCGTTGTTCCAGCGACAATAACGAAGGCTACCCAAAATGGCGCTTGGGCTGAAAGGCCGAGTGAGATGATTGCAATCCATGCCAGTGCAGCCTTGGGATTGGTCATTTGGATCGTGAAGCCGCGGAAGAAAAAGCCGACCCGGCTGCGTGCTGCATTGTCGGGTTTCTGCGCCTCGATGTCGTGTGCTGACGCCGCTGATTTGAATGCCTTGTATGCAAGCCAAAGAAGAAACAACCCGCCAACGATCTTGATCGCTGTTAGAACGATCGCATAAGAGGCGATCAAGGCTGATAGGCCAGCTGCGGTCAACATCGCCCAGACAAACGATCCGGTAGCGACTCCCATTGCCAAGGAAACCCCATTGCGCCTGCCTATGCTCATTGAGGTGCCCATGATCGCGAGCACATTTGGCCCGGGGCTCATGATTGACAAAAGAAATGCTGCATAGGCAAGCAAGATACCCGGCAAATAGGTTGCGATCTGATCCATCTGTTTGCCCCCCTCAGAAAGAGCCCTTTGAACATCTAGGCCTGGCTATCATGGCGCTGCTGACACCTTGATGTCAGCAGACTTCAGAGTGTCAGCAGCACGGAGCGGGAACAAATATTACAACATCGAGAGTCGGTTCTGCAGGAACCTCGCCAGATAGTGTCCCCAGAGAGCATGGCCACGCTCATTGAGGTGCGCGTTATCGGCGGCCGTGGTGGCCACCTGCTCGCTCAGACCGGTGTCTCTCGCATGGGCAGCCACACCTTCGATCACCTCGAAACCCGCCTGTTCTGCGATCATGTGAAAGTCCCGGGCATCCGTCTCATTCCGTTTACTGCCAGTCTCGGGTTGGCAGTTGAAGGCGAATCGCTTCGTGGACCTCGGTAGGTCTGCCGACAGACGCCTCAATAGATCGGCGGTTATGGAAACATCTTGAGGCCGTCTTTGGAGTAACTCTTCTCGATGCGCCTGGCTGTAGTAGTCATTGTCGTTCCAAGCATAGCGCAGCCGCTGCAACCGGCCATCCAGGAAGCGAAAGGCAAGCGACGCTCTTAACAAACGAGAATAGAGACCGTTTGGCGGATAGGCGTAATGGATTTGGCTTTCTTGCCAGTAAGGCCGGGTTTTCTGACTCTCGACAACCGACATGGCCTCGGAGGCCATCGAATTATTTTCAAAGTCGTTGGAGCAAAATTGCAGGATGTAAATGTCGGGGTAGACATGCTCCAGAAGTTCCTTGGTCTTTAGCCATTGCTGGAGTGTGCCATAACCGCCGACCCCGTAAGCAAAGACGTCGACATCCAGTTCATTTTCCAGATGGGCAAAATAGGTCTTCTCGTTAGAGACCTCTTGCGCATCTGTGAACGAATCGCCGACAAGCATTAGCTTCAGCCGTTGCGAGGGCTGATCGCCCCAAAGTCTGGAGCCAAGTTTGTTGGTTCGATAGTCTACTTTATAAGCAACGCCATCGCTGTCGATCAGGGTCTTGGCCTTGAGGCGGCAATCACCTGCGAGATCCCAGCCTAGTGCGGGCTCATAGTGAAGGCAGCTTCCTCGCCACCGCCCATGCTTTTGGTAATTCAGAACATGCGCAGCAGCTTCCAATAGAAAGAGGAAGATCAGAACCGTCGATATGGTGATCAGCAGACCAGCGCCAATGGTCTTGAGATGACTTGACTCTGCGCCTGCGGATGGCGACCGATTGGTTTCAATCTTGGTCTTCGACATGCCTCAGTTCTCCGGCGTCGGGAACGCCCTCCAATATTCGGCCCAAGACCGCTCCTTCAGACAGACTTCGTGACGAAGCACAAGGACCAAATGACCGTTGATGGCACTTTTGAGAAGCTAGCCTCATGGCCGGTTTCGGGTGTT
>JBOEHJ010000094.1:0-69790 GCA_050633905.1 Geminicoccales bacterium
AGCGCCCGTCCGTATAGAAGAACGTTTTCAGGTCGCGAACGCTAAGCGTGGTGTCAGGCATCCGCCCCTAACCCTGCTGCGACGGGTCGGTGCTATCCCGCAAGCCGTCGCCGATGAAATTGACGCTGAGCACGAACAGCGAAATAGTCAGACCAACTGGCAGCCACATCCACCAATTGTTCTGAAGCACGCGCAGATCCTGGGCGACGTTTAGGATGTTGCCCCAGGTTGGGATGTTCAGCGGTACGCCAAGTCCAAGAAAGCTGAGGCCGGCTTCAGCAAGGATGAACATGGCCGTGGTCAGCGTGATGTTGACCATGATCGGACCCAGGGCATTCGGCAGGATATGCTTATAGCAGATGCGCGCGGTCGAAAGACCGAAGCTCTTCAGTGCCTGCACATATTCCTCTTCCCGGAGAGACAACATTTTCGCACGCGACATTCTGAACATCGTGCCCCAGCCGCTGGCGACGAAGATCACGATCAGATTGAGGAGGCTCTGGCCGACGATTGAGACCAGGAGAAGGACGAGAATAATCTGTGGGAAGGACATGAAGATCTCGGAGATGCGCATCGCGATCACATCGACCCAACCGCCCTTGTAGCCGGTATAACAGCCGATGCCGACGCCGATGACCGCGGCGATTAAGGCACTGCCGAGACCGACCAGGATTGAAATGCGTCCGCCATAGAGAACGCGGGCGAACACGTCGCGACCGGTGGTGTCAGTGCCGAACCAATGCTCGGCGGATGGCGGCTGCAGAATGGCGCGAAGGTCGATCTTAAGCGGATCGTATTGCGTTAGCAGCGGCGCAAAAATCGAGGCGAGCAGGATGACGCCGAAGATGATGAGCCCGACCACCGCCAGATGATTGGCGAGCAGTTTGCGCAACGCGCGGCTACCGCGCCGAGACGAGAGCAGTCCTGCTTCTTCCTTGGCGAGAATGCGGTCAAACTGCCGATCAAGGGATGATCTTGCCATCGGCGTTCCCTATTTCTCGCCCAAGCGAACGCGCGGGTCGATCAAAGCAGTCAGGAGGTCGACAATCAGGCTCGCCATCAACATGGCGAAAACCGAGAACAACGCGATCATCATGACAAGTGGATAATCAGCACCTCGAACCGCGGCGACGAATTCCTTGCCGACGCCCGGCCACTGGAAAACCTGCTCGATGATGACCGAGCCGCCGATCAGGGTCGGCAGGCGAAATCCGATCAGCACGATCACCGGGGTCAGTGCAACACGAAAGCCGTGCAGAAAGTTGATCCGCCACTCAGGCATGCCCTTGGAGCGCGCGGTGACGATGAAATCCTTGTTCAGCGAATCGAGCATCGACGAGCGCGAATAGCGCATTACGCCAGCGGTCATCATCAAGGACAGAACGAGGGCTGGCAGAACGAGATGGGGGAGCCTGTCCCAGAAGGTCTCATAGCCTGGCATGAGACGGCCACCGACTGGCAGCCAGCTTAGGTGGAGCGCAAAGATCAAGATGGCGACCAGCCCGAAAAAGAACTCCGGGATCGACACACCGAACATGCCGGCCACCGTCAAGGAGCTGTCACCGAGCGATCCCTTGTTGAGCGCGCTGAACGTGCCGAGCACACAGCCGAAAAGGGTTGAGAACAGGAGGGCTGCGATCGAGAGCTCCAACGTTGCCGGCAAACGGTCGAGAAAAATTTCACTGATCAGCACGCCGCCCGAGAGCGAGTAGCCGAAATTGCCCTGAAGTGCGTTGAACAACCAGATGCCGTACCGTTCCAAAAAACTTTTGTTCAGCCCGTAGGCTTCGCGCATTCTCTCCAGCTGTTCCGGGCCGACCTGGGTGACCATCTCCGGGCTGATCATATGGGAGACGGCATCGCCCGGCGTCAGCTCTAGTCCCAAATAGATGAGGAAACTGATCACCAGCAGCATCGGTATCAGGATCAACAGCCGCTGGATGGTGTAGGTCAGCATCGGGCGATATCCCGGTGACGATCCGATCAGAGCCTAACTCGACCATGATCGGATCGTCGGTTTTCGTGCTACTCAGGCTTGTTCGGATAGTGATTGACCCGCAGGGCACGCGTATAAGGAATATCCACCGGGGTTACTTTCATGTGGTCCATCTCTTCAAGAGCCTGAACATCAGCCACTGACTTGGTGAAGCCGAAATCCAATCGTCCGCCCGCTGCATTCTTGATGACGTTGGCGTCATTGTCTTCGCTTGGATAGGCGACCAGCTCGTCGACCTTGGCGACACCACCGTGATAGTCCTCGAACGGTACGAAGCGGACAAAATCGTTCATCTCGACCTCGGCCAGCTTGAACGGCCCGGACCCGATCGGGAACTGCCAGAACGGATGCTGCTGGAACTCCGTCGGGTTGACGTCGCTCATCAGATGCTTGGGCAAGGGCGGGAACTGGCTGAAGGTTGTAAGGAAGCTTGGATCGAGGGTGCCGAAGGTGATCGTGACGACATCGCCATCGACCGTGATCCCTGATACCTCATCGGCGCTTCCATCCATGTAGCTCGCTGCCCCTTCGATCGAATTGAAGGTATTGGTGAACACTGAGCTGATCGGCGGCAGAACCTTCAATGCTGTTTCGATCGACCACTTGACGTCATCGCCGGTCAAAGGCTCACCATCATGCCAGGTGAGGCCGTCCTTCAGATCGAAGGAGACCGACATCCCGTCTTCTGCGACCGCGAAGCTTTCTGCAAGCTGGCCCTCGGTCGGCACCAGATTGCCGTTCGAGGTCAAGAGCTGATCGAACGCGACCTTCGATTGGATATAAAGGCCGGGGTTGAGCCAGGGATGCTCGAAGAACTGCATCGGTCCGGTGTTGGTGTAGAGTACCTTCTTGCCGTTCTCATCGGGCTCGACCGTCCAGTTGACGATGCCCCAATCATAGTTGAATTGGTCATTGCCATAGGCCTCGCCATTGCGGCTCATCCGGTCGCTCTCGTAGATGAACAACTGCTGATAGTAGAGCGGGATTTCGGCAAGGGCCGTATTTTCGTAACGTTCAAAGTCCTTGAAGGCCGCCTTCTGGTCTTCGATATCGACGCTGCCGTTGATTCGCTCGATCAACGCATCGCGCTCCGGCGTGCCCGGCGCGTAAGAACTCTTGCCGGTCTTCAGAACATTGTAATATTCCTGCAGGACCAGCGCTGCCCTGGCGCCATAGGTGATGTCCCATTCCACCGCACTGGTATCGGATCCATCTTCGGGCACGGTGTTGAGTTGGCCGGCGACGTCGCCCTCGATCTTCCGATAAGTCATCTGGACGCCGACATCGGCGAGATAGGCCTGGAGCGCCACCATCAGATCCACGGTGAGCTGGTCGCCGTAATAATAGACGACGTCGAGCACCTGGCTGTCATCCCAGCCAGCCTCTTCAAGCAGGGCACGCGCTTTGTCGGGGTCATAGGAATAGGCGTTCAGCCCTTCGGCCTTGAAATCGCCGTTGGGGATCATCGAGTCGGCGACCAGCGCTTTGCCTTCCAAAAGAGTCTCGACGATCGTGTCCATGTCGATCGCATAGGCGATCGCCTGGCGAACGCGCTCATCGGACAATTGATTGGGCTGAGCCGCGAAGGCAGGCGCCATGACCAAATGCACTGCCGTCGCAACAGCCGCTCCCAGGATCATCTTTCTCATCGTTCTTTCCTCTCCTGATGGTTTTCTTTGGTTTTCATTAAGAAGGTTCGGACACCTGCCGATCCAGCTTCTGTCGAAGGTATGATCCGTAGTTTCGGATCAGATGACGTGTAAGGACATCGATGGCTTTGTCGGTGTCCTTATCGAGCATCGCATGGACGATTGATTTATGCTCGTCATTGCTCGCCCGGTTGCGGCTCACAAAATCATCTAGAGCCGGGCGCCTCTTCATCATACGCTCGACGAAGGCCTGATGCAGCGCCACGAAGATCGGATTGCCCGGCACGTCGGCGAACACCCTGTGAAAGCTGACGTCGGCGCTGCGAAAAGCCGCGTGATCGTCGATATTGGCATCACATGCCTCGACCGCGGCAACCAACCGGGCCATTTGCGCGCTGGTGATGTGAATGATGGCATAGCGCAGCAAGCTGGTTTCAAGAAAGAGCCGGGCTTGCTCGAGATGCGCCCGGCCTTCGCTGCCCATGAAGAAGAACTCGGCGGCTTCACCCATGCCCGCCATCAACTGCCCGAGCGTTGGCGCAACAACACGTGGTCGCCTGCCCTTTGCCTGGTCGGCAAGCCGCATACCCTGAAGAATTGTCATGGATTCGCGAACGAGGTTCCGACCAACGCCAAAACGCGCGCACAAGTCACGTTCCGACGGGTACATCGCGCCCGCCTGCAGGCGCCCCTCATGGACATCGGTCGCCAAAGACCTGGCAATGCGCGCCGCAGTCATATCAGCGTTCATCCATACCTGTCCTTTATTGACGCCTGGCTATCAGCAATACATGGTTGGCGTTTGGTGTCCAGTTTTTCGAATTTGGTTGACCAAATAAAAGACAAGCCAGCTAAACGGAGATAATGATGGCGATCCCCGGCGCGATTCTCGCAGCAATGCTGACGCCCTTCGATGAGGATGGTTCCGTGTTCGTCGATAGCATCCCTCCTCTGGTGGACCATGTCCTGGCCCAAGGCGTGCACGGACTTTATGCGGGAGGCAGTACAGGTGAAGCCATGCTGCAGAGCCGCGAGGAACGAGCGCTTCTGCTCACCGAGCTTGCGGCCTATGCGCGGGGAAAATGTACGCTGGTCGCCCATGTTGGCGCGGCATCGACCGAGGATGCCATAGCACTGGCCCGCCTTGCCGCGCGCGAGCGTTACCATGGCGTTTCAGCCGTGCCGCCCTACTATTACAAGCATGCCTTCGAGGACATCGTCGACTACTACAAAGCGATCGCCGATGCCGCCGGCATGCCGTTGATCGTCTACAACATCCCAGCGCTCACTGGCGCCAACCTCTCCACCGATCAGCTCCTCAGGCTTTTGGAGGATGACGGGATCGGCGGCATGAAATACACCACGCCCGACTTGTTTCAATTCTGGCAGCTACGCCGCGCAGCCCCTGACAAATCCTTCTACTTCGGTACGGACGAGATGTTTCTAGGCGCTGCTGCGATGGGCGCTGATGGTGGAATCGGCAGTACCTACAATCTGATCGGCGATGTCTATGTCGGTATCCACGAAGCGATCAACGCCGGCGACATCGAGACGGCGCGGCGCTTGCAGGCGAAATCCTGCACGCTCGTCGAAATTCTCCTCGAGACCGGCGTGATGCCCGGCCTGAAATACGCACTCAATCGACAAGGCATCCCAGTCGGCGCCTGCCGCCGCCCCTTCAGCCCGCCTGCGCCGGCGGCACTGGCTCGACTTGATCGGTGGATGGACGTGAATTTGAGCCGCTAAAGGGAAACGTCGGATCGCTTGCGGCATAGGCCATAGGATCAAGGGAGCCCAATTATGTCGGTGATCGTGCCTGATGATTTGCGTGAGAGCTTTCTTCGAGACGGTTTTGTCGCGATTCGTCCGCTTTTCGATCACGGCGAGATGGCCGACTTGAACATCGAAATGGCCAGATATCTCCGGGACGTGGTGCCGACCATGCCCGACGCTCGTGTCTATTACGAAGACAAGGATGATCCATCATCACTCAAGCAGGTTCAAAAACTACTCGACTACGATGGCTATTTCGCAGGCCTCATGAACGGCATCATCCGCCGGATGGCAGAAACTGTTTTGGCCGATGATGTCGTCGCTGTGAATATGCAGTATTTCAACAAACCCGCTGGCATCGGACAGGCGACGCCGCCGCATCAAGATGGCTATTACTTTCACCTGAGCCCGTGTGAGGCGGTCACCGGCTGGCTAGCCCTCGATGATGTGAATGAGGAAAACGGGTGCATTCACTATGTGCGCGGTTCGCATAAAAGTGACAGGTTTCGCCCCCACGGCCAGACCGGGGTCTTGGGCTTCTCGCAAGGTATTACCGACTTTGGCACGGCGGAGGATCGAGCGGGGACCGTCGCCTTTCCGGGATCGGCCGGGACGTTCTTGATGCATCATGCGAGGACCATCCACTGGGCCGGCCCAAACCGATCGAAGACCCGCGCCCGCCAGGCCATTGGTTTTATCTACTACGCCAAGCGGGCACGTGAAGACCTTGCGGCCAAGGAGGCCTATCAAAAGGCGCTGGATGAGCGACTGAAAACCCAGGCGAGAATTTGAATGGGTTGGTTGCTGTCAGCGTCGCCGCCAGAACCAATGCATCATTGGCCAACTGGCTGTTCAACGCTGATCGATGCGTCGCTTTTTCAGCGCCTCGTCAGCCTCGGGCGATCCATCGTGAAAAGTGCCGAACCACTTATCGAGAGGGATTGAACCATCAGCATAGTTCACCTCAAAATATCGGTGGTGAAGATAATGCGCGAAATAGGGGAGGTGAACGCTTTTGCTGTCTCCCGTCACCACACGATCGAAACCTGTATGCCCCTGTGCTGGAGAAAGGCCAGCCAGCAATCCGACGTTCAACATATGAATCGGATGGGACGGCAGAACGAAGTAGATGAGAAAGCCCGAGAAATAGAGCAGATGTTCGATCGGGTGCATCGACAAGCCCGACCAGGGGCCAGGATTGGTGTTGCGGTGGTGCAGCTTGTGCGCGACCTTATAGAGTGGCGGCCAATGAAGAAGCCTGTGAACACAGTAGAAATGGAACTCGTGCAATAGCGGCACGAGCAACCAGAGTGCTAGGAACCAGATGGGGTTCTCGGCGATCGCGAGTTGCGCCACATAGCCGTTGGCATAGAGCCAAAGCGCGAAAACTTCCCAAGCCGTCCAGATCGGCACACCGCTTACCAGGGACCAGAACATATTGTCCTTGGTCTGATCGTTGAAGGTGAAGCTCGACTTGGGCTCGTCGGGCCAGCGGCGGTTGTATTTAAAGGAGGTGTCCTGCGCTCTTCGAAGATACAGCCAGTAATGCTGTCCGCCGACGATGGCGATGTGAAGGCCAAGATTGCGCAACAGGATCAGCCCGATCCAATCGGCGGAAAACACGCGCATCTGCTCGATCGAGGGCGTCAGGAAAAACCAGACGAGGGCGGTAAGGACCGCATAGGATACGGTCCAGGGAAAGAGATATCCCGGCAACCATTTCGCGATCCCGACGAGCTGTGGCGGCCAGACGAAGACGGCCGGGTATTTGATCCGCTCATTCGGAGTCCAGTAGCCCCGCTTATCTTCGACACCCAATTTCGTATCGTCCATCATGGTCTCCCCCATGGATCAGCATCGATCGGCGCGCCCACTCTACGGCGATCTATCAGTATCGATGGACGCGGTAACCCACTTGGCGGCGCCGACCAAACCGGAGTCCGCGCCCAGAAGCGCCGGTTCGATCGCAAAGGTCTGGTCGGCGCCAATGGCTTTTCTGACGCGATCGAGATAGCCTGGCGCCAGTCCAACACCGCCGCCGATCACGACCAGGCCAGCGTCGACGATCATATCCAGGCCATCCAAAAGCCGCGCAATCGCTTTAGCCGATCCGTCGATGATCGCCATCAATTCCGGCATCCGCTCCAACTCGTCGAAAACCCACTTCGCATCGACGGTGCGTTTCAACAACGCGCTGGCCTGCTCGGAAATCGCGCGCCCGGAGGCCAGAGCTTCGACGCAGCCGCGACGTCCGCAGCCGCAAAGAGGGGTTGATGCAACCTGGATATGGCCGAAATGACCCGCTTTGTAGTTGGCTCCGATTACCGGTCGCCCGTGGATCACCATGCCACCACCGACGCCTGTTGAAATAGTCAGATAGACCATGGATGGAGGCCGCAGCTGCCGTGCCAGATATTCTCCCCAGCAGGCGGCAACGGCATCGTTGAGAAAGCGGTAGGTCTTATCGGCTCCGAAGCACGCCGCCAGTCGCCGCTGCAAGGGATAGCCATGCCAGTTTGAGATGATCGCTTTGTTGACGGCAACAACATGGCCATCCCGGACCACGCCAGTGACCGCACTCGAAATCATCCTAGCTTCGGAGATCCAGCCATCGCAGAGCTCGACGAGCGCCCTGATGAGAGCGTCCGGATCGTCACCGGGCGTCGGCGTCGTTCGCTGCTCGACGATCTCGCCGCGCCTTACTTTGGCTGCAGCTAGTTTGGTCCCGCCGATGTCGAGCGCTATGTCCATGATAGGCCCTCTCGCATCAAGACTGCGATCCGATCGCTTCGACGAACCAGCTGGTTATGTGCTCCTGGCGCGTGATCGCTGAACCCACCGTGACACACCAGGCCCCGCGTTCAATCGCAGCCTTCGCCTGTTCGGGAGTTCGAATGCGTCCCTCCGCCATCACACAAAATCCTTCGTCATTCATGGCCTCGACGAGTCCCAGATCGGGGTCGATCGGCTCAATGCCACCGGTGTAACCGGACAAGGTCGTGCCAATGATCTCACAGCCGAGCTGATGAGCGGCACGACCGTCGGCAAGCGAGGCGCAGTCCGCCATCACGAAACAGTCGAGTTCTTTGGCCCGTGTCACCAACCCTTTGTAACCGCAGGGCCGCGGCCGGTCCGTTGCGTCAATGGCGATGATGTCGGCGCCGGCGTCGGCCAGGGCTTCAACGTCCTTAATGAGCGGGGTGATCCTGACGTCGCTGTCCTCGAGGTCCCGCTTGATCAGGCCGATCAGCGGCATGTTGGTTCGTGCTCGAACCATGGCAACCCGCTTTGCCCCTTCGATGCGTAAACCAGTGCCACCGCCATCCAGCGCTGCAAGCGCCATGGCGACCACAATCTCATCGACGTCCATCGGACCACCAGCCACCGGCTGGCAGGAGATGATGATTCCCCGCTGTAACTTTGCCCTCATCGATGCAAAACGCTGGTTCGGCGTGATCATGACTCATCGACCCCTTGCCGTCGGCGACGGCTGACGGACACTCTCGATCTCGAATTTATAACGGTCACCACGATAGACCGAGTGCACATGCTCAACGATACGCTGATCGGTCGACCAACGAGTGCGTTCAAGTAATAAGGCCGGGCTGAGATGGGGAACTTCCAGGAGACCGGATGCCGCCTCATTGGTCACCGCGGCTTCGATCGTCTGATTGGCGCCGACGACAGATCTGCCATAGCGAGACGCCAGGGTTTCGTAGAACGATCGATTTTCCAGTTCAGCACAATCCAGGCCCGGCACCAGATCACTGGGTGTGCTCAGCGTCTCGATCGTCATGGGTAGGCCGTCGGCGAGCCGCAAACGCTTGATCGTGATCACTTCCTCTGCCGGTGAAATTTTCAGATAGTTGCCGAGTTGCGCGCCAGCCTTGACCATCGTGCTCGCGACCACACGGCTGGAGGGCACCAGGCCCCGTTGGCGCCTGTCCTCGGTGAAGGATGTCACGCGGATTTGCTTGGTGATTGTTGGCTTTGCGACGAAGGTACCGACACCAAGACGTCGATCCAGGTAGCCGTCCCTCATAAGGTCGTCGAGGCCGCGACGCAATGCTTCGCGGGCGACATCGAAGTCCGCGCTCAGCTTGCGTTCCGGCGGCAGACGCTCGCCTGGTGACATGCTGCCGACCATCTCCAGGACGCGCTTTCGAACATGCTTGTATCTTGCAAAGTCGACGTCATGGCTGAGTTTTGGCACGATCGTCAGTTTCTCCCGCTTGGCCGCTGGCATGGTGGCCTTATCCCTTCACAGCGCCGCTCAACATGGATTTTCCGATGTAGGGATAGGCGAAGACCCCGAGGACAAGCGGCGGCAGAACGCCCAACACCATGGCGGCTGCGGTCTGTCCCCATTTTACCCCGTAGGAGGTGACGAAGAAGGTGGCGCCGACCGTGACCGGGACGGCATCCTTGGTGGTGAGGATCAGGCCGAACAGGAACTCGTTCCAGCTGTAGATGAAGCTGAGCATCGCCACCGCGAGAAGGATCGGCATCGCGACGGGTGTTATGATCGAGATGAGAATACGGAAGCTGGTGGCGCCATCGACCCTTGCGGCTTCATCAAGTTCGTTCGGAATGTCCTGGAGGAAGCCGACCAGCATGACCAGGGCGAGCGGGATGTTGATGATCGCAGCGACGAGACCAAGACCGAGCCTCGTGTCGAGCAGGCCGAAGAACTGGTACATGAAGTAGAAGGGGATCGCGAAGATGATCAGGGGCAATGCTCGGATGTTGGTCACGATGGGGAGCAGCCAGGAGGCGCCGGTTTTGAACCGGACGATGGCATAGGCCGCAGGCAGACAGAGCGCGATCGCAAGGCTGGTTCCGATGAACGCGATGACCATACTGTTCCAGATGTTCTTCAGATAGTCCGTGCTGCCGCCGAACAGAACCTCGCGGTAATGATCCAAAGTCGGCAGGAAGACCCAAGTAGGCGGAAAGGAATTGATGTCGGCTGTCGTCTTGAACGATGTAACGAAGGTCGCCAGGATCGGCAGGTTCAAAAGCAAAGCGGCAAGGACAAAGACCACCCAGCGCCAGCATTGAGCGATCCGTAGGATAGCAGCATTGAAAGCACCGAACACTTTATGCCTCCCGAAGGATCAGCCGCATTGCGGCATAGAGCAACGCCACGGCCATGAGGAGCAAAATAATCGACACGGCGACCGCCTCGCCAAGCGCATTCTGATTGAAGAACAGTTTGTAGATATAGATGCTGATCGACGTCGTCTTGTTGCCCGGCCCGCCACCGGTAAGCACGAAAATATGGTCGAACACGCGAAAACTGTCGATGAACCGAATGAAGGCGGCGATCACGATCGCAGGCTTCATCATCGGCAGTTCGATGAACCAGATCATCTGCCAGCCGCGCACACCATCAATGCCGGCTGCTTCTTCGATCGCGGATGGGATCGCCTGACGTGCGGTCAGGAGGATCAGGAAGGCAAACGGGGTCCATTGCAGAACCTCGATCGCCACGACGGTGGCGTAGACGTTCTCAGGACCGAGAAAGTTCACGTAGACCCCAACGACTTCGAGGTAGAGCGGCACCAGACCGACGAACTCGTTCAGGACGAGCCGGTACATGACGCCCATCAGGGCCGGCGAGATCATCATCGGCAGCATCAGGAAGGCGGTCAGCCAGGGATGTTTGAGGAGGAGGGGGTGTAGCGCCAGCACCAGCAACAGAGCAAGGCCGACCTCGAGGCCCGTGCAGATGAGCGCGAACTGCAGGGAAAATCCCATAGCCTGCCATAATTTCGCCGACGTGATCTGGGCAGCGAAATTATCCAGACCGATGAAGTTGGCATCTCGTATTGTCTGAAAGGTGACGTCGCTGACGCTGTACCAGAGATTGGCCAGCGCCGGAAAGCCGAGCATGATCACGAGGAACAGGCAAAGGCCTGAGAGCAGCAATCTGGCGTCCCGCCGTTCCTCGGATCGTAATGTCGTCGCAGCCGACTTTTGATCCCCCGCTCGCTGCGCCCGCACCAAAGGCGTTGACGCAGCGATGTTTTCCGGCATGAGACAGAGCCTACTTGGAGAAAATCTCGTTCATTTCGGTCTCGACCTGGCTGAGGGCATCGTCGATCGACTTTTCGCCCGCCCAATAGCCCGTGAAGTTTTCGGCCATGATCTCATAGATTCGAAGCGCATGCTCGCCGGCGCCACCGTTCATTACGAAGCCGTATTCGGCGGCATGTTCGCCCATCAGCACCATGTCCGGCCGATCTTCGGCGACGGCGGTCATGATCTCGTCGGTGACCGGAGGTGCGCCGCCAAGTTCCGCATACAGCGTATTCGCTTCCTTGCTGGTCGCAAGCCAGCGTAGGAATTTCTTGGCATCCTCCTTATTCTCGGACGCGGTGTTGATGCCCAGTCCCAGGCTATGGAAATGGGTCTTCCGACCTTCCGGTCCCTCCGGCTGATGGGTCACCGCAAACTTGCCCGCAACCTCAGGGTTTTGCTCGGGATCGTTCAATTCCGGAACGGCAGCATTCCACTGGATCATGAAGGCCACTTGCCCCGATCCAAAAGCACCATTGGCTTCGCCATATTCGAAGCTGGAACTGGAACCCGGCGTTGCGCCGTTGTCGGTGATGGTCTTGAAGATCTCCAATCCCTTGCGGAAGGCATCACTGTCGACGGTGAGATTACCATCTGCATCTCGCCAGTCACCGCCATGGCTCGCCGCCGTCGACTGCCAGACCATGATATTGAACAGCAGATTCTTCATCTGCAGCACTGTGCCGAAGCGGGTCGGGCTGTCGGGGTTGATCGAACGGGTGAAGAACATCGCGGTGGCAATATAGTCGTCCCACGTCCAATCGGATGGATGCTTCGGCAACATCTTAGTGCCCAGGCGTTCCTCGGATATCTCCTCGAAGCGGGTCTTCCAGGCATCGTCGTTCAGGAGCTGGTCAATATAGTCCTCGCGGAAATACAGGAAATGCAGACTGAGATCGTTGGGCACGCCATAAACATTGCCATCGAACGTCTGGGTCTCGATCGCATTGGCAGGAAAGACCTTATAGACCTCGTTATCGATCAGATCGTTGATCGGATCCATGAAGGGGGCGTATCGGCCGATGTCGTAGGTCGAGGTCAGCATGACATCGAACTCGGTCGATCCAGCCGCCGCATCCGCCAGCATCTTCTCCTTGAAGCCCTGCCTGCTGAAATAGATGACGGAGGCCTCGTTGCCGTCCGTTTGCCCCTGGGTCTCGTTGTAGAGGTCGATGACTTCCCGCATCGCCTTCTCGGGATCGCCGCCAGGCCAGGCCAAAATCGTGATATCAGCGTTCGCCACGGTCGGGATCAGGGCAGCAAGGCAAAGTGCTGAAGCCATCGTCGTGCGCCGAAGAAACAGCATGATCGTCCTCCCTCTACACACTTCCAGATTGATTGCGTCCGTCTGAATGGGCAGAGGCTTATCGCCCTCGGAGCCAGCGAGCAGGAAGCGTAGTTTGATCTTATTGGTCTATATCAACTAACACGCTAAAATTGGAGCGATCGACTGTCAATCGCATCTTGTTGATTAGACCTTGTGTTCGTGGGCGGAGCTAAGGCGCCTCTAAACTTGCCTACCTCATAAAATAACTTGACGAGGGCGGAGATGCGCACCAGTTCAATTTTATGAGCGACGATGCTCGATAAGAAGCGGTTTACCGCCGCCGGAAGATTGAGAAAGAGATAGCGATACAGGCGACGAAGCCCCGCGGAGATCCGTAGGGGCTTTTTTATTGTCGTCAAGGAGGAGCCGCTCGTGAGCGCCGACATTATAAGGATCGGCCTGTTGTTCTCGGTATCGGGTTCCTACCGGACCATTGGTCGATCTATGCTGAACGGCGCCCTCCTTGCCTTCGAAGAAATCAACGCAGATCCTGACTTTCCGTTCCAACTCGAAGTCGTCACGGCCGATCCTGGCGGCTGCAATATGCGCTACGCTGAAGCGGCGGGACGGATGCTCTCGGATGAGCGGCTGGTGCATATCGTCGGCTGCTACACGTCCTCAAGTCGAATTGAAGTGCTGCCGTTCTTCGAGAAACATGACGGTCTGCTTTGGTATCCCTCCCACTATGAGGGGTTCGAAAGCAGCGAGCATGTGGTTTACACGGGTGCAGCTCCGAACCAGCATATCGTGCCGCTCGCCGAATGGTTACTGACCCACTGTGGCGACAGCGCGTTCTTCATCGGTTCCAACTACATCTGGGCCTGGGAGAACAACAAGATCATGCGGGAAGCCGTTCTGGCGAGCGGTGGTGAGGTTCTAGCAGAGCGTTATCTGCCGGTGGGCGAGACCGAATTTTCAGATTTGATCGACCAGATCATGACGCAGCGGCCGAGCTTCGTTTTCAACACGCTGATCGGCGAGTCGGCCTATGCCTTCTTCCGGCAGTTTCGCGAAGCAGCTATCGCCGTGGGTATTGATCAACCGAGCGACCTGCCGGTTGCTAGCTGCAGCCTCGCCGAGCCGGAGCTGGTCGAGATTGGGCGGCGAGCCGCTGCCGGCCATATCAGTTCTTCGGTCTATTTCGAGACGGTGCCAGGTGCTAACAACCGGCAATTTCTGAAGCGCTACCAAACCAGCTTTCCCGACGCGGGGCCAAGTTGCGCCGATGTCGAAGCGTCCTATGTCGCCATGCTTCTGCTTGCACGCGCCATTCGGGCAGCTGGCACCGCTGAGATGTCTGCGGTGCGCGCTGCGGTCGCCGATATCGCCATCGATGCCCCTCAAGGACGCGTGTTCGTCGATCCTGAAAATCGCCATTGCTACCTCACACCACGGATTGGCGTGTCGAATGAGGACTTTGGCTTCGATCTGATCTATCAGGCATCCGGGCCCATTAAACCCGATCCCTATCTGGTCTGGAGTGAGCCACGGCCGGCGCCGTATCAACAACCTCAGTTGAGAGTGGTTGAATGAAACGTCCGCGCCCGATGCAGAATTTCCGTGGCCTCGACGCTCTTTTGCTGGTGCCCGAGGATCAGAATCGGGCTGTTCTGGAGCGGACATTGCAACGGCTCGGCCTTTCCGTTCAAAAGCATGATCCGGCAGACGCTACGCTCATAGACGATGACCCAAAAAAACCGATCGACATCGTGTTCGCCGATGCGGATGCCTGCACAATGCCAAGCCTGCCCGAACCGATGAGCTCTTACCCTGTGATTGCCCTGATTGGCCATGAGACGCCGACGCGGTTGCTGCGTAGCCATGAGATGACGGCTGACACCTTTCTCCTGAAACCTGTTAGGACCCAAGGCGTGTTCACCGCGATCTTTTTCGCGATCAACGAACACCGCCAGCGTCAATGTCTGGAAGGCCGGATCGCCGAGATGGACGCACGCCACGCGGCCAGACGCCATGTCATTAAGGCGATTCTGCTGATGATGGACCAATTCAACCTTAACGAGGACCAGGCCTTTTGCCGGCTACGGCAGGAAAGCATGTCGCGACGTCAGACCATCGAAGATGTCTGTCGTGACATCGTGGCGCGTAACGATGAAAAGTCACGCCGATCAACAGGAGGATAGAGTTTCAACCTAATCGCATGCTGACCAGGAACGCGTGAGGTCGGATAACACCATAGGGAGAACGTCATGACCGATGATGATAAAAAGCTTCCGAAGGGCGACGAGAACAACAGCGTGAAAGGCCCCGTCGGAACCGGTGTTAAACGCCGCGATCTGTTACAGGGTGTTGGCGCCGGCGGCCTCGCTGCTGGGGTTGGTGGGTTCACTTATCTGAAGGGGCTGGATCTCTCCAAGCTACGCGCACAGGCACAGGAAGGTGGGCCAGTGAAGGTCGGTTTCATTGAGGATGAGAGCGGCAATCTCGCGGTCTACGGTCTGCAGAAACTTCACGCCGCTCAGCTCGCGGTTGCCGAGATCAATGCCGGCAAGACGTTGAAGGGTGCTCCCAATATTGGCGCTGGTGTGCTTGGCGCCATGGGTCAGGTGGCGGCCAATCCGCCGGTCATCAGCAAGGAAGGCACAGGTCTCGACGTGGTCGATGACGGCGGCGGCAAGGACAGCACCGATCTTGTCTATGACGAAGATGACGATATCCTGATCGACTCCGGCGAGCAGGGCATTCTCGGCCGGGAGATCGACTTCATTTCGCTCGACGGCCAGAGCAACAACGCCACCTGGCAACAACATGCGCGACGGTTGATCCAGCAGGATCAGGTGGACGTGCTCGTCGCCGGTTTCGCCAGTGCTGAGCGCGAGGCAATTCGGCCAATCGTCGACCAGTTCAATCAGCTCTACTTCTATACCAATCAATATGAAGGTGGCGTCGCCGACGCCAATACGTTCTGTACCGGGCCGGTCTGCGAGCAGCAGGTGATCCCGACGGTGCAATATATGGTCGAGAACTTCGGGCCGAACTGCTACACGATCGCCGCTGACTATAATTTCGGTCAGCTGACTGCAGCCTGGACCAAGGCGTTTATCCCGCTGGTAGGTGGTAATATCGTCGGCGAGGAGTTCATCCCGCTCTCGGTATCCGAATTCAGCCAGGTGATTGCCCGCATCCAGCAGGCGAAGCCCGACTGGGTCATGACACTCCTGGTCGGTCAGAACCATCACAACTACTACCCGCAAGCCGCCGCTGCCGGCCTCAATCTTCCCATGGGCTCGACCGTCAACATGGCCCAGGGCTACGAGCATAAACGCTTCCCGGCGCCTTCGATGGCCAACATGCATAACGCCATCCAGTATCAGATGGAGGTGCCAACCGCGCGCAACCGAGCCTTCGTACAGCGCTGGATGGAGATGTTCCCAGAGGATGAATATATCGGCGAGATGGCGCAGAACACCTACTTCACGATCCACATGTACGCGAAGGCCGCGCGGCTTGCCGGGACCACGGATCAAGAGACGGTGCGCCGCGCCTTGGAGCTTGGTTGGAACATCGAAGCGCCCGAGGGCAATGTATTCCTGGAACCCGGCACGCATCATTGCGCGCACCCGATCCGGCTTGCGGTCTGCGATGACAATCACGACGTCAAGTTCGTGCGCGACTGGCCGATGATCCAAGCCTGGTGGCTGCAGCGCTTGGGCGTCAACCTCGTGCGCACACCTGAATACAAACAATACGTGCCGGACGAGGATCCTTACTTCTCCATGTTCCTCTAGCCTGCCTTCCGGTGGCGGCCGGGTTGACGCTCGGCCGCTACCAAAAAAAACGACCGGAGGCTCCGGCATGGACGAAGTTGGCCTGATCGCGAGTATACTCTACCAGTTCGGCACCAACGCTGCTTTTCTGCTGCTGGCGGCGCTCGGTCTGATTGTGATCCTTGGAATGATGAACATCATCAACCTCGCCCATGGTGAGCTGATGATGCTTGGAGCCTACGTCGCGACCGTGGTGTTTCAACTAGGCGTGCCCTTCTGGCTCGCGGTGATCATCGCCTTCGTCGTTGTCGGGCTGATTGGTGCTGTCATGGAGCGCTTGATTGTCCGTCGTTTCTATGGTCGCGAGCTTGGAGCGCTCGTGGTCACCTGGGGCATCAGCTTGATCCTTGCCCAGGGTGCGCTCCTTCTCCTCGGCCCGTTTATGCCTGCGATCCCGATTCCGGGTGGTTCCTTCGCCATTGGCCCCTATTCCTTTTCCGCCTACTGGATCGCCCTGATCGTGATTTCAGTCCTGGTGATCGTCGCACTTTGGTGGCTCTACAATCGGACCGAGATTGGCCTGCAGGCACGCGCCACCATGCAGAACGCAGCGATGGCGAAGGCGCTGGGTGTCGACACTGGCCGTATCTACATGCTGACGTTCAGCCTCGGTGCTGGGCTTGCCGGCATGTCCGGTGCCTTGATGGCGCCGACCACCTCAATTCAACCCTTCATGGGCCAGCAGTTCGTGGCGCCCGCCTTCATCACCGTGGTGGTCGGAGGCGCAACCAACGTTATCGCTGGTGCGCTGGGCAGCAGTCTCCTCCTGTCACTCGTGAAGACGCCAATCGGCTTCTGGTTTGGTGCCTTCATGGGCACGGTCACACTACTCCTAGCGGCACTGATCATCATCCGCCTGATCCCGGACGGGATCTCCGCCGCCATACAGCGGCGGTTTGATCGCAGCGTCGGCGGAAGCTGAGTAGCCATGCGCCTTCTTCAGCTCATCACCGGCGAGGAAGATATCGGTAAAGGCCCATTATTCTGGACCGCCTTCATCCTGCTTGTCGCCGCCTTTCTTGCCGTGCCAGCATTTCTGACCGAATTCGAGGCTTACAATATCAGCTTCTATCTTCTGAATATCCCAATGGCGCTGGGCCTTTGTTTGCTTTGGGGATATTGCGGCGTCTTGAGCTTTGGTCAGGTCGCCTATTTCGGTATTGCCGGCTACGTCTACGGCATCATTGCCGGCAACATGGTCGGCAATCCAACAGGCCCGCTGATCGGTGCGCTCGGCGGTCTTTCGGCGGCAGCGCTCATCGCGGGGATTTTCGGTTACTTCATTTTCTATGCACGCGTGCAGAGCTGGATCGTACCAATCCTTACTCTGGTGCTGACGCTCCTACTTGAAACCTTCCTTGGGCAAACTGCAGGCTATCAATGGCGGGTCGGCAGCGTGCAGCTCGGCGGTTATAACGGCATGACCGGCATACCGAGTTTCCAGCTCGGGTCCTTCGTCTTCTTTGGCTTTTCATTCTTCTATTACGTCCTGATCCTGGTCATTATCTGCTATATCGGCTGCCGCATGCTGGTCAATGCTCGCTTCGGCAAGGTCCTCCTCGCTATCCGCGAGGACGCGCTCAGGACTGAGATGCTCGGCTATGACATTCGTTTTCGCCAGTGGCTGACCTTCGTGATCGCCGCCCTCCTCGCCGGCCTTTCCGGTCTGCTCTATGTGCAGTGGGGCAATTACATCACGCCTACTCAGGTAGGCCTCCTGCAAGCTGCACTCCCGATCATCTGGGTCGCGGTTGGCGGGCGAGACAAGCTCTTTGCCGTGCTGGTCGCAACTTATGCCCTGAACTGGCTGAACTATACGCTTGCTTCCCAAGGCAATCAGTACGCGCTGGTGATCATTGGGGCCCTACTGGTCTTGGTGATGACGTTCTTTCCGCGCGGTATCATTGTCACCGTAGCCGACTGGTTCGCCAGCCGACGTTGGAGGTCGGCATGACCAGCTCGGTCCTCGCGACTGAACATCTCGCCAAGCGCTTCGGCGGCGTGATCGCGACCGATGATGTCAGTATTGCGGTCGAAACGGGCGGTCTTCTTTGCATTATCGGTCCCAACGGAGCCGGCAAATCGACCTTTTTCTCGCTCCTTTGTGGCATACAACAGCCGGATGCAGGGCGCATTCTCTTCAGGGGAGAAGACATAACCCACCTCCCGTCATTCGCCCGCGTACAAAAAGGTCTCGGGCTGACATTCCAGACCAATCGCAGCTTCGTAGAACTGGATGTCAGCCAGAACCTGGCCATTCCCATGGCGGCGATGCGTGCGGCGCGCGGCACCGAGGCTGAAGAACGTTACCGGTACGCGCTCGATCTCTTCGATCTATCGGAGAATGATCCTACTCCGGTTCGCGAACTTGCCCATGACCGTCGCCAGTGGCTGGAGATTTTGATGGTGCTGGCAGGCGGACCGGACGTTCTTCTCCTCGATGAACCGACCGCCGGCATGTCACCCGAGGAGACTAGCCGAACAGCGAGTGTGCTTCGTCATCTGAACGAAACCGGTCTCACAATCATTGTGGTCGAGCACGACATCGCGTTCGTGCGCGAGGTGGCGCGACGAGTGACGGTTCTGCATCAGGGCCGAGTGTTTGCGGACGGTGGGCTGGATGACATCACCACGCGCCAGGACGTACGCGACATCTATCTGGGGAGAGCGTGACGCCATGCTGCTCCAGGCATCTAACCTTCACGCAGGCTATGGCGCAGGCGACGTGCTCCAAGGCGTCGGCATTAAGGTGGATGCGGGCGAGATCGTCGGCGTCGTCGGGCGAAACGGTGTCGGCAAGTCGACACTGATGAAGTGCCTGATCGGCCTTTTGCCCATCCGCGGTGGCAGTGTCATCTTGGGCGGCACCGACATCACCGCCGAACCTGCTGACAGGCGTGCTCGCCGTGGCATCGGCTATGTGCCACAGGGCCGCGAAATCTTCGCTCATATGACGGTCCGGGACAATCTGCGCATGGGCCGGCTGATCAACAGCGCCAAGTTGGCGCTCGCGTTCGATCAGGTGTTCGGCCACTTCCCCTTTCTCGAAGAACGTCTTGCCCAACGGGCCGGCACGCTTTCGGGCGGCCAGCAAGAAATGCTGGCGATTGCGCGAGCGCTGATCGGAAGTCCCGATCTGATCCTGCTCGATGAGCCTTCGGACGGCGTGCAGCCCTCCATTGTCCAGGAGATCGGCGAGTTCCTGTTACGTCTGGTCGCCGAGCGACCCATAGGCATCCTCATTGTCGAGCAGAATATCGATCTGCTGCAGACAGTCGCATCACGCGCCTATGCCATGGACAAGGGCCGCATCGTGCAACCGCTGGACAAGGCGATGATCGACGATACCGAAACTCTCACCCACCATCTGGCGCTCTGATAAGGGAGGCAAACATGAGCTCCTGGCTAGACCAATCCTATATGGGCCGAAAAGCGATTGCTAAGGGCAAACCTGGCACCACCCATCAGCTGACCGAGGCAAAGCAGGGCAAGTACCACTATGTCTATGGTCCCTATGCCGACCCCGTGATGCAGATCAAACCTGGCGATATCGTGGTCGCCGAGACCCACGACGCCTTCGAAGGCGCCCTCAGGAAAGAGAGCGACAAGCCCTCCGAACTGCTAAACGTGCCGTTCCTGAACCCGCAATGCGGACCGATCGCAGTTGAGGGAGCGGAAAAGGGCGATGTGCTTTGCGTCTACATCCACGATATCCAGCCGCGCGGCCCGCAGCCGGTCGGCACCACGGCGCTGATTACCGAGTTCGGCGGTCTGGTTGCCACCGGTAACACGGCCCTCTTAAATCCGCCTCTCCCTGAGCGGGTCAAGAAGATGGAAGTCACGAACAAAGGCATCAAATTCAACAAGAACATCACGCTCCCCTACGAGCCCTTCATCGGCACGCTCGGCGTCAGCCCGGAGATCGAGGCCGTGACCTCTCTGCAGCCGGATTATTGGGGTGGCAATATGGATCTGCCGGATGTGGCGCCGGGGGCCGTCGTCTATTTTCCGGTCCATCACAAGCATGCCTATCTCTATCTCGGCGATTGCCACGGGACCCAGGGCGACGGCGAGCTCTGTGGCGTCGCGGTCGAGATCCCCTCGACCACCACCATCCAGGTCGACCTGATCAAGAATTGGCAGATCGCCTGGCCGCGGTTGGAGAACGAGCAGTTCATCATGACTATCGGCAGCACACGCCCGATGGAGGATGCGGCGCGCATTGCATACCGCGAACTGATCCGCTGGATGGTCGCAGATTTCGGCTTCGATGAAGTCGAGGCCTACTTCCTTCTTACTCAGGCGGGCCGCGTTCGCCTTGGCAATATGGTCGATCCGAAATACACGCTCGGGGCGTCGTTGTTGAAAGAATATCTAGACTGAACTGCGACGGCTGTTCGGATGCAGCATTCCGTGTGATGGTCGAACATCACTGGGAGGCTGAAGATGCTGCTGACGGGATTTCAAAGCTATGGCGAGCGGGCGATCAACCCGGCCGAGGAGATCGTCAAACGGCTCGATGGCCGAGAGATCGGCGGTGAGCGTGTCAACGTTCGTATCTTGCCGGTCGATTATCGAGCGCTGGAGCCTGCGATCCAAGAAGCGATCCGCGAGACGACGCCGTCCGCCGTCATCTGCCTCGGGCTTTGCCCGGGCGCACCGATGATCCGGTTAGAGCGTGTCGCGGTCAACGTTGCCGACTTTGAAATTGCCGATAATGTCGGCGAGATCGCCAAGGAGCCACTGATTGTGGACGGCGATGCTGCTTATCTAAGCACGCTCCCTTTGGATGCCATCCAGAACCGCCTGTTAGCCGCTGGCATCCCCTCACAGCTCTCCGGCACAGCAGGCGCATTTCTCTGCAATGCCTTGATGTACCACGCCCTGCGAGCCAGCGCCGATCAACCCCCGCCGCGCGGGTGCGGCTTTATTCATGTGCCCTATTTGCCGGAGCAGGTTGCCCAGATGATCGAGGCGACCAGAGACGGCGCCAAGCTGGAGCTGCATCAGCGCGGCGACCTTGCGTCGATGAGCCTAGACGTCATGGTTCAGGCGATTGGGCTCGCCATCGAAGCGACGCTAGATCAGCGCTGAACGCAACACCTTCAAACCATGCAGCCAGACCACCAACGATCAAGGTGTCATTCATGCGTTGGACGGAAGCGCCGGTGGCGATGGCCATAGCGATGCCCTCTTTCTTGAGGGCCCTAAGCATTTCGATGACACCATCGATCAGCTGCAGCTCTTCACGATAAATGTCGACGAGCCGGGCGTCGACGCGGTCAACGAAATCCGGAGGGTAGGTGCGACCGCTGCGTCCGGCGACCTCCTCGCAAATGATGTGCATCGACACGCCGAGAAAGCGCTCACGAATTTCGTCGGTGGTGACATCTGTGATCCCCACCTCGTGCATCACCTGGACGATGGCCTGCATGGCAAGCGGCTCACTATCAACAAGGCAGCCATCCAGATCAAAAATCACTGCTGCAGGAGGTGCCATTGTCGGATTCTTAGCTCAGATTTGCCGTTCGGCCCTGAGATCGAACAGCTGAGGGGTATTGAGTTTGATGTCGTTCAATGTTTTTTCCGTTTCGTTTTTTGGCTTGAGTCTCGGTAAAGCAGGTTTCGCCTTGTCGGTCTCAGCTGGTTGCCAGCTCCATCACCGACACGTCATTGGCCTCGGCCCTGTCTAAAATGCCGGTCTGCCGACCGTGCGACATAACCATGATGCGATTCGAGACGCCCAACACTTCCTCAAGATCGGAGCTGACGACGATGACCGCAACGCCTTGCTCGGCAAGTTCCACGATGAGGTCATAAATCGAGGACCGTGCCCCAACGTCGATGCCGCGTGTCGGTTCATCAAGAAGGACGACGCGCGGATTTCTGGCGAGCCATTTTGCCAGAACGATCTTCTGTTGGTTGCCACCGGACATTTCGTCTGCACTCTGGTATCCTCGGCCTTTGACTCCAAATTTTCCAATGACTTCGTCTGCAAACTTTCTGACCCGAGTGCCGCTCACCCAACCGGATGTCGTGACGGATTCAAAGTTCGAATAAGCGATGTTGTCCTTGATACTATGGCCAAGAACCAGACCATGTAGTTTTCGGTCTTCGGGAACCAGCACGATGCCATTCCTGATCGAACCGCGTGGATGGCGCGGCGTGATGTCTTCTCCATTAAGGTAGACCTGCCCAGTGGCAATCGGATCGGCGCCTGCGATAGCGCGCACGACCTCTGTGCGGCCGGCGCCGACCAGGCCTGCGATGCCCAGAATTTCGCCCTTTTTGACCTCGAAGTTCACGTTGGAAAACGCGCCGCGCGCCGACGAAAGATCCCTGACCTCGAGTACCGTTTCGTCGGCCGGAGTCGGAAGAGCTGGGAACATGCGATCCATGCTGCGGCCGACCATGGCCTCGACGATGGTCCGCACCGGCAAATCGGCGGTGTCGAACTCTTGGACCTTGTCGCCGTCGCGCAAGACTACAATTCGGTCGGCGATCTGCTTGATTTCCTCGAGGCGGTGAGAGATGTAAATGATCCCAACGCCTTCGGACTTGAGATTCTCGATCTGTTTGAACAAAAGCTTGGTTTCCGCGCCGCCGAGTGCGGCAGTCGGCTCGTCAAGAATGAGCAATTTGGCGTTCAGCGTCAGCGCCTTGGCAATTTCGATCAGTTGTTGGCTGGCCGTCGGCAGACCCTCCACGACTCGTTTGGGCGAGATATCAAGCCCAAGTCTTTCAATTCCTTGGTGGGCGCGTTCTTCCATTTCCTTGCGATCGACACGACCGCCTTTCATCGGGTAGCGGCCGACAAAGATGTTTTCTGCGATCGACAGATGCGGAAGCAGCAGCAATTCCTGGTGAATCATGCCGATGCCCGAGTCGATGGCCTCCCGAGGGTTGGCGGGCGCGTAGTTCGTACCCTGCCAGATCATCTCACCAGAACTCGGGAGGACGGTGCCGGAGATGACGTTTGAAACCGTCGACTTGCCAGCGCCGTTCTCGCCAAGCAGCGCCACGACTTCGCCCGCATAAACGTCCATGTCGATTCCATGTAAAACTTCGGTTGGTCCGTAGGATTTGCGGATGCCTCGAAGGGACAGGATCGGAGACGGTCTTTCGGTTGTCATGGCGCTGCTATTCTCGAAGTGGTGCTTGCTACTAGTGCAGACCTACGGGTGTTTTTCCACGAACTTCGGCGCGTCCTCACATGTAGTCAGCACGGCGTTCGGGATTTGCAGTGCAGGAACCGACGCACCATGTGCAACCGCGATCGCCGAGTTCACCGCCAGCACACCCATCGCCTGGGTGCTTTGCGTTGCCGTCACGATGAACGGCGTGTCGCACTTGGTCAGCGATTCTAGCGCGCCGGTGTCACCATCATAGCCACCGACGACAATCTGATCCGAGAGGCCAGCACCTTCGACCGCCTTGGCAGCACCCATGGCGATGGCATCAGCCTGACCGAAGATGATCTTGATGTCGGGATGGGCCTGCAGCATGTTCTGACCGATCGAGAAGCCTTCATCAGGCGACCACATTTGGGTCCACTGCTGCGCGACCAGCTCAATGCCCGGGTTCTCATCAATGGCCATCTTGCAGCCTTCGAAGCGTTGAACCTCAGGCGTTGTGCCCTTCTGGCCATGAATGATGACCATTTTGCCTTCGCCCTCGGCAAGGCCGATTAGGTGAGAGCAAACCTGGTACGATGACAAAACGTTTTCACCATAAATCGCCGTGTCACCCGGTTCGCCTTCTGGCTGACGGTCAACGTTGATAACCGGGATGCCTTCAGCTCGCGCAAGGCGGGTCGGAACCGTTGCAGCGGCAGCACCGGCCGGGATGTAGATGAAGGCATCGATGCCCTGGGTCAACAAATCCTGCACCTGGCTGACCTGAGTATTGGTGTCGCCCTTGGCATCGACGGTAATGACTTCGATGCCGAGTTTCGCCGCATAGCCCTCAACACCCTGTTTGATCTGGTTGAAATAGTCTGCCTGCAGGTTCGGAACAGCCAGGCCGATCTTTTTGATCCCGACATCTTGTGCCGAAGCGGCGCCGGCCATAGCAGTCACTGCGGCTGTGGCGAGCACGGTCTTGATATTGAAATTCATGGATTTCTCCTCCTTGATTGTATGGGGTCGTTGCGTTTGCTTTTGACCCATGTGTGTCCGATCACTTCGGACCATCCCTTTGGGAAGCGAAGGTTGCTCCGCTTCCCAGGATCTCATTTTCCTCTGTGCTTGAATGTCTCGGCCGCCACCGCCAGTACAATCACCGAGCCGATGATCACCGCTTGCAGAAACGGGGAAACACTGAGCAGATTGAGACCATTGCGCAGCACGCCGATGATCAGCACGCCAATGATTGTACCGCCTACGCCGCCGGTGCCGCCTGACAGGCTGGTTCCGCCGATGACCACAGCAGCGATGGCATCGAGCTCATAGGCGACCCCGATGCTCGGTTGAACCGCGTCCAGGCGGGCCGCCAGCATGACACCAGCCAAACCGGAGAGCGTGGCGCACATCGTGTAGACCAGAACGGTCGCGCGCTTCACGTTGATACCAGCAAGGCGCGCCACTTCAGGATTGCCGCCGATCGCATAGAGTGCTCGACCTCCCTCACGGTATCGCTGGTAGAGGACTGCGACGACAAAGACGACGAGCATCACCGCCACTGTCATGGTGAGGAAACCACCGTAACGGATAATGGCGCCCAAGTTGAACCACGGCGGAAAGCCGATGATTTGCGAGCCATCCGTGATCATATTGGCAAGTCCACGCGCGATGGACATCATCGCGAGCGTTGCGATGAACGGCGGGACCTTGAACTCGGTGATCATCAGCCCCGAGATGAGCCCGGCAACAGCCGCAGCAACAAGCGCACCGGGGATGGCGATACCCATGGGCATGCCTGCCTCGACATTGAGGTAACCCAGCACCATCATCGCTAGCGCCAATACTGAACCGACCGAGAGGTCGATACCGGCGATCAGGATAACGAACGTCATGCCTACGGCGATGATTCCGATAACGGTAATCTGGTCGAGGATGTTGAGGAAGTTGCGGATCGACAGAAACGAGTCCGTTGCGAGGCTCAGGAAGACACAGAGGAGTAGAAGCCCGATCAAGGGACCGGTAGCGCCGCGCAAGGAGAACAGCATCTTGATGCTTGGCGCTTCAGCAGGACCTGCTACGATCGAGTTGCGCATACATCTCCCCTAGTGCATATTTATTCATTGATAACTCTTAGTTTATACTTTGATCTGTTAAAGAGTGTCAACTGTTGAGCCAATTCTCCCGCAGCTTTGGGAGATTTGCGCATTCGTCATCGCTTGACACAATTGCTTGCGCGCATCAATAATAGTATGTGAATAAAAATTCAGTTGGCAAGGATATGGAAGCGAGAAAGCTCAAAGACATCGCAAACCGGATCAGGCGACGCGATCTTCAGGCGGTTTTCGAGGCAGGTGCCGGCCACCTCGGCGGCGAGATGTCCGTGATCGACCTGCTGACGGCGCTCTACTTCCATATATTAAATGTCGATCCGACGGATCCACTGAACCCGACCCGTGACCGGTTCGTCCTAAGCAAGGGCCATACGGCTTGCGCGCTCTATGTGACCCTCGCAGAGGCTGGTTTTGTGGCAAAAGACGAGATCAACACGTTCTTGAAGCCACACTCTCGGCTGAATGGCCATCCCAACTGTACGAAGGTGCCGGGTGTCGAGACCAATACCGGTCCCCTTGGCCATGGGCTGCCGGTCGGTGTCGGCATGGCCAAGGCGGCCAAGATGGATGGCGCATCCTGGCGAACCTTCGTTTTGACCGGTGACGGTGAAATGCAGGAGGGCAGTAATTGGGAGGCGGTGATGGCCGCCGCCCAGTTCGATCTCGATAATCTGACGCTGATCATCGATCACAACCGCCTGCAGCAAGGCGCTCGTCTCGCCGAGACAAACGATCTCGCCCCAATCGCCCCCAAGCTCGAAGCGTTCGGTTGGACGGTACGGGAAATCGACGGGCACGACATGGAGGCGATTGTCGAGGCCCTTTCACCTGAAGCCAGGATGCCCGGCAAGCCTACAGGCGTGGTCGCCCATACCAACAAGGGCCAGGGCATCTCGTTCATGCAGGATCGCGTCGAGTGGCACCATAAAGTGCCCAATCTTGAACAGTACGAGCAGGCGCAAAAGGAACTTGAGGAAGCCTTGGCATGAATGCGTCTGTGCAACTTCATGACTGTCGGGACGCATTTACGGAAGCACTGCAGGCGATCGCGTGCGCGGACCCTGATGTGGTCGCCGTCTGCAATGATTCGGTTGGCTCCAGCAAACTCGGCGGCTTTCGTGAACGGTGGCCGGAGCGGCTGATCAATGTGGGCATTGCCGAGCAGAATCTGGTGGGCGTTGGCGCTGGCCTCGCCAATGGCGGCAAGCTGCCCTTCGTTTGCGCCGCAGCTTGCTTTTTGACCGGGCGTGCGCTCGAGCAGATCAAGGCGGACATCGCCTACTCGAACGCCAATGTGAAGCTTTGCGGCATAAGTTCCGGGATGGCTTATGGTGAGCTCGGGCCGACACATCACTCGATTGAGGATTTTGCCTGGCTTAGGGCGCTTCCCAATCTTCCCGTGATAGCACCCTGCGATCGGATCGAAACCGCGGCCGCCACCCATTTCGCTGCCGGCTACGACGGTCCGCTTTTCCTGCGGCTGAGCCGGGTCGGCGTTCCGGATCTCCTGCCCGAGCGGCATGAATTCGTGCTGGGCAAGGCGAATGTCCTTCGCGAGGGTGATGACCTCACCATCATCGCGAACGGCGTGCTCAGCCACCGTGCGCTTGCCGCAGCCGAGACATTGGCGAGCAAGGACCTGGAGGCGCGTGTGCTCAATATGGCGACCGTACGCCCGATCGATGAAGACGCGATCATCAGCGCCGCGAAGGAAACCGGCGCCATTCTCACCTGCGAGGAGCACACCATCTATGGCGGGCTCGGCAGTGCTGTCGCTGAGGTGGTCGTGCAAGAGCAACCCGTGCCGATGGAGATCCTCGGCGTCCCCGGAATTTTCGCGCCGACTGGCTCTGCGAATTTTCTCTTGGATGAGTTCGGCATGTCGCCGGAAGGCATCGCAGGACGCGCCGAAGCGTTGGTTACAAGGAAGGGCTGAAGACCATGGCCGAGCGCGTCATCCTAGCTGTCGATCAAGGCACCACGAACAGCAAGGCGATCTTGGTCGCAGAAGACGGCCGAGTGCTGGCAAGCGGTTCGTCGCCTGTGCCCATCGAACATCCGCGCTCCGGCTGGGTTCAGCAAGATGGCGAGCAGATCTGGAAGAGTGTGCAAGAGGCGATCACCGTCTGCCTCGCCAATGCAGACAACGTGCAGCAAGATGTTGAGATCGCAGCGATCGGCATTTCGAACCAGCGCGAATCGGTGCTCGCCTGGGATCGGAGAACGGGCAAGCCCACCGGACCCGTGATCACCTGGCAATGCCGGCGCACCGCAGAAGCATGCGAGCGACTTCGTAGCGAGGGGCTAGAAGACAAGATCCTGGCGCGAACCGGATTGCCCCTCGATCCGCTCTTCCCGGCAACGAAAGTTCGCTGGCTGCTCGATCATCTGCCCACCGATCAGGATCCGAAGGACCTTTGCATCGGCACGGTCGATTCCTGGCTGATCTGGAACTTCTCCGGTGGCGTCGTTCATGCTTGCGATCGTTCTAATGCCGCACGGACCCAATTGTTTGACATCGCGAAGGCCAGCTGGGACGAAGGTTTGTGTGAAATTTTTGGCGTCGCGCCGACACTTCTCCCGGATGTTCAGGATTCATCCCACATCTTCGGAAAAACATCCGGTGTTTCAGGGCTTGCCGACGGCATTCCGATAGGCGGGGCGATCGGCGATTCCCACGGCGCTCTCTTCGGGCATGGTGCCTACAGCAAAGGCGATGGTAAGGTCACCTTCGGCACCGGCTCCTCGGTCATGGCCACGATCGCCGGCTTCAAAGCGCCGCCGAAGGGTCTAACGACAACAATCGCTTGGTCATTGGACGGGGTTTCGACATTTGCCTTTGAAGGCAACATCCTGGTAAGTGCATCGGTCCTTCCCTGGACCGCTGACCTTTTAGGGCTGGCGGATGTCGAGGCTTTGCTCGATCTCGCTGAGACTGTAAAAGGAACTGAAGGGGTCTCGCTGGTGCCGGCTTTCGTCGGTCTTGGCGCACCCCACTGGAATGCCGAAGCGCGCGGCCTGGTCGCGGGCTTGAGCTTTGGCTCGAAGCCGACACACCTCGCGCGTGCCGCGGCAGAGAGCATGGCACTTCAGGTCCATGACGTGTTCGATATCGTTCAGCATGCCGCGGGTGCTAAGGTCGGTCGGTTGTTCGTCGATGGCGGCCCCAGCAGCAACCGGTTCCTCATGGGGCTCGTCGCTGGTTATCTGAACCATCCGGTGATCATGTGCGAAACGACAGAAGCCTCGGCCCTGGGTGCAGCCTATCTGGCCGGCTTGTCCACCGGCGTCTGGGACAGTTTGACGGCAGTATCGAGCCTCGCTGGCGAACGCACATCGCTGTCGATGACGATGGATCCAGCAGTGCGCCAGAAGGCGTTGAAAGATTGGCGGAGTGCTCTTGCACGTTCGAAACTTGATGCCTGAGCCTGGCGGATTGTTCAAGCTCACCAGCGGAAAGCTAGGAGCCATGGGTTGACGCGAATCAACGAACTTCGATTGATCGCAAGGGTGGCGCAGATGTATCACGTCGAAAACATGCGCCAAGCGGACATCGCCAAACACCTTCGTCTCTCCCAGGCGACCGTGTCGCGGATCTTAAGGCGTGCGCAGGACGAAGGCATCGTGCGCACGACGATCGTGGCGCCTTCCGGAACCTATGACGATCTCGAACGAGGTCTGCGCGAGCGCTACAACCTGCCCGAAGCGATCGTCGTCGAATGCGTTGAGGACCGGGATGGCGCCATCATGTCCCGCCTCGGCGAAGCGGCAGCGCATTTCGTCGAGGTGACGTTGCAATCTGGCGAGGTGGTCGGTGTCTCCAGCTGGAGCGAAACCATCTTAAAGATGGTTGACAACATCCATCCTATGAAGGCGGGCAAGGCGAAATATGTGGTGCAGACCCTGGGCGGCATGGGCAATCCTGGCGTTCAGACCCATGCCACTCAACTGACCACGCGTCTTGCCAAGCTGATCGGCGCCGAACCCAGGCTGTTGACGTCGCACGGTGTCGCTCAGTCCCGCGAAGCCAAGCTGATCATGTTATCTGACCCTTATGTGCGCGAAACCATGGATCTCTTCGGCAAGATCACGCTTGCGATCGTCGGCATCGGCGCGATCGAGCCCTCGCGCATGCTGGCGGGCAGCGGCAATGTCTTTTCGGCAGGTGAATTGTCTGATCTCAAGGAAGCCGGCGCAGTCGGTGACATCAGCCTTCGCTTCTTCGATAAGGATGGCAGCTCCGTAAAGACCCCGCTGGACGATCGTGTCATCGGAATGGACATGGCAACACTGTCGAAAGTCGACCGCGTTATTGGCCTTGCGGGTGGACAATCGAAGACTGAGGCGATCGCCGGCGCCTTGCATGCGGGCGTGCTGAACGTGCTCATCACCGATAAATTCACAGCGGCTAGGCTGCTGGACCAAAACCATGACTTCGAGCAGGAGGCAGACGTAGCATGAGACGATTTGAAGGTAAGACTGTCGTCGTGACGGGTGGCAATAGAGGCATTGGCTATGCGATCGCCGAGCGCTTTTCCGAGGAGGGCGCAAATCTGGTGATCGCATCTGTGGAAGAGCAGGTGCATGAAGCGGCGATCAGCCTTCGAAAAAACGGTGGTAAGGTACTGCCTCTCCTTTGTGATGTCAGCAACGTCAAGGCCGTGAAGGCGCTCTACGAGAAGGCCGAGGCCGAGTTCGGCAGCATCAATGTCTCTATTCAAAATGCTGGCATCATCACGATCGCCAAGATCGAGGATCTGACCGAGGAAGAATGGGACAACACGATGGACGTCAACACCAAGGGCGTCTTCCTCTGCTGTCAGGAAGCCATCCGACATATGCGTAAGTCGGGAAAGGGCGGTAGATTGATCTGCACGGCGTCCGGGCAAGCGCGCGAGGGCTTCATCTACACACCGCATTACGCTGCCTCGAAATTCGGCGTCATGGGCGTCGCGCAAAGCCTCGCGAAAGAAGTTGCGGAGGAAGGCATCACCGTAAACGCTATCTGCCCCGGGATCATCGAGACCGACATGTGGGACTATAATGATCGGGTCTGGGGCCAGATGCTGGGAAGCTACGGTCCGGGTGAACTAATGGCTGAATGGGTGCAAAACATCCCGATGAAACGCGCAGGGCAGGGCAAGGATGTTGCGGGCCTCGTCGCTTTTCTGGCAAGTGAGGACGCAGCCTACATCACCGGCCAGACCATCAATGTCGATGGCGGCCTGATCATGTCCTGATGTCCGGCGCTGCCGTCAGGCAGCGTCACGCTGCGGCACTAGCTGATCGAGAGCGAGAACCGCAGCGGCGGCATCCGCGGCCTCGCACCCCTTCTTGACGAAATGTGCCTTGAAGAACGCGGTGTGCTCGTCGGTCGGCTGGAAAAAATGCGGCGTGAGGGAAACGGACAGTACGGGCACATCGGTCTCGAGCTGGACATCCATCAGCCCCGTGATGACAGCCTGCGCCACGAATTCATGGCGATAAATCCCGCCGTTCACGATAAATGCAGCAGCGGCGATGACGTCGAAATCACCGGACAAAGCCAGCCGTTTTGCGAAGAGAGGCATTTCGAAAGCGCCCGGCACTTCGAACACCGAAAGCGTCGCCGACGGCAGGAGTTCTTCCAGCCTTTCGACGAATCCGACATGCGCCTGATCGACGATGTCAGCATGCCAACGCGCTTTGATGAAGGCTATTCTCGCAGGTGTAGTCATCGCGCCCGATCCTTTCTTGACTTGAGAAGATCTTAGGGCGTCAGACACCAGACGCGCGACGTCCAGTGACCCATTCTCTTCCATCCGGACTATACCGTCGGCCCCGGAATTTCACCGGTGTCTGCTGACCCTTCCGAAGAAGGCGCTCGCGGGCTGTCACCGCCGGTGGGGAATTTCACCCCGCCCTGAGAACAAGATTGGAATAGATTACCATACATAAATGAGCAACAGCAATTGTGATGTTTTCGATGATTCAACGAGTTGATGCGGCGGTCAACGGAATGGTCCGACTTGGAATCGACCAGCGCGATGATTGAAGGTTTGACCATCTATGCCGAAGGCAAAACGCTCGATCTGGAAATTAAAGAAGCTCTGGATCGATGGCTTCTTTGACGATGCCGATCATGAACCGGAGGAAGAATACATTGAGACAGGTGCCGATCTCGAAGTCTTCATGGGAAAAATTTGAATGGAAGAAACATTGGCACTTTCCTTCGATAAGCCGCGTAGGCGCTGTCAGCGGAATCGATACTGATCTTGGATTCGCTGAAGTCGTCGGGTCCGCAGTCGGCCGACGATCGTATTCAGTTCAACGAGTCTCGACCATCATTGGATTTCAATAGGTTTAACGATCATGCAAGAACGTCGTACGTTTCTCATCCAGCTTTCGCTGTTCACAGGTTTACAACCAAGGCACAGCGCCATCCCATGCTGATCCATGATTTCTCGATCCGGCGCTTAACCTCAGAACTCGGCACACGATGGCGCGCCGTCAGTGACTGGGTTATGGGCGATGTGTGCGAACCAAAGCTTGATATCACCGCGATCGAAGGTCGTCATGGCATGCACCTCACCGGCGCTGTCCGCCTGGAGAACAACCGCGGTTTCATTCAGGCGTCGCTCGACTTGGCTCCGCTGACAACGCTTTCGTGCTTAATTGATCTGGACTGACAACGGCTGGATTGTGAAATGAGGACAATGACCTGCATTGGCATCGCTTTGGCGTTCGCATCGGTAACGTTGCCAAAGCCGACCGAGGCTCTGCCATCCGAAACACTTCAATCTGTCGTGTCGGTCTTGCCGGTATGGCCCGACAAGCCGGTTCGCGAAGGCGAGCTGCCGAACCGGGCGGTGCCTGAGGGCAGCGGGATCGCGATCGCTAAGGGCGGCTTGATCGCGACGGCTTGGCATGTGGTGCAGCCGGCCGAGCGGATCGATGTTCGTCTCGCCGATGGACGCGTGCTGCCGGCGACATTGATCGGACAGGACGAAGCGAGCGATGTTGCTTTGCTGCGCATCGCCGCCGATCTGCCGCTCCTGGACTTAGCGCCGCGGCCGGATCTCGCCGATCCTGTCTGCCTGATCGGCAACACATATGGTCTCGGCCTCTCGGTAACCTGCGGGGTCGTCTCGGCTCTTGATGTAAGCAATGCAGGCTTCAACCCTATCGAGGATTTTGTGCAGACCGACGCAGCCTCCAATCCGGGCAGCTCGGGCGGTGCCTTGGTTGATGCCGATGGCCTCCTTGTCGGCATGATGTCGGCGATTTTTGCATCTGATGGGGATGCGAATATCGGTGTGAACTTTGCTGTTTCGGCGCCCTTACTCGCCCGCATCTCACGTGATTTGGCCGATGATGGCGAGGTCGACTATGTCGAACCGGGCTGGAGCCTGGCGATGCTTCCTAGAACCGCGGCGAGCGAGATGGCTGCTGCTCGGGTTATGGCGCTCGACGAGGAAGGCGTGGCTGCCCAAGCTGGACTAGAGATCGGCGATCTGATCACGACGATCGGCGATCGACGCATTCTCGGACCACGTGATGCGGCCGGTGCGCTAGCGCTCATCGGGCCTGGCGAGACGTTAGGGGTAGCATTTGTGCGGGAGGGACGAGAGCGCAGGACGGCATTGTCGTTCGCCCATCCTTTGGAAGAAGGCGAGAAGCTCAACGCCGAAACCGCAGTCGGCGATCCCGACTGTCCTCATCCGACACCGATTTGCGCCACGCGCCAAGCGGTGTTTCCAATCGAGAGCTTTGATCCCCTCGCCAGCGCCGTGCGTATCGATCGTGATCTGCTGGTCACCAATCGGCATGTCATTGGTGATCGTCAGGAGGCAACGGTGCACACGCCGCTTGGTCCGCGTAGCGCCAAGGTCGTCCCCTCGACCTATCGCGGTGATCTTGCCTTACTCCAGGTCGATGGCCTGCCGGAAGACGGGCTTGTTCTGACACCGGACCCGGGCGGTGCTGATGCCGTTGCCGCTGAGCTTTATTTCGCGGTTGGTGCCGATATCGCAAGGCAGGAAATTCGTGTGTTCTCACCCGGAGAGCTCATTCTCGAATCGGCGGACGAAGCCCTTCGTGGCCGGCTGCACGTCACCGCCGTGATGCAGCCTGGCGTCAGCGGCGGCGCAGTCGTCGATCAGGCCGGCCGCCTGGTCGGGATTGCGGTCGGCGGTGGTGAGGAACGCTACGAGGCGCTGCCGCTGGCGGCGCTTGCCGAACTTCTGGCAGGACGCGATGCTGCTGGCGCCGAGGCCGTGCAACAAGACCTTGGCGAAGCGCTGGTTCGCTGCGCCTCGGCGATCGAGTCGGCGCGCGCCGTGCCGCGCGGGCAGACATTGGGCGAACCGTTGTTCGAAAGGCTAACGGGTGATTGCCGTCTTGCAGAGAACGCCGGACAATATCTGGAGGCAGGTAGAGTGCTGGCGCTGGCCGGTCATTTTGACGAGGCCATTGCTCTGCATAGCGCCGCCGTTGCCGAGACCCCCCACTCCATCAATGCACGCCTATCTCTTCTGGTCTCACTTCAGCTTGCCGGCCTCTTTCAGGAGATGCTGCCGCATGCGCGATGGCTGAGTGGCCTCTTGCCGAAGGATTCGCAAGCACAGCGTTTTGCCATTCAATCCGGTGTTTGGGGCGGCGACCCTGAGCTTGCCGATCTTGCCTACAGCCGCCTGCTGGAGGCCGATCCGCGTCAGGCACAAGCGGCCAAACGATTCATCGATCAGCCGCCACCAGCGCCGCAACCACGTTAGCCGGAAACTCTATTCCTGACGACTAACTGATTTGAACACGGACGATCCTGATTGGGTTAGGTTCAAGGCAACGTCACCCGACCGCCATCGGCGACCAGCGTCTGGCCGGTGATGAAACTCGAGCGTTCGGACAGGAGATAGAGCACGGTCTCCGCCATTTCCTCAGGCTGGCCAGTTCGCTGCAGGAATGCCTGGTCGCGCATCGACTGCTTGACCGCCGTTGTCATGTCCGCCGTCATGTCGGTCTCGATGAGGCCAGGTGCCAGGCTATTGACCCGGACGTCGGGTGCGAAGGCCTGGGCGCAGCTTCGGGCAAAAGCGATCACCGCCGCCTTGGACGTGCTGTAAGGCAGCATCTGTCCCCTAGGCGCCAGGCCGGCGATCGAGGCTATGCAAACGATCCGGCCAAAGCGGCGCTCGATCATCCCATCCTTCACCGCCATGATCGGCAGGAACGTGCCATCGACATTGATCTTCATCAGGCGCTGCCAAAGGTCGAAATCGACCTCTTCATGACTGCCAAAGTGAGCGATGCCGGCTGCCGTGACCAGAAGATCGATCGGGCCAAGCGCCCTACCGGCCTCTGTCACCATGGCATCGACAGCACGGGGATCGCTGACATCGGCCTGACAGAGCGCACAGCGGACACCGAGCGCTTCGATGTCACGCCTTGTCTGCTCGGCAGCTTCTGTATTCGTGACATAGTTTAGCGCGATATCGGCGCCCTCCTGCGCCAGGGCTAGGCAAACGGCGCGCCCAATTCCACGCGACCCGCCCGTCACCAGCGCAACGCGACCTTTGAACTCTTTGCCCTTCGAAACCATCGTCACTCCATCATCGCAAAAAAAGCCGTCCGTACCCTATAGAAGCAACTTACGCTAAATCGTCGTTTTCGCGCTATCGAACAATAAGGCCAGCAGCATGAACCCGACTCTGATCACCTGCATTTAGGGGGCGTCCAGACCAGACCCATCATGTTGATGGCGGTATCGATCAACCGATAGAAGGAGGACGCCTGCGAAAACACCCGAGAAGCAGCCGACGCTGCCGCGCAGAGACACGGCGCCGATGACGACGGCAGGCTGGATCAAGGGCAATAGATCTTCAATCCCCAAAACCTGGTGCTCGATGGGCCGTCCGATAGTAGCAAGCAACTGCAGGAGACCCTTCGAATTTCTCAATCAGAGGCGGCGACACTCAAGCCGTTGGCCCCATGTTTGGTGATCAGATCGGCCACGAAGCCCGAAGCCTTGGCCCTGTCGACGAAGCCGGCAAGGAAGTCAAGAGCACGAGCATGCGCGATCGGCGTGCCGATAGCCTGCTGGACGGCAGTGAAGCGACCGTCCAGCACCCGAGACCCGGCGAGGCGATCGGCATCTTGAACCAGGCGGAAGCGAAGGCCGGCGAGTGCATCCAGCTTCTGCCGGACAAACTGCTGGAACGTGCTTTCGAAGTCGGTCGCGTGGATCAGCTCAGCCTGCTTGATGTTGCGATCCAGCCAGAGACCGTAAGCGGTGCGCTCGGTCACGGTGATGCGTCTGCCCGGCGCATCGACGTCTTCAGGCCTCCTCAGATCTGAGGAGGCGTGCACGAGATAGGTCGCCTCGATCTCGACATAGGCCTTGGTAAAGCCGATATGCTCGGCGCGTTGGGGCTCGGCGCCGATGAGACCGATATCCCAGCTGCCACTGGTGACGGCGTCCGCAAGCTCTGAGGATTTGTTGTAGCTGACATAGCGAACCGGCACACCGAGCTCATCGGCAATGGCACGCGCCATGTCCGGTGCCACGCCGACCGGCTCACCGTCAGGAGCGCGATCCGTGACCAGAAGCTCGTTCGCAAGATTGATCGCAGCACGTAATTCGCCAGTGGGCGCCAACTGCTCGACGACATCTGCCAAATTTGCATCTGCCATCATCGTCTCCTGCATACGAAGACTTCGTTGAAGTTTTTTTGCCGCATACTCAAGGAGTGTTCGACGACGCGCAGTCGGCACTATAGGGCAAGGCTCTGTCATTGCGCCATAGTGCGGATTCTAGATTGGCTTGCGGGCGACGATCCTCACTGGACCTTGCCCACTTCGGCTACGATGATGAGGGCCTTGATCCTGGCAGGAGGTGTTTCATGTCATCACTCTCGTCCATGGCCGAAACCGTCGGTGCTTTGTTAAAGGAGCGCAGCGAGACCGTCGCCGTTTCAGATTCGTCGACCGGCGGTCTGATCTCGGCAGCGTTGCTCGCCGTTCCGGGTGCGTCAGCATTCTTCCTCGGCGGCGGCGTGATCTACACGCAAAAAGCGCGCGAAACCCTGCTCCGAACGAGCCTAGACGACCATCCTGGCATGCGCCCAAGCACCGAGCCCTACGCGCTTCTATCGGCGAATGCGGTGCGTGAGCTCCTGGGCGCGACATGGGGCGTTGGCGAAACCGGCGCCGCTGGGCCATCAGGTAATCGCTATGGCGACCAGCCAGGCCATAGCTGCATTGCCATCTCCGGCCCTAAGACCCGCACCATCACCATCGAGACAGGGCAATCGGATCGGGAAGGTAATATGTGGCACTTTGCCCGCGAAGCGTTTGACGTCTTCGAGGAGGTTCTTCGCGGTCACTAAAGACCGTCCTCCAAGGGATGCTATCTCAGCACAGCGCTTTATTGATCTTGCCGATCCGTTCGATGTTCTAGATGGCCTCGTGGTGCTCGAGGCCTGACCATTGCACGTCTATCTCTTCTGGTATCACGTCAGCTTGCCGGCCGTTTTCAGGAGATGCTGCCGTATGCGCGATGGCTGCGTGGCCTCTTGCTGAAGGATCCGCAAGCACAGCGTTTTGCCATTCAATCCGGTGTTTGGTACGGCGACCCTGAGCTTGCCGATCTTGCCGACAGCCGCCGCCAGCGCCGCAACCACGTTAGCCGATGCCTCCGTGTCTGACATCTACTCCCTTAACGGATCGGGAATCCAGCCGACCGCGACCACGTTGTCCTCGTAGGGCGAAGGGGCAGCGCGCGAAAAAATCGCAGCCTTCAGCTTATCAGACGTAAGTGTCGGATCGGCGCTGAGTAGGCGAGCCGCTAGCGCCGCCAATCTCGTCACTGCATAGCTGGAGCCTGACGCTTTGCCTTCAGCACCACGAAAGTCGATGACATCAAGGTTCTCCGCCGGCGACATGATGTCGACATGTGCCACCCCCCAGTTCGAGCCGGGCGCTAATTTGCCGAATCCGTCCGAGGAGGTGACGGTGATGATGTTGTCCAAATCAAGGGCTGCGGGCCAAAGTGGCGCCTTGTCGATATCCTCACCGTCATTGCCGGCAGAGACGATCGCCAGCACCTCGGGATGCCTGCGCATAGCTTCGGCGAAGGTCACCCAGTCGTCAGGATTACGGCTGCCGAGCGGCATGGCGATAATGGTGGCGCCAAGCTTCGCCGCGCGTTCCACGATCTCGCCCATACGTGTCATGTCCGGCCTCGGATAGCGAAACGGAATCAAGGCTGCTGTTGGCGCTTCGCGAACGAGGATGGAAGCGACCGCCGAACCATGCCGGATCGGCAAGAAGGGACCGCGCGACGTATCGCCATCATAGGGCCAAGGATCATCATCCCAAAAATCATAACCGAGTGGCACGCCATTGGCGTTTCGAGCGAGGCGATTCCTATAAAGCGGCAGATCGTAGGCAAGGCCGGAATCAATGAGCGCAACGCGCGGCCCGCCTGGATCGATACCGGCGGGCCAAGGCACTTCGAGTGTCTCGGTCCAGCGGATGGTCTGAAGGTCGCCGTCCAACTGCTCCAGCAGGGTTTCGCCGTTAAGGCCACGGACGATCCGTCGACCCGCCTGCACATGGCAGGCGCCATCGGCCATCGCCTGGATTTCGGGCTGAAGCGTCTCACCGTCACGTTCAAAAAACTCGACCACCAGGCGGCGAAGCTGTCCGCCTGGTTGCAGCCGGATCAAGCGCAACTCATCGCCGCCCGGCAGCGCGAAACGTTGGTCGGCTCGTCCAAGCACACCACCAGCATCCCGAAGATCTTCCGCAAGAAGCCAGGCACCAGGAAGTGCGTGTTCCGCAGCGATGCCAAGCAGAGGCTCCCCCGACGGACAAAATTGCTCGACGGCAAGCTGGATCCAAGCTTCGGGTGTCGAGGGTTCATTTGCCCCCACGCCATTGGAGAGGAAAAAGCCTGAAAAGACCCATACAATCACATGCTTCATCGCATCCTGCACTTATCGATCCTGCCAAACTGCACGTTCAATTGGCAATGCAGCGGCGTCAAGATCGGGGTGAGTGGGCGCCATCATCGACAGGCCCATCCGGCCTTCTCCAAATGAACGCCAAAACCGCTAGCAGAACACCCTGTGCATCCTGCAAATTCGACCGTTCTTTAAATGCCTGGCTTTTCTCGATACGGCTGAAACATCCCCGCCATGTTGATGCGGGGTGAAAGAGCTCTAGATCCTATGGCGCTGGTTCATTTGTCTTAAGGCGGGATTTTCTCACGCCAAACGATCCAAGAATGGGGTCAAGCGCACCAAAAGGGTCAAGCTCATAGCCGCTGATGTGGGTTGAAGGGGACACGCCAGCACAATCATCAAATTTCTTGTTCAAGTTTTCGAAGACTGAGTGCTATATCAAAAGTCGTATAGATAATTTTTATACTTTCAAACAAGCAAACTATCATCACAAAATCTACCGCATTTTCCAAATTTAGAGCCAAACCAAAGAGCAACATTCTCACAACAAATGAAACGGTATCTATTTTCAAGAGCCTATGTTGCTGATCTGTGATCATATATATTGCCATCACAGGAGCGCATGAAAAGCGAAACAATGCCCATATAATCATCCATTTTGCAAAGTATCCTGCTGATTGCCAATCGTCACCCAGCACACTAAATATAGTTGGTGCATAGAAAAATATGATAATCGAAGGAAAAAGCGCAAAAATAAAGAGACCAGCAACTGTTTTATAAAAGAGCGGCCTCATCGTTTTGTTTCTCTGGAAACTTTTTACGCTCTCACGATAAAACGCTTTCGCTGTCGCTTCTGAAACGACTGTTGATGGCAAGTTTAGGATCCGATCGGCCATCCAATACAGCCCCGCAGATGACGCCCCAAAAGCTGTCGCGAGCGCGAAAGCTGGCATCTGGTCTGAGAGTAAAACGATAACATTCTGTGGAGCTTTGAAGAGAGGAAATCGATAATGGCTGGTTGCTGAACGTATGAGTGCTGAAAAGCTGCGAGATATCAGCTGTGATGCGTTGAGACCGCTTGAGCGCAAGAGGTAGAAGGATGCTGCGCATTGTCCAAAGATTCTTCCGAAAATAAGACCAAGCGCATTCGCGCTTAGCAGGCCAGAGGTAATTTGAGCGATCACAGCCCCCAAAGAGCGAATGATGCTAGCCTTTGAAACACTTTTGTATTGCTCGTGTCTTACAGACCAATGACTGCCTGCATTGAGCGACCCTAAGGAGAAAATTCCTAGAGGAATAAGGAGAATTAGTGACCAGTGAAATACAAGTTCTTCAGATGGAGATAAATAAAAAATCGCCAAGATTAACAATAGTGAAATCATTGATATTATTGATATAAAATATATGCACAAAACTAATACAGTTAGGGCGTCAGACTCACTTTTCGGCAAAATAATAGCCGAGTCATAGGTAAAGCTCGCCATCGTGCCAACAACGAGCACAATCCCCATATAAATGGCCATGACACCGAAACTTTTGGGGTCGTAGAGCGTGGCGAGAAGGGGCGTAGCCGCAACGTTGGCAATTTGGGCTATGGCGGTCCCTGAGCCCAAAACAGCGATGTGATGAAGGAAGCGACGATTACGAACATAGGCTAGCGGACTGCCAAGGCCTTGAAGCTTCGTAGCCACTCAGAAATGACCTCCATAGCCCCTCATGGAGAGGCAAAAAAAATGAAATCTGGCCAGCCATGATTGCCCGCCGATCAAGAATAGGCGTCAAACCGCCAGTCTAAGCGTTAGCGACGATGTCGTGTAAGTCTGCGACGAATTTCTACTATAAATACCGTTGAGGTGCAAAAAAATCAACCAGGGTTTTGGCAAAATATAGAGCAGCTCAATTGAAACTAGGCCCGTTCGTGGCCCTGCTGTCGCATGGTAGACCATGATCGAGCCCCATCAATTCGTTATTGCCCTGCGCTAAGGCGATACCAGGATTTAGGCACTAGCGATCGAACGCCTGGACTAGGAACGGGGCAGGGTCGACGGCGAAAAAACTGATCGTCTCTTTATCGATGGCGGATCAGCGGCGGCCACGCCTCGGTCAATTCGATCCCCGTCGGGAGGGATCATTCAAGGCAGGATCATCCCGGACAAGACATCGCAAACCAGCCTTGGTGGTCAAACTGACATGGCCTGCGAAAACAAACGGCGGCTTGAACGTCAGTAGTCTTAGCCACCAGCTTGCGGGCGCCTTGGCTCGGAGGTCAGCTTGCGAGTCACAACCAAGATCAATGTTTCGAATATGTAAAAGAAACCTTTATGAAGTGAAAGAGATGTTTGGCACGCAATTTTTTAACTATAATCGATGATTAATAATACATAGCTCAAATATGTTTACGTCAATTTATCATTAGCACTTCATTAAATTCTTTCCCTTAAGATCACAGCTTAATGAATTAGCGGAGCGCGCTCGTGGGCATTTATGATTCAACCCCCTCTTCTTATCTCTGGGTATCAACAGCTGGTGACAATAACTCAGATGGTTCAATGGGCTCTCCCCTGGCGACCATACAAGAAGCGCTCGATCAAGCGGCTCCGGGAACAGCTATTCTTGTCCAAGAAGGTGACTATCGCGAAAATGTAAAGTTTCCAAGAAGTGGCACCGAGGATGCTCCAATTTGGTTGGTATCGGTCGATGGCCCAGGGAAAGCGACGATAACGCCCCAGAATGAAAATGTTTCGACGGTACTTGGTAGAGGCACCGACAATATCGCCGTCAAAGATTTCGCGATCAATGGCGCCGACAATGCTAATGGTATTGAATTTACTCAATCTGGAATCGATTTTACCAATCTCGTTAAGAACATTTTGATCGAAGGCAATACAGTTTACGAGGCTGGGATTGATGGCATAAAAATAGCACAGACTGAAAATATCGACGTCATTGGCAACCTCGTTATCGGCGGAAAAGAAGAAGGAATCGATTTCGTTACCGTTTGGAATGGAACGGTTGCTCAAAATGAGGTGCGGGATGTCCAAGGTACCACCGGCATCTCAATCAAAGGTGGCTCGAACAATCTCACTGTCGAGCAAAACTACGTTCACGATGTTGCTGTCGATGGCATTTCTATTGGTGGGTGGACAGATGCTAATCTGTTTCAAATATTCGATGGATTCGAAGCCAGTAATATCACAGTCCAATCAAACTATGTCGAGAATGTCGAAAAGCGACCCTTAAATTTTCTCGCCGCTCAAGATTCCATTGTAACCAATAATTTTCTCGATCCAAACAACGACTACTTCACAATCGTCAATATAGAGGGCGACAATAATGGTTTTGTCTCCCGTAATCTCACCATCACCGACAATACGGTTACCAAAGAGGATTGGCTCCATATAGCGCCAGGACACGACAAGGGGCATGCCATCGACGGCAATGAGGTCGGGTATATTGAACGGGACCAAGTCGGGCTCGATGCCTACGAGCCTTCAAATCTCATCTGGCTTAGCACGTCAAGCCAAGAGCCTGAGCCTGAGCCTGAGCCTTCAGATCCCGACCAAGAAACGATTGAAGACCTCGACAACAATCTGGTTGCTGGATGGCAATTCGAGAAAGATTTTCAAAACGTAAGCGATGCGATTGTCACCGACCATCAAGACACTTGGCAAATCGATCAAGGATCAATTGAATTCACGTTCAGCACGAAGGATCCCGGCAAGCTACAAGGACTCGTATCAAAAGATGCCTCATTCTTTGGAAACGGCGGTCACCTTACAGCTTGGGTCGAGGACGATAAGCTAATCGTGCGGCTTCAGGATGACGCTGGTAGCTATTTTGTCGAAACCGCGAAAGGTGACATCGATCCTGATGTTGATCACCTTGTCGCGATTTCGTTTGGTGACAACGGCCTGAAACTGTACCTCGATGGCACGCTCATCGATGAAAATCCCTACACCGGCGGTCTCGGTGCCAACATGGAGCCTTTCGTCTTCGGCGCAAGTGCAGTCCATAGCGGTGACGGCATGGCCAATAACCTTGCCAATCCGCTCGACGGAAGTATTTCCAACGTTTCTCTTTTTAACCTGCAGACGGCAGCACCAGATGAGGGTGGCGAAGACGTCGTCACTGACGATCGTGACGATGGCAATGATGATCCAACGGAAGACGTCATCACGGCGTTCCAGATCAACCAAGCCTTCTCCAACCTGGGTGACGCCCTGGTGGCCGATCACCAAGACTCCTGGTCAATCGACCAAGGCTCCATCGACTTTACCTTTAAGACCCTGGACCCCCAAAAGACCCAAGGGATCGTCTCAAAAGATGCTCTTTTCTTCGGCAATGGTGGCCACTTCACCGCTTGGATCGAGGACAGCAAGCTGATCGTTCGTCTACAAGATGAGGGTGAAAGCTATATCGTTCAGACTGAAACAGGCTCTATCGAACGCGGCGTAGACAATGATGTTACGGTGTCGTTCGGGGATAATGGCCTGAAGCTCTTTTTCAATGGTGCTCTGGTCGACAGCAATCCGTATAAGGGAGGCCTTGGCGACAACGAAGAGCCCTTCGTCTTTGGGGCAAGTGCGGTTTATAGTGATGACGAGTCAGCGAACAAACTCGCTTTTGCCTTCGAGGGAAGTATTGGCGATGTAACGATCCGGCAAGAGCAAACTTACGCCGATGACTCGATCGACCCAGACACCGGCTCAGGTCTCGTTTCAAGTTTGCAGCTCGACCTGGCCTTCAACGAAATCGGCGATTCGCTTGTCCTCGATCACGAGGCACCTTGGCAAATAGACGAAGGATCCATCGAGTTTGTCTTTAGCACCAGCGATCCTGGCAAAACCCAAGGGATCATTTCAAAAGATGCCTACTTCTATGGTTCCGGTGGTCACTTCACGTCATGGATAGAAGATGAGAAGCTGATCGTTCGTCTCCAGAGCAATGATGCTAGCCATACTGTTGAGACAGCAAGAGGTTCGCTTCAAAGCGATATCGACAATCATGCCATCGTCTCGTTTGGTGAAGGCGGCTTAAAGCTCATTTTCAACGGCGAACTGGCGGACACAAACCCCTACACCGGCGGCATCGGTGACAATGAAGAACCATTGGTGCTTGGTGCAAGTGCTGCCTTCAGCGACGATGAATCGGCCAACGACCTCAGAGATTCGCTTGATGGGACGATCAAAAGTGTCGCTATCTATGATAGGGCTGTCTCAGATGATGCTTTAGCGATCATTGTTGATGACCAGTTTACGACTGAGCATCATAGCTTGCTCGATGTCTTCGATGAACTGAGCGCGTGACTTATCAAGCCGCCCTTCAATGAGCACATCGTTGGCGATCTTGAACCGATTCTAAGGCTGGAAAGGCAGCCTCCAAATAGCGGTCCACGGCAGATTTTACGCTAAAATCATCGGCACGAGCGACGAGGGGGGCGGTCGATTTCTTGGAGCTCAGTACGAAATTGAGGGCGCGAGAAAAGGCCTGCGTGTTTCCCGGCGGCGTCAGGGGGGCTATTTTGCCACCGAGTAGGATCTCAGAGGGGCCGCTGGGACAATCGGTTGATACGACGGCAGCACCACAAGCCATGGCCTCGATGAGAACAGTCGGCAAACCCTCCCAGTCAGAGGAGAGGGCAAAGATGGCTGCCTGTCGCATAAAGGCGAATGGGTTATCGACAAAACCGAGAAAGGCAATATCCTCCCCGTAGCCTGTTAACTGAGCCAAACGTTCAAGGTCGGCACGATCTGGACCATCACCCAAAATCATCAAACGAGATCGTCGTTCCTTGCGCAATTGAGCAAACGCTTCGATCAACATTTTAAAGTTCTTTTGTTTGATGAGTCTTCCCACGCCAAGAATGACTGGTGGTTCGTCTTGTTCGAACCAAGGATGATTTGAATCGAGGCAACTCTGTCGTTTCAATAAGGATGTAACAACAGGGTTATGAAGGACAGAGATACGTTCTGCTGACAGGTTCGTGCGATGGATCAGATCGGCCTTAACGCCTTCGGAAACGGCGCCGATAAGATCAGCTTGCCGGTAAATCCAGGGTACAGTTGCATAGGCGAGCCGAACAAGCCCGTTGATTTGTTCAATATTTTTCGACATCTGATTATGCTCCACCACGATCAAGCGCGGCCGATGTCGGGCCGCAACACGCGCTAAAATGGTGGCAACATTGATATGCGTGAGCGCTGAAATAACAACATCAGGTTTCGATTCATTGAGATATCGTCTGAACCCGACAATGCTTGTGAGTGTACGGTTTTCGCGCAAATTGGTAATGCGTACACCTTCTTCAATACTGTCAAAATATGATAATTTCCCCACTCTATTGACGAGTACTAAATCGACGTCAATGCCCCTTGAAGCTATGCCGTTAGCAAGAGAAACAGTGATTCGCTCGACACCGCCATCACGAAGATCATGAATGAGGAAAGCAATTTTTTGTTTGATGGACTTCATTGAGAAAACATCCGCTTACATTGAAGAACAATTCATCGTCGTCACATCTTTAGTCAACAAACGATCAATGATGTTTAATAGTCGGTGATTTTATTAAGTCATGCATTGCACTATAGGGATTGTGACGATCCATTTTTCGCGAAGGCCGTCTCATGATAAAAGCTAGTTGGTCAATCATAGATTGAGGATCCTGGATCGATGCTAGGCGTGATTGACCGAAGCAGCCGATTGAGCGTACTGCCTCGGCAAATGATCTTCTCAACCCGCTGGACTATCCCCGTCAATTGACGGTGTCCCTGCAGACAGTCGACAACCGTCAGAGCTGGTCTTTGTTGCCAAACAGCCAACGTATTAGGTCGTTGGACCAGGGCTGCTCGCTTGACTGGATACTGGCGGCAACACATTAGATCTCTTCGCCAACATCCGAAGAATGTCACAATCTACTGTCGAATCGAATTTCCTTGCAAAAAATGCTTTGGAGGATTCCAGCGTTGGAAGGTCCTCCATCGTCAACACATTGGGATGAGCCGTTGCGGCGATGGGTTCCCCCGGATGGCGCCAGATAATCTCGTGTTTACATTCTGATCGTAGAGTCTTCAGGAAGGGGCTATCATTGATCAAATTTTGAACTAAGAGTTCGTCTGGCATCCCAGCACTTTTAAGCGCACGATAATATTGATCACCCTTCGGGTTCGTGATCCACCACGCACAGAACTCGCGCGTAAGAACATGCCACCACGGCCCATGCCAAGCAATCTCGACGCCGCGATTGGGGAATCGTGGAATAGGGGTAAAATGCCGTTGGTTGCCCAACTCAATGTATCGGAACCAAAGTCGCTTCCGAATTCGCCAATGTGTCTCCTTTAGCGGCGTGCACATAACAAAATTGGCTGGCCAACTCTCCGTCAAGTTGCTTCTGATTTGGTCCATCGAAGCGTTGACGTAATCCTGCGCACTAAGATTAACCAGATATTGCCACTCACTATCCAAATGCAAACCGAGCTTTAGGGCATTCAATTCAGCACGGATTAATCCTGTTCCACCCCAGATCACCGACAGACTTGACAAAAAGAACGTGTTGGCGTGCCCAGCAGTGATCTCTCGGAAGTCTTTGTGGACCTGCCGTGATGACTTCTTATCGACATGAATGATAAAGAGATCATCTTCATTATAGACAGCTCGGTACAACCAAGCGAACTGCTCTGGGCGCTTATACCCCGTAATGTGAAACAATATTTTCATTGGGCCCTCCTCAACGCAACACCTGCCAATCCTGACCGTCGCTAGAGTGCTCGTTGATCATGCGATGCAATCCTCGGAAAAATCCTGCGAAGCATGGAAATCGTGTGGCGACGTATCGTTCTGAAGTAATAGAAACTATCTGAATGCCGCGCCAATTTCAGATAAGCGATTGGACGTCCTATGGGCGTGATCGAACGACGGATTCCGCGGCGGCATATCATTCTATAAGAGGCCAAACACGCTCTTTGGTGACTTTGAGAAATAGAGTTTTTGTGCCACCGATAGACTGAGATGGGCTCCTGAACAAAGCCGATCTTGCCAATCTCAGAAACCCTCATCCACATGTCCCAATCATCACCAAACCTGATCTTGGCATCAAACAACCCAGCCTGTTGCAAAACAGATCGCTTCACCATGACCATCGAAGGATTGCCAACAATATTCTCGAAGATGATTTGCTTCGTACTCTCGGCATCCCATTGGCGCCGAGAAAACTCACGGACTTTATTAAAAGATCTGTCTTGGTCCCAAAAAATTTGATCGCCACTGACCAAGACGAGACCTGGGTTTTCCTTGAAGGTTCTGACTTGCAGATTGATTTTATTGGGAAGCCAGAAATCATCCGCATCAAGAAAAGCGATATACCGACCGCTGGCTAGCTCAACGCCTTTATTACGTGCGCAGGCGCTTCCCCGATTATGCTGATGAACGTACCGGACACCTTTAGCCTCATATGTAGCGACGACCTCTCGAGTGTTGTCTGTCGAGCCATCATCGATAACAATAATCTCATCGACCTTAAGTGTTTGATCAAGCACGCTATCGATAGCCATCGCGATATATTGTGATGCATTGTAAGCCGGAATGACGACACTTACACGATGATCAATATTCGAAGAGCCTGATTGGGCATCGTCTCTTGGCTCTGCCATTTTTTCATACAACATGACTATTTTATTCCCTGAGATCTGTCAAAAAAATAGTATTGTTCTCATTTGGCCAGGGGAGGGCGCCTGCGTCATTTATCTTAACCACCCAGACGATTGCGAATATTGCGGCAATGAATTTTGAAATATCCAAAATGAAGTCGGCAATAAACAAAACTTGATAATTTCCAATCAATGAAATGATAGCGGTCATGCTGATTTGAACTATTATTTCTTCTGTCGTTTTGTCCGACAATACTTTCTGTTGGTCAATTATAAAATTGATAGATCTTATGGAAGAAAAATCAACAATCATGCGCGAATAATGAACGATGATCACTGATGAAATAAGGACGCAGACGCGATTGTTAAGATGAACTAAAGCTTCACCCAGTCTGGGCATGGCAATGTTCGATACAAGCTGTCTTGGCGTGAGGATCGTCGACATTGGCGCTAGAAGAGATCGCCGATTGCCAACACAACCTTCGCCAAGAGACGCGTTTGCATCCGATATTGCCTTAGCTTGAGAGACCTATCTTTCACTGGTAAGTGCTCCTTGAAAACAGAAAACTCCCTCCAACAAGAGAAACCTCCCTGTGCCTGACATAAGATAGGAATCTCTGTGAGATTAAAATCTACTCCAGATAACAAAACTGGTGAAATAATTCAACTATAGAATGTATATAAAGCAACATATTCTTGTCCTATCACGCGGCGCTGGCAGTTCGTCCTAAACTGGCGACGTTTTAAGCAAGGGATAGTCATTCAAGAGAACGATCAGCTGTGAACGCGAGCGGCCTTGCCCCGGTGCCGGCTTTTCGCTCGGAAGCAGCCACAAAGCTTGCCCCTCAAATGAGCCGATATTGATGGTGTTTCGGTCTGTACCGATTTTGGACGTTAATGCGCTGACGCCATCTGAACAGATCAGCTGGCGCTCTTCGCACCAAAGGCAGCTCTCGCTGCTTGCTCTCGTCGGTGTCGCTTGGGGGCAAAGGTTAAGGTGAGCGGCATAAAATCACGTGTCTCAATGGCGCGAGCAACGAACCTCCTTTCCTTCACGATCGCCATTTCTTCTTGGAGAGCCACTGCCTCCGATACGACACGCGGCTTGATCATCTTGGAAAACTGGATTTGATTGCAGCGGCCGCCTCATATTGGATCCGCTCGATGGACTTGAACCAGATACGTTACTTCATCCACCTCGCCGACACGCTGAATTTCACGGAGGCGGCCAGGCGAAGCGGGGTATCGCAGCCGAGCTTGACCAAGGCCATCCAGCGTCTCGAGGAGGAGTTGGGCGGGCCTTTGCTCTACCGAGATGGCAAGGACAGCCGGCTGACAGCGCTCGGGCGCGAAATCCAGGTGGAGTTCATGCGGATCGACGGGCTCGTGAGCGGTGTTAGGGAAATCGCCGAGAATTCCGTCACAGGACGTGTGCGTACCTTGACGATCGGCGTTCCGACGACCATCGGGCCAACGGTTTTCTCAGGCTTTTTCGCCCATGCTCTCAAGCAATTGCCCAAGATTACGCTCAACGTGGAACCGATGCTGCCGATGGAAGGTGTCGCGGAAGTGCTTTCCGGCAAATATGACGCCTGCATCCTCCCGGGAGCGCCGAAGCCGAGCTTCAAGATCGACGCCGTACCCTTGTTTCGCGAGCGTCTGATGCTCGCCATGGCTGCCGATCATCCGCTCAGCGACATGAATACGATCACCCCCGAGCAAATGTCCGAGCAGCCCTATCTGGATCGACTGCATTGCGAGTTCCGCTCGCAGATGATCGAGCATTTCATGGACCGGAACATCGTGATGCACCCAAGGCTGCTGTCCGAACGGGAGGATTGGATTCAGCAGATGGTGGCCGCAGGGCTGGGGGTGTGCAGCCTTCCCGAACATGCGGCGATCGTTCCGGGCATCGTTTTGCGCCCGGTCGAAGGCTTGGATCTCTTCCGCAAGGTGACGCTGGTTGCAGTGTCCGGCTCCGGCGTGCCGATGGAGCTGCGCCAGCTCCTGAAACTCTCTCGTGACTATGTGGCGTGGCCACCTCACTGACTTTCGGTCGTCATGACAGGAACGACGGTATGCCGCCAAGCCATTGAACGCCGGTCTTCTTATCTCCCTTACTTCTCAAGCAGATAGTCGATCAGCGCGCAGCGATCCTCTTCGTTCGAGACGCCGACGAGCGAGAGGCCGGTACCGTGCTTATCCGGCTCGAGTTTGTGGCAACTCAGGCAACGCTTGCAGGCTATTTTTGCCGCGTTTCAGCAGAGGGCGGATGAGTTCGTCCTTCTCGTTCCATTCCCTTCGCAGCCTTTCGCCGTTCGAATTGGCCATGGTCGCTACAATAGGCAGATGAGGCGGTGCAGACGAAGCATCGATCGTTGTTTGGGCATGAAAACTATAGCGAGCACGAATTGGCAATTCATGCGGTATCACCCCACATTCACATCAGTCGAAAGATGTTGATGACTTCGGGAGTTGAGCATGGGGTATGAAAAGAGCAGAGAAGCGATTGAGCGGCTTACGCCGGAGCAGTACCGCGTGACCCAGGAAAGCGGCACCGAGCGGCCCTATACCGGTGAGCATTACAAGAACAAGGCGTCGGGGCTTTACGTCGATGTCGTTTCCGGTGAGCCACTGTTTACCTCGTTCGACAAGTTCGACAGCTTTTGCGGCTGGCCCAGCTTTACCAAGCCGGTCGAGCAGGCGCATGTGACCGAGTATGTCGACGAGTCCCACGGCATGCGCCGGACGGAAGTACGCTCCAAGCATGGCGATAGCCATCTCGGCCACGTGTTCAATGATGGGCCAAAGGACCAGGGCGGGCTCCGCTACTGCATCAACTCGGCCTCGCTGCGCTTCATTCCGCTCGGGGAGATGGAGGCGGCCGGCTATGGTGAATACCTGCATCTATTCGACGAAAACGAAACGTGATGCTTGCCGGTATGCAGGCCGGATAGCAGGATTGAACACATGACGAAGGAGACGTCGATCATGACACCGAACACAGAACGCGCCGTTCTCGCTGGTGGTTGTTTTTGGGGCATGCAGGATCTGATCCGCAAGCTGCCGGGGGTGATCGAAACCCGGGTCGGCTATACCGGCGGCGATGTCCCCAATGCGACCTATCGCAACCATGGCACTCACGCCGAGGGAATCGAGATCATCTTCGATCCTGAGCGGATCAGCTTTCGCCGGATTCTGGAGTTCTTCTTCCAAATTCATGATCCCACGACGCCAAATCGGCAGGGCAATGATCGTGGCCTGTCATACCGCTCAGCGATCTATCATGTGAACGACGAGCAAAAGGCGACAGCTCACGACACCATCGCCGATGTCGACGCCTCCGGCCTCTGGCCGGGCAAGGTGGTGACCGAGGTGGAACCGGTCGGCGATTTCTGGGAGGCGGAGCCCGAGCACCAGGATTATCTGGAGCAACGCCCGAACGGCTACACCTGCCACTTCCCGCGCCCGGATTGGGTGTTGACCAAGCGCGACGGCGAGGCGGCCTGATCACGAGATGGAGCGGCGTCCACCTCCCTGACGCCGCCAATTTCCACTGAGGCAAGCGGGGGATGTCCCACCGCCCATTCGCGGCGGGCGGTTGTCTTTAGCCGCGAACAGATGGCCGAGGTGAATCCGGCTGATGGCCGGGGTGAGCCGCTGCATCGTCACGAAAACCAGGAGAGACCGACCATGCAATTCGGACAGCTGCATGACACTGCCAACGAGCTTCGCGTGCCGATCTGGATCAGCGCTGATGGAGCCCTGTTGGAGCACCCGGTCAAGCTCGCGGATCTCGGCGAAGGCATGAAGATCATCTACTGCTTTCAGGACTGGTGCCCCGGCTGCCATTCACGTGGCTTTCCGACGCTCAAAGTCCTGCACGACAGCCTAAAGGATCAAGACGTCGGTTTTGCCGTGATCCAGACGGTGTTCGAAGGCACCGACGTCAACACCGTCGACAAACTCCGTGTCAATCAGGCGCTCTACGACCTCGACATGCCATTCGGCCACGATCCGGCACCGAAACCGAGCCAGGCACCCGGCGCCGGCAACTACCCGACCTTCATGGAGGACTACCGCAGCGCCGGCACCCCCTGGTTTACCGTGATCGATTCGGACAATAACGTCGTCTACGCGGATTTTCGCCTGGATGCCCGCCGTTTCCTCGAGACGCTGGGGCGCGAAGACGTGAAGATGATGCGCCCCTGAGGCAGCAATGCAGCGTTCAAATGAGAGGGATAATCATGGACGACATCACCTTCGAAAACACGCGCTTCGACCCCGATCTGGTCGAGTTTCACGACCTCGCCAAGCAGATGGCGAAGTCCGTTGGCTACACAGCGGCGCTGTCCGTCGACGGCAAGCTCGCGCAGCTGCTGCGCCTACGCGTTGCGGAGATTAATGCCTGCTCTTATTGCCTGATCCTGCATACTAAAGCCGCCCACGATCAGGGTATCCATCCTGCCAAGGTGGCGCAGCTTTCAAGCTGGCGTGAGAGCACACTGTTTTCGCCGGAAGAGCAAGCGGCGCTCGCCTATTGCGAGGGGCTGACCGACTACGATCTCGTCGGCTTTGCCAAGCTGCACAAGGCGCTTTCCACCCTTTTCGACGAGAAGGCGATTGCCGAGATCGCGGCGATCGTGATCAACATGAACCTCTGGACGCGCCTCAAGCTCGCCCAAGGTGCCGTGCCGGTCATGCAGGGCTAAGATGGTAGAAGCGGGAGAACACCTTGATTGGGTGGTGTTCGCCATCCCTTCGGCCTTTATGGTCTATTCGCTGCTGAGCAAGGCGAACGGTCTTGACCTTGCCGATGATCTTCGTCGCCGCTGGCTATGCGCTCGCCCATCCGCTGGCCGCGGCTGGCGAGCCGGAGATGGTCACCAGGGGCGCGCGCCTGCTTGCCGAGATCACACTGATCCTGGTGCTGTTCTCGGATGCCAGCAAGGTACGCTTCATGCGGCTCCGCATGAGTTGGAAGATTCCAGCGCGCATCCGGATTGGCGATGGCGCTGCTGACCGCGCCGGTGCTGACGCCGACTGATGCCGCGCTCGGTCAGTCCGTGGTGAGCAGCCCTGACGTGCCGGACCAGCTCGGCCAGTCGATCAATAGCGAAAGCGGGTTGAATGATGGTCTCGCCTTTCCTTTCGTGTTGATGGGGGCGATCCGCGCATCAGCCGAATTGAGCGGCGAGGCGAATATCGGTGGCGTTGCCGCCTCGGCGATCAAGCAGGTCCTCCTCGGTCCCGTTGCCGGGATCGTCGTCGGCTGGTCAGCGGCGCGCGCCATGGACGCCGCCCAGGATCGGGATCTCATCGCCGAAGCGGCGGAAGGGGTCGTTGCCACGCCGCTTGCACGCCGTATCGGCCGGGCATCGCCATCGAGCTGAGACAGGTTCAAGGAGCAACGTCACTGCCTATTCCTCCCGAGAGAAGGACCTATGCCGAGCCGCATCTAGGCCGTGACGACATCGACAATCGATCGACTTCTTGGTCATGCCGATGTCCGCTCTATCGGCGATCTCAGTGGCGGCCAACTCATTAAGGCGCTTCATTTGCTCTGAGACTGACAGGCAAGGCGATGACAGCGAAAGAGGTGTCGCTGACAATCATGTAACCCAAAGACGCCGACATCTAGGACGACGCCATCGTACGGCTTGTTGAGAGACGCGTGGTGTAGGGCGTAAGTCGGCAGGGCAGGGGGGATAGATGCTCTGTTGATTCCAACGATCAAAATCGAATGTTACCTATATCGGCTGTTTATCAATACGTGACAACTTTATGTTTAGTAAGTAAAATTTGCGATCGATTGTGCCAAGTATCTTGCGAGCACCGCTACTCAACGGAGTTGGCAGAGTTTATCCAGAAGAATCTCCTTGTCATTCTCCTCTTCTTCTGGCTCATCGTCTTCGTTGAATCGAGCGAGAAGCTCCAGCTGCCATCTCTGAATGGGAAAGAAAATCTCACCTGGGCTGCTATCGCTAGGATCTCTTTCCAAGCTTCCGCGCTTGATCAGATCATTCAGAAAAGCGCGCGCAACAGCGCCCTTTTCATAGCCGCTTAGGTCATCAAACATATCTAAGATGCTGTTTTGGCAATTCAGCTGGGTTAGAGGCATGACGTCGTCTCCGTGATGAGGTCATATCACCATGATGCGGCAGGTATGGTTAAAGAAGGGTTAAGACAACGGCTATAACGTGGTCGCGTGATATGATGACAACGGTGAACTGATCTGCAGCGATCGCGAGATCAACGACGCCGAAGCCGCCAATGCCATGCATAGGCTCATCGAGAAGATCGTCCTGTTACCAGGTGATAAGCGTGCCGAGGCCAAGGCCTAACTGCATGGCGTCGTTGCCGCAAGCCGGGCTAAAAGCCCAAGTCAGGCCTGATTAACGGCGATAGATGGTTTTCAGTAATGGATGGAGGGGGAACGCAACGCCCTTTGTGCACTTTTCGTCGTGAGAGATTTGCTACGATGTTTCGGAACACAACAAGGTCAGAAAAACCTTGCGTGTCTGTGATTTCATCCCGGGCGTGCGGAGCATGGCCAATGGTTTGACGATGGGTCAGTCCACCCACACGAGAACTGCAAACGGTCCCAGTCTTCAATGAACTTAGCGGCCGGATAATGCCCTCAGTCGCATCACCCATGTAGATTGCAAAACCACCTTAGGATGCCTCATTCGCCTATCGCGTCAGCATAATCCAGCAAGGATTATCCATGATCCTTTGCCGAGAGCTTTTCTTCTAGCGGAACGTAGAGCGCTGCCTGATACCCTGTCTCGGTAGCAAATTGAGGCACGGTGCGATCGCAAAGGCCGGCCGTGGCGATCCCAATTCGTCCTCAGCCCCAAAGTTAACAATGCTGCTTAATGCGGGGATTTAAACCCCTCACAATATATCCAGCGAGACCTTCACCCGGTCCATGACGATCGACGACGTGAACCTGCTCACATTGGATTCATCGAAGAAATACTCCTGCGTGAATTCTTCATATTCTTGAATGTCCCGGACAACGACGATCAAAATAAGATCCGCCTCTCCTGTCGTATAATAACATTGCTGTACAGAGGGGGCGCTGCGCATTCTTCGTTTGAAGGTGTCCAGATGCGCGCGGCTTTCACGCTCGAGCATGACCTGCACGATGACCGTCATCTCGCGACCGAGCTTCGACGGCGAAAGCACGGCGATCTCACTTTCGATGATGCCGGTTTCGCGCATTTTTTTTAAGCGTTTCTGCACGGCCGGCGCCGAAAGCCCGACCTCAAAGCCCAGAACTTCCGCCGTCATCCGGGCGTCCGACTGGACAAGTCTGAGAATTGCGAGATCTTTGTCATCCATAGTTATATTGGCGTTGAATTTTACATTGATTGCAACTTTTTTCTTCGTGATATTTTTGATATTCGAGGAATTTTGTCGTTTGCATTTGATAGGGTTGAACTAGGGTCCTGGGGAGGTTGCAAGCAAGAATGATGGGTGACGGGATATGACCTTTCCTGGTGATGCTTGATCCAAGGCATCTTGTCCTGACGTTGAGAATGATCCGAAGGCCCTTGATGACGTGCGTTTTGCGTGCGCGTCCAACCATCACCAACATGGAGGTGAACATGTCATTGCGACTGACGAGAGTGATTGCTGCGGCTGGTTTTGTGCTGGCTGCTGCTTCTGCGATGGCCGGCCCCATCGAGGATCGAATCGCAGCAGGTGAGCCGCTGCGCATCGGTTTTGCGAATATTCCAATCTGGGCTTACCCTGACGATGATGGCAATGCTGATGGTTTCGTCAACGACATCGCGGTCGAAACACTCAAAGCCATGGGCCACACCAATATCGAACCGGTGGTCACCGACTGGGGTGGGTTGATCCCGGGACTGAAAGCCGGCCGCTACGACATGATCACCGGCGGCATGTACATCACCAATACCCGCTGCGAGAACATTGCCTTCTCGGAGCCTGTCGGCAGCTTCAATGACGCGTTTCTGGTTCCCACGGACAACCCGAAAGACATCAACAACTATGATGATGTCTTGAACTCGGACGCCATTCTGGTCACCGGCGCCGGCTATAATACCGTCGAAGCCGCAAAGAAGGTGGGCATTACCGATGCCAGCCTGATGCAGGTTCCAGGCCCCACCGAAATCATGGCCGCGGTGAAAGCCGGGCGCGCCGATGCTGGCGTCCTGACCTATTTCGAAGCCCTGGCCCTGACACGCGAGTCCCAAGGTGAGCTCGAACTGGGCGATCTCGCCAAAATGCCGGAGTGGACCACGAACTGGGCGGCCATCGGCTTCCGCGACGAAGATACGGACTTCATGGCGAAGTTCAATGAAGCCATGGGCGCCTATATCGGCACCGAGGAGATGCTCAATATGGTCGCCGAGCACGAATATACGGAAGATCACCTTCCCAACGACGTGACAGCCGCCTGGGTTTGCGAAAACCGCTGATCGAGTGCGTGGACAGGCGGCAGGCCCGACGGTCTGCCGCCGTCTTTCCAAATTTGACCTTCTGACGCGCCGGGCCATTCCATGACGTTCTTCGACTTCATCGGACAATACTGGCCGCGCCTTCTGTCGGGCACCGGGGTGACACTCGCCCAGTTTTTCCTGGCAGCCGTGCTCGGCATCGCCATTTCGCTGGCCATGGGCCTGCTAAAACTCTCCGAAAACAAATCCCTGCGAGGGTTTGCGGTTACGTATATCGAGATTTTTCGGGGGACGTCGCTTCTCGTGCAGCTGTACTGGATCTTCTTCGTTCTGCCGCTGTTCGGGATCACGCTTGAGAAATTCACCGCCGGCTATCTGGCGGTGGCTATGAATATCGGCGCTTACGGTGCTGAACTAGTGCGCGGCGGCATTCTGTCCGTGCCCAAGGGACAATGGGAAGCCGCGACCGCCATCAACATGAGCCCCGCCAAACGCATGTGGCGGATCATCCTGCCGCAGGCGCTGGTCAACATGCTGCCGCCCTGGGGCAATCTGATGATCGAGCTGTTGAAAGGGACCGCCCTGGTATCGCTGATCTCGGTGGCCGATCTGATGTTCGAGGCGAAACAGATCAATGGTACGACATTCCTGTCAGCGCAGGTTTTTGGCGCGGCGCTGATCATCTACTACATCCTGGCCCGTTTCATGGTGACGCCCTTCATGCGCTGGCTGGAAGGCTTCATGGCCCGAAAGCTGGGAAGGGTTTGAGCGATGTTCGACTGGAAATGGGACTTCGTCGTCGACATCCTGCCCAGGCTCGTACAAGCCACCGGCAATACGCTGGTCGCGGCCGGCGCCGGCTACGGGATCGCCCTGGTGCTGGGTCTCGTTCTGGCCCTCGCGCAGCGTACGCCATACCCGCCAGCGACCTTCGTGGTTCGGGAATTCGTCGAGTTCATCCGTTCCTCGCCGCTGCTGCTGCAGATCTTCTTCGTCTTCTATGTCGGACCGCAATTCGGCATCCGGCTCAGTCCCTGGGCATCGGGCATGATCGCCATCGGTCTGCATTATTCCTGCTATCTGTCCGAGGTTTATCGGGGCGGCATCGAAAGCGTGCCGCGCGGTCAATGGGAAGCTGCGACCGCGCTGAACATGACGGTGTTGCAGACCTACCGCCGCATCATCATTCCCCAGGCCCTGCCGCACGCTATTGCCGGGCTCGGCAACTACCTGGTCGGCATCTTCAAGGACACGCCGATGCTGTCGGTAATCGGTGTCGCCGAACTGATCCATACGGCCAATGCGATCGGATCGGAGCATTATCGTTTTCTCGAGCCCTACACCCTGGTCGGCCTTCTCTTTCTGGCCATTTCGCTGCCGTCAGCCGGCCTGATCCGCGCCTTCGAGGGCTTCATCCGCCGGAAGTTGGGAATGTAANNGTGATGGAAGACATGTCTGGCTACCCGATCGAGCTTGCCGGCGACGGCGTACCGATGGTGAGCTTCAAGAAGGTGCAGAAGACCTACGGGGCGCTGGTAGTTCTGGACGGCCTCGATCTGGATGTCGCCGCGGGTGAGATGGTGTCCATCATCGGGCCCTCGGGTTCGGGCAAGACGACCGTTCTGCGTATGCTGATGACCCTGGAGCAGATCAATAGCGGCTGCATCTATGTCGACGGCAAGCCTCTGACCCATATGCCAAAAAACGGTGCGCTGGTGCCTGCCAATGATCGTCATCTGCGCACCCGGCGAGCCGATATCGGCATGTGCTTTCAGCACTTCAACCTATTCCCGCACATGACCGCACTCGAAAACTGCATGGAGGGTCCCGTCCAGGTGCTGGGCCTGCCTAAGGCCGAGGCTCGGGAACGGTCCGAAGAGCTGCTCGAGATGGTAGGCATGATCGAGAAGCAGGATCAGCATCCATCAAGGCTCTCCGGCGGTCAGCAGCAGCGGGTGGCGATCGCCCGCGCCCTTGCCATGCGCCCCAAAGTGATGCTGTTTGACGAAGTGACCTCAGCGCTCGACCCCGAGGTGATCGGCGAGGTGACCGGTGTCATTCGCAGGCTCGTGTCGGAACACAACCTCACCATGCTCATGGTCACGCACCAGATGGGCTTCGCCCGCGATATTTCGGACCGTGTCTGTTTCTTCTTCGGCGGCAAAATCGAAGAACAGGGACCGCCGGCCGAGCTGTTCGGCAATCCCAAAAGAGAGCGGACGCAGCAGTTTTTGAGCGCGGTCAAGGAGGCCGTTTGATGTCTTGCAGGCTCCAGATGATGCGGTGACCTGAATAGATTGTTATTGGGGAGTAGTCAGATGTTCAAGAAAGGCGATGTCGTCACGTCAAAACCTTGGCAGCCGGTCATGGACGAAGGGGAGCATCATCGGGCGCGGCTGGGGTTCATCATGATGTCGACGGATCTGGCGAGCGAGCCCGATTTTTTCAGAATGGCTCCCGAAGGTGTCGGCATTCACGTCACGCGGCTCAAGACCGAAGATTACACCACCAATGAAACGCTTTCCCGCCACATCGAGCATATGGCCGATGCCGCATCCCGCATTCAGCCCGACATGAAGCCCGACGTCGTCAGCTACAGCTGCACCAGCGGCTCGATCGTGAATGGCGAAGAACGGGTCATGGCCGAAATCAAAAGAGGCGCACCCTGGGCACGACCGATGTGCCTGGTGACTGGTGTCGTGGATGCGCTGCACGAACTGGGCGCCAAAAAGCTTGTCGTGGGGACGCCCTATCTGGATGAGGTCAACACGGCCGAAGCGGAATTCCTGCTGGATAAGGGGTTCGAGATACTGGACATCCAGGGCCTCAATCTTTCGACCGGTACCGAAATGGGACAGGTCACGCCTGCCTACTGGAAGGCGTTCGGAGTCGCGATCGACCAGCCGAATGCGGATGCGATCTTTTTGAGCTGCGGCGGGATACGCTCGCTGGAGGTCGTCGAGGAGATCGAGCAGGCGACGGGCAAGCCTGTCATCACCTCCAATCAGGCGCAGTTCTGGAGCTGTCTGCGTCGCGCTGGAGTCAAGGATGAGCTGAAGGGCTTCGGCCAGATCTTTTCCAAGCCCGGCAAGTCACTGCTACCGCCGTCCTCGTGAAAAGGATCAGCATCAGCTCCGCGGTCAAAACCCGTCGGGTTTGTGGCCAAAGAACGCCTTGGTGACATCCTCGATCACCTCCCAGGTGACCCGACGGCTGTCACGGGAAAAGAAGCTGTCTCCAGCGCTCAATTCAGCGACACGACCACTTGCCTGATCGATCACCCGGCACCGTCCTGACAGGATCGTCATGAGCTCGTCCCCCTGTTCCGTGCAGTCGAAGACGCCCCTCGTGCAACGCCAGATGCCAAGCCTTGTGGCGTGCCCGGGACCACCTTCATCGATACGGCCGGATGCCTTCGGCGTGCCCTCTTTGATTTGGTAGTCGCTTTCGGGATTATCGAAGGGCCAATCCTCCAGCGGGCCGACATCATCGCCGGGCTGATACTTGATCATCACGTGGCTCCTTCTTCGAAGGCTGTTCAAGTCAATGACGTGGTCACACCACCGGCAATTCCGGCGCTACTCTGGTGGTCAGCAGTTCAGCGCCATCTTCACGAATCACGACGTTCTCCTCATGTACCATCATCAGGCCGTCGCCATAGGAAAGGGAGGGCTCCAGCGTCAGCACCATGTTTTCCCGGATCACCGTCTCGTCGAAGGCAGCAATCGAGGGTTGTTCCGTGAGCTGCATGCCGAGGCCGTGGCCGAGGCGACCGACATCGCCGCCGCTGTCGTCCATCTCGGCAATCACCCCACGCATCGCGTCGAAAAGCTCGCGGCAGCTGTTGCCGGGACGGGCGGCTTCGAGGCCTGCCTCGGTCGCGCGCCAGAGCACGTCATAGGCGCGCCTCGACAGGTCATCGGCGCGGGTCACGGCCCAGTTACGGTCGAAGTCGCAAAAATAACCGTCCCAGGTGCAGCCGGTATCCATCATCAGCACATCGCCCGCCTGCAAAGGACGGCACGACGGCGGCGAGATAACGTCGATATAGCCGCCCCCGCCGGCTGATCCGACGAGATAAGGAACATCGTCGACCCCGCGCGCCAGCGCCTCGCGGCGAAAGCTGCGGAAGACCTCCTCCAGCGGCTGGCCCTCGGTCACGATCTCCGGCACATGCGAGAACGTCGCGGAACCGAGCATGCAGATATGAGCGAGCTTTTCGATCTCGGCAGGCGACTTGGTCATGCGCAGCCCGTGGACGAGCCCGGTGGCATCCGCGATGTCCAGCCCCGGAAGGCCGGCGACCAACCGTTCCCAATCGCCGAGCGGCATCCTGAGCAACGTCTCGTGGCCCTTCAACACGCCGATCCGTGCTTTGCTTTTGGCAAGCGGTGACAGGAGTTCGCTCAAAAGGCTGATACCGTCATCGTCAGGAGCAGGCGCGCTCCAAGTGCGAATATCCTCGATCCAGCTTTGCCGCATCAGCGCCGCACCGATCTCGGGGATCACAGCGATGGGCCTGCCGTCAGCTGGGACGAACAGGAACCACGGTCGGGTCGGGCTTTGCCAAAAGAGGGTCTGGAAGCCGCTGAAATAGCGGATCTCCGGTTCGGTCATGAGTAGGAGTCCGGAAAACTCCCGCCTCGCCATCAAGGCCTGCGCTTTCCTGGTGCGCGCCTCGAACTCGGCGACGGAAAAGCCCCGCCTCGGGGCTTCAGGCTGCATCCTGTCCCTCCATGATCGTTGTGAAGATCGCGGGATCGGTCACGCCTTCGGACCCGATCAGCAAAATGCGGGCCTTGGCATCGAGGCCGAGCTTTGCGGAAAGATCCTCGTCCTGCCGTGCTGCGATCAGCGCCGCCAGCCCCGCAACACCGCTCTCGCCGGCCTCGATGGCCAGATCGCCTTCCTCCGGGCAGGCCAGCAAGCGAACGGTGGGGGCGACGATGGATTCCGGGATCGTCAGGAAGTCCTCCGCCTCCTCGGCGAGGATGTCCCAGGCGAGTTCGGACGGCTCGCCGCATGAAAGCCCTGCCATCAGCGTTTCCTCGGCCACGGTCACCTTCGTCACCGCACCGGCCTTGGCGCTTTCGAAAAGGCAGGGCGCCAGTTCGGGCTCGACGATGATCACCCGGGGCGCATCATCTCCCCAATGCTGACGAAATCCGGCCACGACGCCCGCGGCAAGCCCACCGACACCACCCTGTAGGAAAACATGGCTCGGCGCCCGATCCAGGGCGTCGCAGATCTCCCGCGTCATCACCCCATAGCCCGCCATCACATCAAGCGGCGGCGCCGAATAGCCGAGCCAGGACGTGTCGGAAACGACGAACCAGCCGTTGTCCTCGGCCTCCTTTTTGGTTTGAGCGAGCGAGGCGTCATAGTCGCCGTCGATCCGGATCACCTCTGCGCCTAGGTCCCGCATCGCCTCTGCCCGGCCTTCGCTGACCTCGGCATGGATGTAGATCCAGCAGGGTGCGCCGAAGCGCTGGCAACCCCAGGCGAGCGACCGGCCATGATTGCCGTCGGTGGCCGACACCAGCGTGATGTCGGCGCACTCGGCCCGGTATTTGCCGGTGCGAATATCGGCGAGAGAGACGTCTTTCCCTATCCGGCGGGCAACCTCGCGCCGCAGGACCTGCTCGGCGGCATAAGCCCCGCCCAAGGCCTTGAAGCTGCCGAGACCAAAGCGCGGTCCCTCATCCTTATAGTAGATCTCACCGACACCAATTCGTCGCGCGAGTGCTGCCAGCATAACCAGTGGTGTGGCGGCATAACCTGCCCACTGGGTGATCTCGGATCTCGCCTCGGCGAAATGCGCCGCCGATAGCACCCGAAGAGCGGCGACACCGGATTTTCGTGTTGCGGACACATGACAAAGCTTGGCGTTCGGCAGATGTCGGGTCATCACGTTTCCTGTCTTGCGGGAAGGCGATCGCGAATCAGGGCAGTCCAGAAGGCGGCCCCGATCGGCAACAGCGCGTCGTTGAAGTCATAATCCGCCGCATGCAGCGGCTGGCCATGCGGGCCTTCCTCGCCATTGCCCAGGAGAAGGAAACAGCCGGGAACAGCTTTGGCGAAATGGGCGAAATCTTCGGAACCGCTTATCGGCGGGCGATCGCCGAAGGCCTCCAGCCCGGCGGTCCGTGCTGCGCGCAGCACGGCCTCGGTGGGGGCTTCAGCGTTGATGGTCTCGATGAATTCGGCGCTGAACGTCATGGTGACATCGACCCCATGGGCCGCGGCGACGCCTTCCACAATCTGGCGCATGAACCGCTCCACGGCAACACGATCCTCAGGCACACGGGCGCGCACATCGCCCTTGAGCGTCCCGTGGCCGGGCAGCACATTGCGCTGCCCATCACTCAGAAATTCCGTCACCGAGACCACGGCGCCGGCACTCGGCGGAAGCTTTCTTGCGACGATGGTCTGCAGCGCCTGCACCATCTCAGCACCCACCGTGATCGCATCGACGCCTACATGGGGCATGGCGGCATGGCCGCCCTGGCCCTTGATCTTGATCTCGAAGAGGCTTTCGCTCGCGCAGATCTGCCCGACCCGGGTCGAAACCTGCCCGACAGGTTCACCCGGCCAGTTGTGAATGCCATAGACCTCGTCGATCGAAAAATGTTCCAAAACCCCTTCATCAATCATGGCTTTCGCGCCCAGCCCGAGCTCTTCATTGGGCTGAAAGATGAACACGACAGTGCCATCGAAGTCAGGCTCGCGAGACAAGGTCTCGGCAGCACCAAGGAGCATGGTGGTATGGCCATCATGGCCGCAGGCATGCATGACGCCTGGCGTGGTCGAGGTGTGGCCGTGGCTGCCGATCTCCTGGATGGGCAAGGCGTCCATATCGGCGCGCAACCCGATGGCCCGATTGCCGCCGCCCTTTTTGAGAACGCCGACAACGCCAGCCCCTTCATGCACCTCGAGACCAAGCTCGCGCAGAATTTTTGCGACCTTGGCTTTGGTGCGCTCTTCTCGAAAGCCCAATTCAGGATGGCGATGAAAATCACGTCGAAGTGCCGTCAGTTTTTGATGAAACTCATCCATGCTCGTCCCCTGCATCCCCCAGAACAGATTAGATCATCAGGCCGACGGCTGGCATCAAAGAATAGGCAATCGTCGAGAGAATATGTTTCTAATAGCCCAAAACCTGATCTTTTTCAGAATGAGGTGGCCATACCACTAGCGATTGACGATCGCATGGGCTGAAAATTCCGCAAGCTCTCCGCGCCAGATCTGGCGTCCGAAGCAAAACGGCTCCCCTTCCTTGTCCCGGATCACCTGCTCCAGCTCCATGGCCGCGCGATGGGGGGCGAGCCCCAGGAGCTTGGCCTCGTCCGCCTGAAGGGCACATATGCGGATCACGATGTCGCCGGTATGAGCGAAGGTTTCGTAATGCTGCTCCAGCAGCTTCGTCGTCGACTGACGGAGATCATGGCTCAAGAGCTCGGGGAATCGCCGGGCGATGACATATTCGGTCTCGAAAAAGGCGGCATGCCCCTTGATCGTAAAGAGCCGCGTATATTCATGAAGCGCCTCGCCAGCCGGCACCGACAAGCCCGCCGAAAGCCGGGCGTCCGCTTTGACGGTTCCGCAGGAAATCAGCTCGATCTCGAGCCCGGCCCCGCTGGCCTCCATGTCGGCTGCAAAACTGACCATGTTGCTGACGTCGTATTGCAGGCGCTTGGGCGAAACAAAACGCCCTTTTCGCCCTTCGCTGTAGGCCAGCCCTTCGGCCTCCATGGCCTCCAGAGCGCGGCGCGCCGTCATTCGGCTGACGCCATGAAGATCGGCCACCGCCCGCTCGGAAGGCAGGGCGGCATGCTCTGACAGGCCGCCGCCGGCGATGTCTTGCCTCAGCTTATCGACAATCAGCCTGAAGCGCGGCGAGAGTGCTGAAGATTTGGCAGATGGTTCAGGCATCTGGGAGCTGCTCCGGGTTTTCTTTGCCATAGCACATGAGTTGGTATATACCAAGAATCACTCTGGTATATACCAAAGAAGTTCGACGTGGGGAGAACGTCATGGCTGCCCTTACACAGGATCAGAAAGACCAGTTCTGGCGAGACGGCATCTTGGTGGTCAAAGACGCGGTGACACCGGAAGAGCTGAAGAGTTTGCGCAAGGTATTCACGGGCTGGGTCGAAGAAAGCCGAAGCCACGACGACGACTACGGCGAGACCCTCGACGGGCGCGCGCGCTTTGACTTGGAACCTGGACATCATGCCGAGGTACCCGCCTTGCGCCGGGTGCAGTCGCCGGAGGAGATCTCCGATGTCTATGCCGACGTGATGCGCAACGCCCGCATGGTCGACGTCGTGGCGGAGCTGATTGGCCCGGCGATCAGGTTCCACCACGGCAAGGTCAATTCGAAGCTGCCGGGAGCAGCGACCAAGGTGAAATTCCATCAGGACTTCACGTTCCAGCCGATGACCAATGACGACCTGATCACCGCGTTGCTGTTTGTCGATGAGGTGACGCTGGAAAACGGGCCGCTCGAGGTGGTGCCCGGCTCCCACAAGGGCCCCCTCCATTCCCTTTGGCACGACGGCGTGTTCACCGGTGCCGTGGCCGATGAGGTCGTCGACGAGCACCAGGACAAGATCGTCAAATGTACCGGTAAGGCGGGGTCCGTCTGCCTGATGCATTCAAGCCTGCTGCACGGCTCGGCGCCCAATCTGTCCGACAAACCGCGCACGCTCTACATCGCAACCTATTACGCCGAGGATGCGATCGAGCTTAGCCCCAACGCTCTGCCCAGCACCCTGACGCACGCGCTTGTCCGTGGTGTGCCATCGGGTCGGGTGCGCTGTACGGCTTACGAAATGCAGCTGCCGGAAGTTCCCAAGGACACATCGTTCTTTGCACAGCAAGCGGTGTCGGAAGAAGGCTGACCTTCGCCCCGTAGACGCAGGCTGGATCATGGACAATTTGCAGCGCCGCCAGCCCTTGTCGAAGCGCAGACGTGTCTAATTCGGCCTCCCGGTGCTGGACGCCTGCCTCGTAGGCACCAGGCTGCTTTTCCGAAAAACTTGGCACCGGATCGATACCCGCTCCGCCAACAGGAACCCGATCATGCAAAAGCAACTCCCATCCCATGCCCAGGTCGTCATCATCGGCGGCGGCATTCATGGCTGTTCTGTGGCCTATCACCTGGCCAAGGAAGGCTGGACCGATGTGGTCTTGCTGGAGCGCAAGCAGCTGACCAGCGGCACCACTTGGCATGCAGCCGGGCTGGTCGGGCAGCTGCAGGGCAGCCACGCTACCACCGCCTTCGCCAAATACGGGATCGAACTGCTGGAGGAAATCGAGGCTGAAACCGGTCAGAATCCCGGCTACCGGCCTTCCGGTTCGATCTCGATCGCGGTGAATGAGGAACGCTTGGCAGAGCTGAAGCGCAAAGCGGATTTCGCCTCGCTTTTCGGCATAGAAGCGCACTATCTCGACACGCCCGAAATCAAGGAACGCTGGCCGCTGATGAACCCGGACGGCGTGCTCGGCGGCATCTATATGCCAGGCGACGGCTCTGCCAACCCCGTTGACCTGACGACTGCACTCGCCAAGGGTGCTCGGATGCATGGCGCTGCCATCGCCGAACATGTCAAGGTCGAGGAGGTCCTGGTCGAGAGCGGCAAGGTCAGCGGCGTGCGCACCGATCAAGGCACCGTCACCGCCGATTTCGTCGTCAACACCGCCGGCATGTGGGCGAGGGAACTGGGCCGGCAAAACGGTGTCGGTGTGCCGCTCCACGCCTGCGAGCACTACTATCTGGTGACGGAGGCGATCGACGGCCTGCCGAACGATCTGCCGGTGCTGCGCTCCTATTGCGACGGCACGTATTTCAAGGAGGATGCAGGCAAGCTGCTGTTCGGTTTTGCTCACAACCGTGCCAAGCCTTGGGGAGCTGACGGCATTCCCGAAGACTTCTCCTTCGATAGCCTGCCGTTTGTCGACGATGACGTGATGGATGTCCTGGAACTGGCAATGAACCGGGTGCCGCTGCTCCTGGAATCCGGTATCCGCACCTTCTTCAACGGGCCGGAAAGCTACTCCTATGACGGGCGTTTTACCCTGGGCGAAGCGCCCGATATCAAGAGCTACTTCATTCTCGCTGGGGTAAATTCAACAGGCATTCAATCCGGCCCCGGCGCGGGTCGCGCCTTGGCTCAGTGGATCATGGAGGGCCACCCGCCGATGGATCTTAGCGAGATGGATCCGAGCCGCTGCGAGGAATTCCAGGCACGGGACATCTATCTGCGCGAACGGGCACCCGAGACGCTGGTCCTGACCTACGGGATGCACTGGCCCAATCGCCAGCGCGAGACCGCCCGCAACCTTCGCCGCACACCGTTCCATCACGCCCTGAAGGCGCATGGCGCCTGTTTTACCGAAGTGCAGGGATGGGAACGCCCGGGCTGGTTCGCGCCCGATGGCGTGGTGCCTGAATATCGTTACAGCTTCGGCCGCCAGAACTGGTTCGATTACGCCCAGGAGGAGCAGAAAGCGGCACGAGAAGATGTTGCCATGATCGATTACACGATGCTCGGCAAGCTGATGGTCGAGGGGGCCGATGCCGAGAGCTTCCTGCAGCGTCTTTGCACCAACGACATGGCCATGGACAGCGGCCGGGTTGCCTACACGCTCATGCTGAATGAACGGGGCGGGATCGAAAGCGACGTCACGGTTGCGCGCCACGCCGACGACGCCTTCATGGTGATGAGCTCGATCTCGCACACAAGGCGCGACTACCTGCATCTACGGGATAACATCCAACCAGGCGAAGACGTTCGCCTGCGTGACGTAACCCCATCCTATGGCGTTCTGGGGATCATGGGCCCGAAAAGCCGCGATTTGCTTGCAGCGGTCAGCGATACCGATCTGTCCAACGCAGCCTTTCCCTTCTACAGCCATCGGGCGTTCCACATCGGTCACGCGAAGGTCCGGGCGCAGCGCCTGTCCTATTCGGGCGAGCTGGGCTGGGAAATCTTCGTCACACCCGACTTTGCCGAACATGTCTTCGAGATCCTGATGGAGGCCGGGAAAGACCATGGTCTGCGCCTGATCGGAGGCGAGGCGCTGAATGCGCTGCGCATCGAAAAGGGCTTTCTTCATTGGGGGCATGATATGGCCTATACCGAAGCGCCGCATCAGATGGGGCTCGCGTTTCTTTGCAAGCCGAGCAAAGGCACCCTGTTCATCGGACATGATGCCTATCTGGCGCGCAAAACGGAAAACGAGGGCCCCTTCCTTTGTTCGATCAAACTGCGCAATCCCGAACCACTCCTTCATCATAACGAACCGGTGCTTCGACATGGCGAGGTCGCCGGCTATGTGACCGCAGGCGCCTATGGTTACGCGACCGGAGCCGCGGTGGGCCTGTGCCTTCTATCGCTGCCGGAGGGCGCAGCCAACAAATCATCGATCGAAGAAGGAGACTACACCATATTGGTCGAAGGACGGGAAATCGCCGCCGATGTCAGCCTGACACCGTTCTATGACCCCAAAAGCAAACGCATGTTTGCCTAGGGGTGTGACCACGTCATTTGGTCCCATTACCCTCGACGAAAGAACCGGGAACACTGAGGGCAAACGGGGTTCGAAGCCGTTTTTTCGGCCTGAAGCGGGCATGTCGTGACGAATTTCATCACGCTTTTCGCGAAATTTGCGAATTTCTCTCCTGCATGCCACTTATTCTTGAAGCTGGCGTCATTGGATGGGAGGAGGTTTGCATGATCTCGGGGCTGGAAACCGACATTGTCGATAAAGAGGCGTATGACCGAAATGTCGAACGCCTGAAGAGTGTCGGCCTAATTCTGCCCCGTATCTCGGAGCTCGCCGATCCGCCGACCGAACTGGCCGCTAAAATGGCCGATATCTCGGATGCCGATCCGAACGCGCCGGATCCGCGCAACCTCTTCAGAGTACATTGGCATAACGGGGCTGATCGCCGAAGCCTGGTCGACGTGCCGGAGCATCTGGTCCTCCCGGAGGCTCTAACGGGCATCAAAGCGAAAATCGTCATAGCGCTCGGCAACCGTTTTCCAATGATCGATACTCACAAGGTCCTGGCCGCTTATGGCTGCCTGATCCCGCGTTTGATGTCGGGTGCTTTCGATGCCACCCGTCACCGGGCGGTCTGGCCGTCGACGGGTAACTACTGCCGGGGCGGTGTCGCGATCGCCACCCTGCTCGGCTGCCGGTCCGTCGCCGTCTTGCCCGAGGGCATGAGCCAGGAGCGCTTCGACTGGCTGAACCGATGGCTGGCGGATCCTAAGGATATTTATCGAACACCCGGCACAGAGAGCAACGTCAAAGAAATCTATGACGCCTGTCACGACCTGTCGCAAGATCCGGAAAATCTGATCCTGAATCAGTTCGCCGAATACGGAAATTACGTCATTCACCGCGCGATCACCGGACCGGCGCTGGAGCGGGTTTTCCGCCATGTGAATGCAGACGGCAACATGACCGCCCGCGCCTTCGTGGCGGCAACGGGATCGGCGGGCACCCTTGCCGCCGGCGATCATCTGAAAGCGGCGCTCGGCACCGATATCGGAGTGATCGAGGCGCTTGAATGCCCCACGCTCCTCTATAATGGATATGGCGAGCACAACATTCAGGGCATCGGCGACAAGCATGTGCCCCTGATCCACAATGTGATGAATTCGGATTTCGTCATCGGCGTGTCGGACCGCGCTTCCGATGGGCTGAACATGGTGTTCAATACAACAGCCGGACGCAGCTATCTCTCCGATTATCGCGGCATCGGACAAAAGGACATCGCAGCCCTCTCCGACCTCGGCCTGTCGTCCCTGGCCAACATTCTCGGCGCGATCAAATATGCGAAATATATGGACCTCGGCGCGGATGACGTCGTTATGACGGTCGCAACGGATGCAGCGGCCATGTATCAGACCGAACTCGGCCTCGCGGAAGACAAATATCACGCCGGCAAATTCGATCAGGTTCTGGCCGCGGAAACCTTTGGCCGCGCCATTTTGGGAGCGACCACCGATCACATGATCGAGCTCAGCCGTCCCGAGCGCGAACGTGTGTTCAATCTCGGCTACTACACCTGGGTCGAGCAACAGGACATCGATCTCGATCACTTCGATCAGCGCCGCGATCAGTCCTTCTGGGACGGCCTGATGTCGCTTGTGCCTATCTGGGACGGCATGATTGACTCGTTTAATCGAGCTTAGTGCTGCGACAGGCAACCCGAATACACCAACTTGCGATCAAGGCATATCCGAATTGGCACAGGGGCGCCTCATATAGTGGTCCGGTCAGTATTGAAAACAGACCGTGGCAATAATCGCGCTGTTGGTACATTCCAGCCCCCAAGGCTTGATTCCGTCGGGGCGGCGGCGGCGTATAGACGGAGAAATCGGCTAATTTATGTCCAGTTCCGTCCAAAAACGGCCCGGGGCAAGGGGGTTTTCACTGTGCAAACCACATCTTGCTCTTCGTCCTAGTAGGCCTTCTGCCCAATTTCGGTGTTGAGTAGGGTCAACCTAGAAAAGCACGGCTAGTGTTAGTCCATCGATCGACCTGCATGGCCATCTCGCTGGCATTTTATCCCTAGCGAACAAGGACAATGCCGGCATTGGAAGTGACGTTGCAGAAAAGTGCACAGCGATGGTTGCAGGGAAACGCAAGCACCGAAAACATACTTTGCTCAAGAGTGCGATTTGAACGACTCGAAAAACAGTGTCATTCCGTGTGAATAGCTACGGTACGATAGAATGTTCATCAGTTTGATGATTCGTCGAGGATCTGGCTCTCGAAGGTCAGTGTTGCCTGTTTGGCGGCGGCGATGAAGGCGTCGACGGTGGGTGAGTTTTCGCGCTTTCTTCGGGACACGTAGAGCTCAATGGCGCTTACCTCTGAGACAAAGGGAACGAACACCACGCCGCTTGGTGA
>JBOEHJ010000095.1:0-53224 GCA_050633905.1 Geminicoccales bacterium
AGCCCATCGCAGTGGCCTCTTCATGAAGAGCGGCCAGACAGCCTGGCTGATCACCTTCGGCCTCAGTCAACAGGCCCTGATCGACGAAATGCGAACCGATGGTGGTGTGAAATTCCGCATTCAGGGTGACGACAGGTTTGCCGGCTTCAAGGATCGGACCCACCGTCGCGGCAGAATAAGGTACATCACCGGTGCATTCAAAAATGATATCGCTCTCATCAATCAGCTGATTCAGCGAGCTCGTCAGCGCATCGGGTCTTGGATATTCGCTGCAGCTGTCTAGCGGCCGACGGGTCAAAACCTTGCCTAGCTGATAATCGCCGCGTCGTTGTAGCTCATAAACAAAGTGACGCGAGACGAAGCCCGTACCCACGATACCGATGCGAAGGGATGACTGTTGCTTCATTGGGGTTCCCGTTCTTCTTTCGACGAACCTACTGACAATTCGCGCGATATGACGGAAATCCGCATGAATCGCAACCTGTCGGCCGTCATTATGACGAAAAACGCCGTTGTTCTGTGCGTCAGCTGTCACAATTCAGGGCAACTGATCGACTGTCCGAGGAGGGATCTTCATCCCGTCAAGGCGGCCTGTTCAGTGACAGTGCTTGATCTCTCCCCGATACGAACGCAAACCACGGCAACGCTAATCGCATGGTATAATGCGGCTTTGGCAATCGAGCCAGCGCTGGATGATCGAAATGATCCTGTTTTCTACACTACCTTGACGACAACCGAATCATGATGATCGGTAACATGATGAGGATCGACGAGAGAGAAAAGTAATCTTAAGGGGAAAAAGAGATGTTCGCAAAACCTCAAATGGTCATATAGCGTTGTTTGAAACCTATTAAATAAAGCAAAGCGCCGTCTTTTTCATCTCACGCGCCAGTGACACTTTTAGCATGATCCTAACTTGAAATTCACTTCGAACAGAGGTAGGGGGTAGTTGGTTGGCAATTATCGACAAAAGTTGCCATTCTGAACACCATAGTACTTTGCCACGGCTTTGATTGCCGTTCCTTAGATCACTGTGAAAGAGCTGGTTGGACCTGGCCTGTCGAGGAGGCCACCCGGAAGGGTTGACCCGATGCATCGTTAGAAGATTGAGCTGATCGATGGCGATCAACGCGTTGATATAGGCTTAATCGCTGGCATGGCCGAGCAGCCTCGCAAAACTGTCGCGATGACCACCCTGGAAGGACCCACCGCCATGTATCGCAACATCATCAGCCTAACGTCGGTTCTCGCCCTGTTTGTCGGCGTGACCGGCTACCCGAATGCCATCCACGCCCATGAAGGCGACAAGTTGTGCAATGTTTTGCTTGACGGTGACGGAGAGCCGGTGAAGGAGAGTGACAACGATGTCGTCGATCATTCGAACAGTCATGCCTGCGCAGCGACAGACGACGACAAAAACGTGGCCGAGGCCGAGGCCGAGGTGGAGAAAGCGCCAGAGCCGGTCGTTGCCGTGGTGCAGGAGCCAGTAACGCTGGAGCCGATGACCGTTTATTTCGATACCGGCGAGGATCAGCTATCGGCCGGTGCCGGCAAGCAAGTTCAGGCCTTTGCTGAACAGCTGTTCGAAACCAACCCCAAAAGCATCAAGGTCGTTGGCCATACCGATACATCGGGTTCGGCGGACTTGAATGCGAAACTGTCGAAAGCGCGCGCTGCAAGCGTCATTGCCTCGCTCGTCGAGGCGGGTGTTTCAAGCGACGTCATCGATCAGGACGCAAGCGGCGAAGGCAGCTTGGCGGTTGCGACGCCCGATGGCACGCGAGAAGCCAATAATCGTCGTGTGGTGATCACACCCGAATATTGATACCACGCTTTTTCGTCGACGTTTGCCGTTAGATAGTGATCAGTCCGCTCCAGCTACATGCCCATCTAGAGCAATCTTGGGTAGAGCAAGGGGCGGGCTGATGCCGTGATGATTTGGTTGGCGGGCAGCTGTCGACATATCCGAGTAAGCTCCCGACACATTGTCATGGCAGTATTCGACTACTCACATTTGTAACTAAAAGCCGATAAAGCATCAGTCAAAGCAACCTGGGCGGTAAATTTATCAGTTTTTTTCTGCACAATTTGCTGTTGAACCAAACCGCGGTTGACGCGACACGTCGGTTATTCTACGGAATATTTTCGTAGGACGTGGTTTGATCTAACATCGAATTGATTGACAAAGTCGTCAGGGATGTTTGGATTAGATTAGACTTTGCATCGAGAGGCGGCGTTGACGGTTTGTGTCACCGACGCTTGGCAGGTGCTGCATCGGCAATCATAGGAAATGGGGGGGCACCTCATGCTCAGCAAAATCTTCGGTTTGTCCGCAATTGCGGGCGCGTCTCTTTTAGTCGGCACCATGCCGGCACTTGCCCATCAGGGGCATGATAATATGTGTGGCGGCGTTATTGAGAGCGACAGCGACATGGTCGCGACATCGTCAGGCAAGCCGCTACTTCTCGGTTCAAGTGCACCTTGTCCGGAGCCAGAGCCGGAAGTCGCTTCTGTGGAAACATCGACGGTCGCCGTCGCGGAGCCAGAAAGTGTCGCCGCACCCCTGCCGAATGATGGCATGGTGTATTTTCCCCTCGATTCTGACCAGCCCAGCGCAGAGGACCAGGCGATCCTTGACGAGATCGTGGCCGCGGTGGTCGCTCAGAACCCCTCAAGCGTGACAGTCCTTGGTCATGCCGACCGGTCCGGCGGCGATGACTACAATCAAGGTTTGTCCGAGCGACGTGCGCAGACGATCGCTTCAGCGCTCGTAGCTGCAGGTCTTCCAGAAGCAGCCGTCAGCACCACTGGTCTCGGCGAGAATGAGCCAGCGGTTCCCACCGAAGACGGTGTTGCCATGCGCCAGAACCGCCGCGCGGTTCTCACCCCGCAGTAAAGTCTCTATCCAGCGTTTAACGCTGACTTAAGAGCGCTGGCAGGCGATGGTCTGCCAGCGCTTTTTTGTTGGTTTTTCAGTACCGGTTTGACTAATTGCTGAGAAGGTATCGACCATCATTCGTCTCATGTTGACTGAGAGGACCGGTACCATCTCTTCAAAAAAGCGACCACTTCAGGCGGGCACAGGGCTCGGCAACCGATGGTGGTTCAGTGCGGCATGGGAACTGACTTGCGCGGGGCTGATTACACCAAAGCTGCCATCCGGGCCGTCAAGGGTGGGCTCAACATTCCCGACGGGGCTATTGGGGGGGGAACAAGGTGGTCGTCAATGCGGGTGTGCTGGTCAGACTGCGGCTCTGAGAACCCGTTCCGAAAAAGGTGGGAATTGGGTAAGGGCCTTAGCCCTCTGCTGTTTCCAATGCCTCTTCTGCGGCAAGCCAGCTCATTTCAGCCTGCTCCACGGCGTATTCGAGTTCGGCGTGGCGCTTTAGCAGATCATCAACGTCGTCGCCCATGGACCGGTAGGTTTTCTCATCGGCCAATGTTACGGCGATTGTGGCTCTTTCCTTATTTAGCCGTTCCAGCTGCTTTTCAGCTGCACGCGCTTTTTGCCGAAGCTTCAAGATCTCAGCGCGAATGGCTGGGGTTTTTGGACGATGGCTCGATTTTGCCGGTTTCTCGCTGGCCTTGTCGTCATCACTTTTCGCCGCGGCCTTCGGGGAGAGTAATAAGCGACGATAATCCTCAAGATCGCCATCATAAGTCCTGACCCTGCCGTCGGCGACCAGCCAAAGCTGATCAGCGGTCAGCTCGATCAGATGCCGATCATGGCTGATCAGGATCACGCCGCCCTCGAAGTCGTTGATCGCTTGGACCAGGGCTTCGCGCGAATCGATGTCGAGATGATTGGTCGGCTCATCCAGAACGAGGATCTGCGGCTTTCCAGCACTGATCAGCGCGAAGGTCAAACGGGCTTTCTCCCCGCCGGATAGCTTGCCGGCTGGAAGCTCTGCCTTGTCCTGGCCGAGACCGAAGCCTGCGAGATGGGCGCGAAGGCGCTCGGGACGGGCATCTGGAAGCAGGGAAGCCAAGTGATCGAGCGAGGAATTAGCAGGACGCAAATCCTCGATTTGATGCTGGGCGAAATACCCGACTTCCAGCTTGGGCGGCCGTGTAATCTCGCCACTTAGCGGGTCGAGGCGATGGGCAATCAATTTGGCAAAAGTGGACTTGCCGTTGCCATTAGCGCCCAACAGCGCGATCCGATCCTCTGGATCAATCCTGAGATCGATCTTGTCCAACACCACTTTTTGGCCATAACCCGCCTGGACCCGGTCGAATGTGAGCAGTGGCGGCGGCGGAACAGATGTCTCGGGAAAGCGCAGAACGATGCCGGGGGCATCGATGAACTGAGCTGTTGTGGCGAGTTTCTCGATCGCTTTGATGCGGCTTTGAGCTTGACGGGCCTTCGTCGCCTTATAGCGGAAACGGTCGACGAAGGCTTGCATATGCTTGCGTTTCGCCTCGACCTTGACCCGCTCCTTTTCCTGGAGTTCCAGTTTCTCTTGCCGGATGCGCTCGAACTCGTCGTAGCCGCCGGTATAGGCGGTGAGCTTTAAGTGATCGAGATGGACGATCCGTTCAGGCACATGGTTCAACAGATCCCGATCATGGCTGACCAGCAAAAGTGTGTGAGGGTAGCGGCGAAGATAGGTTTCGAGCCAGAGCGTCGCCTCGAGATCCAGATGGTTAGTCGGCTCGTCCAGGAGCAAAAGGTCCGGCTCCGCGAACAATACGGCAGCGAGCGCCACGCGCATGCGCCACCCGCCGGAGAAGCTGGAGAGAGGCTGATGCTGGGCGGCTTCATCGAAGCCCAGCCCATTTAGAATGACACTTGCCCGAGCAGGTGCCGCATGGGCGCCGATATCGGCAAGCCGGGTTTGGGTTTCAGCGATCTCTTCCGCTGTTTTGGCCTGCTCGGCGGCAAGCAGCAAGGCCGCCCGTTCCTGATCGGCCGCAAGGACAGTTTCGCGTGGGGTCTGTTCTCCGCTCGGTGCTTCCTGCGCAACCCAGCCGATGCGGACATTGCTGCGCATGCGGACATCGCCCTGGTCCGGTTGCAGTTCGCCCCTGATCAGGCGAAGCAGCGTGCTCTTGCCGGCGCCGTTCCGCCCGACCAGACCAATTCGCTGGCCTGCGGGCAAATGAATGCTGGCGCCCTCGAGGAGAAGGCGACCGGCGATGCGTAAGGTGACGTCGTTCAGATGGAGCATGACTGCAATGTAGTCAATTCCGCGGCACTGTCGATCAGCTTGCTGCTGGAAATTCTGGTTGGCGGCAATCTGTTTCAGGACAGGGTCGAAAAATCTTGGCTTTGAGGCACATTCGATCGGGTTTGGTCGATCGATAGATTTGCAACAACAACCGTTAAGATCTGTTTTGCGGCGTAATAAGGCCTTGCGGAATTTATCAACCTATAATTGAATAATTGTAGGATCAGCAGCTGCCAGGTATAATCATGTGTTCTGAACCAACGCCCAGTATGAAGCCAGATAGTGCCGCCTCGGAAGCCTCTTATGGTGGCAAGAGGGTCTTGCAGCAAATGTTACCAGCAAGCTGGCGATTTGCCCATCAGACCGCGCTGGACCTGCTAAACAGAATCGAACATCTGGCCTGGCGGGATCGTGCCGATGCCCTGGATATCTATTTTTCACGGCAGGCGGATGGCATGCTTGGCACCGAACGAGTCACGGCGATGGTCGGTGGGTCAATCGAACCTTTGATTTGTTTGTCATCCCGGCGTGATGTCGATGATCGTGCTGCGAATTTTGCAACCTGGTGCCGCGCCATCACGACCGCCGTCATGGTTGATCTCGATCAGGACAGATCGATCAAAGAGCCGACGCAGGCACTGACCTATCTCCTTGCACGGGACTGGCAGTTCGCAAAATCTGCCGCCAAGTGGGTTGCTACCCATGGGATGGCGCCGATCGCCGATTCCCTATGCAATCTCCCCGGCTATGCCATTGTTCTCCTGGCGACGAGTCCGAATGACACGGCGGAGAGGTTCATTGCCCGTGACGCCTTTTGGCAGGCCGTTCAGAAAAAGACGTAGAGGCCGACATCCGGGCATGACATGATGGGACAATGCAGTTCCCGGCACCCGATTCGTGAGCACTCCCGTCCTTCGTCGAACGATGGCCTACATGAATGTCGGGCACAGCTTCTCCCACCTCGTCATGCTGTTGTTCCCGACAATCGTGCTCGCTTTGGAGCAGGCCTGGCAAACACCTTATACCGAATTGCTGCCCCTGGGCTTCGCCGGTTATCTGCTCTTTGGTCTTGGCGCCTTGCCAGCAGGCTGGCTCGGCGACCGCTGGGATAGTGGCAAATTGATGGTGCTTTTCTTCATCGGAACAGCCCTTTCCTGCATGCTGGCCGGCCTTGCCCAAGGCCCCTTATCCTTGGCATTGGCGCTGACGTTGATTGGTCTCTTCGGCTCGATATATCACCCCATCGCTCTTGCCTGGATCGTCGGCACCGGCGATCGGCCGGGGCGAGCGCTCGGTCTGAACGGCGTCTTCGGTGCTGCTGGAACCGCCAGTGCTGCCCTCCTTGCCGGCATCCTCACGGATATGGTCAGCTGGCGCGCCGCTTTCTTTCTTCCGGGGGTCGCCTGCCTAGTGACGGGCTTGTTATTCTGGCGCGAATTGCGACGCGGTGCTTGCGCCATGCAACGCGCCGCCTATCGCCCCGATCGGACAGCACCCGATGCCGCCGGCTTGCAGCGGGGGCTGATGTTGATGCTCGGCGCAATCCTGTTCACCGGCATGATTTTCCAGATGAATGCTGTTGGGCTTCCAAAAATCTTTCAAGCTCGTCTCGGTGACCAGATCGGCTTCAGCGCCACGGCTGCCGGCAGCCTCGTCTCCATCGTTTACGTGATCTCGATGCTGGGGCAGCTCTTGGGCGGCTATCTCGCCGATCGGCACGACGAGCGCAGGCTTTATATCTTGAGCTATGTCATGCAGGTGATGCTCTTGGCGGTCACCGCCTTGACCCAGAATATCGCGTTGATTGCTTTGGTGGCGCTCGCCGTGACCGTACAGACCGGCACCCAGCCGATCGAGAATTGTCTTGTTGCCCGTTACACGCCGACCCGATGGCGTGCCACGCTTTATGGCCTGAAGTTCGTCATCGCCCTTGGCATCAGCGCACTCGGTGTACCGCTCATCGCCATGATCTATGCCACAACCGGCGCTTTCGATGGGGTTTTCTGGGCGATGGCGATCTTCAGCGTGATCGTCGTGCTGATCGCAAAGACCCTGCCCATCATCGAGAATGTCGATCGAGAGGCTGACGATGATCTTCAGGTAGCGGTTGCTGCTCAACGATAAGGTCGTGACGAAAAAACCGTTTAGCACCAATGAGGTGGTCTACCGCCGATCCGATCAGGCCGGCGGTGATGATCGCTATTTCAAGGGGGTGAAGATCTTTGATACGACTTCAAGAGGCAGCAGCGCTCAAGGAACGCTGCGTAGTGGGCTTGATGACCGGCACGTCGATGGATGGCCTGGATATCGCGGTTTGCTCCATACGCCCAGGCGATGATCTCGGTATCGATCTCCTGGCCTTCGAGACCGCAGCCATGCCTGAAGACCTCCGAAAGGCGATGGAACCGGAGAGGCTTTCCAGCCCCGCCGCGATCGCCCATCTCCACCAAGATCTCGGCACTTATTTTGCCGATGCGGTTGAACGCGTGATGCTGCCGCTCGGACGTGAACCGCATCTGATTGGCAGCCATGGCCAGACGGTGTTTCACGATCATGGCAGAACCACCCTGCAATTGGGTGATCCCGGGCCGCTTGCAGCCCGTTTTGGCTGCCCCGTGATCTATGATTTTCGCATGAACGATATCGCTGTTGGCGGGACGGGCGCACCGCTCGTTCCTTATGTCGATCAACGCTTGCTGAGCGATCGCGGCCAGGCGCTCCTGGCGATCAACATCGGCGGCATCGCCAATGTTACTGCGCTGCCGGCAGAAATTGTCGGTAAGGCTTCTGTCCTGGGGATGGATTGCGGGCCGGGGAATATGTTGATGGATGGGTTGGCTAGGCGCTGGTCAAAGGGTGAAGCGCAGGCCGATATCGATGGTGTGTTGGCATCTGGCGGCCGGATTGATCCGCTGTTGCTGGCCCGATTGAAGAGCCACCCCTATTTTACCTCATCGCCGCCGCGCTCCACCGGTCGGGAACAATTCGGTGACCATTTTCTTAGCGAAATTTTGGCGGGCATTGATCTCCATGGCGACAATGGACAAACCGTCCGCGATCTCATGGCGACGTTCGCGGCCCTGACGGTCTGGGGCATTGTCGACACCTACGAACGCTTCATTGCGCCGAGCATCGAGGTGACGGCGGTGATCGTAAGCGGTGGTGGCAGTCGAAACCCCGTCGTCATGGCAGGTCTTGCCGAAGGGTTCGCGCCCAGGCTGGTTCAGGCAAGCGATGCGATGGGGCTGCCGGTCGATGCCAAGGAGGCGATTGCTTTCGCTGTTCTGGCGTCGGATCGACTTGATGGACGACCGACGAACTTGCCGTCAGTGACTGGGGCTCATCGTCGCGTCCTGCTCGGTCGGATTGCCGAGTGCTGAACTCGGACGATTGCCTTTAGGCGCTGAAAGCTCCGCCGTCCAGAAAAGCTCGAGGTCACGAAGCTGCGCATTAAGCTGATCCAGGGGACGAAGGGTCGAGCTATCTTCCAAGGCCCTGCTCTGATCGTTCAGCATCGCATTGATGTAGCGGCAGAGGTCGCGTCCCTTTTGCGAAAGCTTGATCCGCACAACCCGTCGGTCACGCGCTGAGCGCTCCTGTTCGACATAGCCGGCATCGACCAGGCGCTTTAAATTATAGGTGACATTGGATCCCAGATAATAGCCGCGGTTGACCAGATCGCCGACGCTGACCTCTTCCTCACCGATATTGGCGAGGAGCAGACCTTGAACATTGTTGATGTCGCTAATTCCGACCCGTTCGAGTTCTGCCCGTAGGACGTCGAGAAATCGGCGATGTAGGCGCTCGATGAGATTGATTGTTTCGGCATAGTCGTTCGTTGGCATGAATTCTTCCATAGAGATCGTCGGTGTGAACCATGAGATGAGGCATACTACCCAGCCTGAGGTCGATTGGTAAGCCTTTGATTAACGTTTTGGTGGATGAAGAGGGCGAACTGCGGCAATTTGAGCGCGTTAAGCTCAGGTGCGGTTAATCATCACTGCCATTAACTTTTTCGTCATCAAATTTGACTATGCCGGATAGAGTGTTGGTTGCTTTTTGGCAGTCATGACGTTGACTTGCCATGGCGAGAAGCTATTCTCCCGATTGAAAAAAATAGCATATAGCTCGCTCGTCATTTGCCCCTTTGGAGAGCCCGATGGCCAAGGTAGCCCGGCCCCTTTCGCCCCACCTTCAAATCTACCGCTGGTATTTGACGATGGCGCTATCGATTGCCCATCGTGCAAGTGGCATCGCGCTGACCTTAGGTTTGATCCTGCTGACTTGGTGGCTGTTGGCTCTTGCGAGCGGGCCGGAGGCATTTGCCACGGTCGAATGGTGGAAAGACAACCCTTTTGGCGTGCTGGTCCTCTTCGGCTATACCTTCGTCTTGACCTATCACCTAGGCAATGGTCTGCGTCATCTCGTTTGGGATATGGGGTATGGATTCGAGCCGGAGGTCGCGCGTAAATCGGGCCTCATGGTGATTGTATTTGCCTGCATTACGACCCTGCTTGTTTGGCTTGCCATCGCAATTGTCGGTTGAGGAAACGCCCATGCAATTGAGAACGCCCCTAGCACAGATCCGCGGCCTTGGTTCGGCGAGAGAAGGCGTCGGGCATTGGAAGATGCAGCGCCTGACGGCGATCGCCAATCTCTTCTTGGTTCTCTGGTTTTTGATCAGCTCGATATCGCTGGCCGGTGCCAGCTATGAAGAGACCAGAGCATGGTTGTCATCCCCCCTCTCGACGACGTTCATGCTGCTTTTGATCGGTTCATCATTTTATCATGCGAAACTTGGTGTGCAGGTCGTGATTGAAGACTATGTCCACCATGAGGGCATCAAGCTCGCTAGTTTGCTTGCCGTGACATTAGCTTGCATCGTGTTCGCCGCTGCCTGTGCTGTCGCCATCTTGAAAACATCGCTTGGAAGTTGATCGCCAGAACAGTCGTCACGCTGATCTGAGAACCGAAAGAGAACTCCATGGCTAAAGCTTATCCGATCGTTGATCATCAATTCGACGTTGTTGTTGTTGGCGCGGGCGGTTCCGGTTTGCGCGCGGCCGTCGGGATGGTGGAAGCTGGTCTCAAGACCGCCTGTATATCCAAGGTCTATCCAACACGCTCCCATACGGTCGCTGCCCAAGGTGGGATTAATGCGGCCCTTGGCAATATGGGCACCGACGACTGGCGCTTTCATATGTACGACACGGTCAAGGGGTCTGACTGGCTGGGTGACCAGGACGCGATCGAATATATGACCAAGAACGCGCCGGCCTCAGTCATTGAGTTGGAACATTATGGCGTGCCGTTTTCACGCACTGGTGAAGGCAAGATCTACCAGCGTGCTTTTGGTGGGCAATCGACTGATTACGGTAAGAATCAAGCCTATCGGACCTGCGCCGCCGCCGACCGTACCGGCCATGTGATCTTGCACACCCTTTTCCAGCAGTCACTTCGCCATAAAGTTCAGTTCTTTAACGAATATTTCGCCCTAGACCTGATTATGGACGAGGATGATAACACTTGCCGGGGGATCACCGCACTTTGTCTGGAAGATGGGACGCTTCATCGTTTTCAGGCCCAGATGGTCGTGCTCGCGACAGGTGGTTACGGCCGGGTCTATTTCTCCTGTACCTCGGCGCATACCTGTACTGGTGACGGCAATGCCATGGTTTTGCGTGCTGGAATGCCTTTGCAGGATATGGAATTTGTCCAGTTCCACCCCTCTGGCATCTACGGCGCAGGCTGCCTGATCACTGAAGGGGCGAGGGGTGAGGGTGGCTATCTCACCAACAAGGACGGCGAGCGTTTCATGGAACGTTATGCGCCAACCGCCAAGGATCTTGCCTCGCGCGACGTCGTTTCGCGGGCGATGACCATCGAGATCAATGAAGGACGTGGTTGCGGCCCCGAGGGAGAGTTCATTAACCTCCATCTGGAACATCTCGATTCCAACGTGCTTCATGAAAAGCTGCCGGGCATCTCGGAAACAGCGCGCATTTTTGCGGCGGTTGATGTCACCAAGGAACCCATCCCCGTGGTTCCGACATGCCACTACAACATGGGTGGTATCCCGACTAATTATCTCACGGAAACGGTCACGCCAAATGGCAGTGGCGATGTGGTCGTCCCTGGCCTTATGGCTGTTGGCGAAGCGGGCTGTACCTCGGTTCACGGGGCCAATCGTTTGGGCGGTAATTCGCTGATTGACCTGGTTGTCTTTGGTCGGGCTGCCGCCCATCGTGCCGCCGAGATTTTAACGCCAGGTGCCGCACAGAAGCCGCTGGCGAAAGATGCTGGTGATGCCGCCATTGAGCGACTGGACAAAGTCCGTCACGCCGACGGAGATGTCTCCAGCGGTGAGATTCGCCTTAACATGCAGAGGACGATGCAACGTTATGCGAGCGTGTTCCGTACTGGCGACGTCTTGGAAGAAGGAGAGGGGAAACTTGGCGATGTTGCCTCATCGCTCAGTGATCTGAAGCTTACCGACCGGTCATTGATCTGGAACACGGATCTGGTGGAAGCATTGGAGTTGCAAAACCTGATGCTTCAAGCCGTTGCGACCTTGGCATCCGCTGTCCAACGGACGGAAAGCCGTGGCGCCCATGCCCGCGAAGATTATCCAGACCGTGATGATGATCAATGGATGAAACACACGCTTTGTTGGGTCGATGAGGCGAGCTACAAGGCGCGGATCAGCGACCGTCCCGTGCATAGCAATCCCATGACGAATGAAGTTGAGCCAGTACCGCCGCAAAAGCGTGTTTATTGAGATGCCATCGACCGGGCAGGGTGCTGGCACCATTTGGTGCAACCCCCACCCGTACACGGAACGAATGGCGATTGCCAACGTCCTGGTAGGGCGATTTTGTCGAAAGATCCCCGACGCAATCTCGACAAGGGACCGCATCCCCCTGGCGTTCCAGGTATCGTCTTCGACAGTGCTGGGAACCAAATGATGTGGTCATACCACTAGATCGGAGACGAGTTTAAATGGCCGAGTTTACATTGCCTGCCAATTCCCGCATTCATGAGGGTAAACGCTACCCTGCTCCGGATGGTGCTAAGAAAACCAAGGACTTCAAAGTCTACCGTTATAATCCGGACGATGAAAACAACCCAACTGTCGATACCTTTGAGGTCGATCTTGAGAGTTGTGGGCCGATGGTCCTCGATGCCCTGATCAAGATAAAATCCGACATGGATTCGAGCCTGACCTTCCGCAGATCCTGTCGGGAGGGAATTTGCGGTTCATGTGCGATGAATGTCGACGGTGAAAATACGCTGGCCTGTCTTAAGTCTATCGACGACATTGAAGGCTCCGTGCGTGTCAACCCTCTACCTCATCAATCGGTCATCAAGGATCTGGTTACAGATTTCACCCAGTTTTGGGCTCAGTATGAATCGATCGAACCCTGGATTCAAACCAAAGCACCGACGCCTGAAACGGAACAACTGCAGGATCCTGAAGAGCGCGCCAAATTGGATGGCCTCTATGAGTGCATTCTTTGCGCTTGCTGCAGCACGAGCTGCCCAAGCTATTGGTGGAACAGCGACCGTTATCTTGGCCCTGCCGTCTTGCTGCAATCTTATCGCTGGCTGATCGATAGCCGCGACGATCATACCGGCGAGCGCCTGGACAATCTCGAGGATCCGTTTCGCCTCTATCGATGCCATACCATTATGAATTGCTCCAACACCTGCCCCAAAGGCCTGAATCCTGCAAAGGCGATCGCCGAGGTCAAGAAGCTTATGGTAGAAAGAAAGGTTTAGGCGATCAATCGAATAAAACTTGATTGCCCTGTAGAAATAAATTATCAAAGATTGTGTACAAATAAGCTGCGAATGCAGCAAGTTCTCGAGAACAATATTCGAGATCGGAGGCTTCGGCCTCCTTTCTTTTTTCAAAGAAAAATTCAAGGTATCAATACTGTCCGGCTGAAGAGGTCAGTTGCTGTTGTTCTATATTGAGCAGGCTTGGTCGGTGTTCGAAAAATGTTCCGTTCAAAACTTGTTGGTCATCTTGCCGACGGGGCCTGGTAATAGATGGCTAACGGGCGATCGCCATTGCTGGCAGGAGTGCTTATCGTCAAATCCAGGCTGCAAGAGGTCAGGTGCAACCACATGACGATATCACGATAGTTTCCAGCATCCGCCGGTGCCGGCCATTCGGAGCATTTCCACGCCATGATTGCGTGGCGCCGCGCACTTCCTGCCAGCCCGACATAGCGGGTTGTTAGGCTGGCCGGCTTGACCTGACCAGGAAATGAACCAGGGGCAATTTTCCGGAGGTCCTTCGACAACCGTCATCACCCCTGCTTCGCGATCACCGACAGGCCCTGGCAGATTACATACAACTCGCCGAGAGCAAGCGGATCAAAGAGCGTAATCGACCTCGCGATGTGACTCGCTGGCCACCCCACGCTCTTCAGCCCGCCGGCAGAGGTCATCGATGGTCACGCGATCGAGGCGCGTCATCAATTCATGCTCGGTATTGGCCCAGAACGGTCCAACGACTTTGCGACCGAGTTCTGATGCCGAACCGAATTCTTCCTGCGCAGGCAATTCCTCGATGCCACGGACCACGCGCACCACGTCGCCGACGCTGACACGATTGCGCTCGCGCGCCAACCTGTAGCCGCCTCGTGGTCCGCGCACACCGCGGAGGATACCCGCGCGCACGAGTTGTTGCATGACCTGCTCAAGATACCGACGTGGCAAGATCAAACGCCGAGCAATATCCTGGCTTTGAACTGGCTCAGGGCCACCATGAAACGCTATGTCAGTGACCGCCTCAAGCGCCAAAACCAACTTCTTTGAGGGCCTCAGCATGGCAATCCGTCCCGCATCTTTGTTTCCCTAATTAAGGTTGTCCTAATTTAGATGTGTCGCAATTGAAAAATTGACAGGGGTAAATCGTCTTTCTTTGCTCAATTTTTTGTATCTCATACGGTTGGTTCCTCGATGCAGGCAGCCTTCAGATGAAGGGCAATCTTGGCTACAAGGCGTTCGGCAACGTCATCCTTCGTCATTTCTGGCCACGATTCACAATTACCCCGGTCATCAAACAGAAGTATTGTGTTGTTAACGCTTCCGAACGTCGCTTGTTCCAAACCGACATTATTGGCGAGGATCCAATCGCATCCTTTGCTTGCCAGCTTCCGGCGTGCATTGTCGTCGACGTTCTCGGTTTCCGCTGCAAATCCGATGACGAGTTTGGGGCGACGCGATCCGGGCTTCGACAAAGTCTTTAGAATGTCGGGGTTCTCCACCAAGGCCAGACTGGGTGCCTCTTCACCGACCTTCTTTTTGATCTTCTGATCTAGCTGATTCGCCGGTCGCCAATCCGCGACGGCGGCAACACATACCGCAACGTCAATGGGCAAGGCCTCTTTGCACGACTGCAGCATCTCCCTTGCAGACTCGATGTGGTGGATCTCGACATTGGCGGGCGTGGGCTCATCAACGGGGCCGGAAACCAAGGTAACCTCGGCACCGGCTCTGCGAAGAGCTCTGGCAATCGCGTGGCCCTGCTTTCCCGAAGATCGGTTGCCGATGAAGCGGACCGGATCGATGGCCTCATAGGTGGGGCCACTTGTGACCAGAGCCTTGATACCTTTGAGTGGTAGCGTCACCGGGTCAAAGGCCGCCATGATTGCCTGAACGATCTCATTCGGTTCCGCCATACGCCCGCGTCCGGTTTCGCCGCAGGCCATCTCACCCTCATTGGGACCGATGAAGAGAATGTCGTCTTGTTGCAATTGTTGGATGTTTCTTTGGGTGGCCGGATGCTGCCACATCTCCGGGTTCATCGCCGGTACAACAAGCACAGGTTTATCGGTGGCAAGCAACGCGGTCGATGCAAGATCATCGGCCAGTCCATTGGCCATCTTGGCCATCAGATCTGCGGTTGCCGGGGCGATGACGACGAGGTCGGCATCCCTAGAGAGGCGAATATGACCCATTTCCGCCTCATCCGTGAGCGAAAACAGATCGGTGTACACTTTGTTGCCGGAGAGACCAGCGATGGATAAGGGGGTGACAAAGGCGGAACCTGCCTTCGTGAGAATGCATCGGACATCGACATCCCGCTCGCGCAAGCGACGAATGACGTCCAACGTCTTATAAGCGGCGATCCCGCCGGCGATGATCAGAAGTATGCGCTTCGACAAGATGCCTCGCTCCGTTGCTGTAGAAAGGCGTTCCACCGATGATAGCTGAGAGGGGGCATCGAAGGCGAGCGATACGTCGGGACCGCCCGATAGGGTTGCCAAGATCAGCCGACAGCGAGACCAAGCATCAAGCCGGCAACGAACAAGGTCAGCGCCCAGCCAGCCTGACTGAAGGAGATGCCGCGTCCCTGGCCGAGATTGGCGGTATCCAGTTTGACTCCGTCGTCGAGGGCCGCATCCAGAGCGCGCTCGGCGCGCTCGATCAATTGAGGCATCCGCTTTAGGGTCTCGATTCCGTCATCAATGACGGTTTTGATCTGTGCTTGCGGTCCGAGATTGTCGATCATCCAGGTTTCGATCAGTGGCTGCGCCAACTGCCACATATTGATCTTCGGATTGAGCTTTCGGCCAACGCCTTCGACGACCACCATGGTCTTTTGTAAGAGGAGAAGCTGGGGCTGCGTCTGCATAGCAAAATTTTCGGTGATATCGAACATCTGGCCAAGTAGACGGCCGATCGAGATCTCCGTGAGCGGGCGGTCGCGGATGGGCTCCGCGATGGATCGGCAAGCTTGCATAAAGGACAGCTTGTCCTTGTCGGCAGGCACATAACCCGCATCGAAATGTACATCCGCAACGCGTTTGTAATCCGCCGTCAGGAAACCCAGCAACATTTCGCCAAGGAAACGGCGGGTGGCGGCGTCCAGTCTTCCCATAATGCCGAAATCGATCGGCACCAGATCACCCTCGGCGTCGATGAACATGTTGCCGGGATGCATGTCGGCATGAAAAAATCCGTCTCTGAAGACCTGCTTGAACAGGATTTCCGCCGCTCGTGTCAGGATGAGATCGGGATCAAAACCGGCTTCGATCAGCCCATCACGATCATCCGATGCCAGGCCTTGAACGCGTTCCAGGGTCAAGATGCGGCGCCCGGTTCGTTGCCAATCGATGGTCGGTACCCTGAAACCGGCGTCATTGCGGCAATTCTCAGCAAGCTCGGCACCGGCAGCGGCTTCGAGACGGAGATCCATTTCGATCTTGGTCGATTCGGCGAAGGTCGCCACCGCAGCAATGGGTCTTAGCCGCCTAAGGCTGGGCTGCAGGCGCTCGATCCAGGCAGCAATCCAGGCAAACAGATCGAGATCCTCGATCATTTGTCGTTCGATGCCCGGTCGCAAGACCTTTACGGCAACCTCGTCGCCATCCGTGGTGATTGCGAAATGGACTTGTGCGATCGAGGCTGCAGCGACGGGTTTGTCGTCGAAATACGAGAACAAATCGTCAAGTGGCTTGTCCAGTTCTTCTTCGATCAGACGGCGGGCGATCTCGGCATCGAAGGGCGGCAGGCGATCCTGCAGCTTTGAGAGATCGCTTGCGAAACGCTCGCCAAAGAGGTCTGAACGGGTGGCCAGGCTCTGGCCAAACTTGATGAAGCTCGGACCAAGTGCCTGCAATGCGCTCGCCAATCGCTCGCCAGGTCTTCCAGACGCCTTTTGATTGGCGAGTCGCTTGCAACACCAGATGACAGGACCGGGCAGCGGCAGGTGCTCAACAAAAAACAACGCGTTATGACGCGTCAGACATCGCCCGATGCTGATGAGCCGACAGAGATGCCGAAATGATGTGGTCATACCGCTAGAGGCGCCACGCCGAATGGAGGGCCGCCACGCCACCGGTCAGGTTGGTATGGCGAACACGCGCTAATCCCGCTTCCTCGATCATGCCGGCAAAGGTGTTTTGATCTGGGAAGCGCCGGATGCTCTCAACTAGATATTCGTAAGCGAGCCGATCATCGGCGACCTTTTCGCCAAGCCAGGGAACGATCTTGAAGGAAAAGGCGTCATAGATCGATTTCAACCCACTCCACTGAAGAGCGGAAAATTCGAGGCAGAGGAAACGGCCACCCGGCTTCAGAACACGTTTCGCCTCGGCGAGGGCCTTCTCGATATGGGTCACATTGCGGATGCCAAAGGCGATCGTATAAGCATCCATGCAACTGTCCGGTAGCGGCAATGTCTGCGCATCACCGCAAACCCAATCGATGGCCACCAGCTCATTGCGATCGATCGCCCGATCCCGACCGACGCCAAGCATGGCGGGATTGGCGTCGCAGATGAGAATCGCCGGTGGTTTGCCGCCTCTGGCTTTCAAGCGATCCAGTACGCGAAAGGCGATGTCGCCGGTGCCGCCGGCAACATCGACCATCGTCATGCCAGGCCGGGGTGCTAGATGATCGATCATCGCGGCTTTCCAAAGCCGGTGAATCCCACCGCTCATCAAGTCGTTCATCAGGTCATAGCGGGTGGCGACCCGTTCGAACAAATCCTCGACCAACTTGGGCTTGTCTTCGGGGCGTACTTCCTGGTAGCCGAAAGACGTCGCCAATCTCGTCTTGGCTCGATCGATAGAAGAGGTCATCGCATTTCGCCTTTCGAACCCGATCAGCCGGGGAGGACCGACATCGTTGTACGAAAGCCGCGAAGGGGCGACAAGGTTGCTCACCCCGTTGATCGTCGAACAATTGAGACAATGGAAACGCCGCCATGCCGGAACTGCCCGAGGTCGAGACCGCGATGCGCGGTCTGGAAACCCGCCTTCTCGGCCGGAGGATCACGTCATTCGTGCAGCATCGCGCCGATCTTCGTTTCCCCTTGCCACCTGCCCTGCCAGATCGGCTGATAGGTTGTCGTTTTGTCGCATTCAGCCGGCGCGCAAAATATATTCTAGCGGCGTTGGATAGTGACCATACGCTTTTGCTTCATCTGGGCATGTCTGGGCGTTTGCTTTTTGATGGTGATGTGGTCGCCAAGCACGAACATCTGACCTTCGGCTTCGATGATGGATCCAAGCTTCGCTATGTCGATCCACGCCGCTTCGGCATGCTTGATCTAGTTGCGGCATCGGCATTGCCGAACCATCCGCGTCTGGTCGATCTTGGCCTTGAGCCTCTGGATCCCACTTTTGACGGCAAGGCCTTGCGCGCGAAGCTTGCCAAGCGCCATAGCCCGATCAAAATCGCCATCATGAACCAGAAACTCGTAGTCGGTGTCGGGAACATCTATGCTTGTGAGAGTCTCTTTCGAGCTGGCATTGCGCCTGGCCGCGAGGCAAGTTCTTTGAAATCACGCCATTACATGCGTCTGGCCGAGACGATCAGGGCTGTTCTGGCCGAAGCGATCGAAGCTGGCGGGTCCTCGCTTCGGGACTATGTTCAGACTGATGGCGAACTCGGTTATTTCCAGCACCAGTTCGAGGTTTACGGCCGCGCTGATCTTCCTTGCCTAGTCTGCGGACATCCTATCAAAACGATCGTGCAGGCGAACCGGACGACGTTTTATTGCGGCCGCTGTCAGCGTTGAAATCCGATGGTTGAGTTGCGCAATCTAGCGCATTCCCCGATGAGGCTCATGCGGCACCAACCTTTTCTCCACCCAACCATCCGCCGTACTCGACAATATCGGGAGGTTGGGGTGCGGAAGGGGCTGGATCGCTCTGGCAGGGAATGTGGGGTGTTCTATGTCCTGGATCAGGGGAGATCACAGGCGGCAGAAGCGCTCCATTATGCAGCGGCCGGCCATGGATCATTTAACATGTCGGAATAGGGGAACAGGCTAACTGTCAAGTCTAGACGGGAAGCCCCTTCTTGGTGTTTATTCCGCTTCCGCTTTCGAAGGAGGATCAATCATTCGATCAGCCTCGATAGCCAAGCTTGGGGGAGAATTTTCATGGCCTATGAGACCATCTTGGTCGAGAGCCGAGATCCCGTTGGGATCATTACGCTTAATCGTCCGAAAGTGAATGCGCTTAATTCCGTTTTGATCGGCGAACTCAATCAAGCTCTGAACGCTTTTGATGCCAACGATAATGTTGCTGCGATTGTCCTGACGGGGTCGGAACGGGTTTTTGCTGCTGGCGCTGACATTGCTGAGATGGAATCAAAGGATTTCATGGACGCCTACCGCGAAGATTTTATTCGCCCATGGCAGGATGTCGCCTTGACCAAAAAGCCGATCATCGCGGCTGTCGCCGGTCATGCTCTTGGCGGAGGCTGCGAGCTTGCCATGATGTGCGATATCATTATTGCGGGCGATAATGCGAAATTCGGGCAGCCTGAGATCAATCTTGGCACCATACCTGGAGCAGGAGGAAGCCAGCGGCTCACGCGGGCCATTGGTAAGTCCAAGGCCATGGAGATGGTGCTGACCGGTCGCATGATGGACGCCAAGGAGGCCGAACAGGCCAATTTGGTCTCGAGGGTTGTCCCGGTGGCAAGCCTGCTGGATGAGGCGATCAAGGTGGCTGGCACGATTGCTGAGAAATCACAGCCCATCGTGGCCATGGCCAAGGATGCCGTGAATGTCGCTTATGAGACCACGTTGAGCGAGGGGATCGCCGCTGAGCGCCGTATGTTCTATGGGACCTTCGCGGCTGAGGATCGAAAGGAAGGCATGCGCGCCTTCCTAGAGAAACGGACCGCCAATTTCACCCAGCGCTGAAGCGGTGCTGCCGTCGGACCGAACAAGGCCTTTTGTCGTTGATATGAAGCTTGCTCAAAGGGAAAACCCAGTGTTTTCCCCAGGCTTAACATTGACGTGACGGTCAAGCGTCAGTATATCTCCGCGGCACATCTTTTGAATCGAGGTTTAGAATCCCTATGGCGCATCATCGTTCTGCCAAGAAGCGTATCAGGCAAACTGAAAAGAAGACGTTGGTCAATCGCGCACGGACCAGTCGTATTCGGGGTTTCATCAAGAAGGTCGAGCTCGCCGTTGCCGGTGGCGATGCCGAGGCGGCCAAGACAGCATTAAGCGTTGCTGAGCCTGAAATCAGGCGCGGTGTTCGCAAAGGCGTCTTGAAGCTCAACACGGCCTCCCGGCGGATTTCCCGCCTTGCGCGTCAGGTCAATCAAATGTCTGCAGATGGACAAGCCGCATCAGTTTGATGCGGCAACACCATGTTCTAATCTGAGCGCAGATGGCACCGCGTTCAGGTCTATCTTTAAAAAAAAATACACGTTTTTTCGACGTAAATTTCAAAGGCTAGCGTGACTTTTTTGTATCAACTTTTGCGCGATAGCAATTGTTCCCCTTTCGGTCACCTTGTCATACAATCGTCACCAGATTACCGTCCCCCTCACGAATGAACTTGTAGCGTCTGTTAAATACACGACGTGTTAGACCGAACCGCGAGAGCAATCTTTCGGTCAACCTGGAGTTTTGCGTCGTAATGGTAAAAATTGCTGTGATTTGTGGTTCGTATGCATCCTAGTTTCCTCCGCCAAAGCGAAGGCTTTAGATCTGAAAATGATATGAACGTCCGTCCGAAGAGCGCAACTTTCGACCTTGAGCAGCAATGGGCCCATGTTAAGAGGCAGCTCAAGTCGGAATATGGTGATACCGCCTACAGAACCTGGCTGGCGTCCTTGACGCTGGAGGGATTGGAAGGGGATCGGGTGCGGTTGTCCGTGCCCACGCGTTTTCTTCGTGATTGGATCGCGTCTCATTATGCCGATCGGATCAAGATTCTTTGGCGTCGTACCAATCCGATCGTGGATGGTGTTGCCCTGACCATTGCCCAGTCGCCAAGCATCGCCAGTAAGGCGAGCGACAAGATGGCAGCCGCGGCACCCGCGTCATCGGCATTGGTCACGGATTTTTCCCGGCCGTCGCCTAGGGTAAGCGAAATCACGCCAAGCGCTGAGGTCAGCGCGCCGCTGGATCCGCGCTGCACCTTTGACAACTTTGTCGTCGGCAAACCGAACGAACTCGCCTTCGCTGCCGCAAAAAGGGTGGCCGAACTCAACCAGCTGCCCTTCAATCCGTTGTTCATTTACGGCGGCGTTGGCCTTGGCAAGACCCATCTCATGCATGCTATTGCCTGGGAAATTCAGCGCCAAGCACCCGAGCGTAAGGTCGTTTACCTCAGCGCAGAAAAGTTCATGTATCAGTTCATTCGCGCCCTTCGATGCAAGGACACGATGAGCTTTAAGGAACTTTTCCGCTCAGTCGATGTGCTGATGGTCGACGATGTTCAGTTCATCGGTGGCAAGGACAGCACCCAGGAAGAGTTCTTCCACACGTTCAACACGCTGATTGATCGTGGCAGCCAGATCGTTATTTCATCGGACCGCAGCCCATCTGAACTTTCCGGTCTCGAAGAGCGGATCCGATCGAGGCTCGGCTGGGGGCTGGTGGTCGATATCCATCCCTCGACGTATGAACTCAGGCTTGGAATTCTGCAGACGAAAGCTGAGGTTCTGGCGGCTCAGGCTAAGGTGCCGGATCGTGTTCTAGAGTTCCTGGCCCATCGCATCACCTCGAATATTCGCGAGCTTGAAGGGGCGTTGAACCGCATCGTCGCCCAGGCGACCCTAGTGGGTCGGGCGATCACGTTGGAGATGGCGCAGGAGGTTCTGCAAGACCTGTTGCGCGCTCATGAGCGGCGCATCACGATCGATGAGATCCAAAAGCGGGTGGCAGAACATTACAGCATCAAGGTATCGGACATGCATTCGGCCAGGCGTGCACGTGTCGTCGCTCGGCCGAGGCAAGTGGCGATGTATCTGGCCAAGCAGCTGACCCCCAGATCCCTGCCGGAAATCGGCCGGCGTTTCGGTGGTCGTGATCATACAACGGTGATGCATGCCATTCGGAAGATCGAGGAACTACGCGCATCGGATGCTGTGATCAGCGAAGATATCGAGCAATTGCGTCGTCAGCTCCATGGTTAGGACCATCACGGCGACTTGAGGGCGATAGCTGATCTCTGCCGGGTGGGTTGCAGTTGCCTGTCTGGTTTACCAAATAGGGATAAGTCACCAAAAAAAAGCTGCCTTACTCGGCAGAGATGCCTTTTTTTTCGTCAAATTGGTGATATTGTCCCGACCCGGCGGGAATCTGCTCGTTTGCTAGCTGTGCCGGGATGTGACGTTAAACCACCTTTGGAACACTTGGCGCGATTATGAAGTTAGCCTTCGAGCGTGCAGCTCTGCTCAAAGCCCTCACTCACGTACAGAGTGTGGTTGAGCGACGTACAACCATTCCAATCCTATCCAATGTCAAGCTGGAAGCTGCTGATAACGGCATTAGCCTGACGGCGACCGACATGGATCTTTCCGTGGTCGATGCTACCGAAGCCGAGGTGATCAGGCCTGGGGCGACGACGGCGGCAGCGCACACGCTTTATGACGTCGTGCGCAAACTGCCGGAGGGGAGCCATATCGAGCTTGAGCGGAGCGAGCAAGGTGCTGAGCTCAGTCTTCGTTCAGGTCGCACGACCTTCGATCTGCCCTGCCTGCCCGCCGCTGACTTCCCGGCGATGACTGATGAGGGGCTGGATCATTCGTTTTCGCTTCCAGTAAGTGACCTGATCAGGTTAATCGATCGCACGCGCTTTGCGATCTCCACTGAGGAGACGCGCTATTATCTGAACGGCATCTTTCTGCACGCGATCGAGGAGGGGGCGGCGAGCTGCCTTCGAAGTGTCGCCACCGATGGCCATCGTCTCGCCCGGGTCGAAGTTGCACTTCCCGAAGGTGCCGCCGGCATGCCCGGTGTCATCGTGCCGAGAAAGACCGTCGGCGAACTCAGAAAGCTGATCGATGAACTGGAGCCAGACGCGCTGGTCGACGTCGCGCTTTCCAATGCCCGTATCCGCTTCAAGGTTGGTGCGGCCTTGCTGCGTTCGCGCTTGATCGATGGCACCTTCCCGGATTACGAGCGCGTTATCCCGTCCGACAATAACAAGCTGATGGTGATGCCCACCGCCAATCTCGCACAGGCGGTCGACCGGGTTGCCACCATTTCGACCGACAAGTCGCGCGCGATCAAGCTTGCCATGGCGCCAGGCAAACTGACCTTGACGGCGATCAGTCCCGACGCGGGCCGTGCCGTCGATGAGATCGATGTCGACTACCAAAGCGATGTCATGGAGATCGGCTTCAACGCCCGCTACATCCTTGATATCACCGGCCAGATCGAAGGGAATGACATCGAACTGGCTTTAGCTGATGCAGGGGCGCCGACCTTGCTGCGGGATCCCAAGGACAGCAGTACGTTGTATGTCCTGATGCCCATGCGCGTGTGATGATCCTGACGCTCGATCGCGATAAGGACCGTAAGGTCGATAGAACGGTCGAAGCGGCCAGGTCTCCCGCCGTCAAACGCCTTGTCCTTAATAATTTCCGCTCCTATGCAGCACTTCGTGTGGAGATCGATGCACGGCCCGTGGTGCTGACCGGCGCCAATGGTGCTGGAAAGACCAATCTACTGGAAGCTGTTTCCTTGCTGACGCCGGGGCGTGGTCTGCGCAAGGCGCGTATTCGCGATCTTGATATGTTGAACGGCGGCGCCTGGTCGATCGCTGCAAGAGTGCAAAGCACGCTTGGCACCAGCGAGATTGGCACGGCGCGCTCGACCGATGATGGCCGCGAGCGGCGACTTGTCAGGATCGATGGCGCGCCCGCGACCAACCAGGCGGCCCTTGGCGATCTGCTGGCCGTGCTTTGGCTAACGCCGGCGATGGATCGGTTGTTTCAAGAGGGTAGCAGCGAGCGGCGGCGATTTTTGGATCGGCTGGTGCTTGCCAGCGATCCCGCCCATGTTGGTCGCGTCACCGGCTATCATCAGACATTGAAGGAGCGCAGCCGCCTGTTGCGCAGTGATTGCCCGGATGAGGTGTGGCTTGATGCGATCGAAACACGTGCCGCCAGTGCCGCCATCGCGATTGCGGCCGCCAGACGGCAGACTGTTCGGGCCCTTCGTGTCGAGCTTTCCAATGACCCGGGGCCGTTTCCGAGGCCGCAGATCCAGCTTGCGGGCCAAGTCGAAACATGGCTCGAAGATCTGCCCGCCCTCGATGCCGAACAACGCCTTGCGGAGGCTTTCTCCGCCAATCGACGACAAGACGCTGAGACTGGCACCACGGCTATCGGACCTCATCGAAGCGACCTTATCGTCCATGATGGCAAGAGCGGCATGCCGGCCAAGGATTGCTCAACCGGGCAGCAAAAAGCCTTGCTGATCAGTATCTGTCTTGCGGAAGCGCGTCGACGCGCTGGCCTGAACCAGAGGCTTCCGATTTTACTTTTGGATGAAGTCGCCGCCCATCTTGACGCCGAGCGGCGGCACCATCTCTTCAACGAACTTGCCATGCTTGGCACCCAAGCCTGGCTCACCGGCACGGATGGCAGCGTTTTCCAACCTTTCGGCCAACGTGCTCAATACTTTACCGTCAATTCATCAGAGCTGCACCCCTACGATGTCAACTAGCCAAGCAATGCCCACACCGCCAGAAGAAGCCTACGACAGCACCTCCATCCAGGTCTTGGAAGGTCTTGAAGCCGTTCGGCTCCGACCCGGTATGTATATCGGCGACACCGATGACGGCTCCGGCCTGCATCACATGGTCTTCGAGGTGGTCGATAACGCGATCGATGAAGCGCTTGCCGGCCATTGCGATCAAGTCGATGTCGTCCTAAACGGCGATGGATCGGTGACGGTGCGCGATAATGGGCGCGGTATCCCTACCGACATCCATGGTGGCGAGGGCGTGTCGGCGGCCGAAGTGATCATGACCCGCCTCCATGCTGGCGGCAAATTCAATCAGAATTCCTATAAAGTGTCGGGCGGCCTGCATGGTGTCGGCGTGTCGGTGGTGAACGCGCTTTCGGAGTGGCTGGAGCTGCGCATTTGGCGAAATGGCCAGGAACATATGATGCGCTTCGAGCAGGGCGGTGAACCCGTCTCGCCGCTTGCCCTTGTCGGTCCGGCCGAAGACAAGAAGGGCACCGAGATCACGTTTCTTCCTTCGGACAAAACCTTCACCAAGACCGAGTTCAATTATTCGACGCTCGAACACCGCCTGCGCGAACTCGCCTTCTTGAATGCCGGCGTCAAGATCGTGCTACGCGATGATCGGAAGGACGAGCCTGTCGATGTGGTCTTGAACTACGAAGGTGGGCTTGAGGCTTACGTCAGCTATCTGGACCGTGCTCGAACGGCGCTGCACACCCCGCCTGTCGCGATCACCGGTGAGCGCGATGGTCTCCATGTGTCCGCAGCGTTAGAGTGGAATGACGGCTATCACGAAACCTGCCTTTGCTTCACCAACAATATCCCTCAACGCGACGGCGGTACCCATCTCGCCGGCCTGCGCACGGCATTGACCCGTTGCATTCAGGGCTATGCCCAGGAAAGCGGCGTGGTGAAACGAGAGAAGGTGACGCTCTCTGGCGAGGACGCGCGAGAAGGGTTGACCTGCGTGCTTTCGGTCAAAATGCCTGATCCGAAATTCTCGTCGCAGACCAAGGACAAATTGGTCAGCTCCGAAGTGCAGCCGGCGGTTTCCAGCTTGATTACCGAGACGCTCAACCGCTGGCTCGAAGAAAATCCAGCCGCCGCCAAGATGATCGTCGCCAAGGTCGTGGATGCCGCGGCCGCGCGCGAGGCTGCGCGCAAAGCGCGTGAACTGACGAGGCGGAAAGGCGTCCTCGATGTTGCCAACTTGCCCGGCAAGCTCGCGGACTGCCAGGAGCGTGATCCGAGCAAAGCCGAACTTTTTCTGGTTGAGGGTGATAGTGCCGGCGGCTCGGCGAAGCAGGGCCGAAACCGGAAGTACCAGGCGATCCTACCCCTGCGCGGTAAGATCTTGAACGTTGAGCGCGCGCGTCTCGACAAGATCCTCGGCTCGAATGAAATCGGTACCTTGATTACGGCAATGGGTACCGGCATTCGCGACGATTTCGACCTCGAAAAGCTCCGCTATCATCGGATCATCATCATGACCGATGCCGATGTCGATGGGTCCCACATCCGCACGCTACTGCTCACCTTCTTCTATCGTCAGATGCCGGAGATCGTCGAAGCCGGGCATCTCTACATCGCCCAGCCGCCACTCTATCGGGTGAAGCGCGGCAATGCTGAGCGTTACCTAAAAGATGATGCCGAGCTGAATGCCTATCTGATCAATGCCGGCCTCGAAGACGCCAGCCTGACGACAAGCGATGGAACAGTCCATGACGGCGACCAGCTAAGGGCGCTGGTTGATCATGCTTTGCAGGCGACCAGCTTGATCCAGGCGCTGGAGCGGCGTGTGCCGGCTGAGCTGGTTGAGGCCGCTGCCCTTACTGGATCGTTCACCGAAGAAACGTTGAGCGATGAAGCGCAGGCCAAGACGCTCGCCGATACGATCGCAGAGCGGCTGAACGGGATTTCCAAGGAGCGCTGGACAGGCAGTGTTGACGATGATGGTGCGCTCTTGTTCATCCGCCAGCGTGGTGAGCGGCGGGAACGTTATCGCCTTGATGCGCGGATTGCCAAGACACCAGAAGCGCGCCGGCTGCAAACGGCGATCGAGCCGCTGAAATCCCATTTCGCTGAACCAGCCCGCTATGCCAGAAAAGCGGTCGAGATTGAAGTGACCGGCCCGCTCGCTTTCGTGAACGCGTTGCTTGCTGCTGGCCGTCGAGGTCTGTCGATCCAGCGTTACAAGGGGCTGGGCGAGATGAACCCGGAACAGCTCTGGGAAACCACGCTCGATCCTGAAATCCGAAGCCTCTACCAGGTCACGATCGACCATGTGGATGAGGCGGATGAAATTTTCTCAACGCTGATGGGTGATGTTGTCGAACCGAGGCGCGAATTCATCCAGGACAATGCTCTGAAGGTCGTCAATCTCGATATTTAGACGACCCCGTCCGGCCCCCAACTAAGGTTCAACTAGGCTTAGCAATAGGCAGGCTTACCATGAAGCGGGCGCCTAGGCCTGCATCGGGGAGCAATTGGAGATCGCCGTTGAGGCGCTTCATGATCTGCCAGCTGATGGCAAGCCCGAGGCCGGCGCCGGAACGATCAGACGGTGTTTGCGCCCATCCTCTCGAGAATTTCTCGAAGATCCGCTCCCGGTCATTCGGGCTGATGCCTGGGCCGTTATCCTCGATCAGCACTTGATAGTCGTTGCTCCCAAGGCGGCTTCGTATCTGAACCTCCGGAGCCTGGTTCGTGTTGTATTTGACCGCGTTGGATAGAAGGTTGATGAACACTTGGTTTAGCCGGTCGGGATCGGCCTCGACCAGTGCTTGCTCGGCGCGCTCAATGTAGTGCAGATGCACGCCGGCTTCATTGGCTAGCCCGGAGCTGGTCTCCAATGCCCGCCCCAAGGTCAGTTCCGGATCGATTTGTTGAAGCGTCCAGGGTGTGCCGCCGCGCTCCAACAGGCTGAGATCGAGAATATCGTCGAGCAAGCGCGTCATGCGCTCGCTCTCGCCTTGAATGATCCGCGCGAAACGTTGGCGCTCCTCGGGCTTCAGATTATCGTTGTCCAGCAGGATTTCGGAAAAGGATCTGATCGAGGCAAGTGGCGTTCTAACCTCATGGCTGATCTGGCTCAGAAAATCATCCTTTTGCAGATCCAACTCAGTGAGCCGTTTATTGGCATCGGTCAATTGCTGCGCCGTCGTCTCCAGGGCCAGTGATTTTTCCTTTAACTCTTGGCTGTAGACGATGACCTGTTGGGTTTCATCCGCGATCTGCATCAAAGCATCCAGGCTGATGCGCTCGCCGGTGGTAACTTGCGAGATCATGGCGCTTGCGGAGGCCGCTCCGACATTACCGGCAAGCTGGTATTCCAGCTTGTTGATGAAGGCGTCATCGATGAGAGGGCGCGCGGTCGGCGAGCCTTCCTTTGCGGCCATATCGGCAAAGAGACGATGCGCGGCATCTGCGCCTAGAATGCGTTGGGCGAGGACGAAGAGATCGGATCCGGTTGCAGAGCGCTGGATGTAACCGAACGCCTCTCGGCTTCCGCTTTCGAACACATCGATGAAGAGACGGCTTTGTACTCGTTCGAGCGGTGTCGGCTGACTGGTTAGCGAGACCAGCAGGAAAAGCAGGATATTGGCGGTGAGACTCCAAAACATGGCATGAACCAGAGGATCCCAGCCAGTCAGGCCGAACAAGGCTTCAGGGCGAAGCAAACCGATACCGAACGGACCGTTCTCCAGGACACTTGCGGGCATCAGGAAATGCCCCTCGAAACTCGGCAGAAATAAGGTGAAGGCCCAGATCAAAAAGCCGCTGGTCAGACCGGCGATGGCACCCTTGGCGGTGGCGAGGCGCCAATAAAGGCCACCGATCAATGAAGGAAGCACCTGGGCGACCCCGGCAAAGGCGATCAGGCCAATGGAGGCCAAGGCGTCGGATTGGCCGCTCAGCCGGAAGTATAAAAAGCCAAGCAGCAGGATGACGGCAATGCTGATGCGGCGGCTCTTCAACAGAAGCCGTTTGACATCGCCGCTTGAACCGAAGGCGGAGCCGGGAAGCTGCAGGGCCAAAGGCATCACGATATGATTAGAGATCATCGTGGAGAGGGCGATACAGGCAACGATCACCATCGAGGTCGCTGACGAAAAACCGCCGAGAAAGGCGAGCAGCGCCAGCATCTCCTGATCGGCAAAGAGCGGTAGGGTAAGGACGAACATGTCGGGATCGGCCGTCCCAGGCAGTGTTGACAGGCCGGTCAACGCGATGGGCAGGATGAAGATACTGATCAGGAAGAGATAGAGTGGAAACAGCCAGGATGCGGTGCGCAGGTGATCTTCATCCGTGTTCTCGACCACCAGAACCTGAAACTGACGGGGTAAGCAGATGATGGCGGTAGCCGCAAGGAAGACCAAGGTCATCCAGCGCGGTCCGAAAACCTCCTCAGTATTCAAGATGTCCGGTGGCGCATTGGCAAAGACGCTGCCGATCCCATCGTTGAACACGAAGACCACGAAAAAGCCGACGGCCAGAAGGGCAGCGAGCTTCACGACGGCTTCCACCGCAATCGCCGCCACGACGCCGTGATGCCGCTCATTCGCATCGATATTGCGCGTGCCGAAAATGATGGTGAAGATCGCCATGCCAGCGGCGATCCAAAAACCGGTCACGAAATCGGTTTTGCTAAGATCGCCGGGATCGAGGGCGGCGGTGGCGTTGCCCACCACCTGAAAGCTGGTGGTCAGTGCCTTGAGCTGTAGGGCGATATAAGGCGTGGTGCCAATCACGGCGATCAATGTCACGACCACCGCCAGCATGGTGCTCTTGCCATAGCGGGACGAGATCAGATCGGCGATTGATGTAACCCGATGGACCCGCCCGACCTTCACCAATTTTCGCAGGAGAAACCACCAGCCAATAAAGACCAATGTCGGCCCGAGATAGATCGTGACGAATTCCAGACCGTTGCGAGCAGCCGAGCCGACGGCACCGTAGAACGTCCAGGATGTGCAATAGATCGAGAGGGAGAGGGTGTAGATCAGCGGCGATTGCAAGAGGCCGGGATTGCCTTTGGTCGCTCGTCGATCGCTGAAGAAAGCCACGGCAAAGAGCAAGGCGACATAGGCGAGAGCTGCAAAGAGAACGAGTTTCGGCGACAGCATCAGCTGGTCTTGTCCTCGCTTCGGGATGGCTGGATGGGCTCATGCCTTCCGTAGTTCTCGCTGTTGTGTGCCGAGCCCGTCTCGCTGCGTGGCATGAGATAACGGGACAACGCGGCCGCAGCGGCGATCAAACCGCCCCAAACACCAAAGAGATAGATGACGATGAGTGGAACATCGGCCAGCGTCATCTCAATTCCGAAGACCAGCAAAGTAGGTGGCATTAGTAGGAAGAGGCCAAGAAGAGGCAAGCAAATGGCGAGGTGGCGGAGCTTTTCGGGTTGTGGTGCCGCCATGTCCGTTAGCCCGTTGTCAGATCCTTGACCGCCGCAATCACCACCTTGTTGGAAAACGGCTTGGCCAAGAACAAATCCGCCCCGATCTCGTCAGCCGTTTCACGATCCTGGCGCTGACCCTTTGCCGTCAAAACGATCACGGGCAAGGATTTCAGCCGATCATCAGCCCTGACCTTTTTCAGGATCTCGAAGCCGTTGATCTTGGGCAGCATGACGTCCAGGATCACCAAATCCGGCGGTTCCGACCAGATCGCTTGCAACGCCGCCTCGCCATCGAGGGCAGTCGCGATCTCATGACCCTCGCGGCTCAAGATGAAGGTCAGCGATTCGACCAAATGTGGCTCGTCTTCTGCGATCAGGACACGCTTGCCCAAAATCCGCTACTCCCCAAAAGCCTCCCATGCCAGCCTGCTATCATGCAGCGACGTTTGTGGCAGCATTTTCGCTCCGAAGCGTGCACAAAGCAACAAATCTGACGGTCGCCCAATCCTCGGTTCAACTATACCCCCAAAGGCACCGGAAAAGGCCGCTTGCGGTCGATAATATCTTGATCCAGAGCGATTGAGCTTAGGGGGCACTCTTGTGACGGAAAAATCAGACTGTGGCGAGGATCGGGTCTTCTTCTCGGTAGCGGCAGGTTTCCCTTGGACAGAGCCTGCAGGTAGGGCCGACGGGTGTCGTCAACGAGGGCTCTGCGATGTTGAGGCCGACGGCATAAATCGTCTGGTCGGCATGCAGGCTGTCACAAGCCATCATCAGCGAGACGACCTGGCGATGGGCGCTAAACGCGGCCTGCTCCTTGACGGCGGCACGGGCGATGAAGAGAAAACGATCGCCATTGGGTAATTCCGCCATTTGGCGGATGATGCTGCCCGGTGTCTGAAACGCTGAGTAGACAGCCCAAATAGGACAGGCATTGCCATAGCGCGGCAGTGGCAGCCTGGGCAGGGGAAAGCGTTTGGTCACGAAGCCGGCTGGATCTGCGCGCATAAAGGCAAAGGGGATGCCGGCCGCCTCCGGCTTTCTGAGGGTGATCAGGCGATGGCAGGCTTGTTCGAAGCTGACCTGATACCGATGGGCTAGACGCTCGATATCGTAACGAACATCGATGGCATCCTGGAGGAAAGGCTCATAAGGCATAAGCATCGCGCCTGCTGCATAGGAGGAAAGTGCCCGTGCCGCCCGGTGCCTTGCGGCCTCAGTGGTCAAAAGATCCCCAGTATCGAGCTCGACGCTGATCTCGTCATCCAGGGTGTGCGCTGCAAGGAGCTTCGCCATTTGAAAACGCCTGGTTGGCGAGGGGACCGTCTCGATGAAGATCAGGCGCCTTTCAGCCTGGTCGTAATAGCATTGATTGCGCATCACGAGGTCGGTCAGATCGCGCTCGGGACGGTCTTCGGTCTCGATCCCATGGCGTTGTCGCAGTTTTTCGGCGAGCTGCATCTCCTTTGGCGCTTCGTCGCCGAACCATGTCGTCAACAATCGCTGGGCTGCAGCTTCGAGCCTGGGGAAGTAATTGTTGCGCTCCCAAAGTAGGTCATCCACTTCCTCCGATGGCGTCAGTGAATGGGTCTTGGCGCCCGCTTTATCGAAGTAGGTTGCAAGCTTGGTGGTGACATCAGCAAGCCGGCGGCTTTCATTACCGATGATGCGATCGAAACGTGAACGCTGAGTTTCGTCCAGATCGTCGATGCTCTCCAGGATCTCCGCGGTTGAACGAATGGCGGTGACATTGGTCAGCATGTCGTGAACCGCATCGCTTAAGAAAGGATCGTGATTGAGCCGATCGGCAAGCGCTGCGGCAAGTTCTGTTTGGTCCTGAAGGGCGCGAAAAGTCGTCACCAGCGCGCGTGCCCATTTCGGATGGCGACCGATCAGATCGAAGGCGCTTGACGGCACTATCTCCAAATTATGCAGCAAGGGCTCCGCTGTAAGTTCCTGCAGATGTTCGGCCAAGCGCCGCTCGACCGCACCATCGAGGCTTTCAAGCTCGACATCGAGCGCTGCAGCCAGCTTTTGAAGGAGATGGCCGCCGATATGGCGTTTGTTGCCCTCGATGAGATTGAGATAAGACGCCGAAATACCGATCTCCTTAGCGAGCGCCACTTGGGTTTGGCCGCGCTCTTTTCGTCGTTCGCGGATCTTGGAACCAATATGAGCACGAGACATGGCCAGCGAACTCCGTCACATTCTGTCAGGTCGTCTTGTCAATTATTTACACTTTGACCTGAGTGAGCAACGTTAAATTTACAAAAAACATGACTAATAACAGATAGTTATTGATGTCATGACAATTTCTATCAGATAGTCTGCCAATAGAGGGGCCGCATGGCTGCGTGTGATGACGCAGGCCCAACGGGTGCCCTTAGAGAGCAAATTGATCCATCAAGGGAGGCCGACATGGCCAAAATCATCAAAGACGTGAGCCGTCGTGGTGTGCTGAAAACCGGATTAAAGGGTGGCGCCGCCATCACTGCTGGTCTTGCAGCACCCATGATCTTTACTAAGCGGTCCTTCGCCTACACCAATGAGCCGACCGGCGCCACGGTGACCCTAGGCTTCAACGTTCCGCAGACCGGCGCCTATGCCGACGAGGGCGCCGATGAGCTGCGTGCCTATGAATTGGCGGTAGAGCATATCAATGGCGAAGGTGACGGCGGCATGCTCAGCACCTTCTCCTCGAAGGAGCTCAAGGGCGACGGCGTCAACGGCAAGAAGGTCGAGTTTGTCACGGGCGACACCCAGACCAAATCGGACGCAGCGCGCGCCAGTGCCAAGCGCATGATCGAGAAAGACGGCGCCGTCATGATCACCGGCGGCTCGTCCTCCGGCGTTGCGATCGCCGTGCAGGGTCTTTGCCAGGAAGCCGGCGTCATCTTCATGGCCGGTCTCACCCACTCCAACGACACCACTGGCAAGGACAAGCGCGCCAACGGTTTCAGGCATTTCTTCAATACCGAAATGTCGGGTGCAGCCCTCGGTCCAGTGCTGGAGAAGGCATTCGGCGCTGATCGGACGGCCTACCACCTGACCGCCGACTACACCTGGGGCTGGTCACAGGAAGGCTCGATCAAGAAATATACCGAACAACTCGGCTGGCAGACTTCATCAGCCGTTCGCACACCGCTCGGTGCTGGCGACTTCTCGCAATACATCACGCCCGTGCTCAATTCCGGCGCTGATGTGTTGGTGCTGAACCACTATGGTCGCGACATGGTCAATTCGCTGACCGCAGCTGTGCAGTTCGGTCTGCGCGACAAGCAGGTCAACGGCAAGGACTTCGCCATCGTCGTCCCGCTCTACAGCCGCCTGATGGCTCAGGGCGCCGGCGAGAACGTCAAAGGCATTCTCGGATCGACCAATTGGCACTGGTCGCTGCAGGATGAGGGCTCCCAGGCCTTCGTCAAGTCGTTCGGCCAGAAATACGGCTTCCCGCCGAGCCAGGCTGCGCACACCTGTTACTGCCAGGCGCTTCTCTATGCTGATGCCTGCCAGCGTGCCGGCTCGTTCCGCCCATCAGAAGTCGGTGCGGCGCTCGAGGGCTTTTCGTTCGACGGCCTCGGCAACGGACCGACCGAATACCGCGCTGACGACCATCAGTGCTTCAAGGATGTCCTGGTCGTGAAGGGTAAAGAGAACCCCGAGTCGAAGTTCGACGTCCTCGAGGTGGTCGAAGTCACGCCACGCGCCCAGGTCGAGTACGCCCCCGACCTACTCGGCGGCGAGCTCGGCCCCTACAACGACGGCGCCTAATCGGCTTCGGCGACGCATGATGACGACTCCCGGGCTCGTCCCGGGGGTCGTCGATACTTCAAGAAGACGGGGTCGGTCCGATGGATGCAATCGTCCTGCAGATTCTCAATGGTCTGGACAAGGGTGGCGCCTATGCGCTGATCGCCCTCGGTCTGACGGTCATTTTCGGTACGCTCGGCGTCGTCAACTTCGCCCATGGCGCGCTCTTTATGCTGGGCGCGTTCTGCGCCGTCACCATCAAGTCCTTGTTGAGCCTCGACAGGGTCACCCTCGACGAAGAGAACCTGACCGCATGGGGTGCGCCGACCGAGATCAGGGAACCTTATGTCGAGGCTTGGTTCGGCGACTTCGGGACGACCCTGCTCGACTTTTCCGTGCCGGTCTCCATTCTCGCCGCCATCCCGATCATGCTCATCATCGGTATCGTGATGGAGCGCGGGCTTATCCGCTTCTTTTATAAGCGCCCGCATGCAGACCAGATCCTCGTGACCTTCGGTCTTGCGATCGTTCTGCAGGAAGTGATCAAGAGCTTCTTCGGCGCCAATCCCATTCCGCAGCCAGCCCCCGGCGTTGCCAAGGGCATGATCGATTTTGGCGTCGCCATNNGGTTTTGACGCTGGCAATGTCGTCTATCCCGCATGGCGGCTCATCTATTTCCTCTTCTCACTGGTTATCATCGGCGGCGTCTTCGCCTTCCTCCAGTTCACCACCTTCGGCATGGTGGTGCGCGCCGGCATGTCCGATCGCGAGACCGTGGGTTTGCTCGGCATCGATATTGACCGCCGCTTCACCATCGTCTTCGGTCTTGCCGCCGTTGTCGCCGGTCTCGCAGGTGTGATGTACACGCCGATCCTCAGTCCCGATTATCACATGGGCATGGACTTTCTGGTGCTGAGCTTCGTCGTCGTCGTGGTCGGCGGCATGGGCTCGCTCGGCGGTGCCGTCGCCGCCGGTTTCCTCTTGGGCATCCTGCAAAGCTTCGCCTCGATGAACGAGGTCAAGAGCATCATCCCCGGCATCGACCAGATCATCATCTACCTGATCGCCGTCGTCATCCTTCTGGTGCGTCCTCGTGGCCTGATGGGCCGCAAGGGCGTTATGGAGCACTGAGCCATGAGCCTGTTCGCCATGAACCGCAGTGACCTGATCTTGTTCATCTGCTTTACCGCAGCCATGCTCGCAGCCCCGATCATCCTGGCTCCAATTGGCGCCGGCTATCCGGATCTCCTACAAAAATTCGCGATCTTCGGGATCTTCGCGCTCGGCTTTAACATTCTCTTCGGATTGACCGGTTACCTGTCCTTCGGTCACGCCGCCTTCCTCGGCGTCGGCTCCTACACCGCGGTTTGGACGTTCAAGCTCTTGAGCATGAACCCCTTGCCAGCCATCGTTCTGGCGACGTTGACGGGAGGGCTGTTTGCCGCCGTGATCGGCTTCATCTCTTTACGACGTTCAGGCATCTACTTCTCGATCCTGACCCTTGCGTTTGCCCAGATGAGCTACAACCTCGCTTATTCCGTGCTGACGCCGATCACCAATGGTGAGACCGGGCTGCAGCTGGCCCAGTCCGATCCCCGCGCTCTCGACACGCTCTTCGGCCGCGACTACGGCGCCGTCCTGCCGTCATCCGACTTCTTCGGCATCACCATGACCGGCTATCCCGGCTTCTACTTCTGCGCCGTGGTTCTGATCCTCTGCTTCCTGGTGACCATGCGCATCTTTCGCTCGCCCTTCGGCATGATGCTGCGTGCGGTGAAGTCGAACCAGAACCGCATGAATTATACCGGCCTCAACACCAAGCCCTATGCCATGGCGGCATTCGTTATATCGGGCATGTTCGCGGGCCTGGCCGGCGGTCTATTGGCGGTCACCGATCCGCTCGCCGGTGCTGAACGTATGCAGTGGACCGCCTCTGGTGAAGTGGTGCTGATGACCATTCTCGGTGGTGCCGGCACCCTGCTTGGCCCGATCATCGGCGCCGGCGTGATTAAATATTTCGAAAACATTTTCTCCTCGTTCAACGAAGGCATCCTCTCCCGGTTCTTCGACTTCCTGCCGGAGACGATCCAGCATGCAGCGGTTTCCGTGAGCTCGCTGTTCGTCGGTGAGGGATGGCATCTGACGTTAGGCGCCCTCTTCATGCTGATCGTCATTTTCTTGCCCGGCGGTTTGATGGAAGGTGTCATGCGTATCTGGAACAAGGTCTTCGGCGTGAAGAAGGAGGCAGGCGGTCAGGCCGCCGCTGCGTCGCCAAACCTCTCGGCCGCCGAATTGGGAGACTGATCCATGGCGATCCTCGAAGTTCACGACGTCAACAAGCGCTTTGGCGGCCTCCAGGCTTTGAACAACGTCAATCTCAGCATCGAAGAGCAGACCGTGCATGCCATCATCGGCCCGAATGGTGCTGGCAAGTCGACGCTGCTCAACTGCTTCGTCGGTAGACTCACCCCCGATACCGGTACGGTGATGTTCGACGGCAAGTCGCTGCTCGGTATTCAGCCTCACGAGATCAACCAGGCAGGCGTGGCGCGCGTGTTCCAGACGCCGGAGATCTTCAGCGATCTGACCCTCGTCGAGAACATCATGATTCCCGCCTTCGCCAAACGGGACGGCTCGTTCAAGCTGAACGGCTGGTCGCGTGTGGATGATGCGGCGGAGATCCGGGACAAGGCCCTGCATCTGCTGGAAGACGTCGGCCTCGCCGACAAACGCGACGTGGTCACAGGCAGCCTTTCACGCGGTGACAAACGCCGGCTCGAGCTCGCCATGTGCCTGGTGCAGGACCCAAAGCTCCTCCTGCTCGACGAGCCGACCGCCGGCATGTCCCGCGCCGACACCAATAACACCATCGATCTCTTGAAGAAAATCGGCGAACGCGGGATCACCAAGATCGTCATCGAGCATGACATGCATGTGGTGTTTTCACTCGCCAGCAAAATCAGCGTTCTAGCCCAGGGCACGGTGATCGCCGAGGGCACACCTGACGAGATCAAGGGTGATCCCAAGGTCCAGGAAGCCTATCTCGGAGGAGCCCAATTATGAGCAAGATGGTTGCCGACCAAGAGGTTAACGAGAAGCCGGTGCCTGCTTCTGCTGCCGAGCCCGCTTTTTTCTCCTGCCGGGACATGCAAGCCTATTATGGCGAGAGCTATATCGTCCAGGGTGTTAGTTTCGACATCCGAGAGAGCGAGATCGTTGCCCTCCTCGGCCGAAATGGTGCTGGCAAGACCTCGACGCTTCGCACCATCGCACGTCTCGACAATCCACAACTCACCCATGGCGAAATCTGGCTCGATCATCAGCCGCTGCATGAAATGAGCGCTTATCAGGCCTCCCGTCTCGGCGTTGGCCTGGTGCCAGAAGATCGGCGCATCATCCCAGGCCTCACAGTCGAGGAAAACCTCCAGCTCGCCCAGATTGAAGAGCCGCATGGCTGGTCATTCGAGCGCATCTACGAACATTTCCCGAGGCTCGCTGAGCGCAGAAAGCAAGAAGGTGTCACGCTTTCCGGTGGCGAACAACAGATGCTCGCCGTCGCCCGCGCCCTTGCCCGGGACATCAAGCTCCTCCTCCTGGATGAGCCTTATGAAGGCCTTGCCCCGGTGATCGTCCAAGAAATCGAAAAAATCCTTGAAGAGGTCAAAAAACTCGGCTTCACCACCCTCATTGTCGAACAAAACGCCATCGCCGCCCTCAATCTCGCTGACCGCGCCATCATCCTTGACATGGGCGAGGTGGTGTTCGACGGCACCGCCCAGGACGTCCTCGACAACGCCGACCTTCGCCAGCAATACCTGGCGATCTAGGTTGCCGGCGGCGACTAGCAGTACTTTGTTCGGTGTCTCGCCGCCTCATAAGGCTATCAAGCCTCCGCTTAGCCAATGCCAACCGAGGGACAAACCGGCCGCCAGGGCGAGCGTCCAGGCTAGCCCAAGGTGAAATCGCAGTAGGGCCAGGCCAGCAATCAGTGCTAGCACCACCGCGGCGAGATCGATGGAGGCAAGCTCAGGCAGCCAGAGCGTCAGCGGCCCGGCCTCGATCGATTGCACTGTCGTGAAAAAGACATGCAGCCCAAACCAGACCGACAAATTGAGAATGACGCCGACCACGGCGGCCGTCACGCCGGCAAGCGCGCCCCGTAGGCGTGGCATGGTCTGCAGTCGCTCGATATAGGGAGCGCCTGCAAAGATCCAGAGAAAGCAGGGAGCGAAGGTCGCCCATAGGGTCACTAAAGCACCGACCATGCCCATGAGCAGCGGTGGTCCGTCGCCGAAGCGATAGGCTGCGAGGTAGCCGACGAATTCCGTGACCAGGATCAGTGGACCGTTGGTGGTCTCGGCGAGACCAAGGCCGTCAAGCATCTCTCCCGCACTTAGCCAGCCGTGGTTTTGCACCACCTCCTGGGTCATATAGGCGAGGACGGCATAAGCGCCGCCGAATGTGACCACGGCGAGCTTGGAAAAGAAGAAACCGAGCTTAGCGAGCACATGATCCGGGCCAACGATCAAGGCGATCAACAATAAAGGGGCGAGCCAGATGACGAGCCAGGTGGCCACCGTTTTGAGCGTCACTCGCCACGTTATCGTTTCAACCGATGCCGGCGGTTGGTTCGTCTCCTTGCCTTGGCTCGCAAGAAGGAAGCCGACCACGGCTGCAGCAGCGATCACAAGGGGAAAGGGCAGGGTAAGGAAGAAGATGGCGATGAAGGAAAACCCGGCGAGCCACCAGTGAATGGGATGGTGCAAAGCCCTCTTTGCGACACGCAGCAACGCCTCGACCACGATCACCAGGACAGCGGCTTTGATTCCGAAGAAGATGGCTTGAACCAGAGCAAGCTGTCCGAAGGCCGCGTAAATCGCCGCCAGCAGGAAAACCAGGCAGGCGCCGGGCAGAACGAACAGGAGCCCTGCCGCCAAACCACCTTTGACCCCATGCTGCCGCCAGCCGGCATAGGTTGCAAGCTGCATCGCTTCTGGGCCCGGCAGCAACATACAAAAGCTGAGCGCGCTCAGAAATTGCTGCTCGCTCAGCCATTTTTTTTCATCCACCAGGATACGGTGCATGAGAGCGATCTGCGCCGTTGGCCCGCCGAATGACAGAAGACCGATCCGTGCCCAGACACGCAAGGCCTCGCGGGGAGAGGGATGGGAGCTGATGTCCAGGTCAGCATCAGGCGCAGCAGAAACAGAAGGTTCGCTCATCTGATCAGCTCTGTCCTCGCGTTATGGCCGATGGCCAGTCGTGGCTCTCATCGGTGGCATCGCGTGCCCAGCGATAAAAGGCGTCGTAAAGCTGCATGCCGGCCTCGAGCTGTGCCAGGTCATCTCGATACATGCGGGACAGGCCGAGCGATGCGGCCAAGAGACCAGCTGCTTCCGGCGCCAAGTCATGTCGATTGGTATCGGCCGCCCGAATGATCGTTGCGAGCCGTTTCAAAGGCTCAGTCTGAAGAGCGAATTCCTCGATCATGGTGTCGAAGGAGCAGCGATCATCGCGATGGCTCCAGAAAACGCCTTCGACATCGAACGGCGTCGCTTCGAATTTCTCCGCGACTGCCATCACCTCGGCGGGGGCTACAAACAGAAACTGCGCGTCGCGATCGACGAAGCGCCGAATGAGCCAGGGGCAGGCGATACGATCGATCTTCGGTCGATGCCTGGTCACCCATATTGTCTGTTGGTTGGTATGTCTTTTGGGCAATTTCGTAGCAGGTATCAACGGCAGGCCCGCATCACGCCAGGCGACGTTGCCACCCTCTAAGTTTTCAGCTGCGATTCCATGGGTGCGCAAAACAGCAGCAGCGCCTTCGCTCAGTTTCAACCCCTTTTGGCATATGATGACAACACGCTCGCCCTGAAGTTTTGGCGCGAGTGCTGCCATGTCGCTGAAGGGGTGGCGGAACGCCGTTGGAATGAGGCGTGGATCGTCTTGGAAATCTTCGTCAATGCAGATATCGACGATAATTGGCGCGCCCGGCGTGCCGATGAGTTTGGAAAGTTGGGCGACGGTGATCTGTGTTGGTGACGACATAAGGCGTCCTCCTCGTTCGAGGTGATTGATGGACGCAAAACTTAGGCTGTCGCCTCACGAGGTGTTCGCGAACCCCATGGCGACAACCAAAACGGAAAAGACTTCTGCTGTCAACTCGAGTGGTATGCTTCGTGATATGACCGCAATATTTAGTTTCCCCAAATGCTCGATTTTCCGATGTCAGAGAACAAGCCGATATACCCATCGAGCATCTTGGCACGTTCATCGAAAACGGCGGAAATCAAATGATGGGATCAAACCACTCTAGATTGAGCCGGCTTCGACCATATAGTTGTTGGCGGTGCACATCGCCGCGTCATCGGAGGCGAGGAAGAGGATCATGCGGGCGAGATAGACCGGCTCGATCAGATCGGGCAGGCATTGGTTGGCTTGATGTCGTTCCAGCTTTTCCGGTGTTGCCCAGAGTTCTTTTTGCCGTTCAGTCATCACCCAGCCAGGCACCACAGTATTGACCCGAATGCGGTGGGGACCGAGATCGCGCGCGAAGGAACGGGTCATACCGTGGACCGCAGCTTTGGCGGTGGTATAGGCCGGCATGCCGCCTGTTGCCTCCCACCAGGAGTTGGAACCCATATTGATAATCGATCCCTTGCCGGCTTGGATCATGCCCGGCGCCACCGCCTGGATCGCAAAGAACATATGCCGGAGATTGGTAGCAATACGCTCGTCGTAATAGTCCGGCGTGACGTCCTCCCAACCATGGCGATCATCTCGCGCGGCATTGTTGACCAGGACGGCTGCCGGTCCGAGCGTTTTTTCAAGTGACGCAAAAGCTAGCTTTAACGCCTCGATGTCGCGGAGATCGCAGCCTTCAAACCGAATGCTCGTTCCTTGCTCCCCAAGTTCCTCAGCGAGCGCCTGACCGCGCGCGGCATCGATATCGATGAGGCCGATTTTCGACCCTTGCTCTGCGAAGGCCCTAACCGTTTCCTCGCCAATGCCGGACGCGCCGCCCGTTAGAAAAACGACAGCATTCTCTAAGCTCGGATAGCGCCCAAAGATCATTACGAAGGCTCCTTTTAACGAGGTCGAACGGCATCCTCGCATGCCGGCATCGGTCGATCAATCCAGCGATGTTTCGCCGGGCTTTTGCCTAAACGGATTCTGATAGAGTTCGTCATGGCTGTCGACGCCAGCATCGATGATGCAGTCGGTGGTCGGCCTTGCGACGCAAAGGAGAATGTAACCGGACTTGGATTGACGTTTGTTCAAAGCGGTCGCGTTGGGCTGGCGGACCTTGCCCTCGATCAGCTTGGCCGCGCAGGTGATGCATCCCCCATAATTACAGCCGATTGGCAATTGGATGCCCTTGGTAAGGGCTGCCTCGTAGATCGATCTTTCTTCGCTGACGTCCAGAGTGACGCCGTAGTTGCGTAACGTTACGCGATAGGTTCGTCTGGGCTCGTTCATGTCAATGCAGCAGGCCGCGCCTGCTAGATGGCCTGGCCGAGTTTGGGTTTCCAGAAAGGACGGAAGAGTTCGATTTTGGGGCAGCGATCCATCACCACTTTCATGCCTGCTTCCTCGGCGATCCTGGCCGCCTCCTCGTTGTAGACGCCGAGTTGTGCCCAAAGCACCTTGGCGCCAATGTCGACTGCCTCTTTTGCAACGCCAAGGAGTGCTTCTGAGCTTCGAAAAACCTGCACCATATCAACGGGCTGGTCGATGTCCCCGAGCGAAGTATAGACCTTCAGGCCGCGGATCTCGTCGCCGGCCTGGTTCGGGTTGACCGGAATCATGGTGTAACCGGTCTCGTGCAGGACACGCAGCACGCCATAGCTGAACTTTGCCGGATCAGGACTGGCGCCGACCATGGCGATGGTTTTTACGCTTTTCAGGATATCAGCCAGATAGTCAGGCGCATAAGCTTCCTGATGGTTCATCCCATCATCTCCCATCGTCCAAGGAAAGGAACGCATACCGTCGACATCATCTCGAAAGCTTCAGGGCTCAATGCGGTGACCATGTCACAACCAGATGTCGGAGGTGCAGTCGCCGCCGGGGTAGCGGGTTTCATGGCAGCGGGCCGGGCCGTTGGGCTCCTTGCCGAAGTCGACGAGGAAATCCGGGTTGATCGCCATGCCACCCGTCTCAGTGTCGCAGTCGATCATCAGCATGACACCGCCTTTGTGGCGGATGTCGGGGTAGAACTGGTTGTCCCAGGTGGAGAACAGTGAGGTGGTGACGTAGAGGCGTTTGCCGTCGAGGGACAGCTGGATCATCTGCGGGCCACCTGCGATGTCGACGCCATTGACCGCAGGTGCTTTCCCCAAAAGACCACCCATCCAGACCTGACCGGTGAGTTTCGGGTTGTGTGGATCGCTGATGTCGTATTGCCGAAGATCGCCATGTAGCCAGTTGGAAAGATAGAGAAAACGGTCATCCATGGAGAGCAAGATCACGGTGATCAGGCCCGGCACCGGGATCGGCCATTCGGGATGACGTTGGTTTTCGATGTCGATGATCTTCTCAACGATCCACTCGCTATCCTTCTTGTACCAATGGATTATGTTGGAGGAGAGGGCGGCACCGACGAAGCCATGGGTCGAGGCGGGATCATGGTGGAACCGTACTTCCAGCGGCACGAGGCCGTCTTCACCGAGATAGACGGTGTTCTCGACCCGCTTTTCCTCAAAGTTCCAAAAATGAAGCTCGCGGCCATATTTGAGATGGCCGACTTCTTCCAGATCGAAGCCTGGCATGAAGGTGTTGGGCGCTGCCCATTCGCTTGAGACCATGACGTTATGGCGCGGCTGATACCAGAAATCGTAATTGAACTTCATGGCGCCGAGATCGTTTTCCCAACGGCCCAGGATCTCGAAATCCTCGTTCAGATGCAAAAAACCACCTGGTGCGTTGCCCTTGGCATCGCCGAGCATAGAGATGATGATATCAGCACCGAGGCAATGGACGGTGTGGGGGGCGGAGAGGTCGGTCTTCACCTTGATCTCATCGCCTGAGATCACCTTATGCACCTTCGGATTTCTCGGGTCCGAAGCGCAGTCGATGATATGTAGGTTCGCTGTGCGGACCCCCGGGACGATCAGATAGCGTCGCTCCTTCGTCGCATCGCTGTGGCAGGACGAGCAGGCATTCCAGCCCATATGATGCAGCTCGTCACCGATGCCCGGCATCTCGCAGCGGCTGATCACTTGGGAGTAGGTGGGGCTTTCGGGATCAGCATCGATAGTCGCCAGATAATCGGGTTTCTGGATGCCGGTGCCGACATAGATCGCAATGGTATAGAGCAGCTTTTCGCGCGGTGCCTGCATAGCCTCTGCTGGAGATGCGTAGCCCGGACCGCAGCATGTTTTTCCATTTACCACCGTCAATCCGATCTCCCATACAGCGCTTTCAGGCCTGATTTCCTATGCCTAAGATATCATCAACGAAGAGAGGCGCCTGTAAAGTGAGAACTTCACGAACCAGCTTGCATGCATCATCTTTCCCACCGAGCGTGAAGATCGCCCGATAGCGATGTCAGGGGCATTGATATAAATGAGAGATGGCGAATTTCTGGCCCATGCGTGACGTTCGGGTTCATTTGGTAGAAGCGAAAAATCTTGTTGGTGTTGCCCAAGGAGCATCCAGGTCCTTTGACGTCATCAAGCCCGCTATCGGCGAACAGCTTTTGTCTTCAGTGAGGCGAGATCGGCGCTCTTATCTGGCCAAGAATAGCCTTATGCTCACCAGTCTTCGATGAAAAGGATGCTAGGAAGATATTACGCTTTTTTTGACCTCCGTGCCAAATGAGATGAGCATGGGGCAAGTTTGTCGACGCTGGACGGTATGATGCGTGGAGCGCCCGCTCCACATATTCCCGGTCGATGGACGCGCCATCGCTCATGCAGGCGAAAGAAGGCGGCCTTTAGCTGCTTGGTATTCGGTCTCCAAGCGATCGATGAACTTGGTAGATGGGATGACGTCGTGGACGGCGCCAATGCCCTGACCCGCCCCCCAGATGTCCTTCCAGCTCTTTGGCTTGGAAGCACTGCTTGAGAAGTTCATGGTTGAGGGGTCACGTTCTGGCAGATTGTCTGGGTCCAGCCCCTGGGCGACGATCGCTGGTTTCAGATAGTTGCCGGGAACGCCGGTGAAGTAGCTGGTATAAAAAATATCGTCGGCGGCGGAGGCCGCGATCATTTGTTTGTAACCCGATTGAGCATTGGCTTCTTCGGTCGCGATGAAGGCCGAGCCGATATAGGCGAGATCGGCACCCATCGCCTGGGCGGCCAGAACGGCTTGGCCGGTAGCAATCGCGCCAGAGAGCAGAAGTGGACCGTCGAACCAGGTGCGGATCTCCTGGATGAGCGCAAACGGTGAGAGCGTGCCGGCATGTCCGCCTGCGCCTGCTGCGACTGCGATCAGGCCATCGGCTCCTTTCTCGACGGCCTTTCGAGCAAAGCGGTCATTGATGATGTCATGCAAGCCGATGGCGCCATAAGAATGGGCGGCCTGATAGACCTCTTCGCGCGCGCCCAGGGAGGTGATCCAGATCGGCACTTTCCATTTGACGCAGATCTCGATGTCGCGCTCCAGTCTCGCATTGGAGCGATGGACGATCTGGTTGACGGCATAGGGTGCGGCTGGTCGATCGGGGTTGGCCTGATTGTAGCGGTCCAGTTCCTCGGTGATGTACTGCAGCCAACGATCAAGTTCGATGGGTTCGCCTGTCTCTTCGCGTGCATTCAAGGCCGGAAACGATCCGACGATGCCGGCCTTGCATTGGGCGAGAACCAGATCCGGGTTGGAGATGATGAAAAGGGGCGCGCCGACAACGGGCAAGCGTAGGTTTTGCAAAATTGGAGGCAGGCTCATGTTAACGCATCCGCTTGATGATGACCGCATCGAGACCGATCATACCATCGGTCAGCATGGCGTTCGGATCGGGAGGCCGAGGGCGGCTCGACGTTTCAGCCAAAGGGCCGGGCGATAGCGATCCTCCCCGGTGATCGCCTGCAGGCGATCGAGAACCCGGAGGCATGTCTTGGCGCCGAGTGCCTCAACCAGCTCAAATGGGCCTTTCGGGTAGTTCAGGCCGAGCTTCATCGCAAGATCGATGTCGGTTGGCGAGGCGAGGCCGATTTCAGCCATGTAACAGCCGAGATTGGCGATCATCGCGGTCATCCGCTGACCGATGAAACCGGGACTATCTTTGATCGCCGTCACCTTCAGGCCCGGCAAGCCGGCGGCTTGAAGCGATACTGCTACCTTGTTCTTATGGGTGGGGTCGGCGCCTGGCGCTGTCATGATGGTGATGCGTTGGCTGGTGTCTCCCGCGAGATCGATGCAGACAAGGCGGCGGAAATCGCATCCCGTTTTTAAAGCCGTATGTGTGGCATCGTCGCCATAAGGAGCGGCGAGGATCGGGCATGTACCATCATCCTCACCGGCGGCGAGACCGATGTTCGCAAGAAACGCTACGAGAGCCGGATCATCGGCCGCCAGCGCAACATATCTGGCGGGCGAAGCGTTACAAAAAAAATCGGACGAGGGTTTGTCCAGGACTTGTCCGTTCTCGTAGCGGTACCAGCCTGCACCCGTTTTGCGACCGAGCAACCCGGCATCGAACAAAGCGTGGTGATTGGGGGCTGTCTTCAGGCGTGGATCCTGTTGATAGCCATTAAAAATGATCTGGGTGACCGGATAGTTCACATCGATGCCGGTCAAATCCATAAGCTCGAACGGACCCATGCGGAAACCATGGCTATCGCGCATCACGGCATCGATTTCTGCCGGGGTGGCAACGCCCTCATGAACAAGACGCAACGCTTCGGTGGTGTAGGCCCGACCACCCATATTGACCAGAAAACCCGGACTGTCCTTGACCACAACAGGCGTTCGCGTCATCCGTTCGCTGAGCGCCAGCAATCGCTGGACGGTGTCATCCGATGTTTCGACGGCGGCGATGACTTCCACGAGTTTCATTAGCGGGACCGGATTGAAGAAATGCAGGCCCGCAACGCGATCTCGACGTTTGCAGATGCTTGCGAGCGAGGCGATCGGAATTGAGGAGGTGTTGGATGCGATGAGGCAGTCTGGGCGTACGATTGCCTCGATCTGCTGGATCAACGCCTGCTTAGCGCTGATATCCTCGATGATCGCTTCGATGACGACATCGCAATCGGCAAATGCCTCGATCGACGAGATGGGGTGGACCCGATTGGCGGCATCATCGGCGCTCGTCCGGTCCAGCTTGCCCTTTTCGACAAGGCGATCAAAGCGTCCGCGAATTTTTTGAAGTGAGGCTTCGGCAACACCATCCGTCGCGTCGAATAGCAAAACATCGATCCCACCTTCCACTGCAACCTGAACAATGCCTTGCCCCATCGCACCGGCGCCGGCGATGCCGATTTGCTGATCCGCCCTTGCCAAAGCCTCCATCGCTCGCTCTTCTCCCATCCCAATCGCTCTATCATCGATGCTAGATGATTTCCTAGCCGCACGGAACCAGCCCATTCCTCTCTGATCTACCCGGTGGAAGAGCGTCCCGGAGAGGTAAACTCGAGGGGTGATTGGACCGGTGACAGTTTCATTGGATCAAAAAATGCGTTGGATCGTGATGACGATTTCTCAGCCGTCGCTTTTTTCTGCCGTTAATGAGGTCTTAACGTCCTGCGCGTAAGTTCATTGACCTGGTCCATGGGATCCTGGGAGTCTGAGGGTCGCTCTTCGTCTGCTAAGGACGGCGGAGTCTCAGCATCCCACCGACCAGGTGAAACATTGTAACGCCCGCGAGTTAAGGTTTCGTTCGAGCACTTCCTGAGTTGGTTCTACCTGCCCAGGATGTGCTTTAGCTCAGGGCTGAACAACGTCTGATGCTTTTTCGTTATGTCGAAGATGGTTGGTACGAATGAGGTCTCGTCGAGAATAATTCTCTTACCCTTAGGATTCCTGGCACGTTGATCGATTGCTGTGGAAACCAAATAACGTGGTTACACTTCTAGCAGAGCTGTCTTGGGATAGCGTAGCTTCGTCCTAGGGGCGTGAACGATCGGCGGAGGATATCATGACTGATCTCGCGATGACGGACGCCAGGATGGCGGCGGTGGTCTAGTGAGGTCAATCCGTCCTGAAACCTTGGATGTGCTCAACCTCAAAGGGTCGCTTCGCTCGGCACTCGGTCTTCCTTTGCCAAAAGTCGATATCGGCAGGCGTCAAATGATGCTGATATCCCACTATGCTCCGTTTTCAGTGTCGGTGTCGGTGTCCGGGTCCAAGAGCCGATGCAGATGAACGACGAAATAGCGCATATGGGCATTGTCGACAGTTCGCTGTGCTGCAGCTCGCCAAGCATCATGCGCTGACGCATAATTTGGGAAAATTCCTACGACATCCAGCTTGTCGAGATCGGCGAAGGTGGTCTCGCTCGGGTCCTCAAGCTCACCACCAAAGACCAGATGCAACAGTTGCTCAGTCATCTCCACTATTCCCTGTCCGTCATATGTTGTGGCTCATGTCGAATCGCGGCTCTTCTATCAGCTTGACGCATCACAGGCCAGGGTGATCCAACTCTCGAGTTCGACATGATTTCCGGTTCATGAAAACGTTATCAACAATTAAAGACGTTTGTTGAGAAAATCGTAAGATTTTGGTGCCAAATTATTAATTGTTGATGAACAGATCGGAGGAGAAAGGCCATGTATCACCGGTTCCCTATCCGTGGCATCGATGGCCCAGTTAAGCCAAAGTTTATTGGCGGCGCTGCAACGGCGGTCCCGATGACGTCGGTGGAATTGGCCATCGATCGTCAATTGGAAGGATTGCAGGAATTAGCCTTTCAGGTTGAACCAATATGCCGACTTCTGGATACTGGCCCGCCCGAGTAACGCTCTAAAGTCGCTGCCTGGCTCCGGATCCGTTCGCTTCAACAATGACAAAAGGGATCAATCAATAAAAAAATCGTAACAGCGCCTCAATCGAAACGTTCGCCTCATTCATAATAGGTTGAAGCCGAGGGCTCCTAACAGAGCCCTCGGTTTTCTTTTTTCAAGGCGGCATCATCATTATTTTCTGGAACAGTTTCCGATCATATAGAACCAGCCCTCTCCCCCTTCCAACCACCCGATATGGTGGGCTCCTGAGGATGTTCGCGCTGGGCAATAATGAAGGGGCGGTATCAGGCTGCTGGTTTGATCGATGCGGCCTGGTGGAGCATCTCGAGGGCTATCTTCACGTCTTCATCCTCTGTCATACATTGTTGAAAACCTGTCGACGAGGAAAGGAGAGTCAAGGCTTGCGCCATCAGCCCATCCTTCTCGGATATCATCTCATGATGAGCGTTGTCGGTAGTTTCGTCAGCGGCCCGGCGTTTTTTTCCCTGATGTTTGATGATCGCGTTGCTCAATGTCTGCCGCAGATGTTCGGCGGAGAGATTTCGCTTACTCAAAAAGTCGCTCAAACCTGAATCAAGCGCTTCTGCGGCCAAAGCAGGTGATGCCTCACCGGTCAGCATCACCATCGGCGTGCTCACGCCGCCATGGCTCGTTGCAATCTGTTCAGCGAGCGCAACACCATCGGAACCCGGAAGGTTGTAGTCAATCAGGATGCCGTCGAAATGCTCAACCGCAACCATGCCCAGCGCACTCTCGACGTCACCCGCCTCGGCAAGGCTCACCTCTTCCTTGCCTTGGCTGAGTAAGCGCTTGATTGTTCGTCGATCCAGACGGCTATCGTCAATAAGAAGAAGTCGCATTTAGCCTTGGCCTCATCTTAAGTTAGTCACTACAGAGATGCATGCATCAATAAAATATTCACTATCAGGGCAAAATATGAAATTTTTATGAAAACATCACATCTGATTCATTCTAGCGTTTTTATTTTTTTTCTAGGTGAATTGGGTGACTTTTAATTGAGAATATAGTGCTTTTGTATTGTGTCGGCCATCAGGTTCGTCGTCGCAATGACAGCTAGACCAAATGTTCGCCTGNNCAGGCGAACATTTGGTCTAGAACACTTTCCGATCAGACCGCGGTGGCGGCGGTTCATTTCCCTGACCAAGTGGCCTATCGGCAACCTTACTTGGCCAAAAGTGACAAGGGCTTCAGGTGTTTGTGATGACGCTCACAGACCTGATGAAAGGAATAGTCGAGAACGGCCTCATGGAAACAAAACGACACTTGTCGAGCCGAGGATCAGGACATGGATCATGCTGCCACTGCCGATAGGGAACGGGCGTTAGCAGAGTTGGCACCGGGTACCGTCGACAAACCCTGGCCTCGCATCGTGGTGGTGCTCTTGTCGATCACGGGCCTGATCACGCCGTTTCTCTGCTTGGCAATAGCCCCCGCCGCCTTTGCCCTTTCCGATCAGGATGATGGCGTCTTGCTTGCGGGGATTGGGGGCACTCATCTTCTGTTGGCGTGGAGCCTGTTCGGCTTGCTCTGATTGGGCAGGGTATCCGATCGATGTTTAACGATCGAAAAAGGCTCTGGATTACCGATGCTAACCAGTAAGCAAGGCTTTAATCACCGATCTTTTGCGCAGCAAGCTTCTTGTGGGCGGCGAGCGCCATAAGGCGACGGTCGCGCCATTCGCTGCGCTCATTCAGCCGCTCCAGCGGCAAGGCCTCGCGCCTCTCCGTTTCAATCGAGCCGGCGAGTGTTTCATCCCAAGCAAGAGGTTCGGTGGCTGAACGCTCGATTTCTTCATAAAGCGGGCCGTAGCGGGCGATGTAGTCGGCAACGCCACCAGGGGCGTTTAGATCGATCGTTTCGAAGGGGCCCATGAAGGACCAGCGGAGGCCGATGCCATCCTTGATCGCGATGTCGACGTCGTCGACCGAGGCATAACCTTCCTCAACAAGCTTTAGCGCCATACTCAAAAGAGCACCTTGCAAGCGATTGGCGATAAAACCTGGCACTTCTCTCCTGACCCGGATCGGCGATTGTCCGGCCTTGGACATCAAATCATGGGTGCGGTCCAGCGCGATTTTGTCGGTCCAGGGAGCGGGGCACAGTTCCACTAGAGGATTGAGATAGGGAGGATTGATCGGATGGGCGACGAGGCAGCGTGAGCGGCAGGCGATGCTCTCGGTAAAGGCTGATGCAGGGATCCCGGATGTCGAGCTACCGATGATGGTATCGGCACCGATGGTACGGTCGAGCTCGGCATAGACCTCGCGTTTTACCTCGACTCGTTCCGGCACGCTTTCCTGAACATAGCCAGCGCCCTGGACGGCATCTCCGGGTTTGACCGCATAGCTGATGTGCTCCAAGACTTCGCCCGGATCGTCGATCAGCTTGAAACGTGTGAGATCGTCTAGCCTGGAGGCAATGTTGATCTGTGCTTGTTCAATGGTGACCGGCGAGGCGTCATACATCATGACCTCATGCCCCGCCCGTGCGAAAACTATTGCCCATGCCTGACCGATCAACCCGCCGCCAATCAGCGCAATACGCTCCATCGCCCTATCCTCCGATTGAAAACCAGCGGTGGGCCGGTGGGTTAGTCCTCGAGCCCGACTGGTTCGCCCTCGTCCAGAAGATCGATGCCAGGCGCTTCGTCGCTGCCAAGGCCTGCGGCCGCGCGGATTTTGCTTTCGATCTCGTCTGCCATGTTCGGGTTGTCGCGCAGATAAGTCTTGGCGTTTTCCCGTCCCTGACCAATGCGCTGACTGTTGTAAGAGAACCAGGAGCCACTTTTCTCGACCAGATCAGCTTTGACGCCGAGATCGAGAAGCTCACCCATCTTGGAGATACCCTCGCCATACATGATATCAAATTCGACCACGCGAAACGGCGGCGACACCTTATTCTTCACGACTTTGACGCGGGTCTGGTTGCCGACCACCTCATCCTTGTCCTTGATCTGGCCGATGCGGCGGATGTCGAGGCGAACGGAGGCGTAGAACTTCAGCGCGTTGCCGCCTGATGTGGTTTCTGGATTACCGAACATCACGCCGATCTTGAGGCGGATCTGGTTGGTGAAGATCACCATGCATTTGGAACGGTTGATGCTGCCCGTGAGTTTTCGGAGCGCCTGGCTCATGAGACGCGCCTGCAAACCCACATGACTGTCACCCATCTCACCTTCGAGCTCGGCCTTAGGCACGAGGGCGGCAACACTGTCGATCACCACCACGTCGACGGCACCTGAGCGCACCAGCGTGTCGGTGATTTCAAGGGATTGCTCGCCAGTGTCAGGCTGGGAGATCAGGAGTTCGTCGATATCGACGCCGAGCTTTCTGGCGTAACCGGGATCGAGGGCATGCTCCGCGTCGACAAAGGCGCAGACCCCGCCCTTTTTCTGAGCTTCGGCGATGCAATGCAGCGTAAGGGTGGTCTTGCCCGAGCTCTCCGGTCCATAAATCTCAATCACCCGGCCCTTTGGCAGGCCGCCGATGCCGAGCCCTAGATCAAGGCCTAGGGAGCCTGTGGAAATGGCTTCGATATCGATGGCGGTGCCTCTTGCACCCAGCTTCATGACCGAACCCTTGCCGAAGGAGCGCTCGATCTGTCCAATCGCGGCGTCCAGCGCCTTTTGCCGATCGTTCGCGTTCCGCGTGCCGTTAGTCGCCAGCTCTGCCATGATGTCTATCCACTTTGTCTGCCATCTTGCGTGATGCTGCCAAGCGTTATAGCGGTGGAAGGGCGGCGCGGAAAGGGTTGCAGCGGAAAAGGCAGCGGTTGCTGCAAAATAGATTTGGGCACTGTGTCCTCAGTGGCAAAGATCAGGCCTCGATGCCCATCAGAGATGGAAGAGAAAGGGAGAAAATGATGGCGGTCCTCACACTCGGTGATCACGACGGGCTCTACTACGACTATCAGTCACCAACTGCTGATAAGGGTGCCACATTCGTCTTCTTCAACGCACTAACTGGCGATACTAGTGCTTGGGAGGCAGAGATCGGGCCAGCCCTTCGAGAGGTTGGTCATGGCACCTGTATGTGGAATTTTCGCGGCCAGAAGGACAGCCCGTTCAGTGATCCTGATGCGATCACCGCGGATGGTATCGTTCATGACTCCATCCGGCTTATTAAGGAAGTGGCGCCCCGCCACCCGGTTTATGTCGGCTTGTCGATCGGCGGGCTTTTTGCTGCGCAGGCTCATTTCGGGGGGGCCCTCTGCGAGGGGCTCATTTTCATCAATACTCTGCGCAAAGCCAGCTCCCGTCTGGATTGGACCAACCGTGCGGCCCATCGAGCAGCACTCATGGGCGGCGGTCGTCTTATTCAGGACCTCATGCTGCAGCATCTGACAGGGCCAACCTGGCAGGATGCCAACAGCGCCAATTTCCTCAAAGACGAGCCCTACGAGCCGCTCGATCCCGATAGCGGTGCAGCCCGTTTGCTCAAAGCGGGGATCGGGGCGGATTGGAATATCGCTTACGAAAAATTGACCATGCCGGTGACCGTGTTGAGTGGGTTACAGGATCACGTTTTTTACGAGGCCGCCGATGTCGCCGAACTTACAGAACGCCTTCCTAATGCCGAAAAAATTGACATCAGCGATATCGGCCATCTGGTGACCATGGAACGGCCCGCCGCGATCACGCGCGCCTGCCTCGCCTTGGCAGATCGCCTGGCGTGAGCGAAAAGGCCGGTTTCTCTCGTCGTGCATCATCACCTTCAAGAAGGTTTTGTCCGGCATCGGCATAGGGAGTGATCGTTGGCGTTTTCTGGGGCAGTTGGATTGATCCGGCAACCTTGTTTGATCGGCAAGCCGGCCAATGGTTCCCGCTTCTCGTCATCGGTTTGCTCGACACAACGCCGACCCAATGACACCGGCCACGTGGTCTTGTTGCCGCGCCCGACTTTGACCCGCACCATGCATCTGTTCTTTTTGAGACCGATCATCGCGGTGGCACCAATTGTTCTGTCCCTTGGTGTGGTTTAGTTAGGCAGTGTTCGATCCCGTACTCTACACTGATACGATCGGACAAATGACCCGCGAACCTTGCTGTTGGCCCATTGCGATGGAGTTTGTCTTTATCGGTCTGGAGTTCCGCCCCAAGTCTTCCTCTGGGTCGATATGGACGTAACCGATCGCGTACGTCTTGAATTTCGACCGCGACGGCTTGTCACGAATATCAGCCAACCGGCTGATACCGTGCCGCCGGAACAAACGGTGCAACGAGGATCGTGTAAGCGTCGGGATTGAGGGCTGAAGGGCATAGAGGCCGTCATCGGTCACCCAAGGGGTAACGTCCTATCGACCCAATGGGTGGCAATGAAGATCAGCGTTCTCCAATGGCCGTGATGAATAGCGTTCGCCGGCCGGGCAGCAGCCATAGAGCCTTGCGAGTTTAGTGGTAAAGCCGATTTTTTTTGAAAAACTAACCGATCAGGGGCGATCCAGGGCGTGACGCTTCGCCAAGCTTCACGCCGCTTCTTGACGTTGGGACGGTTCTGTTCCG
>JBOEHJ010000096.1:0-28631 GCA_050633905.1 Geminicoccales bacterium
CCATTCTAGATGACGATTTTGACCCAAATCGGCCAGTAGAAGAAGTCAAAATACGCGAACGCACCATCCGTTTCATCGAAAAGTGGCTGTGACTTTACGGCTTGTTAGCCTGTCTATGACACGTTGAGTGAGAAGGATGAATCGGGTGTGAGCAGCGCTCGTCTCTCTGACTCATGGCGTGTCCAGTTGTTCACCGGGAGAAAATACATGAATCGTCAGCCACGGCGCATCTTGGCAGGGGTAACGCGGCGATCGATTTTTGCAGGTATCGGCAGTGTCTGTCTGCTGGCCTTCCTCGGGGGGTGGTCTCCAGCTGTGGAGGCGGGCGCAGCGACGCTCCGGATCGGCGGTACGGGCGGGGCATTAGGAGGTATGAAACTTCTGGCTGATGCTTTCATGCAGTCGCATCCAGAGATCAAGATCCAAGTTCTGCCCAGCATTGGATCTGGCGGCGGTATCAGGGCACTCCGGGCCGGTGCCATCGACGTCGCGCTCAGCTCAAGACCACGTAAGACAAAGGAGCGCAGCGATGGTGAAGACGGCATCGTCGAGGTTGAGTATGCTAAGACGCCATTAGCCTTCGTCACCGGGCCGGAAGTAGGTGTCGATAACATCACCCAATCGGAAGCAGCTGCGACTTATACTGGGCAGATCAGAACTTGGCCGAGTGGTCAGCCGAGACGCCTAATTCTGCGCCCACGCTCGGAGAGCGACACCCGCATCTTGCGTGGTCTCTCCGACGAGATCGATCACGCTCTCGAGGCTGCCTTCGCCCAGTCGGGCATGATCGTGGCAGTCAATGATCAGGAAAATGCTGAAGCGCTTGAAGCAGCTCCTGGCACCTTTGGCACGATGACGCTTGGCCAGTTACGCGCCGAGCGGCGGCGCTTAAAGCCCATCGCACTCGATGGAGTCATGCCGACACCCGACAACCTCACAGCTGGTTCATACCCCATGTTCAAGAGCTTCTACTTCATTACCGATCCATCGAAATCGCACGCAGTCGCTGATTTCCTCGCCTTCATGCAGTCGCCCGCGGCCAAGGAGATCCTGACGGCATCTGGCCATGTGCCAATGATTGGCACATGACGCGTGCCGTCCAAGAATGTTCAGCTTCTTCGGCTAACGACATGGTTTGCGGCCATCATTGCCTTGACCGTATCAATCGTACCGCCCGTAGCGTATTACTACTTTGCCTATCAGCACGATGCCGGAAAACTGGAGGCCGAGGCTGAACTTCAGGCCTATTGGGTCACACAGATTATCGGTCGTAATCCAGCGCTTTGGCAGTTCGAGACCCATCGTATCGATCAGATCTTGGAGCGACCGCGAAAGCTTGACAGTCCAGTTAGGTTTCGCGTTGTCGGTGCCGATGGCCTGATAATTTCCGAATACACCACCGACACATCCGGCAATCTCGCGCTGCCCGTCATGCAACGTGCTGCTGAGCTCTTTGATCTGGGGCAGGTTGTCGGGGAGATGCAGGTTGCTAGCTCGCTACGCCCTCTCTTGGTACGCGCCGGCATTATTGGTTTGTTTAGCCTAGGGTTGGCTGCCGCCATCTTCTTAGTCTTGCGCACATTCCCGCTGCGCGCGCTGAATCGAGCTTGGCAAGACATTGCTCATCTCGCTAGCCACGATCAGCTGACGAATTTACCTAATCGCACCCTATTTCGGGACCGCTTGCAACAAGCACTAGCTCAGGCCGAGCGGCAACACTATGGGGTTGCTGTCATCTGCCTCGATCTCGATCGTTTCAAAGATGTCAATGATACGCTTGGGCATGCCGTTGGAGATGAGCTGTTGCAGCAGGTCACACACCGTGTGCAGGACCTGCTGCGCAAAAGTGACACGCTTGCTCGCCTCGGAGGCGACGAATTTGCCATCGTGCTCGCCGCCATTGAACAACCTGATCATGCGGGCCGTCTGGCTCAAAGGATCATTGACGCGCTCGCTGAGCCGTTTCAGTTGCGTGGCCACGATGTCATTATCGGCAGTAGTATCGGAATCGCTCTTTACCCGGATGATGAATGCGACCCTGATCATCTTCTTCGCAATGCCGATCTGGCCCTCTATCGTGCCAAGGCTGAGGGTCGCGGCATCTCCCGCTTCTTCGAAGAGGACATGAACGTCAGGCTACAACAGCGAAAGATGCTTGAAGCCGATATCAGGCAGGCCTTGGTGGCAGATCAGTTCGAAATCTACTATCAGCCTCAAATTGGTCTTGATGGTGAGCGGGTTGTTGGGGTTGAAGCTCTGATTCGATGGCACCATCCTGAGCGCGGCATGGTTTCACCCATGGACTTCATCCCGGTCGCCGAGGAAATTGGCCTCATCATTCCGATCACAGAATGGGTGTTGCGCCGTGCCTGCACCGAGGCTCACGATTGGGATGAATTCAGTGTTGCCATCAATTTGTCGCCGGCTGTCTTCAAGCATCAGGATCTACTCGGACTCATTGAGGGGGTTCTACGCGACACCAACTTCGATCCGTGCCGCCTCGAACTTGAGATCACCGAGACGTCGCTTCTTCAAGATTCCGAACGGGCATTGACCATCCTGAATGACCTGAAAGCGATGGGCATTCGGATCGCAATGGATGACTTCGGCACCGGCTATTCAAGTCTCAGCTATCTGCAGCGGTTTCCCTTCGACAAGATCAAGATCGATCGCTCATTCGTATCTGAACTGACTGCCAGCGATGATGCAGTCGCCATTGTGCAGGCAGTGATCAGTTTGAGCCAAAGTTTAGGCATGGCGACGACTGCGGAGGGTGTGGAAAGCATCGATCAGCATGCATTCCTAACGGGACAGGGTTGTGATGAAGTTCAGGGTTTCTACTACGCCCGTCCGATGCCCGCGCTCGAGATTCGATCAATCGTCGAGGCCACCAGGGCTGTTATCCCAGCAGCGGGGAAAGGGACGCTGGATCGCCGCAAGTTCTCCTAGCATCCTATCCATGCAAGTTGGTGCGTGGCAGTGATCCAAATGGAAATGGCGACCTGCCAGCCTTCGATCCTTTCGAGCACATTCGCATTGTCACGCCAGTCGAGTTCCTTAAAGCAGTATCGAGTTAAATCGCCCACAGGCGCACTGTCGGAATTCAGATCGCTATCCCGAAGAAAGTATACTCTCGGTGCTTGCATTCCCCCGATTGAATCTATTGAGAACGTATAGAGACGAATTTCTGGGAATTTGTTCATTTCGTCCGCAACTGGTAGATTTTGTTGATAAAGTCGGCCACGTCGAATGGCAGGTCCAGAGCGGAAAGCGGGCGATTCGCCCTGTGAGGCATCCCAACGGCGTCCACCACCGCCTTTTCGCCATTTCGATAACAGGTTAAAAGCATTGTCTTGAGCGATGGACCCTCCACACATTATGGTTCGGCTCGAACGCACGACTTGTTTGGACACATTCATGAGCGGCACGGCAGTAGGCCCAGCGGAGGCGTTAGCAGAGGCTAAAGCCCGCGAGGCAGCAACCAAGCAGATTCTCGACGTCATCAGTCAATCGCGCGATGATGAGAAACCAGTATTCAACGCAATTCTGGAACATGCACAGCGGCTCTGCAAAGCACCACTGGCCTTCCTGTCGCTGGTGGACGACACGAGAACGAAAGTGTTCATCCCGGCACAGCGAGGCGCACGCCCTGCTTTTGCCGATGTCTTGAAGGCTTTTGTAGAGCCGATTGAGCGCACAGAGCTGTTGGCGGTACGGCCTGTCGTCGATCCCCAGGTCATTTTGCAGGACGACATCGCCGACGACGATCTCTACCGTAAACGCGATCCCCGCCGTGTGCAGATGGTTGAGGTTGAGGGCGTGCGCTCGATCCTCGTCGTGCCGCTTATCAGCGGCGGCCTTGGGATCGGCGGCATTACCTTCTATCGCCGTGAGGTCGATCCGTTTTCGGAGACAGATGTTGCGTTGGCACTGAGCTTCGCTGCTCAGGCTGTGATCGCCATAGAAAATGCTAGGCAGTTCAAGGCGTTGGAGGCACGCACCGAAGAGGTCCAGGCTCTCAACGCCTCTCTTAAGGCCCGGGTTGAAGAGCAGGTTGCCGAGATCGATCGCATGGGTCGACTAAAGCGTTTCCTGTCGCCAGCAGTTGCTAACGCAGTCGTATCCTCTGGTGATGACAAAATGCTTTCCAGTCACCGGGCTCTATTGGGCATTCTGTTCTGCGACATCCGCGGGTTCACGGCTTTTTGTGAGACGGCAGAGCCGGAAGAAACCATCGAGGTACTGCAGACCTATCATGAAGAGATGGGAAAGCTGATCGTCGCCCATGAGGCAGGTGTCGACCACCGCTGGGGTGATGGCATCATGGTGTTGTTCAACGATCCCCTTCCTTGTGACGATCCAGCTGGTGATGCCCTGCGGCTTGCCATTGCCATGCGTGCGCGAATGCAAGAGTTGAGCAAGTCTTGGAAACGGCTAGGGCACCGTCTTGGTTTCGGCGTCGGCGTTTCGCTTGGCTATGCCACAGTGGGCATGGTCGGGTCCGAAGGTCGCTTCGACTATACCGCGAGTGGCACGGCGGTGAATCTAGCTTCGAGGCTTTGCGACGAGGCAGAGGATGGAGAAATTCTGTTGAGCCCAAGGGCGCGCATCGCTGTTGAAGATGAATTCGAGACCGAGGCTCGAGGGGAAATCAGGCTAAAAGGTATTCAGACTCCCGTTGAAATTTTCAAAGTGGCGAGCGCTCAGAATGGCGAAACGCCTAGTTAGTTCGTCATGTTTCAGAACAATCTGCAACTGCTTTAGCTTCTAGCCGTAGTGTCCGGAACTGGCACCGAAGCTGAAGCGAGACTTCTGACAGAACAAGCGGACACATCGATCAAATTCAGGCCGTAGAGGCGGCTTGGGGCCGCATTGCGGTCACGCCGAGCAGAAGCGCCTACTCACCCTCATGACCCAGAGGCTACTCTAGCGAATTCTATGGGGTATTTGTTGGGTTGGCGCAAATCTGATCAGATGCTCAACCTCACGTACCCATTCGACAATGTGTTATCGTTGGTGACTTCGCCATCTTTTCACAACCTCGCCTACGAAGGCCTTATCGACAGGGGCTGAACGCCAGGCTTCCGAGAAGCTAGCCGTCATGCTTTGAGGGCGTTGCTCTTCCGGTAATCGATCAAATCGAACCCGGATTGGCATCGAAACCGCGTCGCCAATGACGACAGCTTCACCATTGCCGAGGAGTGGCAGAAAATCTAAAAGGCCGTACGCGTTGTCGGCAACGGTTCCTCGGATGATTTCTTGGTCACGTAGGCTCGTTATGCGAAAGACGAAGGATGTATTGCATTGCGACAGAACGGATGTCGCGAGCTCCGATGGGCGTTGACTGACCAAACATAATGACAGGCCATATTTTCGCCCTTCTTTAGCGATTCGAGCGAGAGCATTTTTTGTTGGCTCGAAGCCTAGGTTGGAATCTTGCGGGGCATATCGATGCGCTTCCTCGCAAACCAATAAGATCGGTTGCGCTCCTCGGCTCCAAAGGGAAAAATCAAAGGTTAGCCGCAAGATGACCGAGACAACTGCATTGATGACTTCCGACGGCACGGAGGACAAATCCACAATACTGATCGGACGACCGTTACCCGGTATTCGAAGGATTTGCGACAAGATATCGGCGAATGTGTCGTGGACCGAAATTCCGCCGAACATGAATGAAAACCGCGGATCCGAACTCAATGATTCCAGGCGATTCCTAAGCCACCGATAGGGTGCCAGGCTGGCTGGCTTGTCGAGCTTGCCCATCGCGTCATCAATCAATCGATTGATATCACTCAATCGATAGGGAATCGGCGTGTTCACTGTAACGGGCTGTGCTTCCAAGCGTTCGCCTTGATAGATGAGCTTGGCTTCAGCGATCAATTCGTGCAGGAGACTGGATATGGTCGACTGGTCTGGCACTGTGTTATTGACACCAAGCATGACGACATCGATTTCGTCGGAATTCAACACCCAATAGGGCAGACGCAGCTTCTCTGGCCCGAGATGCTCAGCACTGTCGCCGAAGGCTGTTTGATATTCGCTATGGGGATCAAGCAGCACGATATGAGCATCATCGTGCTTCTTCAGCAGGGCTTGCAGGATCAACGTCAGCGCGCAAGATTTACCGCATCCGGTTGTTCCAAGAATAGCAAAATGCCTGCCAAGCAAGAGATCTGGCTCGACGCACATCGGTCTTGCTCTATCGCTGTGCAAACTCCCAAGGGTAATGTTGGAATCATCTGGACGAGCGTAAATCATGCTGAGATCGCTTTGGCTAGCAGACCAAACAGCATCGCCAAGCGTTGGAAATAAGGTTACGCCATGGCGAAAAATAGTATCGTTCGTTTCGCTTTCACCGATAAGTTCCAGCTCAGCCAACCATGCCTCATCTGGATCCAGTGACTTAGTTGGATTCGGAATGGTGAGGCTTGTCACCAATCCAAAAACCAAAGTGCTTGGCGTCTTAAGTTTGACAAGCGTCCCTTTTTGCAGGCGCGCAGGGGTGGCAGCGGTCTCAGTGACATCGTGTTTTTCCCAGACCATCACGACATGCGATCCCGACACGCAGACGACGCGGCCAAGCTGAAAGTCGTTCTCGTCCAACATTCGGGCTCCTTGACGGCTTTGGTACGGGCACTCAACTACTAGCGCCGTTTGGTTAATTATCTCTGAATGCGACTGTGCGTGAGGGCTGGCTTTGGCTCACAGGTTTGCCGTCAGCCCCAGCCAAAGATAGACTTTCAACAATCGTTTAAGCGGCGGCGCAGAGCTTTCTCAATGGCCATGGCGCTGCCTTAGTCCAGTCGACAAGGGCATCACCAGGTATGGGTTCGGCGATGAGGAAACCCTGGATCACATCGCATCCAAGGGCTTGCAGCGCTGCCATCTGTGTTTTGGTCTCTACCCCTTCGGCAACGACTTCCAAACCAAGGTTGTGCGCCAAGTTTACGGTTGAGCCGACGATGACTTGATCCTGCGGATTGGTCGTCATGTTTTCGACAAACGATTTGTCAATCTTGATTTCGTGCAGGGGTAGTTGACGCAGGAGAGACAGCGAGGAATAGCCGGTCCCAAAATCGTCAATCGATAGTCTCATTCCCAGATCATGCAATTTCTTAAGGTTTGCCAAGGCTCCATCCGGATCAAGCATCACGGCCGTTTCCGTCAATTCGAGCGTGATCTGAGCGGGCGAAATCCGTGACGTCACAAGCAACTCTTCCATAAAAGCCAGAATTTCCTTGGAATGCAGGCTTCTCGGTGAGAGGTTAAGCGCTAGGTTGAGGTCGAAGTTCTCGTTTTGCCACTTGGTCAGGCAGTCAAGAGTTCGCTCCAGCGTCCAACGGGTGAACGGAACAATATTGCCGCTCTGCTCAGCTTGCGGGACAAATTCGTCGGGTGGTATCAAGCCGTGATCGGGATGGTGCCAGCGGGTAAGAACTTCAAAAGATTTGATCTCATTGGACCGTAGGTCGAGCTTGGGCTGAAAGACCAGAAACAGGTGCTCGCACTCCATCGCCTGGCGCAAGCCTCCTGACAGGATGAGTGTCCTGATGGAATTGATATCCTTGGCGGGATCATATCGCTCGATGGCGGTCGCACTGCGCTTGGCGTCATACATGGCGACATCGGCGCATTGCATCAATTTGCTTTCGCTATCGGCATCTTCGGGAAACATAGCGAGACCAACACTAACGCCAATCTCAAGGGCAATGCAGCTGGCGATCGGAAACGGTTTGTGAATAGCGGCTACGATCCGCTTGGCGACATCATGCGCCGAACAGGCGCCGTCCTGCCGCGGCAGCAATACGGCGAATTCATCGCCACCAAGCCTTGCCACGGTATCGCCATCACGGACGCAATCGACCAAGCGCTTGGCGACGTCAATCAAAAGGGCATCGCCTACCTGGTGCCCAAGGGTGTCGTTCACCTCCTTAAATCGGTCGAGATCGAGAATGGCGAGGGTGAGTGGCTCTTTGGCGCGGCGCGCGGCACGCAGTCCCTGATCCAAGCGATCCTTGAGAAGGAGGCGGTTGGGCAGTCCGGTCAGTGTATCATGGAGAGCAAGGTGTCTCAGTTTGCCTTCATGGGCTTTTGCGACGGTAATATCGCGCAAAATCGCAATCAGCCAATTCTCACGGCCGATCGAGATCTTGCGGAGTGCAAGTTCGATGGGGCAAGTGGTCTTATCTAGTCGACAGGCGAGACCTTCAAGGCGACTGTCAGAGCCTTCCGAGCCAGCAGGATCGGCGTGCATGGATCGCTGGAATGCGCTGAAATCGGGTAGGAGAACTTTTAGATGTAGACCGAGAAGCTCCTCCTGAGAGCCGCGAAAGAGATGGCAAGCTGCCTCGTTCGCTGTCCTGACAAATCCATGCTCATCAAAGGCCATAATCCCGTCGAAACTCTGTTCCACGATGCTGCGCATCAACAAGTCGAGCTGCTGCAGCTTTGCCCGTTGGTCAAGGGCAATATGGACATGATCCTCTGCTCGGCGGCTAGCCAACATCGAGGCATAGCCTTGCAACAACGTTTGGCGGCCTGAGCCATTTCCTGAAGAATGTATCATCCTAATTGTGCGGTCACGCCAAACTGGAGGTTATCTAGCAATTCTAACTGATCAGGCTAGCGAAAATGTTAACGACGCACAGATATCTTCAGGCATCGTAGTCGAGGGTTCAAACTTCAGGACTTGCCTTGACCTCAACGTTCCCAGATCAATCTGCTCGCGCTGCCCGCCAGCAGATTCTGGGCAAGCTCAAGTAACGAATAATTCGTCGAATTAAAGATCGTACATAAACCAGGCGTTCGCCGTGGTCTCTTGAAGTCCGGTCTGGCAGGTTTGATACCCGAGATTTATGGCCGGTTTTGGGTGTTGATCGGGCATTGGCGAGCAAGCTCTACCGTCAAAAGTTAACCCGAACCCGACGCTCATGGCCGTTGGAATCAAGGTTGTTATTGCTGGGCGCAGGGCTTGGGATTGCTTTCGCTGACAATCGCAATTGCCATCTGAGGCCGCGGCTCACGTCCAGTGAGGCGCTCTACTAAAGACTGATTAACCTCGAAGGTTAGATGCGTGGTCGCAGTGAACTTCGGATCTTCCGTATCGCGATCAACGGGCTCTATGAGGACTCGCATGTCGTTTACATTGGCTTGCCGAAACCCCCTGGTAGCTGTTCCCTGATGTACCGCATCTATGGCCTCGTTAGGCCCCTTGCGAAGTCGATAAACGCCCGTAGACGGGCCGGCATGTGGCGTTTGCTTTGGAAGTTCAGGCTATAACGTGGCAGGCTGGGCGCTTGGCCGTGCAACACTGTTACTAATCGACCGTCCTCGATCAGCGGTTTGGCCGTTTCGGCATAGACATAGGCCAGACCAAGGCCCTGCTCCGCGAATTGCAACATCGCGGGCAAATCGTTGGTGACGATACGAGGTTTGGGCGTGACCGCGTAGACGCCATCTTGGCCTTCAAAGTTCCACGGAGCCAACTGTCCCGATTTGTCGAAGACGAAACATATGCCGTCATGATCGACCAGCGCTTGGGGCGATGCCGGAACACTACGGCACTCTAGGTAAGCGGGTGCCGCAACCACGGCCATGGCAAGCTCCGGGCCGATGGGAATGGCGTGGGTGTCTTGTTCCAGCAATGTGCTTGACCGGATCGCGGCATCAATGCGTGCGGCGACCAGGTCCACCTTGCTATCGTCATAGATCACCTCGACGTCCACATCTGTATAGGCGACTGCAAACCGCGCCAAAAGCGCATTTAGAAAGAATGGCCCGGCGCTGCGTGGCGCGTTCAAGCGCAGGGTACCTGCGATCGCGTCCTTTTTATCGTTGAGATCCCGAACCGCACTTTCGAGATCGACGATCGCGGGCAGGCAACGCTCATACAGCCGTTCGCCCACCGTGGTCAGCGCCACGGACCGGGTGGACCGGTCAAAGAGACGCACGCCCAACCGGTCCTCGAACCGCTGTACGGCCTCGCTGACGGACCCTGGCCCCAAGTTCAACGCGGTGGCGGCCGCACGGAAGCCCTTGGCGCGGGCCACTTCGACAAAGATCGTCATATCGCTCAGTTGGTGACGTTCCATTGTTAGATATTCCTAACAGTATGATCATGATTGTGCCGGTTATTCTTTCAGATGGAGTCTCCTATCTTCCTTGGCAACAGGCGTCAACGACCCGCAGACGCCAGCTGGAAGGAGGAAAGACCATGCCGGAGATCACCGAAATCTTTGTCATGACGATGAAAAACCCTGACCGATCCGATCCGATCCGTGAGCGAGCGCGCACCGACTTTTTGAGCCTGGATGGCGTCACGTCGTGGCGGACCTATGTGACAACCGATCCGAACCGGCCGACGCTGTTTGCAGAAATCTACACGTTTCCGGATCACGCGACCGCGAAGAGCGTCACACCACAGTTTGCTAAACGCGCGTTGACCAAGGCCTTCCTCGACGAAGTCGATGAGATACTCGTCGGGCAATACTTCACCGAACACACCCCAAAGGGAGAGAACTGATGCGTGATATCGACGATGTTAAGCTCGTTCTGAACGAATGGATGGAAGGTCTCGACCGAGGTAATTTGGAGCGGATTGTCGCCACTTGCGATCCGGAAGTCGTCATCTGCAACCAGCGTCAGGTCACCGGACATGGCCTCGACGCCATACGCGCAAAATACGGGCCGATCATCGAGTCGTCCCATATCAAGTCCGAGTATGACGTCGAGTATATCAAGGTCTATGGCGATTACGCTTTGCTGGTCGGCCATTTCGTAAATAGCGTTACCGACAAGAAAACCGGCCAAAAGGGTGGTGGCGAGGGCCGCCTCGTCCTCAACTACCGTCGGCACCCGGACGGTGCATGGAAGATGATCCTCGACATGGACAACAACGACGAACGCTCATGAGGACCTTGCTGGAAGACGTCCGCAGAGAAGTCGTCGACTTGCACGATTTCTTCACCGACTGGTTCAACGGGACGGCAGATCGTGACTTGCTGGAACGACGATTCTTGTCGCGCCTTGACCCGGCGTTCACTTTGATCCCGCCGGAAGGAACGGTGCTGGAGGCGGCCGATATCGGGTCTGCTTTCCAGGACGCCTTCGGGATGAACAAGGGCTTTCGGATCCAAATCCGCGACGTGACGATCCAACGTGACATGGAGGCGCATGTCCTTGCGACCTATACTGAATGGCAAACTGGCGCGCAGCAGTCAGCCTTTGCCAACAATGCGCGGATAACGACCGTCCTGATGGAAAAGGGTACGCCGTTTCAATGGCTCCACATTCAGGAAACCTGGCTCCCCGAAGATGTACGCGCTGCGGGCTCATTTGACTTCTAGATCGATCGGTCGTCGGGTATTGTCATTGGCGATGGATCTCAGCCGGAAATGGGACAAGCCCGCAAAAACTGCAGCATGGGAATTTACCTGATGTCCGCTGCTGTGCATCTATGCTCTTCGATGCATTCTAGTTTGAGCGCGAGCCCCAAGCTGAAACGAGCCCTCCGACGGCTATGCCCTCGACAGCGGCACTTTGCTGGTTCGTTCTGGATGGCGGTGTTGGCCCTTTTCGGTCGCCAGCTCAACGTCGTCTTGCGAGAGGCGAGCGCTCATAAATCCTCATCCTCGTAAGAGAGGCTTTCAGGTGCGGGGTTGACATAGTCAGGTTCGGGCGTCGTCTCGAATCTGACCGCGGGGATGGTCTCTCGTTCCTCGAGTAGAGCTCTGACCAAGCGATGCATGCCATCCATTAACCGGCCGTCGCTGCAAAGAATGATGGGGTGGTTCAAGTCTGTTGCTTGAACAAGGGTCATATGATCGGCAAGCGATCTCGGTGTTGGAACATCGGTTTCTTCCTGGTACCACCAGTTCTCATCGAGTTCACCAATCGCGGACATCGGAACCAATTGAGGTTGCTCCGATGCAGCCAAGCGCACAAGGCGATGAATATCCCAAACATATCTGTCTGGCCCGACTTGACGGGCGTGGTACTGCTTTCGCATCGTTGTGCGTCCATCCTTGATAGGGCAAAGGGTGGAGTATTCTGGCCAATCCAGCGGCCTTGGCTAGTGGCAGAAGTTGGCAGGTTCCTGGCCATCGCCTTATGGCAGCAATGGCTCAGATTGCGGACAATCAGACCGCGGCGCTCGAGTAAAATGTTGACCCAAAGCGGCTGCGAAGTCGGTGGGATCAGGCAGCCTCTTTGACGGCAGTGGCAATTTTCGGCAGATGTGCGGCGAAGTCTTCTTCGTCGATTTGAGGGCCTTTCAATTCGAGCGGAGGCACCTTGGCCGATTTCATAGTTTTTCCCTCTCGCAGTTCATACGCCATTGGCGCTGCGTCACGAAGAGCATCCATGCCGCCGCCGTCACCATCATGGCGCGCCACATCAAAGTCGTCCGGGGCGGCCATCGTAGCCTCGAAGACCTTCCTTCCCTGCAAGATCAGCCAGCCCCGAAAGGCATCGAAACTGTCGTCCGAACAGCCTCCCTGGAGCAAATACGCCAGCGCCCATATGTCAGTGCGATAGGCGTTACGATCCATTTCGCGAAGACATTGATCGAACTTTCGAATCGCCGCCGGCTTGAAGAGAGCCAGTCGATCGGGGAGCGTTTCAAGACGCTCACCCAAGGTTAGATTGTCAAGGCCATGGTCGATGATCTCCCAGAACAGGCCCTCGGTCATCGGGCGATTGTCTTTCTTTCCTGATGGCTTAAGGCGCTCTTCCGCCTCGACAGCGACAATGTCGGCATCGAGACGCGCCAATTCCACCTCCGTAGTTTCCGTTCTCACCAGACGTGTGCGGTAGTCTGCCATGACTTTAAGCATCGTTCTTTTTAGTTCAGGCACGCGCTTCGCTAGTTTCTTGTAGTTCGCACGTTGTTCTTTCATGGAATAGCAGCTGCTCAGTTCCGGCTCATAGTTGAATCCCTTGTTGCGCTCGTGAACAAAGAACCAATAATGCTGCTTCATAAGCCCGAGATGAGCGCGCCAAATGCGCCTTACCCGAGCATGTTCACCCATGTCGAGCATCCGATCCAGATGCTCAAGCTGCGCCTTATGCATGGGCGCAAAAGAGACCTCTCCGCTGGGTGTAAAGTGGGCCTCGAGCTTGTCCAAAAGTCTCTCTTCGAAGTAGGAGTCGATAATCCATTCATAGCCTTCGTCATAGTGACTGGCGTAGAGGGATTGACCAGCAACCTCTTGGATCTTGCCTGCTTCAAGTAGATCAACGAGCGCGAAGAGATACCGTTCAGTATCGTCACTGACCTTTTTGAACTTCAAATCGAAGCCTTGAATACGACCATCTTTGAATTCCATCACTACCTACCATGAAAAATGCACATCAACTGGGCATCAAAGCGTCGCTGAGGTGTGTGTTATCAGGGTGCCTTTCTTAAGTATCAGCTGCGTTTCGACCTTATCGATCAATAGACCTCCATGATCTTCAACGGCCCTGTGCTGCCGCTAATCAGTCGAGGTGGCCAAGGCCCGAGACGGACCTCGACCCGCTCTCCGGTCTCAATTGCAGCGTAGATGTCTTCGGCACCCCACAGGTAGCCGATCAACGGGAATGTTAAGATTGGCAGATCACCCACCGATGTCTGGAGCACCAGCCGTTCCGAGGTTCTTCCCCAGCGTCCTCGTACGTTTTCAACGTACTTACCTTCGACAACGACGGTTCGTCGTTCCGAGGCCGCATAGGTCCAGGCTGCCGTTCCAACAATGAGTGATGCCAGAATTCCGATGTAGAGGGCGTTACTCATTCTCGATCTCACGATGGCAGGGGGGATGGTAGTCATACCAACACGAGATTAAGGCTTGGTTTCAGCCAAGCGATCCCAGGCCGGCGAGGCCGCTTTGCGGTCCATTTTCCGCGCTACAATGCAAGGCTCTTGTGAGTACAGCTGACCCAGAGAAGGCCTTCGCGACCTAGTCGTATCCGGTGCTATAATGCCGGCGGGGATGTTCCCGGCAATAACAGCTAGAGCTACAAATGCGCGCTATGACCGAGAAGAGAATTCGGGGCTGAATAGTGGGCTCGCATTGTTTGTCGGCTTCAACCATGTCCAGACGTTCCATGATCAGGCCGATCGAGGCGATGAATTCCCGCAGTCATCTGGCTTTCTTGCCCAAGAAGGCACCCCTTTGATCCGTAACGCCATTTGAATCAAATGTAAGCCGCATCCCACCCAACCACCTGTCTTTGCGGGATCCTACATGCGGTTGGACGAGGAAACGAGCTGGGGTGCCCATTTCAGAGTGCACTCTTTGTGAAACGTTAGCGTAAGCTTGTTTCAACTGGAAAGGCTGCAGCCTTTCCGCCGCTGTTCGAAGAAGCGACGATCAAAATTCTCCGGCAAACGTTGCGCCTCACTTAACTCGCCGACCCAATCCTCCTCATCAACCAAATTGACAAGCTGCCAAACAATCTTGCCCTGAGTATCGACTTCGAACGCACGTCCCTTGGTCGCTTCCGTCAACAGGAGATTGCCGTTCTCCAGCCATTGATGTTTGCCCATGACCTCCGTGTAGAACGGCTGGCTCTCAGTGCCTTCATAGTAAACTTCGGCTTCCCCTTCAGGTGCTGTGAGCATCATGACCCGGCTTTGCTGCAATGCATCCGCCCCGCTCGTGACATGATTGTCGAACACCGAGATGGTACTGCCATCGATAAAATCAGGATCATGCTGGCCGATGACATCACCTGTTTTAACAAACGTTATCTCCAGGCTTTCAGGGTCGAAAACCAACACGGTATGAATGTTTCGAAGTGAAATCATGACATCGCCTGGTTTGAACTGATCGGCGGGTAGATGACTTGGAAAAACTTCGACGTCGTTCAGATGAAGTGTATCGCCGGTCGTCGTTCCTTCTTCTTTAAGAATCTCGCTGAAATCCTTGAGCTGCAACAAACCTTCCATGTCGTTATTGCTCAGAATTTCGAAGACAGAGATCTCCCGGAGGATGTCACCGTTGGGCGAAATTTCAAGGACGGTCGGCTCGGCGAAGGGCGGACGATGATTGGGCAAACGTGCAACGGGCTCCTCGTGAAATCGTTTGCCCGATACCCAGAGATGGCCGCTTTCCTCATCGACAAAGACCGAGTGATGGGTCAGATAGGGCAGACGCCAGACGACCTCGCCGCAAACATCCATGCGCACCAGACCTTGATACTCAAAATTGAACACCAGATCGCCGTTGTCCATGACGGCAGCTCCGTGAATATTGGTTCCCGGCGTTTGTTTCGGCATGAAAATATCCGGCACATGCTCAGCATCGGGCCAGGTCTCGAACCAGTCGAGATTCCAATGCTGCACAACGCTACCATCCAGCTCGACGACCCTGGCTTCGAGCCGGGCATCCCTGCCGACGGCGGTCAGCAAGGTCAATCCGGGCTGCACGGCCGATGGGTCGATGAACTGATCCGCCTCGCTGAATGCGGTTGGATAGTAGTGACCTGGCTTTTTAAGGCCCAGAAGATGAAGTGTTTCCGCGACATTGTCTTTAGCAACATCCATTGTCGGATCGACAACGGCAAATGGTGAATCTGGATGTTGATTGAAATACCATTGATAGATGGCACCCATAGAAAATAAAATTAGACCACCAATTAGGTACCAGACGATATCAATACAGTATTTCATGAAAGTTGCCCCCGCAAAGTGATCCTTTAACACTCAACAATGGCATCCGTTTTTGACACTGCCTCACTCCATTGATGAATGGCAATAAATAAACAGTTGGAGTTAGGATTTAGTCCGCTGCTGAAGTGACTCGAAACATGATCAGTCCCAATGGCTCCTTTGAGTCAAAATTCGACTCCAGCCTGATGAAGTGTGAGAGAAACATGCTGAGAGATTCAATCAATATTTGCGCAGACAAACAGGCCCAAGTTTGATCCGCCAATGCCGGATGCCCTCTTCTGGATCCAAGAGCGGTCGTTCAGGCTAGCCTCGACGAACTGGCTATCTGTTGTCAGGACCGGTCCTTAGCGATTAGGTCAGAAAACACCAGCACAGCTCCGCTCTTGTAAAAGCTGTTATCTAGAGCTCTTTGATCGACCCTTTTGCCTGCCTGGCAAAGGAGCCCAAAGCCGTCGCGACAACGCGTCCAGCTGTCAGCGCTCCAATCCCATCAACATCGCGCTCGGGCATAAATTCGACGAGATTCATGCCGGCGATTCTGGCTTTGGAGGCCACCGCCTCAAGCAGATCCACAATTTGCCAATACCACAGTCCGCCTGGCGCACGCCCAATGACGCCGGGCATGATCGATGGATCGAGGGCATCGCAATCGAAGCAGATGATGATATCAGCAGAACTCGGAATGTGTTGAAGGACGGTCTGGATGCCCTGGTTGTGAACCTCCCGGGCTGACACGAACGTCGCGCCCCAGGTGTTCGCGTCTTCGACGTCTTGAAGTCGAGCTGATCCGAGCCCGCGCTGCCCCACCTGAACGATGTTGGTGATGTGATCCATCTCCGAAGCACGACGCATGGTTGATGACAGACCGTAGCGTTCATCATCGACAGAGTCGCGCCAATCGATATGAGCATCGATCTGCAGGATCGTGAAGGAACCATGCCCAGCAAAGGCCTCGAGCATGGGAATGGGGACCGAATCATCGCCGCCGATGACGAGGGGCTTGGCCCTTCTTGCAAGAATTGTTGAAATGGCCTTGCGGATTAACGTCCGGTTCGCATCGGGATCGGCTTCGTCGTAATCAAGATCTCCACAGTCAACCGCCGCTAAAGCCTGATCAGGATAAATCTTGCCATTGTTGTCGAAATCATAGTGGTCCAAGTTGGCTGCGAACGCCGCCATTCCTTGCCGCACGGCCCTGGGGCCGTTTGCGCAATAGGCTCCTACCGATTGATAGGGCGTCGCGCACGGCACACCGATAATGGCAACCGGGCTCTCCAGCTGATTAAGATCGTCACATGAGTCGAGTCCCATGAACGTATCGTTACTCTGGGATCCGAATAATGCATTCAAATCTGGTGTCTTCGACACGGCTAACTCCTCTTAGCCTAAGGCTGCATGGTGATGACATTAATCAACGAAGAGCCGGCTGCCTATGACAGCGCTGGGTCATGGCCTTCCGATTGAGCCAACGTTCGCGAATGCCCGCTGCTGATCATTGTTGAGGAGTAGGAATACCTTCCGGAGCGCGCGCTCATGTCCGGTGGCCTCGGCTACCTCGGCTACATTGGCGCTGAGCAATTCGAGTGGATCGCACGCCATGGCTGTCGTCAGCCGCTCGATCCAATCCACGGTCAGACGCCGTTTTCCCGTTTCCAGCTGTCCATAAGGCCTGGCGATCGAACCCGGTGATTAATCTAGATCGCCTTCTCTCGAAGATGTAGGGGCGGTTTGCGGCAGGAAGCGGGGGCAAAGGACTCATGCGCGAAGGCAGTGATCGGCTGGCGTAGACCCACTCCGGAAGGAACGATCTACCGAACCTTGGCAAAGATACGGCAATCTCTCGGGTCGGATGAAACGTTCGGGTGGATGTTGTGGCGACGGAGAATGCCCTCAAACGTCATCCCAGCTTTTTGCATGACCCGAGCCGAGGCTTCGTTGTCGACATCGCAGAAGGCATCCGCGCGCCAAATCTTGGGATGATCCAAGAACCAGTCTACAAGCAACTTTAGAGCCTCAGCAGTGTAACCCCGCCCCCAATAAGGCCGAGCCAGGACATAACCAAAAGAAACGCAGTGCCCGATCGGCCTTGGGTGGATCATCCCAATCGGTCCAGAGGCTTGCTCAATTTCCTGAATGATATAAGGGAAACTCGCCTGTTCCTGCCATTCATCCAGGCAATACTGGAGAAATCGACGGGTATCATCCTCGTTCGAATGTGCCTGCCAATTCAGGAACTTGACGACCTCTTGATCGCCCGCATATCGCTCGAAGATTTTTGCTGCGTCCTCCAGCTGTGGTTTTCGCAGCAGTAAACGAGAAGTCGATAGCTGTCGTGGAGGCTGGAGATCTTCCTTCATATTCATAGAGGTAGCATGTTCCTGCCTGATATTACCACGTTCGTTATGTCTCAAACTGGCACATTTCTAGAGCGCTCGAAGGGACGATGATCGACGATACGAGGCCCGATTAGTCAACACGCTAACCCGAGCTGACGGTTACCTGGCTAACCAGCTATTGCTATGGCGCCCCACAGATCGCTCAGAGCATCGTGGAGAAACCGAACTGCATTCGACCTGAAATCTATGGCATCCTATTCTATTGAGGAAAGCCGACCATCTTGTCCTGAGCCTCTTTGGGCGGTTCCGGATAATGTAGGCCGCGCTGGCCGGAGAAGTTACGATCCGGCATCGCCTCGAAGGGCGGCGGTGTGAAGCCCTTCAACGTGCCATCCTGCACCCACCCCTGTTCGATATCAGCACCATAGAGGCAATTGGCTAATTGTTGTTTTAACCTCTCATATGTCTCCTGATAGTCTGGGTTGTCGGCCTGGTCGATCCGCTCCTGCGGATCTAATTCCAAATCAAAAAGCTGAAAGCTGTTGCCTGCGGGATACCAGATCAGTTTGTGCCGCCCGTCATGGAGCATGCGCGCGGCGCCGGCCGTCTCCAGGCAATCGCCATAGAGTGAGGGGCGAATCTTGTCGTCGATCATGCTTTGTCCGTCGCAGCTTTGAGGGGTCGGCAAGCCGGCAAGCTCCAAAAGTGTCGGCATGACATCTTGAAGGCCGACCAGACGATGGTCGACACGATCCACCCCGACCCGTCGATCGCCAGCCGTGCCCACCAGGATCATCGGAATGTTCGCCGAACGCTCGAAATAGGTGCGTTTTGCATAAAGCCCGAAATCACCCAGCATGTCGCCATGGTCGGAGGCGAACAAAATGATGGTGTCGTCGAGTAATCCCTCTTCGCGAAGCGTGCCGAGGACTACGCGCAGCTGATGATCGATATGGGTGCACAGCGCATAGAACGCGCGGCGAATCTCCTGGACCATCTCCGGGGAAAAGGCCGGATAGAAATTCCGGATCATCTTGAGCGCATGGGGAAGCTTTGCCGGATCTTTCGCCCAGTCCGCTTCCAGTGCCGGCTCGATGGCGAACTGGCGGTACATATCGAGATAGCATTGAAGCGGCACCAATGGGGGGTGCGGTGCCGAGTAGGACAGCGTCCAAAAGGCTGGGCGCGTGGGGTCGCGCCGCTTGATCAACCTGCTGATTTGCTCGGTCGTCCAATTGGTCACGTGGCAATCCTCGGGTAGATGCCAAGGACGGTACATGTAGTTGTTGTTATTCATGCCATGCATGAACTGCTTGCCGGCATAGCCTCGGTCCGCGAGATAAAGGTCGTGGTCGTCCACCGTGCCGAGATGAGGACGTCCCTCTTCGGCGAGGAGCACATCGTCGAAGCCGATACGGTCGCGTGGCGGATAGACATGGAGTTTCCCGACCGCGAAGGCTTGGTAGCCACCCTCCCGAAAACACTCGGCGATGGTCGGCAGTTCCGGCATGCGATTGACCGTGCCGAAGACGCGATCGCCATGTGTCCTGGTCGTTGTGCCGGTCATCAGCGTTCGCCTGGCGGGAATGCAAATCGGACATTCAGAGTAGGCCCGCGTGAACCGGACACCGTTGCGAGCGAGTTGATCGAGCGTCGGCGTCTGGATGACCGGGTGGCCGGCGGCACCCAGGAGAGGCCCTGGCCACTGATCGACCATGATTAAAAGCACATTCGGCCTTGTGTCGCTCATGATAGTCCATCCCCATTGACGATAGCCCGACTGGATTCATCGCATCCATCTGCCAACTAAGGCGGTCTATCGAAGGAAATGCAAGGACGTCGGCGCGAACGAGTAAGCTCGCCCGCATCGCAATGCTTCCAGCGCGAGATCGAAGCGGCATTGCCGGCCTCTTGCACCTCTCACACGGGCAGTATCTTGACAGCGTTTGTGGGCGATCTCTTTCCTGGCAGGCTGTCAAATAGTCACCGAGCGCCCTGGTGCGGCAGCGCTCGATCGCGACGTGGCTTCTCCTGGCACATCTGAGAAGCCAGCGTTTCGGTTGCTTCCGGGTGCAAAGCAGATATTCGCCGGCCGGCGCTAGTGGCTTAAGTTGACCCAAAGCCCTCTCAGTGCATTTCTGACTTTGATCGTAGGCCGGTGCGGGGACTACAATGAGAGCCACACGCGTTCCACACGTCCCCGCAAGCTCGGGGAGTCCTAAACGAATCGGGCTGACTGTCAGCCAACGGGAGGAAGAAAATCGTGGATGTCCGACCTGTCAAACGCCACGACCGCGAGGAATGGGTCCGGATGCGTAAGAGGCTGTATCCAGATCTTGATCCAAATGAGATCGACGACTGGTTTGAGGTTGCCGAAGAGGGTGGAACGCATCTGGTGGGCGTTGCCGTCTTTGTCGCCGATCGAGGTGATGGGTCTCTTGCCGGATTCGTCGAAATAGGGTCTCGAAACTACGCCGAGGGTTGTGAAACCACGCCGGTAGCCTTCCTAGAAGGCTGGTATGTAGACTCGGATGTTCGGCGGACGGGACTAGGTAGCAGATTAGTTAAAGCGGCTGAGACCTGGGCCGCAACTCACGGCTATAGCGAAATGGCCAGTGATACCGAGTTGGACAACGACATCAGTCTGCAAGCGCATCTTCGTCTCGGGTATAAAGAAGTAGAGCGTCAAATCTGTTTCAAGAAGCGGCTACCATAGCCCTTGCCTTTGCGCTGGCACTGTTAACTCATTGGCTTTGTGGCCGGAACGCGGTGGGCAGTCTGGCCAACAAATGCATCCTCATCGGTGCGACCGTTTATCAGCGCATCGCCCGCATCGTAGAATAGGACGCTTGGGCACACTGTTGACCCACGCCGGCTGCAACGATCGATTGGGATGCGCGTTGGCAGAACGTGCACGATACGCTCTTTGGGCAGCAGGTTTTGAAATTTATGGCTGCGGTTGGTTGTGAATTCAGGCGCAGCAGCGGTTATTGTTGAGATTATTGGTCTTGTCGCCGTTCCGGTCGCTCTCCATGGTTACGTCTCAAAACGGATCAAAGATGAACGATCATATGCGAAAGAGATAGCGACAAATCTTACAGAACATGACTGCCCATTAGGCGATCGCAATCGACTGTCTCGCGCATTATTAGACTTAAACGACGTATAGGAGGCCTGATAACTTGGCTGGCAATCTTGGTCGCCGGCATCAGGAAAATCTAATCGCTGTTTTATTTGCCATGCAAAGTCGACAAGAACAAGAAAGAGTATTTCAAGATCGGACGGTAACGGTAGCAGTCCACACTTTAAAAAATGAGTTCCGCGCAATTTTAGCCGATGCAAGAAAACGGCGCCGATAACGTTTCTTTTTAGCACGAAGCTGACCCGCCCCGAAGACTGCGTCTTCAAGTTCCCCTCGTCAGAGGCGTAAATTCTTTTTGAATAGCCATGTACGATTCATTACCGATTGTGGTGGTAACGCGGGCAAATCGGCGCAAGTTTAAAGATGTAGGCACAGGAGTGCTCTTCCTGCGCCCAAAAAAAGGACGTCCTCATGTTTAACACCGAAGCGATGAAACCTGTTCTCATGGGCGCCGTTGGTGGCGCTGTAGCGCTTGCCATTGTCGGTTTTAGTTGGGGCGGCTGGGTCACCGGCGGCACGGCTGAGGCAATGGCCGAGAAACAAGCAAAATCCGCTACCGTAGCGGCATTGGCGCCAATCTGTGCGGCCAAGTTCCAGGCAGACACTGGCTTTGATGCCAAGCTGAGTGAGCTAAATGAGACACGAGCCTATCAACGTTCTTCATTCATCGAAAAAGGTGGATGGGCGACGATGCCTGGAAAAGACAAGGGCGATCGCGATGTTGCGAAGGCATGCGCCGAAATGATCATCGAAATGGCTGAAGCCTGATCTCAACAACTGAATGACGAAAGCAGGTCCCGCGCTGTGACACGTGGGGCCTGTTGCCATCGGCGTATCCGTTTCTGCGCCTTCAGGCGATGTTCTGCCCCCGGCAGGCAGATCGCCACGAATGACCGATGTTAGCGCCAAGCCGAAGCTAGGTTTTTGGCGGCTTTCTGGTATTGAGCAGACGCTAGATCGATGGTGCTAGATTCCGGTCGTGAACCGGTCCCTGTCGCATGACAGAATACCTTCAAAACTTGGCCCATGACTCAGTGAACGCTCACAAGATGATTGCAAGGGATAGATGCCTATAACGACAAAATGATCACGGTCGTGATCTACAATGTAACACCGAAAACTAGAGGCTCGGCTTCGCCCTTACTCACTACGGGTACACAGCAAATTAGAGAAGACGACTAAAAATAATTCCTCCGATCATCACGCCTGATAAGAATATCATGCCGTAGCCAAGAAAGTTGAGCCAATAAGCCGTGTTAGGGTTCTTACTGTTGCTGTAAAACTGCGCCATTAATCCCGGAACAGTGAAGATGATCAGGCCGTGGATCAGCCATCGCCAACTTTCGAAACCTGCATCAAGACCGTCCGGCCCTGCCATGAAAAAGAGCAGGAGAAACAACGCCGCTATAACCCAACAGAGAAGGCTATCGGGCCCGTAAATGAGCTCGCCTTGATCCTGATGATATTGCCTTTGCCGTTCCTTCCATCGCGTACCATAGATGATTTCGGAAAAGAACTGGCCTGGCCTTATACTGCGCATGCTACGTCTCCTGGGTGGTGGCCTCTCTTCGAGCCCTTTGTCTCCGTCGATCAATCGTCGTGCATTGACGGTGACTACATCTTGGCAGCGGATATTCACCCATACGGGCGGACGCAGCCTGCCCAGCGCGTTGCTGATCGATTGTCCAGGAAAGCCCCTGCTGCCTGCCAAATCTTAGAGCCATTGTGGCTAGCTCCAAAGCTTGCATCTGTCCTCAAGTCCGTGGTGGCTGCTGCTGGCAAAGTGTGAGCCCGGCGAGCACAAGGCTTATGACCGGTCTTGGTTAGGAAAGCGGGCGTTAGGCGGCGTCCCTGCTAGCTAAGCGCTACCCTATGCGGACCTAATTGTCGCGAGCAGCCACTCCCATGGAACGCAGGAAGCAGACTTGTTCGGTACCGGAGATATTACCGGGCACAATTATTTTCTTGGAAATATGGTCTTCTAAAACGGGTGATCGCGTCATTTCCTCAGCACAATGACGACTTCCGGCAAAAACAAGCGTTCTCGATTGAAACATCAGCGCGATCTTTCGCAAACTCCAGTCTCTGGCGCAAGAACAGTTGCTCGCTGGTCGCCTCAGACTTCTCCACACATTCAGCAAGTCCCTGGAGAGCCCAAATGTTATCGGGATGTTGGCAGCAGCGCGGCAGGTCCGAGCTAAAGCCGAGATCAGCGCGAAAGACGGTTTCTGCCTCCTCATACAGGCCTTGCTCACCCAAGAGCGCGCCCAGAGCGTGGCGTGGCGGATGCATCCAGGCCCAGGGTTCGGTGTAATTCAGCGCGTCGTCCCGCTCGACCGCTAGGCGCAAGCTTGCAAAGGCCTGATCAAAGTTTCCTTTTCGGTACTCCAGTTCCCCGTCCAGCATGGCCGCACCGACGGCGAGCATGCTGCGTACCGTGTTGCTGAGAAAGATTGAATCGTCAGGGATCGCAGCCGCCGCCTCGGTGAAAGCAACCTTCGCTTCCTCCGCCTCTTCAATATGACCGAGCGCAGCATGTGCAACACCCTGACCATAGACTTGCATGGCAACCCCGATTGGACGCAAGTCTACTTGTTCCAACCGAGGTAAGTCGATCAGATCCTGCCAGCGGCCGAATCGGACCAGGACATGGATACGCATGGCGGCGTAACCATCGAGGATCGAGGCCATGAAGGGCGCACTCTCGGCAATCAGCTCAGGGGCTGCCATCCCGCAGATTCGCTCCGCGGCGTAGATCGCTTTTTTATACTGTCCGAGGAACATCGCCGCGTACATGAACAGGTGCAGATCGTGGCAACGCGCCGTGGTGTAGAAGTTCCGATCACCCGCATAGCGGAGGTACTTGTCGTCGGCCCGAACAGCGCGCTCGCTCTGTGCTACCGACCGCGCATAATCGCCGCAAAGCACATAGATATGCGCCGCCATATGCTCGAGATGACCGGCGTCAGGCGCAAAGCCGACCAACATATCGGCCGCCTTTTGGGCGCGTTGCGGAAAGGGCGACATCTCCAGTGCATGGATATACATGTGCGCAAGGCCGGGATGAGTAATACCGGCGCGCTCGATCCTGTCCATCCAGTCATCGAGAACGGGCAGAATCTCAGCTGTTCGCGCGGTCGTCTTCGGTTCGCCGGAGGTCAGGTTCCAAAGCTGACGAGGGGTGCAGGTCACCGCAGCCTCGACATAAAGCGCTGCGATATCGCTATCGTCGCCATGACCCCGGTACACATCGCGCATTGCGTCAGCATACTCGCGGTGCCACGAATTCAGGACCTCACGGTCCCGCTCGGTGTCATTCCGGTATCGTTTGGAGAGCGCTTGGATGAGGGCCTGCTCAGCCGGCGTCTCATCGGTAGCCAATGAAGCTGCTTTCTCAATGGCTCGGCAACAAATTGGCAGCGCTTCAGCGACCTCGGCATCTGAGTACCTGATCCAGGGCCTATTGTAGAACGGCCCCGCCGCGTAGGCGATACCCCACCAAGCCATCGCGCAGGCTGGGTCAGCGTCTGCCGCTTTTTGGAAGCAGGCAACAGCCTCTTCTTGGTTGTAGGCATAGGTCCAGTTCAGGCCACGATCGAACCAGCCTTGCGCGCTTGCTGAAGGCGTTGAAACCTTGCGCGACCAGGGGCCAAGATCGAATTCATGGCTATACCTCTTGTCATTCCAATGAACGAACCGTGACATCCTCACGCTGGCTCCATGTACCCGGCCTCTTCAGCAGCTCGGTTCCATGTCAAGCTGTCAGCGAATGTCTCATGGGTGACGTGTGAGAATCCTTCGATGAGGAGTCTATCCCTGAATTGATCGAACCAAGGCCGAGAGTGTGCCACGCGGAAAGCTTCGCGCAGACGCTCAACGATATCAGCCTGCAAGTTTTGCGAGGCGACGAATGCGGGCATCGGCAGGGTTGCTGTTGACTCCAGCACGCGAATGCCCGCGGTCAATTCCGGTTGGAATTTTCTAGTCAGCATGTGCCAATAGGCATCCAGCGGTCCGATATCGATCGTGCCATCCAAGACACTCTCAATGACCCGCCGGGCCGTGATGAGGTGACCAATCGAGGCACGATAGACCTTGGCATGATCTTTGGAGCGATAGGGCAGAAGATGATAGCGCAAGGCGTTGAAACCTGAATGCGAATGCTCCACGGTCCAGCCGACGGTACCGCTGAAGCTGTCAGTGAGGTCATTGAAGGACGCGTCCTTTCGGACAATCAGATCGGTCCGATAGACTGCCTTTCCATGAGCCCACGGCGCCGATGGGATAGGAGAAGCAAGCGGCACCACGGCGGCGACTTTTCTGGCGATGGGATAACCACACATTTGTACGCAGCCAACATCCGCGCGGCGCCAGAGCTGCTCAAGCGGCTTGGGCGCAGGATAGGTCTGATAGTCAAAGGCGGTTCCCGCATCTTCCGCAATGCAGGCAATAAGACCTTGCCAAGCGACCTCGACCTCATGGCTGACGGCATACATGCGGGCGTTGGCAATGAACGTCATACTGAATTCCGAGCTTACGCGGGTGGAATGCCGCCCCTATCAACGTTCGAAAATAGAACACTTTGTAGGCTGAGCCGGCAAGCCTGATCGAAGAGTTTTCACAATCGATGCATTCTATGGGGCCAGATACGCGCTTGACGCCCCTACGGCGTATGACCGGTTTTGGTTCGGAAAGCGGGCGTCAGGCGGCATCCCTGCTTGATGGCGCTTTTGACCGCATCGGTCGCTAACTTCAGCCTTTCGTTGCTTTCAGCTTGGACTTCAAAAGTGGGTTTGCTGCAAATTTCCTGAAACATTCTTGCGTCTTTCCGGATGCGGCCGCGTCTAATTTAATGGAAAGTCAGCAACAAGGAGCAAAGCCATGCGTCTGCAACTCGCGTTGAATGTGCGTAACCTCGACGATGCCATCAGCTATTACCGCAAGCTCTTCGATACAGAGCCTCACAAACGCCGGCCTGGCTATGCCAATTTCGCCATCGATCAACCGCCATTGAAATTGGTCCTCTTCGAGAATCCGGGGGCGAGCGAGCGCCTGAATCATCTTGGTGTCGAGGTCTTTGACGATGCAGGGGTCGACGCTGCGACCGAGCGGCTGTCGAAGGGCGGCATCCTCGATCGCGTGCAGGCAGAGACAATCTGTTGTCACGCTACTCAGAACAAGATTTGGTCGAAGGAACATCAAGGTTTGAGCTGGGAATGGTATCGTATTCTGGATGATGCCCCTTCAGCAGCAGAGGTTTCCGAGGACGGCGTTTGTTGTGATCAAGAAGCCGGTGCGACAGAGACATGCTGCATGTAAGGCAATAGAACCTTGTCCGAAGCGAAAGACGTCGACCCTTCAGTATGGCCAGTCTTTCTTGAAAGGCTGACACGCTTTGTTGATGCGCGCGTTCCATCGAGATGGCGCGACGATGTCGTAGGAGAGATCCTGCTCAAACTGATCCAGCACCGGCAGAAGCTGGCAGCGACCCGCAATCCTTTAGCCTGGATGACGCGAGTCGCTGCCAATGCGGTGGCGGATCATCATCGACGCCGCGCATCGGAACAGCGGGCCATGGTCGCTTTTGCTTCTGACGGTTGGTTGTCGGATGGTCTCGACGAGAAGCCATCCGACATCACTTCGGCAACGGATGATCTCGCCAGCTGTGTGCTGCCCTTCATCGAGCGACTGCCCACGCCATATCAGGATGCGCTCACATTGGTCGAGATCGAAGGTCATAGCCAAAAAGCAGCAGCAGCCAAGCTCGGCCTGTCGGTGTCCGGCATGAAGTCACGTGTTCAAAGAGGACGGCGCAAGTTGAAGGAGGCCATTCTCCAATGCTGTGCCGTTCAGCTCGATCGACGGGGTGAGATCATCGAGTACCATCCGCGGGGGACATCGAGCACCAAGCCATGTTGTAATCGTGCCCCCTGCCTGTAGTCCGCAATGTGTCGCATCTTCTCTTGGCATTCCTCTGCCTTCTCAGCCGCCGGCGTCGTGTTCACAGTCTTGGATCCCAAAGCTGCCACTAGCAAAGTCGATTGCATCGACCATTTTGCTCGCCTATCTCCAAGAACAGCAGTTGGACGTAGAGGTTAGGAGGGGCAGCATGATCGTCCACGAGACACCAAGGCTTCTTCTGGAGACCTGGGAGTTTGAGGACTTCGAAGCATTTGCATTATTGGCGCGCGATCCCAAGGTCATGCACTTCATCGCCGAAGGCAAGCCCTGGCCCGATTCCAGGATCGGCTGGTTCATGGGTAAGCAGCATACTCTACAAGAGACACTTGGATTCTGTCATTGGAAAATCATCGATCGTACCAACCGCGAGATGCTTGGATTCTGTGGATTGGCACCTCTTCCGTCGATCGGCGAAATCGAGATTGGTTGGTGGCTCAAGCCAGCGTATTGGCGAAAAGGCATCGCGTTCGAAGCCGCCCAGCGGGTTGTAAGCGCTGCCTTCGAGGAGCACGATCTTCGCCGGATCGTTGCCCGTGCTTATCGCTCCAACGCACGCTCGGTTACATTGATCGAGCGATTGGGCATGACCTTCTGTCGCCTTCTAGATCCTGGTCCGATAGGTGAGATAGCTCTCTTTGGTTTGGAATCACCTAAGGGCGCGGATCGACGGATGAGGCTGCCAGATTGAGCCGAACCTGCAATGACTGGTTATGGCAGATTGTGATGAAAAAAGCAGACACTGGAGCAGGGCCGCTAGATTCCGCAGACCCACAGCTGCCCTTTACTAGCCTGCGTGCGATTTTGCTCTGACCTGTTACTGGGGGCACTGGAGCACCGCCGTATGATCCCGATTTCTATAATCAGGTCCAGATGCTCGACCTAATTGGTTGAATGGTTCACGTTTTCGGCAAGGCAGCGATCTTGAACCGATCAAACCTCCAAAATCATATCGGCCGCCCGCGCATCCTGGTTGGCGCGCGCATCGTCCAGCGCATCCGCGAGTGTCGACGAAGCCGTCAACGAGACACCGAGTGCGACCGATGCCTGGATGAAATGTCGGCGATTGATCTGGCCTGTCAGGAACCGACCTTCGAGACTGTCAAGTCGATGATCGGTCAGATTCTTGGACGTGTCCATCTTGCCCCCCAGTGCCCCCAACGTTCCGCAGAACTTGCCGTAGGCGTGCCTATCACGTTTCGTAATGTCGCGGTTGCATCAACCGTATTGCCAAATCGGAGGATTGTGAATTGCGCATTTGGCTAGTTACTAAAGATGCCGCCAAAATCATTGGGGAATAGGTCACCATTTTACTAGGCGAGTGTGAGATTGTTCCCGATGCGCTTATCGACCGGGAATGCTTCAAGCCAATCGGACGGACACGGCAGCAGCCTATCGGCCGGGCCCGCACCGACGTCGAGCCAGCGCCCGCACCCGTCTTCGGCCAAGATTACCGGCATGCGATTGTGAATGCCGCTCACGAGCTCGTTGGGTTCGGTCGTCATGATTGTATAGCTTGTAACATCCTCGCCCTCTGGCGACC
>JBOEHJ010000097.1:0-15235 GCA_050633905.1 Geminicoccales bacterium
AGCGCCGCTTTGGCAGCGCCGCGCGCAAGCAGATCATCATGTTCCTGGCTGACAAGGCGAGCGATGACGGTTCGGGTATCTGGTGTTCCAAGGGGACAATTCAGCGCCACACAGAGCTGAGCGAAAGCACGGTGAAGCGCACCATCATCGATTTCCTGCGCGAAGGCATTCTGATCGAGACGGGGCGGCGACATTGCAAGAATGGCTACACCGTCATTTACCGCATTGTTCTGGAGCGCGTGGCCGCGCTCGAACCCACGGCTGAGCCCGATATTGAGACGGGGGTCACTGTGAACCCCGTCCAGCCTGAACCCGGTACGGGGTCCACGGTGAACGGGGTACGGGGTTCACGGTGGACCCCAAACCATCCTAAAACCATCCATAAACCACCTACGCGCAAGCGCGAGGCGGCGGAGGAGGTTGAAGATCTTGAAGTTGAGAAGATCTTGGCGGCCTATCCCGAAGACAGGATCCGAGACCGGCGGACCAGTCTGCGCCTGATCGCAGCGGCTGTGAAGGCGGGGGTGAAGCCCGATGATCTGAAGCAGGCGGTCAAAGCCTATGCCAAGGAAAGCGAGGGCTACACGCGCAGCAAGGTCTGTTTCTCGGACAACTGGTTCAAGATGCGCCGGTGGGAGAAGGGACTGGCCCAGGTGCAGGCCGACCGCGAGAAGGCGCGAGAGGCCGAAGCCAGAGGCCGTGCGAGCCTCGCTGAGTGGATCCACGAGCGCCATCCCCTGTGCCGCCACATCACAAACCGGCAGATCGAGGATTTGATCGCATCAAAGCTGGTGACGCCCGAGCAGGTGCGCGCGGCGGGGCTGCAGGCATGAGTGCGGCTCGATTGATACGCTATAGCGTAAAAGGTGGATATTTACGTTGCAGCGTAATTTGTTTTGATTTACGCTGTGCCGTAAAAGGAACCACATCATGGACCTCACAGCACGAACGGCCGAGCAGATCGGCGAGGCACTTCGCCGGACGCGCAAAGCGCGCGGCTGGACCCAAAGCGACATTAGCGCGCGTACGAATTTGCGCGTCGCGACGATTTCGTCGCTCGAGAATGGCGACGCGGGAGCCAAGCTCGCCACAGTGCTCGCTGTTATGGCGGCACTTGGGCTTGAGTTCCGATTGGTGGAGCGCGGTGGCTCGCTTGAGATCGAGGATATCTTCTGATGGCCAAACGCGGGCGTAGCGGCACGATGCAAGTGCTTCTGAACGGACGGTTGGTGGGGGCTTTGCGCCTCGCTGGTTCAGGCGCGATCAGCTTTACCTATGATCCGGAATGGTTGGTATGGGAACATGCCATGCCCATCTCGCTTTCGCTGCCTTTGCGTGAAGAGGCACACCAGGGCGGCCCTGTTATCGCCTACTTGGAAAACCTGCTGCCGGACAATCAGGCGATACGAGAGCGCGTTGCTGCACGGGTGCGTGCGGGCGGCACGGACGCGTGGCACATGCTGGAGAAGATCGGCCGCGATTGTGTGGGGGCCTTGCAGTTCGTTTCGGGTGAGATCCCCGAGGTTGGCGCACTCGAGGGAGAGCCCGTTTCCGAGGCACAGATTGCGGATATGTTACGCAACCTCGCAAGTGCCCCCCTTGGCTTAGACGAGGAAGACGACTTCCGCATTTCTATCGCAGGGGCGCAGGAGAAAACGGCGCTGCTACGCCACGAGGGCGCGTGGATCCGTCCATCGGGGCTCACCCCAACAACCCATATCCTCAAGACGCAGCTTGGCGTTCTGCCCGCAGGGATCGATTTGTCTGACAGTGTTGAGAACGAATTTTTCTGCATGAGCTTTTGCCGTGCCATGGGCATGGATGTCGCGGTGGTCGAGATTGCTGATTTTGAAGACGTGCGCAGCCTTGTTGTGACGCGGTTCGATCGGCGTTGGACCAAGGATGGCCGATTGATCCGCCTCCCGCAGGAAGACTTTTGCCAGGCGCTCACAGTTCCACCCAGCCAGAAATACCAAATGGATGGTGGGCCTGGGATCACCGAAGGGATCGGGTTGCTGGCGGGCAGTGATGACCCCGAGGCAGATCAACGCGCCTTCTTCCGCGCGCAGGTGCTGTTTTGGCTGTTGGGGGCGACAGATGGGCATGCGAAGAATTTCAGCATTGCTTTGCGCCCTGGTGGTTTCCGTATGACCCCGCTTTATGATGTGCTGAGCGCTCAGAAAGCCGTGGATGACAGTCAAATTCGCCAAAACCGGATGCGTCTCGCGATGGCGGTGGACGGGCACTATCGGATCAATGAGGTGGTGCCTCGCCATTTCCCGCAGGCTGCAAAGGCGGCTGGTTTTGGTGTGGCGCTGGCTGAAGAAGTCTTGTCGGACATCGCGTCTGAGCTTGAGCCCGCCTTGGACAAGACACTAGCAGACCTGCCGGATGGGTTTCCACAGCCATTGGCAGATGCCATTGCTGCTGGCATACGACGTCGGGCGATTGCCTTTCATGCCGTATGATCCGCAGATCATATTTCCGCTTTATGATCGGTAGATCATATTTGCTCCGAGCAGTCCGCAGGTACAGCACAGTGTTTGCAGCGTTCCAGGCCAGTTTTGACGGGCCAGCCCAGAGATTGATGGCCGAACTCAGACCCTCAATGCCGTGTTTCTGATTGCTGAACATAAGCGGGCAGCCTTTGCAGACGCGGTGCAAGCCCCGCTTCAACAAGAAAATTCCCCTGCGCCAGCGCATTCCTCGCGAGGCAAGTTTCTCGCTGACAGCCCCTTGGTGCCAGCTTTGGTCATGTTCATCGAAACACTCAAAATGAGGATCAAAAAATGGCTACTCAAACTCTTAGACTGAACGTCAAATCCGGCGAAAAAGACGGCAAGAACTTCTGGGACCGCTGCGGCGTGCTCTTCGTCAACACCGACGACAGCGGCAACATCACATCGATCAACGTCAAACACAGCATGTTCCCCGACGTCGAAATGGTCGGCTTCCCGCGCCGCGATGAAGAACCGGTCACCGAGTGACCTTAGCGCCAGGGCGGGTTTCCCGCTCTGGCAATCTTGTCATGATCCGCGGTTCAGGACCGCTATTCGTCATGAGACCGCGCTATGCCGATGGCTTCATTGAGGTGTTTTTCCATAGCGGCGGCCATTTTCGTTGATGTCTCGCGGATCCAATCATGGACCTCTGGCCAGCTGTCAGGGTTAAAACCATCGCAGGGCAGTGATGCTTCAATCCGGCTTACCTTGTTCTGTGGAAGCCTGCGCCAATCAAGCGCAGCTCCAAAGTCCGCTTCAATTTCTTCTCGATGCGAGTGAATGTGATCGAAAATCGCCTTGTTTTCGGCAGCAGCAGGCCTTTCGATACTTAGTTTCACAAAGGCAGCTTTCTGGGTCAGCACGATATCGTAGTGTGTGCCAGCAACAACTGGAGATATGTTCCAGTTGTCCTTGGTTACCGTTATCGTTGGGAACACTGGGCAAGGTGTTTGCGCGAATGCCTCCTTGAGATTGGTCCAGAATTCGCGGCGGACCTGATGGCTACGCCTTTGGGCAGTCTTCTCCGAGTTTTCCTGAATATCTTTTGCCGCCATTCCGATCATGAAGTCAGCGGCCTCAGGCGTGGGAATAATCTGCTGAATGTCGACCATCAGCTCTTCGCCAAACGTGTACGGCGTCACTTTGAAGCACTGCGCGCGGATTCCGCGGCTGAGAAGCCACAGCACCGTTGCCGTGACCTCACGTCGGAAGTTTGCGGCAATGAAGATCATTCGCTGGTCATTGCCGGAGTTCAGGACGGTCTCTTCTAACTCCTCAACTTCCATGAACTCGCAGATCCGCACGGCCGCATTGCCGCCGCCCGCGTAGCGGTCGAGGTATTGTTGGTAGATGTCGACGATCTGCGTCTTGGTCAGGCCCGAGACGTAGGCGGTGTACTTCAGCGCCTGCCACGTCACATCTCTCCCGCTGTCATCAAGCTTGTTCTCGATCACAACGAGGTTGCCGTCCTTGTCGAGCGCCAAGAGATCCAGGCGTTCACGGGTTTCATCAAACCCGTCGAACTCTTTCTGTATGATCAGCAATTCCTCACCGAGGGCGTCAGGTTGATTGGCCAGCCACTCTTGCAAATGGTCGCGCTCACGTAGGTTCAACTCAGAAAAGCGCTTCTGGGACAGGCGGGACAAGCGGTTTTGGTTCAAATCAACGCGGAACAAAGAAATCTTCCCCTACTTCACTTGCATCAAAATATGCGATTCCGTTCAAGTTCTCCGCCATCAAATAGGATTGCAGCTCAGTGGTGCTTTCTTGAAGGCGTACCCAGTCAGGGTCCCCATCGTGCATCTTTGTTTCCATGTCTGGATCGAGCAAATTCAAACCATTGGCTAACCCACACCCGGGTCCATACTGGAAGAGCTCGTGCAGCGGCCGCATTCCAGGATGCAGAATGCTCAGTGCGCGCGACTTCTTTCGCTCGACAAAACTGGCTGACGCTACGGAACAGCCCCAAAAACTTGGCGGCTTGAACCCAGACGAAACTTGGCGGAACAACTGTCGGTTTTTGACATGGTCGTGGTTGTAGAAAACGTAGATGGGATTATTTGGACCCGCGCGCTTGATCAGAGTTTTCGTCTGACCCTTCGTCAATACATGTCCATCGTACCGCCCCGGCATCAACTGGTTGGTTCTTCCGGGCCTTCGATCATGTCGCCGATACAGCTTTTTGGCCTGAACCCGGAAGCCAACGCGGCACCGCCCCTGCTTAAAAAACCAAACCCAGTCTGCACCGGTATCTTTCTCGCGTTCTCGGGTAAATAGCTTAACTCGGAACCCAGCCTTCGGGAGGTCACGTGCCATCTGCAGCAGCAGACATTCAGTGATTGTTTCTTCCTGAAGATTTAACCCTGCTCTGTAGGCGTTGTTCTGTTCCCGCCAAACGACACCCGACAATTCGCGCAGATACTTTTGCATTCCCAAGGCATGTATATTGGGTTTGCCAGGCCAAAACCTCATAGTGCCGCCTCTAACTGATTGCAGATGGAGGTGGCACGCAGGACGGTGCATCCCGATGACGAGCTGGTCGCCCAGTGCCCGCTTTCCTTGGCGCATGCTTTTTTCGGCAATTCGGCACTGGAAGCGCCCGATTTAAACATCGTCGAGCTCTCCAAGGTCGATATCTTTCCCCGCTTTGATCAGATCGTAAATAAGGTTCGTAAGGATGCCGAGGCCTTGCTTGTCTTCTTTGAGAAGATGCGTGGCCAACGCGTTGTTCGAACTCATTGCGCGCACCACCGCGCCTTGAACCGCCCCGGGAAGGCTTCCTTTCAACGCTTGGTCTTTAGAGTTTTCCTCTACTTGGGCTCTTACGATACTGTTTTCACGGGTTATCGAAACGATTTGGTTTACGAAGCTTGCTTGGTCCTTGATCGGAGCAGCTTCGCCAAAGATACCGTTCAATCGTTCGATAAGCTCCTGCAGGTAAACAGGAAGCTTCCCAGGCGCATTTGAACCGCCGGGCCCCGTGGGCTTCAAGTTTGGATCGGGGTCATCGCCGTTGTTGCCCTGGTCATCGTTCTTTTTGATGTCGTATCCCGTCAGCGAAATGCCTCTAAGGTCGACATGCTCGGGAGGAACGCCATTGAGGCGGTTTGCCAGAAGTTTGGTGAAAGCGGCAAAATTCTCCATGCTGGGATCCCCCAGATCAAGCAATTGTGCAATGTAGGTGTAAGTCCTGGAGAACCTGGACAGCCCCGACTTAAACTCCAGCATCCGGCCGATGCTCTCTTCTATTTGCATCCTTTCGTGCTCGGCCTTTTTCGCCGAGGCATCGTCTCCTGCCTCGGTTGCCTTCAGGAATTCAACTTCGCACCGAGCGGCCTCTTCGCGGAGCGCTTTGAGGCGAGCGTTGAACAGGTCGGTCGGTCGTTGGGTGGCCGCAAACATCGCCTTGTGGTGATCTTCTTCGCCGGTGTCGAAGGTCTTGGCGGTTTCAAAGCGCGCCACCTTGAACGCCTCGATGTCTTCGTCCGAGTAGATGCCCTGTTCGTCAAGGGTATCCTTCATGTCGTAGATGACGTTTGGGTCTTGAACCTCGGTGATTTGCGCGCCGGAATCGTATTGTTTGAAGGCCGCTCGGATCGCTTCCGGGTCGTTTACGAAATCGATGACGAAGGTTTCTTCCTTGCCTGGGAAAGTGCGATTGAGTCGCGACAGTGTTTGAACAATCTCGACTTCGTTCGCGATCTTCTTGTCGACATACATGGCGACGAGCTTGGGCTGGTCGAAGCCCGTCTGGAACTTGTTGGCGACCAACATCACTCGGAATTCTGGCCGATCAAATGCGATCCGCAGGTCCTTGACCTCAACGCCCGTGTTCATGTTGCTCTCAGTAAATTCCGCATCATCGTCACAAACGAACAGATCGCCTGAAATCTGCGCGTCATCGGAATGCATGACGTCCTTGCCGCTGAGCTTCCCCGAGAATGCCACCAGGGCGCGAACGTCTTTGTACTGAGGGTTCGCAATGACAAAAGCATCGAAGGCCTTCTTGTAGCGAACGGCCGCCGCACGCGAGCTCGTCACAACCATTGCCTTCGCTTTCCCGTCAAGGAGGGGCGAAACGTTGTGCCGGAAATGCTCCATGATGAACTGCACCTTCTGGGTGACGTTCGTGGGGTGCAGGCTCATCCATTTGGCAAGCGCCCGCTTGGCCGCCTTGCCGTCGACGCGTTTTTTGTCTTCTAGCTCTTTTCCCAGGTTGAAGGCCGTCTTGTACGAAACATAGCCCTTGAGAACGTCGAGAATAAAACCCTCATCAATGGCCTGACGCATCTCGTATTTGTGGAAGGCACGCGGCAGGTTGTCCGGGCCTGCCGGGCGGGACGTGTCCTGCGGCCGTCCGAACAACATCAAGGTCGAGTGTTTCGGCGTTGCCGTAAACGCAAAGTGGGACAGGTTCTTCGGCCGGGCGCGGCTTTTCTGGATCTCGGTCAAAAGCTCTTCGACCGTCATGTTCGCGGTGTCTTTGGCCGACGAAAGCGCGAGGGTCGCCTGCAGCTTCGAAGCCGTGCTGCCTGTCTGCGACGTATGCGCCTCATCGATGATTACGGCAAAGCTACGGTCCTTCAGCGACGTTTCCGTCAGGATCGCTTCCATCGCGTACGGGAAGGTCTGCAGCGTCACCACGATGATCGGAACGCCTTTCAGAATGGCCTCTGCCAACTGCGCTGTTTTCGTCTTGGAGCTTGTCTCGCGGTCAATCGCGGCGATCATGCCTTTGCGGTGGTCGATCTGCTGGACGGCGTCTTGCAGCTGGCCATCCAGCACGGTTCGGTCCGTCACGATGATCACGGTGTCGAAGACTGCCTTGCCGTCATCATGGCGCAGCTTGGTCAGGTCGTGGGCAGTCCAGGCAATGGTCGATGTCTTGCCCGATCCCGCACTGTGTTCGCAAAGGTAGGCATGCCCAGGGCCTTTTTCTTTCGCGTCTGCGATCATCTTGTTGACCGCGTCGTGTTGATGAAAGCGCGGGAAGATCAGCGTTTCCTTGACCGACCAATTGCCCTTCAGGTCCACCACATCTTTCTTCTCGACATAAACGAAGCTGTGGAAGATGCGAAGGAAGGCATCGGGCTGGCAAATCTCTTCCCAGAAATAGGCAACGGGGTATTCGCCGTCGTCGCGGGGCGGGTTGCCGCCTTTGCCGTCATGGCCACGGTTGAAGGGCAGGAAGTAGGTATTCTCACCCGCCAGCTTTGTGGCCATCCAAATCTCGCTATCAGACATCGCGAAATGCACGATGGCACCGCGTTTGAACGTCAGCAGCGGGTGTTTGCGGCCGGTTGCTGGGTCCTCGGGCAGACGGTCGCGCTTGTATTGTTCGCGCGCGCTTTCGGCGGATTGGGTAAAGTCGGTTTTGAGCTCGACCGTGGCCACGGGCAGCCCGTTAATGAACAGGCCCAGATCGATCGCCAGCTCGCGGCCGGGGTGATACTTCAGCTGGGGCACCACGCGCAGCCGATTGGCGGCATAGCGTGCGATGATCGTCTCGTTGCGCTGATCTTCTGGCGCTGCCTCAGACATGTCGATCTGTCCGCAGCCCGCGATGGAAAAGCCACGGCGCAGAACCTGGATGGTGCCGTGCTTGGCCAAGGCGGCGTCGAGACGGGAGAGCAGCGTTTCGCGGGCGCGCTCACCGTTCAGGGCGACGAGCTTATCCCATTTCGGCCCTTGGGTCTCTTTGATCCAGGCCTCCAGATCCTCGGTGTAGACGGCGGTGTCCTGATCAAAGCCTTTTGTGTCGCCCAGCAGCCAGCCCTGTTCCGTCAGCTTTTTGACGATATAGGCCTCAAGGTGTTTTTCGTGGTGCAAATCGCTCATGCTGCGGCCCTCACATCAATCTTACCGGTCACCGCCGCCGTTATGAGCGCCGCGCGTTTTTCTTTCAAAAGCGCGATTGAGCGCTCGGTTTTTTCAATCAGGCCTTCGATGCGCGCTGTTTCGCGGTCGATATGGCTGAGGATTTCATCCTGCTCCGGCAATGGGGGCATGCAAACGCGGATATCGCGGAAGTACTCCCAATAAAGCCGCATGCGAAAATCGGCGATCCCTCTGGAGTATCTGCGAATTTCTTCGGCAGCGCTTTTTGTATGCAATAGGTGCTCCAAATACTTGGTTCTGAATTCAGCAATAGGTCGCGCGACAACATAGGCTGGACTGACCAATCCAGACACAGCCACGGCACCAAATGCGCCTTGCCACGCGCGCATCATGTTATAGACAAGGTCGCCTGGTTCAACACCTTGATATTTCGTGCGATCTTCGCTCAACGCGACTTTGCGGTCGCGTTCTTCATCAGACAGCTCGCCATCTGATACGCCATTGTGGATCGACACGGAAAGCACAGGCAAATCCGGGTCTGGCGTTCGGAAAGCTTCGCGGAACAGCGTCGCGATACGAGGCGTATCCCAATGCGCCGGAATGTCGCCAATCCATTCCACCCCCGAGGGTTTCATTTCGGCGTTCCGGTCGATGCCCTTGGTAACTGCGTGGTCGATGACGGCCGCACGTTTTTCCTTGAGCAGCGCGATGAAGCGCGTCTTTTTCTCAATCAACCCATCAATCCGCCCGGTTTCGCGGTCGAGATAATCGGCGATGGCGGATTGTTCTGATACGTCGTCGACAACGATACGGTGATTGAGGACAGCTTCTGCGCTCACCCGCTTTAGCCCACCCGAGCCAGTCATACTGATGATGCCCTCTGTCTTAAATTGGTCTGACGACAGCAAATACATCAAGAACTGGGGTGAAATTTTCTCTTGTTTCGGCCTCATGACGTGCACTTCTGAGGTCGCGAAGCCAATGCCGCCAGTGAGGTCGTGGGCGAGGCATTTCTTTCCATTTTCAAAGCACGGTGTGACCTTGGCCAGAAGCACGTCACCGTCGGAAAACACGTTGTAGCTTCCCGCTTTAAGATCAGTTAGTGGGGCCGTTCTCGAGGTATCAAGACCTCCCATGCCGTCCTGTATCGCTTCCATCGGCGCGAAGGTTACTGGCGTATCGGGAGCCAAGCGCTTCGTACTTGTTGAGGGTGAGAAGGTGATTGCGAACTTGAGACGCATCATTCTGTCACCTCAGCCAAAACTTCAGCAATCGAGGCCTCGATGGCCTTCAGTTCCGCATCGATCTCGTCCAGATCGCGCGGCGGCACATATTCATAGAAATAGCGGTTGAAGTTGATCTCATAGCCAACGATCCCGATGTCGCCATCGGTTTCGTCCACATAGGTCTCGTCGATATAGGCGTCATGGGCGTGGGGCGTCACCTCGGTTTCGAGGTAGTCGTGGATATCGGTGCCCATGGGCACGTTTTCATAATCCGTCAGATCATCATCGGGGATCAGGTTGTCCTTCTTGTCCTTCACCGGGTCCAGATCTTCGTCCCGCACGCCAAAAGCCTTTTGAAACGCCTTGATCAGCGCCGCGTCGGCTTTGCCGAGGCTCGCGTCCTTTTTCGCCGCCGCCTTGGCAAAGCTGTCGATCCAGTGCCAGTCATGATCGGTGCCCGCATGCTCCGCCAACACCTCGCGCCATCCTTGCCGCTGATCATCCGAGCGTTTTTCCCAAGCCTTGTGTTCGGCCAGCGCTTCAAACCCCGCGTCTGACACAACGATCTTGTGGCGCAGTGGGCGCAGCACCCTGATACGACGATAACCGAAGTCCTGAGCGTCAAGGATCAAGGCCTTTTTCGTTGGCTCGAAGTCGGCATAGAGCTGCACGATATCGCGGATTTGGTCATCCCCGATCTTGCGCCGCTTGTTGCCCTCGCTCTTGCGGAGCGGCTCATACATCCCGGTCGCGTCGATCAGTTGAACCTTGCCGCGCCGGTCGGCAGGTTTGCGGTTGGACAGAACCCAGATGTAGGTGCCAATGCCCGTGCGGAAGAAGATCTCAGTCGGCAGGGCGATGATGGCCTCGACCACATCCTGTTCAAGCAGATGGCGGCGGATTTCGGATTCACCCTGACCGGCGTTGCCGTTGAAGAGGGGAGAGCCCGACAGCACGATCGCCGCGCGCCCGCCGCCTTTTGCTGGGTCTTCAAGCTTGCTGAGCAGGTGCAGGAGGAACAGCATGGAGCCATCGCTGACACGCGGCAGCTTGGGGCCAAAGCGCCCCTCGAATTTCTGGTCGCGGTGTTCGCGCACGACTTCGGCCTGGTCCAACTCCCACTTCTTGCCGAACGGCGGGTTTGAGACGCAGTAGTGGAATTTCTCGTGCCGGAATTTGTCGGCAGACAGGGTGCTGCCAAGCTTGATGTTCTGTGACAGATCGCGACCGGGGTCGGACTTGAGCGTCTTCAGAAGCATGCTCGCCAGACAGACGGCATGGGTTTCAGATTCCAGCTCCTGACCATAAGGAACAAGCGTCGGGGCCGTGCCATAGCGATCCTGCAGCGACTGCACGTGCTCCATCCCGTCGGAAACAAAGCCGCCGGTGCCGATCGTCGGGTCATAGAGCGTGCGGATGATGCCGGGGTTGTCGATGAACATCTGGTCATCAGGTTCGAGCAGGAGCTCGATGCCCAGGTGGACCACGTCGCGCGGCGTCATGAAATCCTCGGCCGCTTCGTTCACTTCGGCCCCGAACCGGCGGATCAGATGTTCATAGACGTTGGACATGGTCCGCTCGGGAACCGCGTCGGGATGCAGGTCGATGGCGGCAAAGTTCTGGCAAATCTTGTAGAGAACGCCCTTCTTGTCCATCTGGCTGATCGTGTTGATGAAATCGAACTGCTCGAAGATCACGCGGGCATTTCCGGAGAACTTCGCGATGTAGTCCTCAAGGTTCTGCCGAGTGCGGCCAGACCCGAGCGTTTCCAGGCTGTAGCTTGACGTGTTGTAAAAGGGGTAGCCGGTTGCCTGACGCAGGATGACATCGACGTCGAGCCCATTTTCAACGGCCATCTTGTGCATTTTGGCGGCTTCTTCCCGAGTAGGCTCGAGGACACATTCCAAGCGGCGCAGCAGCGTGAACGGCAGAATGATCTTGCCGAAATCGACGTGTTTGAAGTTGCCCCAAAGGTCATCCGCGTTCTTCCAAATGAAGTCCGCGAGCGATGTATGGGTGTTGTTGGCTTTTGGTGCGGATGATGTTTGTGTGTTCAAGATTCAGGTCTCGTTCTGATTGGGTGCTTCACGCTTGACGTGAAAATGAATTGAATTTGGGTCGGATGAAAGCGGTTGGTCAGGACTTCGCCAGACTCAGGTCTCTATTTGGCCAGGAGTTCGTTCGATCCTCCTCAATCGCGGCCATGATTTCCGAGATCTGAGCATGTCGTTCTTGCCTCAATTGAAATGTGCGTCGCGCGTGGTCAGCGTCGTCATCTGAGGGAATTGGAACCCGAAACGCCCTCAAGTCTTTGATGGCAATGGATTGGATCGCTGAGCCGCCTGCAAGCGTTCGCAAAGCTTCAACAACAGTTGGATTTGCCAGGTACTCATAAAGAACCTCACCGGAAAGTCCCCCGTGTTTCGGGCGCAAGATCATAAAGGATTGACCAGCCGTCCAGAATCCATCTTCGTCGCCAGTCGGCGCATCGGCTGGAACGAGGCCTGCAGTGCCGATCGTGCCTTTCACTGACAAGATGACATCGCCCGGAAGCAACCGTTGGTTCCTAGCCTTGCGCATTTGCGCGCGTTCTAGCGTCGATGTCTTATGTGGTTTTTTCAGGAGACCGTGCTGGGCCACATCAGCGGGGGATGCTTCGAAGATAGTGAATTCGCCGTCTTCCGCTTTGCCCAGGCTTAAAGGCCGGATCAGCTCGGCAGCATCTTGCAACTCGATCGTACGCGAGCGTTCCAGAAAACTTTCAAGCGCGGCTGCCGCTGGCGGAAGCAGATACCGGTTTATGCTCAGGACGAAGTCTTTCTCCTTGATTTCCTCGAGCGTGACGTCTTTGGCGAACATTTCTTCGATTGGAGCGCTTTCGTCTAAGAAGCGAACCCAGCTCGTACCGGGCAGTATTTCGGGGCGACCCCTAACAGTCCTTCCGGAGAAACTTGGATGGGAAAGATCGAGCATTCTGACCTTGGAACAATCCATGTTGGAAGGGGCGAGAACCAAAACGTCTGTGTCTACCATTGTGTTTGGGAAAATCATGCCACCAGGAACCGCTAGGATGCCCTTCAGACGGCCGGATGCAACAAGCGCTTCGCGCGCTAGGGGCTCGACACCGACGCCCCGATACATAAGCCCATCTGGTACACAAAGGATGGTTTGGCCGGTCGACTGTGCTAGCGCATCGGCCAAAGCGAGCACATCTTCGGTTAGGCGCTTCTTCCCTTCTTCTGCGTCCAATATCGCAAGTGTGCGTCGCGGAATCTGGCCGGTGTTCATGGGTTTGGAGCCAAAAGGAGGAAAGGCCACTTCTGCTTCAAAATTTGTAGCATCTGTGCGTGCAAGAGGATCGGCGCATAGGACCTGCAATTTGCACTCCAAGAGAACGGCAAGGCTTTGTGCAAAGTCACAAATGTCCTTATTTTGCGATACGAAGAGCACTTCCTTGCCGCGTATTGCCAGCAAAAGTGCTGTGTGGAGGGAGGCCTCGAACGAGCAGCGTACGGAACTCACGCTGTCAACAATTTCTGCAAAGCGCTTTGCTGGTGCTTCGAGCAGCCATGGATCGTGCCGCCCATGACTAGATGCCATTAATTCGTCAATCGCGGTCAGACGCTCCGTCGGCGAAAGGTCAAGAAGTGCTCGAGTGGCTTCATCAAGAGCTTTTCCGCCTGCATGCTCACTCGCGGCCTCCAAACCAATTGGGGGGGACATCGAGTTTTCAAGGTTCAAACGGGATGCGCCGCTGAATGCCAAAATATGCGCTGCATGCTGGAGGCCGGAAACTTCCCGCATAGTTGAAAGGAATTGCCACGGATTGAGCTTGGTCATTTTCAGCCCCTTATTTTTTTGACGCCGAACGTGCGAAACTGCCGGTGTTGTATGTCGTGATCTGACAGTCACCCGCAACGACGACTGTGATCCCGCCTTTACACTTGGCGCGTTCAAGGAGCTTCAGCGTTTGGCGAAGTTCGGCCGCGACTTCGTCGCAGTCCTTGCGGCGCAACACGATTTTGTCGCCGTCAAAAACGCCATGCTCCAACGCTAGGTCTACCATCTGCTTGTTGTGCCGCGCTGATTCATTCTGCAATCCATGTGGTTTGTAACTTGCATCGACTTGCTCCTCTTGATGATCAAGAGATACGATCGCCTGATTTAAAAATCAACCCCTTATTTTATTTTTTTGTCACGATGCCCTGTTAGGTCGAGGCGCTAGCTTCAGCTTGTTGCCAGTCATGGTAGGTTTGCTTCGATCCTTTGACCTTCCACTCCAGGCGTCCGTTGCTGTTGCGATCCAAGACGACAGCAGCGGCGGCGGATGGACTATTGAACGACCAAGGTTTCGTGAAGCTGAGTTTTTGGTTGCCGTCCGCGACTAGAATGCCGTCTGAGATGAGCTTTTCCTTCAAGCTGCCATAGCTTTGTTGGACATAGCCGGTTTCAGTGAGCGCCTCAGACCCTTCCAGTACAACAAATTCACCATCTTCTTCGACAGCGGTCGCTTTGACGCCGCTCTTGTGGCGGATCTCGAATTGCACTTCTCCTTCGGTCCGCTCGTCAACCGGCTTCGCTGTCTGTGTCACCGCGCGCGGTTGTGGTTTGAGCATATCCAAACCGATTACGGGCAGGATGATGCGAAGGTTTGACAGAAACTGCTCCATATTGGCGACGTCGGCCTCTGGCAGTCGTCGTCTGCTTGTGTCCGGCTGAGTACCATTGTCCAACGTGACGCGGCCTGCTTGGGCTGCTTGTTCTATGAGCCGCGCCTCAAGGTATTCCGCGTGCCCTTTGGATAGGTCATCGTCACTTGTCGTGATGGTGATGGCCGTTTCCCAGAAATCCCTTTTGATCGCGCTTTGCTTGATCCTCTCGGCCACGGAGTTTCCAGAGCCAATATAGGTGCGGGTTGCACCGGCTTTTTCAGGATCAGGGCCTGACAGTATGTAGATACCGGTCCGATCGACCTCTTCACGAGCAGTAAGGTCGCCGAAAGCTGAAGCGCCGCTTACAAAAAGCAGGCCCGTCCAACCATGGATTGTCGCTTTTCGCAGCCCAGTTGGCTTCCCGTCGACGAGGAAAAGCTGGATTGTTCGACCGAATGAGCCCTCTGTTTGCACGATTTGTTCCTTGAAAACATGATTCTAACAATTGCTTGCGCAGCACACTTAAAACACGAAATCAGATAATTGTCGTCCCGTGAGGACGGCTTATTGGCAATAGACTGCACCGGGGCTCAACGGGCCACAGGCCCGCTCTCCCCAATCCAGACATCCTTTTATTGGTTAGGTCCGCCCAACATCCCTGACCGTGGCTGTCAACCTTAGTCCATCCCCAAAATCAGCCACCAATTTCCCCTGTCTCGCGAGCGAGCCATTCCTCGCGGTGCAAATTGGCGTCTGATTTTGGCGCAGACATTTTCTTCGCAAATGTGGCCGATTGACAGCCCCGTTCAGGGCCGTGGGTCGGGCTTTGCCCTCTCCCACTCTGTTCCGCCGAATACATGCGTATTCGGTCAGATCAGGTGGCCGAGGCGCAGCCCATCGGCGGAAGGGGGCGCAGAGCCTCACCCGCGTCACTTTGATCGAGGAGGCCACAAATGGCACCGAAATTTGATGTTTATGCCCATGTCACCGACACCATTATTGCAGAGATCGAGGCAGG
>JBOEHJ010000098.1:0-1685 GCA_050633905.1 Geminicoccales bacterium
TTTTGCAGCACGTCCCGCATCGGCGTGCGGCTGATGCCGAATTCCGCGGCCAGTTCCCGTTCGTTCAGACGCGTACCAGGCTGATAATCAAGAAGGCAGATACGCCTGCGCATTTCGAGATAAATATCATTTTTGGTCATGCGCTGCTCACTATCTGTCGCGGGTAATCGCCAACTTATGCCATCCACTCAAGAAAACTGTCCATATCGACGTTGCCGCCCGATACCAGAGCAACGATGGTCTGCCCTTGCAAGGCTTCCTTGTTCGACAAAGCGGCAGCTACCGAAACTGCGCCGCCGGGTTCGGCAACGACCTTGAGCTCGGTAAATAAAATCCGCATTGCGGCGACAACGTCCGCCTCGTCGACGGCGTAGCCACCTGACAGGGTTTTCAGGTTGATTGGAAAGGTCAAATTCCCGGGTCGCGCTGTCACGATCGAGTCGCAAATCGAGCTGTGACCCGGCTCAATCGACAGGGCCGTTCCCGCCGCCAATGAGCGCTTGGTGTCGTCGAAATTTCGGGGTTCAGCCGCCCAGATTTCAGTGTCCGCATGGCGCGCAAGCATGGCCGTGGACAGCCCGGCGATCAGCCCACCGCCTCCGACCGGGCAAATGACCTTGTCCGCTTGCACGCCAAGCGCGTCCAACTGCTCAGCTATTTCCAGTCCGGCTGTGCCTTGCCCGGCCATCAGGTGGTAGTCGTCATAAGGTGGCACCAGCGTTGCGCCGGTTTTTTCAGCGATGTCCCGGGCGATTTCGGCCCGGTCACCCGTCTGTCGGTCATAGGTGATAACCTCGGCCCCCCACTGGGCGGTGTTGTCCAGCTTTATGCGGGGCGCATCGGAGGGCATCACGATTTTTGCCGCAACCCCCATCGCGCCCGCTGCGGCGGCGACACCTTGCGCGTGGTTGCCGGAGGAATAGGCCACGACCCCCGCCTTGCGCTGTCCTTCGTCCAGCGACGCAATCTTGTTGTAGGCCCCGCGAATTTTGAACGAGCCGGTCTTTTGCAGGCATTCCGATTTGATCAGCAACCGGAACCCAAGCGCGTTGTTCAGCAGAGGAGATTCCAGCAACGGGGTTCGGATCACGACATCCCGTAGCCGCTCGGCTGCTTGCGCAATCATGTCGAAGGTCAACATGGGGTCACGTCCCTACTTGCAAGGTTGCATGGAAACGCCGCAACAGGGCAATCACGCTTCGGGCGGTAATGATACCGGTGGCCGGGTTTTCAGCGCTCGGACGGCCCTGAATGGACATTGTGAAATCCGAGCTGTCGGACGTTACCTCTACCGAATGCGTGTTTCGCGTCAGGGATGGATCAGCCCAGACCTCCATGTGGGTCCTGTCCGGGCCAAGACCTGCCAGGCTGATCGCTGCCGCGACATTCACGTTGGCGGGAAACTCGCGTGCCACTTCGGTGACACTGCCCGCAATGACCTGCATCGGCTCACGTAACGCGGTCAAATCAATCCCTGACCGCGCAACAAACGGCGCCTTCACCAAGCCATCGACTGGTTTGCGGGTAACAATCTTGACTGTATGGATTTTCCCGACGTTCGCCGCATTCAACGCGTCCAGCCCCAGCATCGCCCCTGATGCGACAAGGATGCGGCCCCCGGTCTCGTCCGCAAGCGAGATCAGGTCATCCCGGCCAAGAAGCTGACTTGCCGAAAGGACGATCAG
>JBOEHJ010000098.1:1712-2677 GCA_050633905.1 Geminicoccales bacterium
GCACCGATACCGGCAACTCCAATCCTCATGGCGCGCCCTTCCTGAGCAGCGGGTCTTCTGGAACCCGTTCTGGAAGCAGGTGTGATCTCATGCTCAATCCGCCGCCTTCACGGCAGACAAGAATTGTTGCGTGCGTTCGCGTTTGGGATTGCCGAACAGACTTTCGGGGGCGCCTTGTTCTTCGATTTTCCCTTGATAGAAGAAACAGACACGGTCCGAGATGTCGCGCGCAAAGCCCATCTGGTGTGTCACCATCAACATGGTGAGGTTGTGCTCGGCCACCAGCTTGCGGATGACGCCGGTCACCTCACCGATTACCTCGGGGTCAAGCGCCGAGGTGACTTCATCAAACAGCATCACCTTGGGGCGCATGGCAAGCGCGCGGGCGATGGCGACACGTTGCTGCTGACCGCCCGACAGGCGCGAGGGGTGCTGGTCCTTCTTGTCGATCATGCCGACCATCGACAGCAATTCTTCGGACCGTTCTCGGGCCTCAGCCTTTGGCAAACCCAGCACCTGCACAGGCCCTTCCATGCAGTTCTGTAGGGCGGTCATATGTGGAAACAGGTTGAAATGCTGGAAACACATGCCGATTGAGGACCGGGCCCGGCGCAGGTATTTCGCGTCGGCTCGCACCAGAACCCCGTTCTTTTCCATATGCGTGAGCGGTTTGCCATCGACATAGATCACACCACCATTGATGGTCTCCAGGGTCATCAGCATGCGCAGAACGGTGGTTTTGCCCGAGCCTGACGGGCCGATCACGGTGACCATCTCACCCTCCGACACATCCAGGTCCAAACTGTCCAGAACGGTCAGGGCACCATAGCTTTTGGTCACGCTCATGAAGCGCACCATTGGCACATCTGGCCCACTCAACTCAGTTGGGTATTGAGACATATCTTCCATCAGTTCATTCCCAGTTTCTTGCGCACCCAGGCCTCAAAGAGTTTGATCAACCCGGC
>JBOEHJ010000099.1:0-7879 GCA_050633905.1 Geminicoccales bacterium
GCCAATGTTACGCCTGCGAGGCATTCTGATCCAAAGACTTCGGCCCATTCGTCGAAGGGGAAGTTGGAGGTGATGACGATGGGTCTGGATGGGTCTCGCTAATGGCGAGCCGCTAGGATTCCTTTGCCTCTGTAATTCCCTGGAGATAGCACCCTGTCTGATGAGCTTCGACAACCGCGTCAGTTAGCGAAAAGAGATACCTGCTGCTTTGACATCAGAGTGAAGACGGGAAACCTCAGCCTTCGCATCTTGCGTCGCTTGCCGCGTCGCCTGGGTGTCGGCACTGACCAACGAAATATTGCGATCCAAGCTCGTAAAATCTTCCGGTGACGCTAAAGTATCGATGATCTCACGAATCGCCTGTAGTTCAGCAGTAGCCTCGTCGAAACGCGCGTCAACTCGCTCGTTTGCTGTTTAAGCTTCTCTTTTTCGTATTGGATAGCCTTATGCTCTCAAGCCCGGCGTCAAAATCGTTCTCCGGAAGTCATTCCAAATCAGCCTACGGTAGAAGATCTACGCCAGTCTGACGACGAGAATCAATCCAATCAGTCTATTTTTAGTCTCAACTGCTGTCTAGGATGAGCGCCATCCGACCGTAGTCTAACGACAACGGTATTTTGCCGGATAAAGATCGGTCACTACCCCCAAAACTGAACAACATCGATCCAGAGGCAAATTAAGAATCAACCCGTTGCGGGTCGAACCGTCCAAATCACGGAAATGTAGATATGATACAGATTGATCTGAGTAGCGATACCGTCACTCAACCTTCCAGGCCGATGCGCGAAGCGATGGCTACAGCGATGGTGGGAGATGAACAGCGCGGCGAAGACCCAAGTGTTAACGAGTTGTGCGCTAGAGTTGCGGAACTTCTCGGCCATGAATCTGCAATTTTTTTACCATCGGGCATTATGTGCAACCAGGTTGCGATATGCGTCCATTGTTCCACTGGTGATGAGGTCCTCACGGCCGACATCTCCCATATTTTGCAGACAGAAGGTGGAAGCGCCTCTGCGATCGCCGGGGCTATCGTCAAACCTATTCCGTCAAATCGTGGGATCTTTTCGGTGGAAAGCTTGAGTGACCTGCTTAGGGCGCCAAGTGTTCGGAGACCAAAGCAGCGACTTGTCTCGATGGAACAGACGTCGAGCCGGGGCGGTGGAGCAGTTTGGTCGCTCGAGGCTCTTAGATCTGTCTGCGACTGGACACGATCTCAGGGGCTTGGGCTACACCTGGATGGTGCAAGACTAATGAACGCGGCAGTCTCGTCTGGACATGAAGCAAGCGACTTCGCCGCCGGATTTGATAGCGCATGGCTCTGCTTGACGAAAGGTCTTGGTTGCCCTGTTGGTGCCGTCCTTGCTGGAAGCAAAGATTTCATTGCTGAAGCATGGGCTTGGAAGCAAAGGCTGGGTGGAGCAATGCGACAAGCTGGCATTGTCGCAGCGGCAGGAGTCTATGCCCTTAATCACCATATAGACAGGCTCGCCGTCGACCATGCTAATGCAAAATTGCTGGGCGACTTGATCTCGGAATCGTCTCGAATTGACGTCTTGCCTGTCGACACGAATATCGTGATCTTTGATATCGATGATCATCCTAATCAGACGTCAAGGAACAACTATGATCAGACTCTGGAGAGTTTAGGAGTAAGGATACGAAATGAAGGTCGTGGTCGATATCGAGCCATCACTCACCTCGATGTCGACGCTAATCAGATCCGAAGAGCTGCTGATCATATCTTAGACGTTGTCGAAGAATGATCGCGGCTCGTCCCTGAGCGATGAATTATGAACAGAAACGAGCACGCGAAAAAAGTGTTAGCTTTTCGACAGCAGCACAAGAAATGTTCAGAACAAGTGTTAACCCGAACAGTTCTAATCTGAGTTCGAAATATTCCAACGAGTCCAGCCTTCCACATCCTGATCGAAATCGACTTCTTGCCATTTCGGATGGAAGGATCCGCCAGACTTAAGTTCTGCGAGTCGCTCATATAGTGTATTTGCAAGTTTGTCGACGCGCTGGAAACGAAAATGGTCCTCGGGATGGTTATAAGCGACCAGCACTGATGATACTGAAACTGTTTCGATCTCATTGCCCAACGGAATAAGCCCAGGATAATCCTCAGAAGACAATGTTGCTGTTTCGTATGATCCCCCCACAATGGGAACAGGAAGAAGCTTTAAAGCTTCATCCTTAGAGATATCTGCAAGAAATCGTGTTGGCGCGCCAGCCACCCGGACAATAGCATCAATCTCTCCCTTACGCAGGCGATCAAGTCCTATGTCATAGCTGTCTGACTGGGCATCTACCGTGATTCCAAGGCGATCAAACACGACACTCGACGTCATGAATGTGCCACTGGTCGGCGGCCCAAAGTTGACCTTTTTTCCTTCAAGCTCCTGGATATTCGTATAATTAGGACCAGTCACGACGTGAAATTCTTCAGAATGAAGAGCAGTGATGTATCGGAGTAGACTTGGCAGACGCGGGTAAATATTGTGTTGCGTGAAGAAATCTAGCACGTCCGCTTGTACAGTACCGACATCAATCCCACTCAGAAATAGTATATCTTCGGTCGTCCTCATCGACCCCCTTCCGGCGATCGGCAGGACACGGAGGTCATAACCATCATCAAATAGCTTAGCCATATCCCAGACGAGTGCCGAGTTTGTACCCGTGAGAGAGCCGCCCATGACATAGACAGTGTTCTTATTAACTCGTTCACGCGTTTCCTGAAGCTCCGACTGGGCGGAAGCCTGCATTGAAGGGAAAACTGCTAGAAACCCGACAACGAAGATATGGAACAATCGATACATGATTCTACACCTGATGGTCTTTTCATTTCGCAGACAGGCTTATAACGTTCGCATACGCTATGTCTAGTTTTTCGGTGAATTTGTCTGACTATTTTCTAAAATACCGCTCAAACGCAATGATGAAAGTTGCCATCATTCTGTTGCAACCCCTGCATCTTCATAAAACAAATCGGGTATGGGCTCATCGCCGTTTGCGATGCACTCCATATAATGAGCTGCCCAGCCAACTGACCGTGAGGCTGCGAAGAGGCATGTAAAAAGATCAGTGGGGATCTGTAAAACATTGTATAATACGGTAGCTAAGAGATCATCATTCGGTGCGATCCCCATCCTTAGAAAGGGCTTCATCTCCTCTATGAGACCATCAACCAGATCAAGTGAAACCAGCGTCTCTGACCCGGTTGACTCAATCCATCTTTCAATTCCGGATCTGTACAAGGAGACCCTGGGATCCTGAACTTTGTATACGCGATGACCAAATCCAGGAAAAGCGAGGCTCTTATCTCTATATTCCTTAGCTAGAGCGCGTGCCCCCGCCACCGTGTCTATGCCGTCCAAGAGTTCAGCGACGGCTGCAGGCGCACCGCCATGTTTGGGGCCACATAAAGCAGCAAAAGCCGCTGAGATTGCTCCGCTAAGACTGGCACGTGCACTCGCTGCGACTCGCGCGACGGTCGTGCTCGCATTCGCCCCATGATCGGCGTGCAGTACAAAATCCAGGTTAATGAGATCATGTTCCAGTGGTGTTGGTGACCTCCTGATTAGACGCCTATAAAAATCCGAAGCATGGTCGAGAGTTAGATCTGGTGACAGGACGGTTTCATCGTTACGAAGCGCATGATGGGTACAGATGATCGAAGCGGTGGCGCTAATAACTTTTAGTGCTAGTTCGTCGAGAGGGCGCCCGGAATCATCCTCTTCTTCTAAAGCGGCCAAGCCGACCTGAAGAGCAGTAGTGGGGCTTACATGACGACATGACGCTACAATATCGGAGATTACTGGTGGGAGTTCCCTGTATTCAGCCATCCGCTTTTTAAAGTCTGACAGCTGAAGAGGTGTTGGGTAATCGCCATATAGCAAAAGAAAAACTACTGCTTCGTAGGAGCTTCCATCAGCAAGGTCCTCTATCGGGATACCGCGATAGAACAATTTGCCGGCTTGGCCATCAATATTGGAAAGTTTAGTCGAACCGATAGGAACCCCAACCAAACCTCGATGAATGCGTGGCGCCGCTTCAGATGACATACTGTTTCCTAAAAAGTGACCGGAACGCCGACTGGAAATTTGTCCACGCCTGGATTTTGACAAGCCATCTCTTCCAAACATATCTTGAGAAGATGCTACTCAAAGGAATTGATGCCGGATGGATGAGACAACAAGCATGTATTCTGGCTACCTGATGTCAATATGTCTTACTATTGGAAGGCTTGCTTTTCTATCAGAGGGGTAGTTAATTAAACTTTAGAGCGAATAAATAAAGCTGGAACAGTGATCATAAGGTTTTCGCTTTTCTTGTCTTTTTAGTGCCTGATGAAGAGGCATTGGCACTTCAAGGCCTGCTGATGAACTTAGAAGGCTCTCCTCGATGATCCGTAAGCTTCAGCAACGACAACGGCCGGTGTCAACTACATCAAGACGACAAACTTGCGCACTGTCCTCATGACTCTCCATGAGGACAGTGCGCATCAGATAGCGTCAGGTCGATAGGTCACCCCCGCCGGATGCGTACATTCTTTCACACCATTTTCCCCTCTCGATCCTTTCACTGCATCAAGGCATTGAATTCATGATCTTAAAAAAAGAGGGATGCGTGCTGCTCGCTGCAGACGAGCCCGAGTGCTAGTAAGCAGGGTTTCGGTATTGGTTGATAAATCTTCTAAAAGCGTGACCAGTTCGGGACGTCGGCTTCCAGTGACACTTCCTTCCATTTCGGGTGGTATGGTGGCTTGAGCAACCGGTCAAAATTGGCCTTAAAGAGGTCAAAAAACTTCTCGAGCGTCTGCCGCCTTGGATGCTCTTTCGGCCAATTATACGCGGCCATGACAGCACCAACAGCTATCGTCTCGACGGATTCGCCAGGTTCAACCAGATTGGGGTAGTCAGCAGAATCAATGCTAGCGCTCGAATAGGCACCTTTGACCCGAGAAGGTGAGATTGGCACGAAATGTAGTCCTGAATCTCCAGCGATATCTTTGAAGAGACTCGTAGGTTTGCCAGCAACGCGAACTACCGCGTCTATCTCGCCACGCTTAAGACTTTCTAGAGCTGGAAAGTAATTTTTCGAGCGCACATTTACGCTGATGCCTAGCTGATTGAAGATGAGCCCCGCGGTCATATGAGAGCCAGAAGAACTCGGGCCAAAATTGACCTTCTTTCCTCTCAAGTCATCTATTGAGGTGATACTCTTCTTTGCGAGCAGATGAAACTCTTCATTGTAAAGCTTGGTAATATAGCGGATGCGCTTGTCCAAATTAGGGATAACATCTAATTCCTTATAAAGATCCAGAACGTCTGATTGGACCATTGCGATGTCGATGCCGCGAAGATACAGAAGATCTTCGACGCCACGCACCGATCCTTTGCCGGACGTCGGTAGTAGGCGCATTTGATAACCATCATCGAGCACATCTGCGAGGTCATTGGCAAGCTGAATGTAAGTGCCTCCCGGGCTTCCCCCGAGCAAACCAATTACACCGCTGTTCACAGAATTTCGTTTGGCTTCGATATCATACGATCGTGCTTCTTGGGTAAAAATTACCAGGGAGAAAAGCAACAACACATTCGACATCATTTTAAGTGCATTTTTCATAAGGCCTCCTCTGATTGAGATTCAGATATTGTGGTATTTATTCTGAACGATAAGCGGAGAATATTTCGCATTTTTTTACTATTGAAAAGAACCTTTGTTAGAAATTATGGAATATTCATCATCCTCAGCCGAAGAATCACTCCAATATCACTGCATTGTCAGCTGTTTTATCACCTTATAGTTATTCTTGCGGAACAGTCGGCTAAACTAGCGCGCCGAGAGCGGACCTTGTTCCTTGCCGCCCGGGAACAGCCAACGTTCCTGAAGCGGTATGCCGACGTCGAGACGCTTGGATCGAACCGACCACCAGGCCCAAAGCAGACCGAGCAAATCCTTCGGCAGTTTGACCTGACGGTCTCTCTTGCCTTTCTTCCAAGGGTAAGTTGGAGGTGATGACGATGGATCCGGATGGGTCTCACTGATGCTGTTCTTTGACGAACGCATCGTCGTTTTGCTTTGGTATTTGAGGAAATGACGCGTTGCGGGCTTTGAACCGACATCACATGATGGTCGTCGGTTGTCCTGATCAACCTAGAAAAATCAGTTGAACGGCTGCGTATTTCTGCAAGGTTCTGATTTTGTGAGGAATGAAAGAAGAGAAAAGAGCTTCGATCGGTCACCCATTCGGTGAGCAACCGTTGGTGAGCTGGTTATCGGAGGAGACGCCTGTTGCAATGGAGACATTTGGCGAGCGTGTTCATGTGGAGTGGGACAGCTAGGCGCCGGTGACGATGCTTGGCCAGCTGCCGTTTTTCGTCGAGTATTTGCAGGCCTCAGGCTTGTTTAATCCGTTTGTAGCGGACTGCCCTTTAGTTTATCGAAGCCCGAATGCACCTGACAAACGCGACATTCTGGGAACGGTGGTCATCGAGCCGAAAACGATCATCGAGATCGGGAGCGTCGCGAAACATGGATTGTCGGCCAGCATAGCGCCCGCAAGACCGCCCACTACGAAGATCATCGGCATCTGCGCATTGCGCCTGAGATATCCTGCTTTGCGATGTGATCGCACCCCTAGGCAGCTGCCTGCTTTTTGGTGGTCGCCATGAAAACGCCGAGGCCGGCGACGACCATGCCAACCCATGCAAGTGGCGGCATGATCTCGTCAAGGACCATCCAGGCGACGGCAGCAGCCATGGGCGGCACGAGAAAGAACAGGGCGGAGACCTTGGAGACCTCGCCTGCGCGGATCATGGCGAGCAGCAGGCCAATGGCGATCAACGAACTCGCGATGATCAAATAGACCAGCGATCCGACCAGCTGCCAGGTCCAGACGATCTCCATCGTTTCGAAGGCGACCATGAAGGGGGTCACGCCGATAAAGCCTGCTGTAAATCCGATCAGGTTCGACGTCACCGGATGTTGCTGGACGCCGAAGCGCTTCTCCCAAAGCGACCCGCCGGTGATCCCGAAGAGCGCCAAGGAAGCAAAGACGAAGCCGATCGCCGACGGCAAGGCGATCTCCGACCTTGCGACGATGACGATGACAGCACCGGTCAGGCCGAGAACAAGGCCTGCCCAGCACCGCCAGTCAACGGTCTCGCCACTCCATCTGGGCGCAACCAGAGCCACGATGATCGGCTGCAGCGAGAGGATCAGGGCGAGCGTGCCGACGGAGAGCCCTGAAGTGAAGGACATGTAGCACATGCCGAAATAGATCGCCTGCAGCAGGAAGCCGACGATCGCCAGATGCAGCCACTCGGCGCGCGACTTCGGCAATGGCGGGCGCAGGATGACGAACAGCACCGCCATGATCGCGACGACACACGCAAAGCGCAGCGCAAGAAATGTCATCGGCTCGATGTAACCAAGCCCGAACTTGGCGGCGACATAACCGGTGGACCACATCGCTAGGAAGATTCCGGGCGCGAGCACGAGCCACAAGGGCCGCTCCGTAGCGATCATGAGGTTGCCGTGTTCGTTGCCATGCGATGACGTCTTTGTTGACCTGCTCATTGGACAATCGGCGTAGCCGCACGCGCAGCTAGCTTCAGCCGTAGACTAGATCATTGCGGTGGGTTTTGAAACTTGATCGGGAAGTGAGGTGACGGTCGAGGTTGAAATGGTTGTGAACCGAAGAGTGCATGGCAGCGAATTTTTGCAGACTTCGCATCCGCCGGAACCGCAGCATCGCCCGTTCTCGTCGTCGGAACGGCAGATGTGAGTTCTCAATTTGGTTGTCCAAATAGCGTCCAACCTGTCGCTTGGCCTCATTGCCAAGCTCCTTCATCGCCGCGCCGTATGAGGCCAA
>JBOEHJ010000099.1:7924-22835 GCA_050633905.1 Geminicoccales bacterium
CAGCTGCCTTGTCTCTCGTCTTGGTGACATAGGCTTCGAGCACCTCGCCTTCATGGTCGATCGCTCGCCACAAATAGTGGGTTTCGCCCGCGATCTTCACGAAGGTCTCGTCCAGATGCCAACGCCATTGGGTGACATGGCGCATGGTATGAGATCGCCGCGCACGGGTCGTCTTCGCGAAAAGCGTTCCGAACCGATCAACCCAAAGCCGGATAGATGACTGCAAACCTTACTGCCAAATACTCATACAAAACCCTTGCAATCCGGGGAGTGTCCATAGATGACAAGACCAATGACTGATCTTGGAGTGCGAACCAGGCGGTATAGTCGCACCTTGTCAAAGGCATAGTTTCACCCGAAGCAGCCTTTAGCGCACGGCCCGATTCCAGCGCTGGTGGCCTCGATCGACCCAGTAGATGGACGCGGCGATCAACTGCAACACTGCTGCAATCGTAAAGAACACTGTGACGTAGAAAGGCCCTGCAATACCTTCCGGCAGGTTCCGAATCAGGCGGAATGTCATCGGAGCGAAGGCGTAGATCCTATCGTCCTCAATGTCAGGAGAGCCTATGATCACTGTCGGCCATAATGTATCGCTTTGAGATCGTGCCAAACATGCTCGAATCGGGCACACAGGGCGTCGCGTTCCTTTTGCTTAGTCAACTCGTGAATGTCACAGGATAAGTCGAGATACTGGGTTCTTCTGATTGCCGCCGGCCTCGCCTGGGGCATTACATTCTCCCTTGCGAAGATTGCCACCGTCGGAGGCGTGCACCCGATCGCTCTCAATTTCTGGCAAGCCCTCCTCGGTTTCGTCTTTCTGCTTCTCTACCTCGTGTTGCGCGGCCGTCAGCTTCCATTCACTTGGAACCATCTGGTTTTCTATACCCTATGTGGCTTGCTCGGTACGGCCTTGCCCGGAACGTTGCTCTTCTTTGCCGCCAGGTCCCTTCCTGCCGGCATTTTGTCGATCGCGATTGCGTTCGTCCCGATCCTGACAGCTGCCATCGCCTTTTCGATCGGCATCGAACGGGCGGCGGCGTCCAGGTTTCTCGGCATCTTCCTTGGCGCTATTGCTGTTGTCCTCATTGTGGCGCCTGAAGGAAGCTTGCCTGATCCAGGGTCGACACCTTGGGTGCTGGTCGCTCTCGCAGCGGCCTTGTGCTACGCCCTGGAGAGCCTATACATCTCACTTCGCATGCCTCCAGGAAGCGACGCGCTGACCGTGCTATGCGGCTTGTTTTTAACCGGTACGGTGATGACCGGTTGTGTCGCGGTCGCCACCGGCACCTTCACCACTCCCGCTTTTCCATTCACCGTAGTCGAAGGCGCTGTTGTCTTGATGGCGGCGATCAATGTTCTGGCCTATGGCGCCTTTATTTATCTCGTCGCAGCAACCGGTCCGGTATTCGCCAGTCAGATGGCCTATCTCGTGACGGTGTCCGGCGTGGCTTGGGGCATCGCACTGTTCGGCGAACAGCACTCGGGCTGGATCTGGACGGCAATGCTGGTCATGATTGCCGGCCTGGCGCTCGTTCAACCTCGCGAAGCGTCGAGCCCCAGTTGATCAAGGCAATGCGCCGAAGAGCCAGTCTCGGCACGAACGCTATCGTGGCCGATTGCAATGACGTCTGAAGCTGCCAGAGATAGCTGCCGCTAGCCAGCATCCCTTCCTTAGTGGCGGTCGTGACCCGACCTTGCCACAAGCGCCTAGTTCGCTGATGGCTAAGACGAGCCCCGAATGGACGGATGCTGCGCGATAGATCAATGTCAGCTTTGCATGCGCTTCGCGGTAGCCTCCTCCCAACCTTTTAGCAAAACAGCCCGCCGGCCTGGGTATTTCTGACCGAGCACCTTCAATTCCTCGACACGTTCTGTCTTGAAGTGCCGGTAGTCGTCTTTGGTTTCGCACCAGCCGACCAGGTAACGCGTTCGGTCCAGGAACGCGATCAGCAGCGGCCAGACGATCCGGTCCGTCGTAATGCCATCGCGGTCCGTGTAGATCAGTTGCAGCCTGTAGCGCTCTCGAATGGCGTGGCGCAGCAGGGCGCTGTCGAAGCGCTCGGTCACTCTGGCCCGCGTCTGAATTGGCTTTGAACTTCCGTCCAGCACCACGGGACGCAACTCCTTCGGAATGGCCGAAGAAAGCTTTGACACCAAGTCGCGGGCAGCACGGGCGAGTGATGGGTCCGCTTCAGACGCCACCCAGGCTGCCCCCAACGCTGCGGCCTCCAGTTCATCTGCTGTCAGCATCAGCGGCGGCATGTCGTATCCGTCATCAAGGACATACCCGATCCCCGCCTCACCGGTGATCGGAATGCGCTGTGCATGAAGCTCTGCCATGTCGCGATAGAGCGTACTGAGAGAGATTTCCAATTCATCCGCCAATTCCCGTCCTGTTATCGGCGACCGGGTCGACCGCAATATCTGGATAATCTGGAACAAGCGCTCAGTGCGACGCATTTTTGCACTCTCCTCTCACACTACTATCATAACGGTGAGAGCAGGGGCGTTCTAGGACAGGCTCGAGACAATCAAGAACTCACGCAAGCCTAAGGAGCCACAACCATGATCCATCACGAACGCAGTCTTACCATTGATGCAGCCCCAGACGCCGTGTGGGCAGTTCTCAGTCGGTACATGCATATCGACGAATTCGCGCCGCAGATCACATCCGTCGATGCCTTGACAGACGGAGAGGCCGGGGTCGGATCGAAGCGTCGCAACCACTTTGCCAATGGCACATCACTGGTCGAAGAAGTGATGGAATGGAAACCGGGTGCGGGGTACACGGTGCAACTTTCCGACATGGCGGCCATGCCCCTGCATGAGGCCAGTTCCGAAGTCCGTATCACCCCGTCGAGCGGCAAGTCCAAGGTCACTTGGACCTTTGACTATCGTGTCAAATACGGGCCGCTTGGGTGGCTGATGGGACAGACCATGATGAAGATGATGATGGGCAAGATCATCGATGCAAACCTTCAGGGGTTGTCAGACAAGGTTCGCACGGGATGATCTGGACATGACGCCCGTCGCAAAGCAGCCATTCGTCGGTTGAATACGAATGGCTGCAATGTCCGCATTCCCGCCTCAACATTTGAATGTGCTTGTGTCAACTTTGAACCCGAAGCCGGCATCAGGAGGTGCGTGGCAAGTCGGCGCATAGTAACATTTTCCTAGAATAATAATAAATGGATTGCTAAGAGCTGAGATAACTAAGGCGCCGGCTTCGGCATTCAACAGTGCAACCGACAGGCCCGAGGTTCGACTTTAGCCGGCAAGATCGTGCGGTCTATCGCAACGGTTTGCTCAAGGCCTAGAAGCGTATCCTTCATTTGATTGAAGACTCCGTGAGGCCGATTGCCGAAGGCGGGCGGCGTTTGTTGCCAATTAATGCCGGGTTAGCGAGTTCATGCCATCAATTGCCCGGCTCTCCAGATATCGACGAGTTGGATCATCTCGCTCAGCAGGATGAAGTTGGCGGGCATGCCGGCGGCGAGCAGGCCGACGGAATGTGGTTGTTGGATCACCTTTGCAGGGGCTGATGTTGCCATTCTAAGCGCGTCGTCAAACGGATGGCCGACGTCCTGCACCAAAACTCTGATCGCAGTGGTTAGATCCAGATCCGCACCCGCGAGCGTGCCATCTTCCAGGGTAAGATGTCCGTTGGCCCGTCGAATAGGCCTGCCATTCAGCGTGAAGCCGGTGATGTCCGATCCTGCGGTTGCCATCGAGTCGCTGACGAGGAAAAGCTGGCCGGGACCAGCCTTGCCTCTAAGAGCGGTCGCCATGTTCTGCGGATGGACATGGATGCTGTCGGCGATCAGGCCTGCAGACAGACTGCCAAGCCCAAGAGCTGCTCCAACCAGACCCGGTTCACGGTTGCCAATCTGGCTCATGGCATTGAACAGATGGGTAACGCAGCTTGCACCGGCTTTGGCAGCGAGGACGCAGGTGTCATAATCGGCATCGCTATGGCCAAGTGACACCACCGCGCCGGCATCGCGGAGTGCTCGGATCTGATCCGGCGCGACCACCTCCGGGGCGACGGAGATTTTCAGACATGGCAGTTGCTGTGCCGCGTCGACCAGCACCGCCAGATCGCTTGTGCCCATCGGCCTGATCAGATCGGGGTCATGAGCGCCCTTGCGGGCAATCGAGAGATGCGGCCCTTCCAGATGCAGGCCGATGATGCCCGGCACGTCCTGAGCAATCGCCTGACGCACGGCAGCGATGGCTGCATGGGTCCGATCCGGCGTGTCGGTAATCAGCGTCGGCAGGATCGATGTTGCGCCCAACCGCATATGGGCGTCCGCCATCCTCTGAAGGGTTTTGATCGATGGATCATCGTTGAACATAATCCCATCGCCGCCATTGACCTGAAGATCGACATAGCCGGGGGCAAGCGTGCCACCATCGAGGTCGATCTTCTCGGCATTACCCGGCCGGTCTGCATCAGGAACGATGCTTTGGACGCGGTCCCCTTGCACGATGAGCGCGTGATCGTCATGCCGCCGGTCTCCATCGAAAATCGAAGCGCCCCGAAAAGCGATAAGCTTGGCACTCATACCGTCTCCGTTACCTTCTTCAGATGCCTTGGCCGATCAGGGTCGATGCCTCGGGCCATGGCAAGGCGCTCGACCATCGAATAGAATGAGACGATCAGCGTCAGGGGATCCGTCAAATGATGCTTCGTGCGGATAGGGTCGATGGCGGTCGCGGCCCTTGGTTGATCGGACGTAATAAAAACCCGAGCACCCTTTTTTGCCAACCCGTCGGCAACGCCGACCAAGGCCTCCTCGGCAGCATCGGCGGCAGCGAAGACCAGAACTGGAAATCCGTGATCGACGATGGAGACCGGACCATGCAGCACCTCGGCTGACGAATAGCTCTCCGCGTGGATCTGGCAGACTTCCTTGAATTTCAAGGCCGCCTCATTCGCCATCGCCCAAGCCGGACCACGTCCCAATGTAAAGAGCGACGTCTCCGCCCCGATCGCGTCTTGGACTGCGGGCCAGTCGATCTTTGTCGCCCGATCGAGTGCCGCCGGAAGATCGTGGATGGCCTCGATCAGGCCCCGGTCACCCCGCCACTCGGCAAGCAGCAGCAAACCGGCCACGGCCGATGTGAGGAACGTCTTGGTCGCGGCGACACTTCGCTCGGTGCCGGCATGCAGGTCCAGCCTATGTGACGACGCTTCGGCCAACGGCGCATTCGGGTCGTTGGTGATGGCCACAGTCAAGGCGCCATCCCGACGAGCGGCCTTCGCCATGTCGACGATATCGGGGCTTTTCCCGGATTGCGATACCGAAAGACAAAGGCTGTTTTTCAAGCGTAGAGGTGCTTTGTAAAGGGAAGAGACGGACGGTCCCACCGAGGCAAACGGTATGCCGAGCAGCAGCTCTGAGACATATTTCAAGTAGGCGCAGACATGATCCGACGATCCGCGCGCCACCGTGATGGCAAAGGCCGGATCGACATGCCTGATCTCCGACGACGTTCTTCGAATGTTATCAGCACCTTTAGTCAGCAGGCGCTCCACCGCCGTCGGAATCTCGGCAATCTCTTGGCGCATTTGGCTTTGGGCGTTTGTCATTCAGTATCCTGCGGGTCGGCTAAACGTAGCTCCGCTACGAAGTCGTAGGCATCGCCGCGATAGACGGAACGTACAAGTTCGACGACCCGTCCTTCAGGCAGATAGGAAACCCGTTCGATCCGCAATCCGGCCGCACCGGGAACAACGCCCAGAAGATCGGCATCGTCGTCGTCGAGATTGATCGCCGAGATCTTCTGAAGTGCTCGGACCGGCCGCTTTCCGGACTGTTCGAGCACGGCGTAGAGCGATGTCTTCACGTCAAGAGGATTGGGCAGAATATCCAGCGGCAGCGAAGCACGTTCAAGGGCCATGGGCCGGTCATCGGCCAGTCTCAGCCTTCTGATCCGGGATACGGAGGAGCCGGACGAGAGGCCCAATGTCACCATCTCCTCTGGCGATGGCATGAAGACACCGCGCTCCAGCCATGTCGAGTTCGAAGACATCCCCCGTCTTGCCATATCCTCGGTGAAGGACGTGAGCAACGACAAGGACTGTTCGACACGTGGCGCTTCGTCCGAGACAAAAGAACCGGATCCCTGCTTTTGGATGATTCGGCCCTTGTCCACGAGTTCCTGAATGGCCTTGCGCACGGTTACCCGGGACAATTCCGTCATGCTCGCGATCTCGCGTTCCGACGGCAAAGGGTTGTTGGGCCCGAGCAGGCCCACTTCGATCCCCTCCTCCAGCCGCTTGCGCAGCTGGACATAGCGAGGCCCGGACGCATCACGCATCCAGTTTTCAGCGCGCAGAAAATCCGTGACGTTCATGGCACCGACTGATCCTTGCGCTTGGCCATGTCAGTGGCGAGCTGCAGGGCGCCATCCAACGCCGTCCCTTCAGCGGGAACCATGGCGTGCACGAAGCTCTTCGGCAGGTACTCCTGATAATGCGGAGCAATACCGCCAATAAGGCAGATCGGCTCCCGATCCTGCCATCCCAACACGACCATGGTCCTGACAAGGTAGTTGCTCCCCTCGCGCATCAGCGTTCTGCCGATCAGATCCCCCGCCTTTGCCGCTTCGATGATGAGGGGCGCAAAGCCCGCCAACTCGGCCGGATCCGCGTTCAGGCTGAACGCTACGATCTCTCGGGGCGAGCGCCCGAACTTCCGAAAAACACTCTCGGTCAGACCGGTTTCATCCTGCAAGCCATCGACCACTTCGAGCACAGATGCCAGCAGTCGGCGACCAAGCCAAGCGCCTGAGGCTTCATCGCCAAGTCTGATCCCCCACCCGCCGACCAGCCGCAAACACGCTCCCGAGCGTCGTGCAAGAAAACTACCAGTGCCGACCCCGGCAACCGTACCGTCGGCATGGCCAAGTGCGCCAATGACCGTCGCACGGCGGTCGTCTTCGACGACGGCAGCTTTCAGAGGCAGCGCTTTGGCAACCGCTTCTGCATCTGCCTCATCAAGAACCCCGGCAAGCCCGAGATAAGCGGGACATGCCCAAAGCTGATCGTCGGACAGCCCAGCTTGCGCGGCGACAGCATCGAGACCTTCTCTGATGAGCTTGGTTGCCCCATGGAAATCAGTGGCGACATTAGCGCCTCCAAGGACCACATCGGTTCGCTGTCCATGCCATTCTAAAGCGACTCGGCAAGACGTCCCGCCGCCGTCGACACCAACAAACCCAGCGCCTCTCGATATACCGCCCGATTCGACCATGCAATACCTTTATAATACCTTTGACGACATGGAAAGGCCAATATGCACCCATGAACCACCGATTTATCTGATCTCAAGCGATTCAAGCCCGATTTTGAGAAAACGGTAGACAAAAGGTATTACAAAGGTATTGTTCTGGAATGTCCTGGGGAGATCAATCGACAATGCAGGCTACAGAGAACTTGCATGAGACGGCGATGGGGCTCGATACGCTGCCCATCGACGAGATCGCTGCTCGGCTTCATGCGGCTCAGGCCGATGCAATCGCCGCTGTGGCCCCCGCGATCCCGAAGCTTGTTGAGGCTGCGCGGCTCATGGCCGACACGGTGCGCAACGGGGGGCAGCTTATCTACGCCGCGGCCGGCTCCTCGGGTCTGATGGCCATGGCCGACGCGCTGGAGCTGCCTGGTACGTTTGGCTTGTCTCCGTCGAACATGCATCTTCTCATGGCGGGCGGTCTGCCAGGCAAGATGGCCCTGCCAGGCGACGTAGAGGATGATGTCGCCGATGCTAGAAAGGCAGCCGAAACGATCCGCGCCGGCGATATCGTCATCGCCGTGAGCGCCAGTGGCTCGACGCCGTTCGCCCTCGAGATTGTTCGCGAAGCGAGAGAAAAACATGCCAGCGTCATCGGCATCGCCAACAATGCCGAAGTGCCGCTCTTCGATTATGCCGACGTGGCGATCTGCCTGCCCACGCCGCCGGAACTGGTGGCCGGGTCGACCCGAATGGGTGCAGGGACCGCCCAGAAGATCGCCCTCAACATCATGTCGACCCTGATGGGTGTCCTCCTGGGCCATGTGCATGACGGCATGATGGTCAATCTCATCGCCGATAACGACAAGCTTAGGAAGCGTGCGGAACGCATCGTTTCCAGCATCGCGCATGTATCGGAAAGCACCGCCCGCGAGCATCTGGAAACTGCAGGCGGTGCCGTCAAGCAGGCTGTTCTGCTGGCCAGAGGGGCGGCATCCACTGCTCAGGCGGATCAGCTTCTTGCCAGCGCAGATGGTCATCTGCGCCCTGCCTTGGCGGAACTCGAAGTGTCACTGTCAGAAACAAAAGCAAACCAAACCTGAGGAGTAGACAATGTCTGGAAATAAACTCATGGCCGCCCTCTTGGCGACCACGTTCCTCGCGACGTCGGCGCTGGCCGAGGATACGACGCTGACCATCGAAAGCTGGCGTAATGACGATCTCAGGCTCTGGCAGGAGAAAATCATTCCGGCCTTTGAAGCCGCCAATCCTGGTATCAAGGTGAACTTCACCCCGTCAGCGCCTGCTGAATACAACGCCGTCCTGAATTCCAAGCTCGAAGCAGGCTCCGCCGGTGATCTCATCACCTGCCGTCCCTTCGATGCCTCGCTCGCGATCTATGAAGACGGCCATCTCGCCGACCTCTCGGACCTCGACGCCATGGCCAGTTTTTCCGATGTCGCGAAATCCGCCTGGCAGACCGACGATGGTGCTGCGACCTTCTGTGTGCCGATGGCATCCGTGATCCACGGTTTTATTTACAACAAAGACGTCTTTACCGAACTCGGCATCGAGGTGCCAGGGACCGAGGCCAAGTTCTTCGCAGCCCTCGACAAAATCCAGGACGACGGCAGCTACATCCCCATGGCCATGGGTACAAATGACCAGTGGGAAGCCGCGACCATGGGCTACAACAATATCGGCCCCAACTACTGGAAGGGCGAGGAAGGTCGCCTCGCCTTGATCGCCGGCGAGCAGAAACTGACCGACGAGCCCTGGATCGCCCCCTATCGCCAGCTCGCCAAATGGGGCGCCTATCTCGGCGACGGCTATGAGGCCCAGACCTATCCCGACAGCCAGAATATCTTCACCCTTGGCCGCGCCGCCATCTACCCGGCCGGCAGCTGGGAAATTTCCGGCTTCAACGAGCAGGCCGAATTCGAGATGGGTGCCTTCAAGCCACCGGTGCAGAACGCCGGCGATGAGTGTTACATCTCGGATCATACCGACATTGCGATCGGCCTGAATGCCGCCTCGCCCAATGCCGATGCCGCCAAAACCTTCTTGAACTGGGTCGGCTCGGAAGAGTTCGCCTCGCTCTACGCCAATGCGCTGCCCGGCTTCTTCTCGCTCTCAAGCCATGAGGTGAAGATGGAAGACCCGCTGGCTCAGGAATTCGTGTCCTGGCGGGGTGAGTGCCAGTCCTCGATCCGTTCCACCTACCAGATCCTGTCCCGCGGCACGCCCAATCTGGAGAACGAGACCTGGAACGCGTCGGTGAACGTGATCAAGGGTGAGGAAAGCCCCGAAGATGCGGGCCTGCGTCTGCAGGAAGGCCTGGCCAGCTGGTACGACGCTCAAAAGTAGGGGTGACGTAGCAAAAAGCTTCTCCCGGGCAGCGCGATTGCCCGGGAGAATCACAATCAAGGACTCGTGATGACCGCGCCGCGAATCAAATGGCACATCCTGATTTTCCTGGCACCGGCGGTTCTGGTCTACACCGCGGTCATGATCTTTCCGCTGTTGAACACGCTAAGGCTGGCACTGTTCACCGAAATTGACCAGGATCGGGTTTTCGTCGGGCTCCAGAATTTTCAAACCCTGTTCGGCGATCCGCGCTGGTCCGACAGTTTCTGGAACGCGCTCGGCAACAATTTTTGGTTTTTCATCGTCCATATGGTGGTCCAGAACCCGATCGGCATTCTGCTCGCAGCCATCCTGAGCCATCCAAGGCTGCGCTTTGCCAGCCTCTACCGCTCTGCCATCTTCATCCCGACGATCCTGTCCTTCGTCATCGTCGGCTTTGCCTGGAAGCTGATCCTCTCACCGATCTGGGGGATTGCGCCTTCGATGCTCGATGCCATCGGCCTGAAATCCCTGTTCGTGCCCTGGCTCGGCAAGGAAGCCTATGCGCTGACCACGCTCGCTCTGATCTCGGTCTGGCAATTCGTCGGCATTCCCATGATGCTGATCTATGCCGCCCTTCTCACCATCCCCGAAGAAATCCTGGAGGCCGGCGAGTGCGACGGCATCACCGGCCTATCGGCCTTTTGGAAGATCAAGCTGCCGCTGATCCTTCCTTCGATCGGCATCATCTCGATCCTGACCTTCGTCGGCAATTTCAACGCGTTCGATCTGATCTATGCCGCCCAAGGGGCGCTCGCCGGACCCGATTTCTCCACCGACATCCTCGGCACCTTCATGTACCGCACGTTCTTCGGATTCCAGCTCCAGCTCGGCGATCCCCACATGGGCTCGGCGATCGCAACCGCGATGTTCGCGATCATCCTGATCGGTGTCTGCATCTATCTCTTCGGCATCCAGACGCGCATGCGGCGCTATCAATTCTGAGGCCCCGGAGATGAACAAAGCACGCCGTAGTCCTCTCAACACAGCAGCCGCCCACGGCATCCTCATCCTCTATACGCTCATCGCGCTCTTTCCGGTCTTCGTCATCATCATCAACAGCTTCAAGGACCGAAAAGCGATCTTTCGTGAACCGCTTGCTTTCCCCAGTGCCGACAGCTTCTCCCTAATCGGTTATCAGACCGTCCTCAAACAGGGCGATTTCTTTCTCTACTTTCAAAACTCTCTCATTGTGACCGTGGCGTCCTTGTTCCTGGTACTGCTGTTCGGTGCGATGGCGGCCTTCGCCCTCGCCGAATACCGCTTCAAGGGCAATACACTGATGGGCCTCTATCTGGCACTCGGCATCATGATCCCGATCCGCATCGGTACGGTCGCGATCCTCGAGATGATGGTGGCGACAGGTCTGGTGAACACACTCTGGGCACTGATCCTGGTCTACACCGCGCAAGGTCTGCCACTTGCGATCTTCATCCTGTCCGAATTCATGCGCCAGGTTTCGGATGATCTGAAAAACGCCGGCCGCGTGGACGGACTTTCCGAATACACCATCTTCTTTCGCCTGGTGCTGCCGCTGGTCCGCCCGGCCATGGCCACGGTCGCGGTCTTCAACATGATCCCGATCTGGAACGACCTCTGGTTCCCGCTGATCCTGGCACCTGCCGAGGAAACCAAGACGCTGACCCTGGGATCGCAGGTCTTCATCGGACAGTTCGTGACCGATTGGAACGCGGTCCTCTCGGCCCTCTCCATGGCAATCCTGCCAGTCATGGTGCTCTACGTCATCTTCTCCCGCCAGCTCATTCGCGGGATCACCTCAGGGGCGGTCAAATGATCCGTGTGCTCGTCGCCGGTCTCGGCAATATGGGCAAAAGCCATGCCATCGCCTACCACCACTCGGACGCCGAGATCGTCGGCCTGGTGAACCGCTCCACGGTCAGTTTGCCGAAAGAGCTTGAAAGCTATCCTCGCTTTCAAGATTTCGAGGAAGCGCTCGAAGCGACAACACCGGATCTCGTGTGCATCGCCACTTATACCGACAGCCATGCCGACTATGCCGTCGCGGCGATGGAGGCGGGCGCGCATGTCTTCGTCGAAAAGCCGCTTGCAACGACGATCAAAGACGCCGAGCGCGTGGTCGCCAAGGCGATCGAAAAGAAGCAAAAGCTTGTGGTCGGCTATATCCTTCGCCACCACCCTTCCTGGATGAGACTAATCGACGAGGCGCGCGCCCTCGGCGGCCCCTATGTCTTTCGCCTGAACCTCAATCAACAATCCTCCGGTGCCACTTGGGAAACCCACAAGGCGCTGATGCAGACCACCTCACCGATCGTCGATTGCGGGGTGCATTATGTCGACGTGATGTGCCAGATCGCAGGCGCTCTTCCGGTACGCGTTCACGGCATGGGCCTTCGCCTCTCCAATGAAATCGCCAAGGACATGTATAATTATGGCCAGTTCCAGGTTGTGTTCGCGGGCGGCTCCATCGGCTGGTACGAGGCTGGCTGGGGGCCGATGATGTCGGAAACCGCACATTTCGTGAAGGACATCGTGTCGCCAAATGGTGCGGTGTCCATTGTTTCGGCAGAGACATCAGCGTCCGACGATGTGGATGGCCACACCAAGGTCGGGAGCCTTCTCGTCCACAGGCCGGGCGGCACCGATCACGTGATCGACCTAGCCTCTGAGCCTGGCCATCAAGGACTTTGCGATGCCGAGCAAGCCTATATGCTCCGTGCGATCAGCGACGATCTCGACCTCAGCAGCCACATGTCGGACGCCGTGCAAAGCCTGCGCATCTGCCTCGCGGCCGATGAAAGCATCCGTACCGGCCGTGCCATCGACCTCGAGGTGAGCCCATGACCGCCCTGACATTGAAAAAAATCTGCAAGTCCTTCGGCGCCGTCGATGTCCTGAAAGATATCGACCTCACCGTCGAGGAGGGCGACTTCGTGGTGTTCGTCGGCCCTTCGGGATGCGGCAAGTCCACGTTGCTGAGGGTCGTGGCCGGGCTGGAGGAAGCCACATCGGGCTCGGTCGAGATCGGTGGATCGGTGGTCGACGACGTGCCGCCCGCCAAACGCGGCATCGCCATGGTTTTTCAATCCTACGCGCTTTATCCGCATCTCTCGGTGCACGGCAATATGGCACTCGGCCTGAAGCAGGAGGGCCAGCCCAAGGATGTGATCGCCGCCCGCATCACCGAGGCCAGCCGGATGCTGTCGCTGGGCGATTACCTCGACCGCCGTCCGGCAGAGCTCTCAGGCGGCCAGCGCCAGCGCGTTGCAATCGGCCGGGCGATCGTGCGCGAACCAAAACTCTTTCTGTTCGACGAACCGCTTTCCAACCTGGATGCCGCCCTTCGCGTCAACACGCGGATCGAGATCGCCAACCTCCATCGCACGCTTGATGCGAGCATGATCTACGTGACCCATGATCAGACCGAAGCCATGACCCTTGCCGACAAGATCGTCATTTTGAATGACGGCCGGGTGGAGCAGATCGGCAGCCCGATGGAGCTCTACAACAACCCGGCCAACCGGTTCGTCGCAGGCTTCCTCGGCTTGCCATCGATGAACTTCCTGCCGGCCTCAACCATTGGCGGTGCCGACGATCAGACACTCGGCATCCGGCCTGAAAATATTCAGCTCTCGGCGCAAGGCCGCTTCGCCGGCAAGGTCAACCATGTCGAACGTCTTGGCGGCGACACCAATGTGATCATGCACACCAACAATGGCGATCAGCTCACCATGCGCCTGTTCGGGCAGCACGACGTATCGGTGGATGCCGATATCAACGTCGATTTTCAGGATCAGGATATGTTCTTCTTTGATCAAGGCGGGCGGCGCGTCACCTGACGAACCTCCTGGTAGCTGAAACCTCTTCCGCTCATTCGGATCCAGCCCTTGCGCCCTTCCGGTCATCCTTAAAACTGGACTTGGTGCGGCTGTGCGTTCATCCGAACTAACTGTTTGCCTGCTATACTTACCAACAAAACCTGCAGATGCCGTACGACAAACAGTTCAAGCGCAATATTCGCTGGAGCCAATAGAGCTACCAGGTAGTATGGCTTCTCACCTAATCAAGAATCTCCTGCACCACAAAAAGTGCACGGAGGCTGTTACATTCCTCCGATTTTTACCTATCAGTGTATTTGACAATACCAGCCACAAGGAATGTTTTCTTTTCGTCGGGTTATGGCACTGACTGCCATTGGGGACAGGCCCGCGCTAATTCACGGTTTTGCCGGTGAAACCGGACACAATCGGTGACGCAGTCGCTGGAACGTCAGCACAATTCGATAGCCAGATTTGGATTTTTCGGTCTCACAGTCAGTTCCTGATGGCGCGATCTAATGCAGGCGCGTGCAACCTCATCACTAGTCTGTTGCGACAGGCACAGCTTCGAGCAACCGAACTCTTGGACAGGCATTGTGGAAATTCAAGACCACCAGATTGCGGAAAGCCGCCCCTCGATCGATTCTCAGCCGAAACATCCGCTTGCAGACAGATAGCCCGCACCACGAATAGGTGCGCTTGCTACCGCTGTTGAGCCGTTTCTGCCGCTAGCGTTTTCGATGAGTGAGGACGTTTCAAATTGGGGTGGCCCCAGTTCATATGCCTCACATTGGCAAAGCTTCGCGGGCTACCCACGTCTTTGTTTGGGTAGGAGTCCCGGCCGCTCGCAGGCGTAAGCCTTGGTGAAGCTCTATCTAACGATCCGATCCACCCATTTCAGTGACATGCGGGCCGATGGCAAGGCGTGCACCATTCTTTTCCCGCATGCAAGCACTGCATGAGGCAAAGCCATGAACGGATCTCTCCCTCGCCTTCCATCGATTGAAGCCTTGAAAAACCAGGCTAGGCGTTTGCGTGCAAAGCTTAGCTCTGACGGTGAGCCGATCACGCACAGCAACTCATTAGAATTGCTGGCGCATCAATACGGCTACAAGGACTGGAACACACTCCGTGCCGCTGTCGGTAATGGCCCACCGTCCTGTCCGGCTAACCTTGGCGCCAAGGTACGAGGCGAATATCTCGGCCAGGCATTTAAGGGCGAAGTTACTGATGTTCAGACACTTACGTCTCCAGACCGGTTTCGTGTCACGTTGCACTTCGATGAGCCGGTCGATGTGGTGACGTTTGGCAGCTTTTCCAACCTGTGGCAGCGGGTGAGTTGCATCATCGATAGCTCGGGCAAAACCACCGAGAAAACGTCTGATGGTCGTCCGCATATGCAGTTGGAGATCTAGTCGGCATGTCAGCTGCGGGATTTCAGAATCCTGCAGCTGCAGCTCCTGGCACCAG
>JBOEHJ010000099.1:22909-29846 GCA_050633905.1 Geminicoccales bacterium
AATAGGTTACTTCGGGTTTTTCGGATTTCCGAAGCATCTGGGAGCGTGAAGGCGCATCGATTCTCGGTTGACAGGTAAGCTTAGTCGGAAGATAGTTCGTATAGTGAACGAATTAAAACAGGATGACTATGAGGGCTTCGGTTCGGATCTCGCGTCATTTTTCGTTGCGCTCGGTGATGACGGCGATCATCCATCACGGGCCGATATCGCGAGCGGCTATCGCCAAGCGGACGGGGCTGTCCAAGCAGACGATCTCGGAAATCGTCCGCGTGCTGGAGGTGGATGGCTTCGTTAAGGTGACCGGGCGGACTGTTGGTCACGTCGGTCGGACTGCGGTGACCTATGAGATCGTGCCGTCGGCGGCCTACATCATCGCGATCGATCTCGGCGGCACCAAAGTTCGCGTGGCGATCGCCGATCTGTCATGCCGGATTCTGGCCGAGGATAGCGCTCCGACTGATGCCAGGGGCGGGAAGGAGCTGATCGAGCAGATTGTCGCCCTAAGCCAAGCGGTGGCCAGGAAACGCCGCATTTCAAAAAAACACATTCGGCTTGCTGTCCTCGGCGTGCCGGGGGTGCCGGATAATGATGTCGGTGGGGTGCAAATGGCGCCCAATGTGGCTGGGTTTGACCGGTTGGACGTTAAGAGCTTTCTCAGCGATCGCCTCGGCATCGAGACGGTGGTCGAGAACGACGTCAATCTCGCTGTCTTCGGCGAACAATGGCAGGGCCATGGCCGGGGTGTCGATAACCTGGCCTTCTTTGCGCTTGGTACCGGGATCGGGGCCGGGTTGATGTTAGGTGGCGAACTGCTGCGCGGCACATCCGGAGCGGCCGGCGAGATCGGCTATCTGCCGTTCGGCGCCGATCCCTTCGATCCAAACTCCCGCCATGCCGGGGCCTTCGAGCGCGAGGTCGCGACCTACGGCATCATGAAACGCTACGCTGCACTTGCCGGGTTTGATCGAAGTGTGCCGGAGATCTTCGATCTCGCCGCCGGCGGCGACGAGGCCGCAGGCCAAGTCCTGGACGAAACTGCCAGGCTTCTTTGCCGGGCCGTGCTCACCGTGCAGGCTGTGATCGATCCTGAGCTCGTCGTGCTTGGCGGATCAATCGGCGGGCGCGAGGAGCTGGTCGCCAGGGTCCGCGACCTGCTGCCGCTTTGCAGCACAGCGCCGGTCCGGATCGAAACCAGCCGCCTCGGCCCGCGCGCAGCGCTTGTGGGGGCTGCAGCTCTCGGTCTGAGCCGCTTGTACAACGGCCTCTTCGGCGCTGCGGCTCCGGTCGGCTCGATACCGCTTCCTCCTTCGCGCGCTGAACAGCGTTCTGAGGCGGCGGAATGACGGCGATCAACGAACTGATCACGCGGCTCCGGCCGCTGCTCGACGAGGCGGCGGCTGTCGATTTCCTGCAACGTGCGATCGGCCGGGAAAGCATCACGGGCGATGAGGCGAACATGGTGGCCTTTCTCGAAACGGCGATGGCCGACCTGAGTCTGAGCCCGTTGAAGAAGGAGGAATTTCTACCGGGGCGCCCGAATGTCTGGGGCTATCGACAAGGCCAGGGCGGTGGTCGCCACTTGTTGGTGATCGGCCATACCGATACCGTGCATGTTGAGGGTTGGCGGGAAAAATGGGCGGGCACGGCGCGTGAAGACCCGTTCGCCGGTGCCCTGGTCGAAGGGGCGATCTGGGGTCGTGGTGCGGGCGATTTGAAGGCCGGTATCTGTGCTGGCCTCCTGGCTCTTCAGCTACTGGACAAAGTGGGAATCACACTCTTGGGCGATCTCAGTTTCGCCTTTGTCGGCGACGAGGAGAGTGGTCAGCCTGGGAGCGGTATCAGCGCCGGCATCAAGCATTTCACCGAGGTCGTCGCCCAGGGCAGGACGCCGAAGCCTGATTTCGCGATCTATGTGGAGCCGACCCGTCTCGCCGTCTATCCGGCCCAGATCGGCTTTTTCATCGCCGACATCAAGGTCACCGGGAAATCAGCCTATTTCGGCGTGCCAGAGCTTGGCCGCGACGCTTTGAAAGCTGGGCATAAGGTGTTGTCGGCCCTTTGGGAGCATTCCGATGCGCTCGGCGAGACAGGTGCGCATGATCTGGTCGGACGCTCCTTTCTCCTGGTCACGGAGCTGCGTGCAGGCGGCTATATCGCGGTTCCCGGCGACTGCTCCTTGTCGCTCATTCGAAAGCTACGCCCAGGCGAGGATCTGGACGAGGCGGTAGAGATGCTTGAACGCATCGTGCGTGGCGCCGTATCTGATCCTGAAATCACCATCGACATCGCCTATCCGGCAGGGCGCGATCATCCGCTCGGCGGATCGCCGGTCGAGATCGACCCTGCCCTTCCGGAGGTTCGCGAGCTCTGTGCTTGCTTGGGTGCCGCTCTCCAAGGGCGTGGTCAGATCGAGGGAGCACCCTTTTGGTCGGAGACGCCCTTCCTAATCAATGAAATCGGCTGTCCCGCGGTCTATTGTGCACCGGGCGATATCAGAAACTGCCACACGCTCGAAGAACATGTGCATGTCGAGGAATACTTGGCGGGGATCGTTGCCTTCGCCGCCTTCATGGCCAGCTATTGCGGCCTGGCCGAGGAATGACAAAACGCAAATCAAACCAGGGAGAAGGACCATGCATGCCATAGAACTAAAAGGGATGGGAGCAGCTGCGGCCACCGCACTGATGCTCGCATTGGCGCCACCGGTGTTGGCCGAGACGGTTGGTCCGAACGGCGAAAGCGCCGTGCCGTCAAGCGACGTGGTCGTCTCGGATGAAGGCGCTGCCAAGCTGAAGGAAGGCGGGCACAAGGCGGCCCTTCTCTGGCATACGTCTGCCGATTTCGTGAACGCCGTGACCGCAGGTGCCAGCGATGAGTTCGAGCGTCTCGGCATCGAGGTGGTCGCGACCACCGATGCCGGCTTCGATGCCGCCAAGCAAAAGAGCGATGCCGAGACGGTGATGGCTAAGGAGCCGAGCATCATCCTGACCTTGCCGCTCGACCCCGTAACCTCGGCGGAAGCCTTCCGGGAAGCCAAGGACGCCGGTGTCAAGCTGGTTTTTCTCTCCAACCTGCCGGCGGATTATCAGCATGGTGCCGACTATGCGGCGATCGTGACCGATGATCTATTCCAAATGGGGAAGCAAGCGGCCGACGCTTTGGCCGAAGCCATCGGTGGAAAAGGCGAGGTCGCCTGGATCTTTCACGATGCCGACTATTACGTGACCAACCAGCGGGACAACGCTTTCAAAACGACCATCGAGAAGGATTATCCCGACATCTCGATTACCGCCGAGCAGGGCATCAGTGATCCCGCTCGCGCCGAGGAGATCGCGAATGCCCTTTTGACCCGCAACCCGGATCTGGACGGCATCTACGTGACCTGGGCAGGCCCGGCTGAAGGCGTTCTCGCCACGCTTCGCGCCAATGGCAATAGCGACACCAAGATCGTCACCCTCGATCTCAGCGAGCCGGTAGCACTCGACATGGTGAAGGAAGGCAATGTCGCGGCGATCGTCGCCGACGAGGCCTATGAGCTCGGTCGCGCCATGGCGGCTGCAGGCGCCAAGGCGCTCTTGGGTGAGGAGGTGCCGCCTTTCGTCATCGCACCGGCGATCACGGTCACCAAGGACAATGTCGCCGAGGGCTGGCAGAACTCGCTGAACCGGGAAGCGCCCGCCAGCGTGCTGGACGCGGCCAACTAGCGACGATTACCGGGTCGGGCTGCGGTCGATCAGCAGCCCGGCCCGGCAGGTTGCTTCGAGAACAATCATGTCCCTTGCCAAGCCAGATGCCGACAGGACCACCGCGAAACGGCCAACTTTCAAGCTGAAGGAGGCCGACTTTCGGCCTTATGTGATCTATCTCGGCTTTCTCGCGATCTTTCTGTTTTTCGCGGCCACGCTCTGGGATGACGGATTTCTGACCCAGCGCAACCTCACTAATATCGTTCTTCAGACCGCACCTGCGACCATCATGGCCATCGGTCTGGTCTTCGTACTCTCGGCGGGCGAGATCGATCTTTCCTTCGGCTCGATCGTGGCGGTCTCGGCTTTGGTCGCGGCCCTGGTCTTGAGAGAACAGCCTTTGGTTCTCGGCATTGCGGCGGGCTTAGGAGCAGGGCTCTTGATCGGTGCCGTGAACGGGCTCCTGGTCGCCTATCTTCGCCTTCCCTCCTTCCTGGTGACGCTGGCTACCCTCGGTCTGTTCGCCGGGGTCGCCCGCACGCTCACCGACCTCCGCTCCATCCCCGTGATCAATGATGCCTTCACCGGTTTTTTCGGCTCAGGCCGCCTCTTCGGCGTGCCGTCTCTGGTGCTTTGGACGATCGGGGCCGTTGTCGTCGGCCATTTCATCTATCGTCACACCCGCTTCGGTGCCCATGTTCTTGCAACCGGCGACAATGCGCGTGCTGCCCTGGTCTCGGGTATCAAGACTGCGCGAGTGCGCCTTGCCGTTTTGATGTTGAGCGGTGCCTGCGCCGGTCTCGCAGGGCTCCTCTATGCCGGCCGTCTGCAGGCGGCGAAATACACGCTTGGCGAAAGCGACCTGATGACCGTGATCGCGGCGGTCATCGTCGGCGGCACCCGGCTTACCGGCGGCAAGGGCTCGATCATGGGTGCGCTTGTCGGCTCGCTCATGATGGGGATGCTCAACAATGGCCTCATCTTGATGGGGCTGTCTGTCTCCGAGCAGATGATCATCCGTGGGTTGATCATCCTGATTGCCGTTGCCGTGACCCTGCGTGAGGTCGGCCGGTCATGATGAAAGGACGATTTCAATGTTTTTAGATCTCTTGAGACGGCGCAATCCGCACTTCATCGAAGCGGCGATCGCCCTTCACCAGGCAGGCAAGCTGCCGGCGAATTGTTACGTGCTCGACCTCGATGTGATCGAGGCCAATGCCCGCGCCTTTGTAGCCGAGGCCAAAAAACGCGACCTCAAGACCTTCGCGATGACCAAACAGGTCGGACGTCATTCCGGCTTTTGCGCCGCCATCAAACGTGGCGGGATCGACCGGGTGGTGGCGGTCGACATGGCTTGCGCGCTTCCCTGCCACCGCGCCGGCATGGGCATTGGCCATCTCGGCCATCTGGTGCAGATCCCGCGCCACGAGGCAGCCACGGCGGCTGCAGTGTTGGAGCCCGACTACTGGACGGTATTCAGCGATGACAAGGCAAAGGAGGCGGCCGAAGCAGCGGAACGAGCCGGCCGTGAGCAGAACCTGCTTGCCCGCATCCAGACCGAGGGCGATCTTTTTTATCGCGGTCACGAAGGCGGCTTCGAGGCAGAGACCATCGCCGTCGTCGCAGATCGGCTGGATGCGCTTTCCGGCGGCTGCTTTGCCGGCATCACCACCTTTCCGGCCCTCCTCTATGACCACGACAACAAGAAGGTGGCACCCACACCCAACCTTGCCACCTTGTCGCGCGCCATCGAGCGGCTCTCCAAATCTGGCCGAACAGGGATCGAGGTGAATGCGCCGGGCACCACCTCCTCAGTCGTCTTGGATGCGCTGGCCGATGCCGGCGCAACCCAATGCGAGCCGGGCAACGGCCTGCATGGCACGACGCCTCTCCATGCCATGGAGGATCTGCCGGAGCTGCCGGCCTCGCTCTATCTCACCGAGGTTTCACACCAGCATGGCGGCAAGGCCTATTGCTTCGGCGGCGGGCTCTATATCGATCCGGTTTTTCCGGACTATGACGTCAAAGCGCTGGTCGCATCCGAACCCACGATCGGAGACAGGGCGCTTGCCAGCGTCGAGATACCGCCGCCCTCGGCAATCGATTACTACGGCATGATCGACACGGACGGATTGGCTAAGCCGAAGACCGGGGACAGCGTGATCTTTGGTTTTCGCGGGCAAGCCTTCGTCACCCGCGCCCTCGTCGCCGGCATCGCCGGCGCGGCATCCGGCGATCCGACCGTCGTCTCGATCGAGAACGGCTTCGGCCAAGCTCAGACATGGCCAGCATGAGCCAGCCAGCCCTCCAGCTCGAACATGTCCGAAAAGTCTTCGGGGGGATCGTCGCCGTCGATCAATTTTCGCTCGATCTTCATCCGGGCGAGATCGTCGCTTTGGTCGGTGACAATGGGGCCGGAAAATCGACGTTGGTCAAGATGATCTCCGGCGTCTTTCCGCCGAGTGGCGGCACCATCCGCCTGTCGGGCGAAGCCGTGACCATGGCCGATGCCAGCTCGGCACGCGCGCGCGGCGTCGAGGTGGTCTATCAGGATCTGGCGCTCGCAGATCAACAGCCGGTTTACATGAACATGTTTCTCGGTCGGGAACTGGTGACCGGTCCGCTAAGGCGTCTCGATCGAAAGCGCATGATCGCCGAGACCGAAACGCTGGTGGATGAGCTCGACGTCCGTATCCCTTCGGCCCGTGCCACCATTCGCGATCTGTCCGGCGGACAGCGTCAGGGCATAGCGATCGCCCGCGCCACCCATTGGGCGACCAAGCTGGTCCTGCTCGACGAGCCCACCGCAGCCCTAGGCGTCGCTGAAACCGCCAAAGTCGAAAAAATCATCAGCTCGCTCAAGGCGCGTGAGCTCGCGATTCTAATGATCAGCCACAGCCTCGATCAAGTCTTCCGCCTCGCCGATCGGATCGCCGTCCTGCGCCGTGGCACCCAGGTCGGCATACGCAAGACGGCTGAAACCGACCGCAACGAAATCGTCTCCATGATCACCGGCCTCGCCTGAACCGCGGCTTCGCTGGTGTCTGGACCTGGCACACTCATTCCGAAACCGTTGTGGCAGAAAACGGTGCCGAAGCGGGAACGCCAAGCAATTTCTTGCCCTTGGGTCCGGTTACCGCAGCATTGCCTACACCACGCGCCGGGTCGCTTCCTTCCTTCGTTGAACAGAGCGGCCGAAATCCGTTAGTCGACAATCTGGGTCTTGTGACGTGATTGGTTCATCTCACGAC
>JBOEHJ010000100.1:0-9427 GCA_050633905.1 Geminicoccales bacterium
CATGTGCACCGCCATTGCCATGACCACCACCACAATGACCGGGCTTATGATCACCGCCTTTTTGATCCATCTTGTTCAACAGCTGGGTCAGCAAATTCTTGATGTCGCCGAGCAGCGCCTTGGCTTGATCGGGGCCGCCGGCATGCTTGCCGCCACCGCCGCCGAACAACTTACTGATCATGCCACTGAGGCCACCACCAAGCTTGCCAAGAAAACTTCCGGCAGCTTTCTTTGCGACACCACCGAGAACGGACTTGCCAACTGCACCTAATATTGCACCAAACATGTTTGAGTTCCCTCCTGAGGAGCTAATGACTGCGATGACCATCGAAGAATCTGGACGATTGATGGGCATCATTTTTTTGAACGCATCATGCCGGTCCCATCCGACATCACGCGGTAACGCGACGACCGCGCTAAGAAAATGTTCAGCCCTCGATTAAATCAAAGTTGAACGTTAATCTCACCGCAGCTTTGTGCAAATTGATCCCAATCAATCTGCAGAACGGGCGAAAATTAATCACAAATTATACGTGAAAACAATCTTATGACGCCCAATCAAGACCCGCTAAAACGGCGATTTTCACAAAAAAATGCGTAGAATCAACGTATCGATGACAATGCCTTGGGGAATGTCGCCAATTAGAAGAAAATGTTAATGGATGTCTTTGATGGAGCGAGGCATCGCCTGATCCTGCCAGGTGAAATCTTGCCTCTCTTAGCAGAAGATGAACCGCAATCTGACCCTGCGAATGTTCGTCTATCCCCAGACCAATTGTCGGTGAAGAGATGGGCGCACAAGGAGCTAATCGGTGCTCTTGCCGGGCGATGACGTCAGTTGCAGATCTCGGCTTGCTACTCGGACGGCACTGAATTACCACCGGTTAGACTGCCGAAAAAGTCCCGGATGAGCCCTGGCGCCAGCACGGAGAGGGGATTGACGTAGACATTGGACTGGCTCATGGGGCCGCTTGCGCGGTAGGTGGCTGCAAACGCGCCGCGCCCATCGCTACCAGTAAGAATCCGACCGATGATCGGGACCTGACCGATCAGTCGATTGATGCTGTAGATCGGGATGATGGTGCCAGCAAGATCAAGTATCTCTGTCTTGAGATCGATTGTCCCCTTGGTGGTCAGGCCAAGCTGCGAGCCGCGCAGCAAGCCATCGCTCAAGGTGAAGCGGCGATCCTGAACGGTGAAGGGAAAGATCAGATTATCGAACTGGATCCCTTCGCCTTCAAGGAGATTGCCAATCCCGGTCAACGACGCGACGGTCAAGAGGCGGGCCAGTAGCGGCGCCTTCGTCAGGGTAAATCGGTTGATTTCCAATCGGCCTTCACCAGCGATCGGGTCTTGCGATGTGAGCTTGGCCTCGAGATGCAGCGCGCCGCCCTCGACCCGCTCTCCGAGGCCAAGCGCCTTGATGATGGCACCGGCATCGTCACTTCTGATATCGAGACGCTGGTGATCGCCGTCGGGCACCAGTTCCAGGGCGATCTTGTCACCGCTGTCTAAGCTGCCAAAAAAGCTTGCGGTTCGCCAGGTGCCCTGGCGCCTTGAGGCATCCGCCTGCACATCGCGAAAGGTAAGTCCCTCGACCATCAGCTTGCCCGCTCGCATCACCATATCGAGGCGCTCGATCGCCAGATCTATTTTCCCATCGTCATCAGTCAGCAGGCTGTCCAGATCAAGGGCCTCGGCCTCGACAACAATCTCCTGAAGGCCCTTGTCGTCTCCATTAAGGCGTAGCGCACCCCGGCTGTTGCCAAGTTGAAGATCGCCGAAGTTCAGCGATATGATCCGGTAGGGGGCTTGGGACATCAGCAGGCTGCCGGCGGCCTTAAGGCCATTGGCATGCAGCTCGAATTGCTTGACGTCGATTGGGCCATCATTCGGCACCGCGATCGAGGCTCGAAGGCGCCCCTTCTCACCGTCGTTTTTGCGCCATGCTATCCCAGGATAAGCGACTGAAAGGCCGGCCAGATCGGCATCGAGATCAACCCAGATATTGTCGCTGGTCTCCGTCATGGTGGCGTCGAAGGCAACGGTCCCATCAACCCCCTCAATGGCGATGTCAAAACGGTCGAGCATCGCTTTGTTGAGTTCTCCTTTGACCAGGATCCGACGTTTCGCAGGACCTTCGACCAAGGGTTCCTCGATCCCGATCTCGAGGGGCAAATCGGCCACCGTTGCGGTCCCATTCAACGTTACCGCAGTGGCGCCGACCGACAAGCTAAAGGCTCCTTGCTCAAGCAGCATATTCGGCCCAAGCCTGGGTAAGCCATCGATGCTGAGCTGGCCAAGCTTGGCCTCGGCGATCACATCGACTTCTTCATCGGTCACCTCGTTGTACAAGGGCATGCGGACATCAAGGGAGGCACCGACAATGCCTGATGTCTGCTCAGGTAAGATGTCCAGATCTTTGGCAACGTCGAGCGGTGGGTTGTCCAAAAGGGCGAGTGCGCGCTCGATCGGCCCTTCGACGTCGGCTAGCACTTTAAGCTGGGTCGCGTATTGCCCGGGTTTGCCTAGCCCGGTGATGGTGACGGTGCCACCGTTCAAGGCAATGCCGGCATTCTCACCCTCATCAACCTCGAAATGTAGGTGGTCGGCGTCAAAACTCGCCTTGCCCGAGCCTTGCACGACCGGCGGCATGGTATCGACATAGCGAATGCTCAATCCCTCAAAGGTGAAGCCTCCATCGAGTGCCTCGTCTCGGAGCGGTTCGGGGCCGAAATCCTCCGGACGAAGCACGAGCCTGGCATTGGCGCGGGGCACGGTGCCGGTTTTGATGTTCTCGATAACCCAGCTTCGTCCATCATCGGCAAGACCCGGCGGCCAAAAGGCCGGAAGGTCTTCGGCGCGAACATTCGTTGCCGCGAGATCAAGCTCAAGGCTCGGTCCCTCGCTTGTCCGGGCAACACGACCTTGCCCCGTCAGTTCGGCACCGCGGCTGACCAGGCGCATCTGCTGAACATCAAGCGCATCGAAATCTTGCCCAACCCTGCCGTTGAGTTCGGCTAACGTTACCTCCAGCGGAAAGGCAAGGTGATCGGGCAGATCGACGAGGCCATCCACCATGCGCAACTCGACATCAAGCGGCGACAGCACACCATCGAAGTCGACCATGCCGTTAAGGGAGGCCTCGACCGGTGAGCGCAATCGATCGAGGTCCGGCGGCAAAGATGGGAAGGCCGCACGCCAGGCCTTGGCTAAATCGGCGATGACGAGATTGTCCGCGTCGATGTCGATAAAAGCGCGCTCAGCCTCGGCATCGACACGACCGAGCAGCTGCAACGAAGCCCGGCTCTCGGGCTGCGCCAGATCGGCCCGGAGCCAGCCGCTCACCCCATCCGGCTGCCGGAGGAGAACGAGATCGGCCGCCTCGGCGTCGAGCGTGATCCCAAGAGCCTCGTCGACATAGGCAAGATGACCGCCGCTGATTTGCAATCTCTTGAGGAAAGCAACGCGATCATCAGAAGCCGGCGCGAGCACCACATGACGGAGAAAGGCAAAGAAGTCGACGTCCGACAGCGCCTTGTCATCGCCCTGCTCGCCGGAATAGAGGCCGACGATCCCGTCCTCGTTCTTGGTGAGCCGAAGTGATGGCGCCGTTGCCCCCACACGGGAGGCAGCGATCAGGCCATGTTTCAGGAAAGCTTCGACGCTCAAGGCCACCGTGACTTCGGGAAAGCTCAGAAAAGGCCGATTGTCGGCCGTCATGTAGCGCACATCGGAACCAACCAGCTCGATCGTCCGCCGGTTATCATCGAGGCGCAATTCGGTTCGCCCCACATGCACCTTGAAGTCGCTATTGCCGGGTGTAAGGGCTTCTTCGACCCTTGGTTTCATCCAGTCAACTGTCACAGGACCAGAATTCAATCGGCCGAGAACAATCCCCGCAGTGAGGCCTGCGCAGACCAAGAGCCAAACCATCACACGGAGAAGCCAACCTGCGATCTTCATCAAATCACCAGTCCAGCCCGATCCTGCCGGTATCGACCGCCAATATCATCCCACCTCTTGTGATGATTTCAAGGTTCATGCGTCTTCATTCAATCACTATCCAGACGATCAAGATGACGATCGGCTCATTTTTTCCTTCGTTAAGCCACTGATTCATGCCCGCTGCGGCCGGCAAGTATCGAAAATCGGTGATGAAAAGCCACTAAGTGTCGATCTCTTAGCAGGACGTCTTGCCATGCGCGATGGCCCACGAACCTGGCAAAGCCTGATCGACGAGGCATTCGCTGATCGATTGTTGCCCGGCAGACACGACCGCCGGAGCATTGCCTGGGCTGACGCTGCGTGAGCCTCCAGCGGAGAGGTTACAACATCGAGGAGTTCGGTTACTCCAACGTTGACAGCAAAGGGGCCGACGGGATTTCAGGATTGACAAGATCATCGCGAAGCCGGCTCACTCAATCATAACAAGGTTGTCTTAGCGTTTCGTTTGCCAGAGCGTTGGGTTTTAGGTTTTTTGAACAAGGGCTGCGCCTTGCTAGCACGCTGTTCTGGCCGGAGCCCTTCATGCACATTTCAGGATATCGAGGCAGATGGAGCGATCCCTCAAGATCGACGCTATTCGAGCGGGTTGGGCTGATGAGGCAACACATCTTGTCCGGCTGAGTTGGCCGATAGTGCTGACCAATCTTGGCGGCATCCTGATCCAAACCACAGATGTGGTAATGATTGGCTGGCTTGGGTCCGAGGAGCTCGCAGCTGCAGCACTTGCGACCAACATCCGCTTTATTCTGTTCTTGTTTTCGATCGGTGTGATCGCTGCGATTTCCCCGATGATGGCTCAATCCCTTGGCAGGCGACGTCACAACGTTCGCGACGTAAGGCGAACCGTGCGTCAGGGACTTTGGGTGGCATTCGTTGTCGGTTTGCCCGCCTCTGTCATGTTGTGGCGAATCGACCTCATTCTCGCCTGGCTGCGCCAGGATCCCGAACTCATCGCGCTTGCCACGAGCTACACGCGGGTTGCGGTTTTCGGTTTTCTGCCATCGTTGATCTTTGTTGTTCTCAGGAATTTCATCGCCGCCTTGGAGCGACCTGCTGCCGCGATGGTGGTCAGCATCGTCTGCATTCTTTTTAACGCCTTGGCCGATTATGGCCTGATCTTCGGCAAGTTCGGCCTACCACAGCTAGGCCTCGTCGGCGCAGGCTGGGCAACGTCTTTTTCCGAGTTCTTTTTGCTGATCGGTCTCTTGAGCTTTATTCTGTTGGATCGTCAATTTCGTCGATTTCGCATCTTTGGGCGTTTTTGGCGGCCCGATTGGCAACGTTTTATCGAGATCTGGCGGCTTGGACTGCCCATCGCTATCGCGCTGATGATGGAAACCGGCCTCTTCGCCTCCGCCGGCTTTCTCATGGGCTGGATTGGCACTGTCGAGCTCGCCGCCCATCAAATCGCCCTCCAATGCGCCGCAACCACCTTCATGGTTCCCCTAGGCTTGAGCCAGGCCGCGACCATTAGAGTTGGCCTGGCTGTTGGCATGAACAATCCGTTAGCGGTCTATCGAGCGGGGATGACCGCCATCGTCCTCGGTGTTCTGTTCATGGCCATCATGGCCGCGATCATGTTGACCTGGCCCGAGAGCATCGTTGCGCTCTTCCTAGATGACGCGAATCCTTCTTCGGCGAGCGTCGCCAGCTTTGCGGCGACATTGCTGATATTGGCCGCCTTCTTTCAGATCTTTGACGCTGGCCAGGTCGTCGGTATGGGCTGTCTTCGCGGCCTGAAGGATACGCGGACCCCGATGGTCTGCGCCATGATCTCCTATTGGGGCATCGGCCTCTCCTGCAGTGCCGGGCTGGCCTTCGGTTTTGGGCTCGGCGGGGTTGGAATCTGGATAGGCCTGATCGTAGCACTCGCTGTGGCCGCAGCCTTGCTGATCCTCCGCTTCATTCGTCAGCATGCGCGTTTGATGGGATCTGCTGCAGGATGAGCGCAGGCCAAGTTCGTCGGCAGAGATGCACTCACGACGTTCCAAGCTAGCCCATGTCGATCCATAATCCTGTCGGCATGCCGGGAGGCTACGAGGGCGTGGGTCGGTTCCGAATGATCGGAGATTGCACTGGGTGTTCGGTCCCGGACGCAGTGACAATTGATCAAAAGGTTCCCTACTCAGCGCTAACGAAATCTTAGTGTATGGCTTCTACGCTCAACGACCTGGCATGTGACCTTGGAATTCCGCTCGCCCGACAACCCGGTTAGAGCGAGGCTCAGACTCCCAGGATCCGATGGACCAGCAAGACGATGACAAGCTATGCCGATCTGGTTAAGGCGAGGCAAATTTGTGCCGACGAATTGTCTTCAAGGAGCAGCAGTTACGCCGCTGATGCCAAGCGCTGGGAACAGCAAGATCGAGCGTGAGCTAAGTCGTCTGGGAGTTTCAGCTATTGGGAGGTTCACGACAGAACTCTCTGAAACTCCACCAAGCAATGCCGGCATACCGTCGAGGTTCCAGGCACGGTCTTCAAAAACGGGCGGAATCAAATGGCGTGGCCACGCCACCTAGATGTGTTGGCCGCCGTTGATGTGGATTTCCGTGCCATTGACGTAGGATGAGGCGTCGCTGCAGAGAAAATGGACCACTTCGGCGACCTCTTCCGGGCTGCCCATGCGCTTCATCGGGACCTGGCGTTGAACGATTTCATCGGTGCCGGGCGACAGGATCGAGGTTTCGATTTCGCCGGGCGCCACAGAATTCACGCGCACATTATTGTCTCCGAGATCGTAGGCCATCTCGCGCGTAAGTGCTGAGAGCGCTGCTTTCGACGTGGCGTAAGCAGCGCCGGCAAAGGGATGGATACGAAAACCTGCAATCGATGAGACATTGACGATGGCGCCTTTTGCCGCCTTGATCTGATCGAGCAGCCCGTTGGTCAACACCATCGGTGCGATCAGGTTGACCATCATGACCTGATGCATGACCTCGGCGGAGGTTGCCGTCGCCCCCAGGCGAGCACCGTTCTCACCCTTGGGCGAAATGCCGGCATTGTTGACCAAGGCATTAAGGCCGCGCGAGCCGACCAGATCTTTCAGGCGCTGAAGGCTCTCTTCCACCGAGGTCTTGTCTGAAAGGTCGGTCTGGATATGGCGAACGATGCCCTCCGCCCAGGGGCAGACCATGGAAAACGGCGTGCGCGCAAGGGTCAGGACTTCCCAACCATTCTCATGAAAGGTCTTGACGATGGCATGGCCGATCCCCCGGCTCGCACCGGTAACGGCAACAATCCGTTTTTGATCTGTCGACGATGACGAGCTGTGATCGACCGGGCAGCGGCTGGCTTCTTCTATCACGAGACGTTCCCCTGGCGCGTTGCGAGGCGGATTGACCGACAGCCCTCTCAGTACACGCGCCACGGTCGATAAGGAAGGTGCAATAGTGTTCTTCTGATAAAAGCCCGTTCTGGTCCTGAGCTAGCTTGGCCCATGAAGCGCGGTTGGGCATGCTGCGAGCGTGAACGGCATCAACTCGATGTTGAAAAGTTCTTTCAACAAGGGGAATTCCTGCCCCGTTCATCGGCCAAAAATGCTACATTCCGCTGATGAAACAACATCTGCACTACGTCGCTCTTATCGTCGCAAATTATGACGATGCCATCGCCTATTTCACAAAAACCCTTGAATTCGAACTGATCGAAGATCGCAAACTTACTTCCGAGAAGCGTTGGGTCGTCGTGGCCCCACCAGGAAGCGTGGAGACACGGTTGCTCCTTGCTAAAGCATCAAGTGACGATCAACGGCAAGCCATCGGCAATCAGGCAGGAGGAAGAGTGTTTTTGTTTCTCCATACCGACGACTTTGATCATGATTACCGAAAGCTTCTGGCTAGGGGCGTCGATTTCATCGAAAAGCCGCGCGACGAGCCCTACGGCAAGGTTGCGGTTTTCAATGATATCTTTGGAAATAAATGGGATTTGCTTCAACTACGACCATGAAGGTTTTCATGAGGTTAAGCCCTGCCTCGAAGTAGGCAGACGTCGTCGCTCGACCGAAGTCCTCAAGCCTTTGATCGCCGTGAGCGACATTGGTCCCAGCGGAAGAGCATCCAAGCAATCGGTTCATAGGCGAGGGCGAGCCCATGTCGGATACCGGGCAAACGCGCCATGCGGGCAAGTCCACGGTAGCGCTGCAGCGCCGTCCAGATGGCTAGAAATGCCGGCAAGCCTGCCGTGATCGCTCCATCTGCGCCTTGAACATGCAGCCGGCGTTTGGCCTCGGCCTCCGTCAAACCGGCTGATCTCAACCGCTCGGGATCTTGACTGATATCGCACCAGGCCAATGCCGCCTGGTCGTGTTGATCGAGTGTTCGGTAATGATCGATCTCACGCCGACAAATTGGACAAGCGCCATTATAAAAGATGGTCGGTTTGCTCATGACCATGGATACGTCCTGGCCGGAGCAACGGATCATCAATCGTCGACTAAAGGGGGTGGTGCGGGCAGAAGGGGTCGAACCTCCGACACCGGCGGTGTAAACGCCGTGCTCTACCACTGAGCTATGCCCGCTCAACAAGACCAGGCCATATCTAGGTGCAGAGATCATGAAGAGCAAGTGCCTCGCGTTCACCATGCCGAACAGCTTGAACCTCAGGTCGGCCCTAGGCAGCGGGTGATACTTTGGGAACGGAATGCATTCCGGGGCGAAGAAGGCTTGCGGTCAACGCCCGTCGATGGTTGTTTGACCCGCGCCGTTGACAGTCAGCGAGGACGTTTGATGTCCCTTCTCAACATTGAGGCCTTTCAAGCAGCAGACCTGCAAACCGAACCCTTTGAGTATCTGACAGTTCCGGGTTTCGTTAAAGAGGATCAAATCGCCGCCATTTTGGCCGATTACCCTGACATCGGCAAAGGTGGCAGCTTTCCCCTGAACGCCCTGACCTTTGGCTCGGTTTTCAAGACCCTTTGCGACGAATTGCAGGGTGAGGCAATGCGCGATGCTTTCGCCAAAAAGTTCGACATGGACCTGGATCATCGCCCGACGACCCTGACGGTGAGGGGGCGTTGTCGGGCCAAGGACGGTCAAATCCATACCGATAGCGACACCAAATTGATCACGGTTCTGGTGTACCTGAACAATCACTGGGACGCCGATGGCGGTCGTCTTCGGCTGTTGCGATCCTCCGACAGCCTGGACGACATGATCGCCGAAGTGCCGCCGGAAGCGGGGTCCATGGTGTGTTTTCGCAACCGTGACAATGCCTGGCATGGCCATGGCCCCTTCGAGGGCGTGCGCCGGGTCCTGCAGCTGAACTGGGTGACCGATGAAGCCGCAGCCCGCCAAGCCGAGCGGCGCCACCGACGCTCGGCATTCTGGAAAAAGCTGAACCCGTTTCGCTCTGCTGCTTGATTTTTTTGTTGAGTGGTTGGCACCACCAGCCTTCTCCAACCCCACTCCCCCGCCCAACCACC
>JBOEHJ010000101.1:0-16611 GCA_050633905.1 Geminicoccales bacterium
ACATAGGCTTCGAGCACTTCACCCTCCTGGTCGATAGTGCGCCATAGATAGTATGTTTCTCCGGCAATCTTCACGAATATTTCGTCGAGATGCCAGCGCCAATACGTGATCTGCCGCAAGGCATGGGATCGGCGTTTGCGTATCATTCTAGCGAAGACGTTGCCGAATCGATCGACCCAGAGACGGATGCTCTCATGGGAAACATCAATGCTGCGCTCAAGGAGCAAATCCTCGATATTGCGCAGCGAGAGGGCGAAGCGAATATACATCATCGCGGCGAGCTGGATGATTTCCGGTGACGTGTTGAAGTAGCGGAAGGGTGATCTTGTCATTGCGAGATGCTAGGGCAGGGGGAGCACCATCTTCAAGCAGGATTTCTTTGACACCGCCGCCGGTCGGGTAGTAACCATCGCCGATGCCGGCCGTGCCGATGTTGACGAACTGCTTCTCCTGGGCGATCGCCGACGTGGCCAAGATAGCCGCTGTGCCCGCCGCGATGGCGAGTATTGATACTTTGCGCATGTTGGTCTCCCTGCTCAAGTTTGGACGCGCTTACTACGACTCTTGAGTTCTCCGCCTCATGAAGGCGGCCACCTCTTTCTTCGTCGTTCCGATATGCGTCTTGAGCGTGGAGACGGCACGGTCGACATCTCCTTGCTCGCAAGCCGCAAGGATTTCCGCATGCTCCCGTATCGGCCGTTCCAGGCCACTCGCCTCAGTGACGAGGAGCCGAAGGAACTTGCCGAGCTTTTGCTGCAGACCGGAGATCATATTCATGAGTTCCGGATTGCCACAGGGTTCGTAAAGCACACCATGAAACCGCAGGTTCATGTCACTCCATGCAGCGAGATTGGCGCCCGCTGCATAGTCGTTCAACAGGTCACCGGCAACTGTGAAATCCGTGCTGATCATGTTTGGGATGGCCAATTCGAGCGCTCTGCATTCGAGCGCCACCCGTATGTCCATCAGCTGCAGAATGTCGGTCTCGGAGAACTTGCGCACGGCTGCTCCGCGGCGCGCTCGAAACGTGACTAGCCCTTCGGCCTCCAACCGGCGCAGAGCCTCACGTACTGGAATCTTGCTGACGCCGAACTGCGCGGCGAGATCGTCCTGGCGCAAGGGCGTGTCGCCGGGAATCTCGCCAGTGAGGATGCGCTCCTTGAGCTCGACATAAATCGGATCGGAGCCACATCCGATTTGATGGTCCGGGGCGGTACTCGCCAAATCTCTCTCCTGCATGAAATCTAGTTCTTGCAAACCGTATACGATTTAGTCGAGATTGAATCTGAAAGGACGAGTGCAGAAGGGGATTGCAGAACGTCCGCATCGCTGGTCCATCGGCCATCATTTAGGGGCTCAAATGTCGACGGATGACGTGTTCGACGTTGCGGTTATCGGAATGGGAATCGTCGGAATCGCGACGGCCTATTACTTGGCAACGCAGCGCGGCATCACGAAAATCGCGTTGATCGATCGCGATCAGCCCATGGGCTTCACGTCGGCACAGTCGGGAGAGAATTACCGCAATTGGTGGCCACATCCGGCAATGGTCGCCTTCACCGACCGAAGCATCGATTTGATGGAGGCCATCGCGCGCGAGAGCGAGAATGCGATCAAGATGACGCGGCGCGGCTATGTCCTAGCCACGCGCGAGGCATCGATCGACGATCTCGTTACCCAACTTCACGACGGTCTGGGCGATCGAGCAAAGCACCTATTACGGTATCATGAGAAGGGATCGTGCGCGAGCTACGTCGCACCGGAAAAGCCGGACTGGGAGAGTGCTCCCGACGGGGTCGATATCCTTCGAGACCGTGACCTGATCAGACGTATCTTTCCAAGCCTTGATCCGCTCGTCCGCAACATCATCCATATTCGCCGAGGCGGCGACATCAGCAGCCAGCAGCTCGGGATGCTCATGCTGTCCCATCTCGTTAGCGTCGGCGCAAAGCGGCTGATCGCCGAGGTCGACGGCATCGCCCACCCGCATCAATACCACCTGCATCTCAAGGCCGAAGGGGGACCGCACACGTTGCAGGCTGAGAAACTCGTGAACGCAGCCGGTCCATTTGCCAATCGCATCGCTGACATGCTGGGCGTCGACCTGCCGATTCATAACACATTCCAACAGAAAATCGCCTTTGAGGACCGCAGTCGGGCGATCCCTAGAAACTTACCGTTTTCTATTGATCTGGACGGTCAGCACATCGATTGGACCGATGAGGAGCGATCCTTGCTGCTCGCGGATTCCGACCATCGCTGGCTTGCCGGCGATATGCCCGGCGCTATTCATTGTCGGCCAGACGGTGGTGATAGGGGGACTTGGATCAAGCTCGGCTGGGCATTCAACGAAGCGCCGGCAGAGACTTCATGGACCCCGCAGCTGAATGACAACTTCCCGGACATCGTGCTCCGTGGTGCGGCACGCCTCAATCCGGCACTCAAGACTTATTACAGCCGACTGCCACGTAGCGCGCACCACTATGGTGGTTGGTATACGATGACTGACGAGAACTGGCCGCTGATCGGACCCATGGGCCCCGACGGCGCCTTCATGAATTGTGCATTTTCTGGCTATGGAACAATGGCCGCCTGCGCCGCGGGCGAGCTGTGCGCCGCCTGGATCGACGGCGGCGAATTGCCGAACTACGCTCCAATGTTCTCGTTCGAGCGATATAAGGACGACGCGTTACTGAAAAAACTTGCCGCGTCGAACAAAGGCGTTCTCTAAGGGAATGACGGGAATCGCAGGCTGCTACTATCTCTGTATCGACACCTCCGCCGGCGGCGGCAACGCGATCTTGCTGGCTCCCGCGGCGCAACACTGACGTCACCGGAGCACAAGCTATGAAGACTGACGTCCTCATCATTGGCGGTGGTGCCGTCGGCGCAGCTGTCGCGTATTTTCTGAAGATGAAAGACGCTAGCTGCGACGTGACCGTCGTCGAGCGCGACTTGACCTATGAGCGCGCCTCCACGCCGCGTGCGTCGGGTGGCGTACGCCGGCTCTTCTCGCTCCCGGAGAACATCGAGCTATCAAACTTCTCGATCCCGTTCTTTCAGAACTATCCGTCCATGATGGCGGTTGACGGCGAGACACCCGACATCGCTTTCAAGAAGAACGGCTACCTCTTTATCGTCCCGCCTGAGGCGAAAGACATGTTGAGGGAGAATTACGATACGCAGGCCGAGCACGGGGTGAACGTCGTATGGTTGGAGCCCGACGCGCTAAAGGCGACGTGGCCGTCGATGTATGTTGCCGATCTTGGCGCGGGGGTTCTCTCACCTGATGATGGCTGGCTCGACCCATATTCGTCCTTGATCGCCTTGCGCCGCAAAACACGCTCGCTCGGCGCGGTATTCGTCGAAGACGAGGTCGTCGGACTGACACGCACGCCGACACAAGTGACGGGCGCGACGCTGAAATCCGGGCAGCTGATCGAGGCAGAGTGGTACGTCATTGCCGCCGGCGCCTGGGCGAAGAATCTCTGCGCGATGCTCCACTTCAACCTGCCTATCTCCCCACTCCGACGCTACGAGCACTATTTCGAGTGTCAGGAGCCAATCGAGCCTCTGCCCTATCTGAAAGATCTCCAGCGGCTTGCCTTCAGGCCAGAAGGCGAGGGTTACTCCCGCGGTGTCCCGAACCTTGAGGAACCGCGAGGCTACAACTTCGAGGTCGACCACGACTATTTCGACAGCGCCGTCTGGCCAGCGCTAGCCCACCGCTTTCCGCAATTCGAGGCGACGAAGTGCAGGAACAGCTTGCCGGGGCTGTACGATCAGAACGACTTCGATGGCAACGTCATCATTGGTCCGGGCGCTGATGGCTTGGGTAATTTACAGATGCTCGCAGGCTTCTCCGGCCACGGACTGATGCACGCGCCTGGCTGCGGCCGCGCTATGGCCGAACTGATTCTGGATGGAAGCTATCAGACCATCGATCTCACCCGTTTCGGCTGGTACCGCCTCGCCGACGGCACCCCGCTCCCAGAACGCGGCATCATCTGACGCGGTCAACTAATATCGAGATCCGACGCTTTGCAAACAAAGCATTGGACGACCGATGACACCGTCTCCGCCAAGTCCACAGCCGCGGAACGACCATAGCAAAGGATCCTCTTCGCAGGGTCTCAATCGGTTCACTCCGAGAAGACTGAGGTTGGTCCCTAAAGCCAAGGTTGGGACTTGAATGTAGCTCTAAGCGGGATCACATTCGTGAACATCGGCGTATGCTCGAACCGCGCTTCACCGAGAGCAGGTCTGGGAAATCTTGAGTGAGACAAGCGATCACCTCTTCAATTTAGATCGTGACGATCTGGCGGCCAATGCATAAAAAAACCAACGACAAAGGTTGCACCATAAAGGCTGGCCTCCTCCACCAGCCCATATCCTGAATCAGATTATAACTAAAATTGGAATCCCTAACGATTCCATATGGTTAGAACATGCTCTAGGAACCGACATCGTGTTAGGTGCTAGTCGTCGCCGTTTTGACTTTGCAGTTGTTCCCTCAATGACCAATTTCCCAACAAGGGTGTTCGGGCAACCTTAGACGCCAGTTCTATCGAGTAAAGCCGAAAACTGATCGCATGAGAGGACGCAACGCAGTACAGCCTGCCGCTGTTTCATGTTTTCCTTGTGTCGTCGATAATCTTCATCGTTGCTATGCCACTGCTGCCCAGTTCGACTGCAGCGAAGGGGCCGCCATGATGCATCTGAGCCGGGTCGGATGTATCGGGCTCCGGCGCTTCTGCAAGGATCTCTTTTACGAACTGCTCGGCATTGTCCTTCGGCCGGTAACCGAGAAAGCTGGCTTTGCTGTTGTCTACCGGTGTGCGGTCGTTGTTGGAGACACCGTAGACCACGGAGAACCCTGTCGTCGGCGTTTCGATGGCGCGGATCACCATTTGGATCATGTCGTCATAGCTGAGCCAAGTGCCGAGGGCGCGGGCGTTGGTCACTTGGGCGCAGGACAGGATGCGCATGCAGACGGATTCCAAACCTCGCTTGTCCCAATAAAGACTAGCCAGATCCTCGGCGAAGCATTTAGCCAGCCCGTAGAACGTGTCGGGACGGTGCGGCGCGTCGGTGCCGATAAAGTCCTGGCGCTTGTGCATGCCGACCGCATGGATCGAGGACGCATAGACGACCCGGCGCAGACCATGGCGGAAGGCGGCCTCCCAGACATTGTAGGCACCGACGAAATTCGGCCCCAAGAGGATCTCGAAGGGCGCCTCATCACCGATGGCGCCGAAATGCACCACCATGTCTGCGCCTTCGAGCAAGGCGTGAATGTCGTCATAATTCGCGAGATCGGCTTTCTGGTAGCGCTCGCCGGGATAGAGATTGCCGATGTCGTCGACGATGTCGGAGGACACCAATTCGCCGCAGAGCCTGGTCAGCGGCTCGCGCAGATAGGAGCCCAGGCGACCGGCGGCACCGGTCAAAACGAGTGTCTTCATGCTGCAGCTCCTTTTGGACATGTGAGCAGTTTTGTCGCTTCGAGAAGCCGGGCCAGGGCGGTTTTCAGAAGGTCGTCGGCCGTCGCCGTCGATAGGCGGAAATGGCCGGGCATGTCATAGACGCTGCCCGGAACGGCAGCGATGCCGGCTTCCGCAAGCAGGAAATCGGTGAAGGCGACGTCGTCATCAATGGCGGTTCCAATTCTCGCGTGCGACCCGAGCAGTCTTCGGCAATCGATGAGCGCGTAAAAGGCACCTCCCGGTGTGATCAATGACAGACCATCCGTTTCGGCAATGGCGTCGATCACGAGGTCGCGGCGGCGGGCGAAAGCTTGGCGGAACTGTTCGACACACGCTTGCGGCCCGTTCAGCGCTTCGACAGCCGCGGCCTGGGAGATGGCGCTGGCGCCTGATGAAATTTGCGACTGAACCGTCACCATCGACTTGATGAGCTCTGCTGGCCCGGCGCCGTATCCGATACGCCAGCCGGTCATCGCATAGGCTTTGGAAACGCCGTTGACCGTCAAGATGCGGCCGGCGAGTTCCGGGCAGGCCGAGGCGAAAGAGACGAAGGGTCGGCCATCGAAGGTGATATGCTCGTAGATCTCATCCGACAGGACCAGCACTTGCGGATACCGCGCCAGAACGACGCCCAATTTGCGAAACTCTTCCGCCGAATAACAGCTGCCGGCAGGATTGGAGGGTGCGTTCAAGATCAGCCAGCGCGTCCGGTTGGTGATCACGCTTTCCAAGTCATCCGGCTGCAGCCTGAACCCGTTCTCCGGCCTGCAGGTGACGATGCGTTTCGAGCCGCCGAGAAGGCCGACGATGTTGCGGTAGCTGTCAAAGTAAGGCGCACACAAGATGACCTCGTCGCCGTCTTCGAGGGTCGCCATCAGCGCATTGAAAATGACCTGTTTGGCACCGTTGGAAACGACGATCTCGTTGGCAGAGAATGTCAGGCCATTGTCCCGCAAGAACTTGGCCCGGACGGCGTCCTTGAGCGCCTTGGTGCCGCCGGTGGGGGGATAGCGTGTCTGACCGTCGAGGGCGGCACGATGCGCCGCCTCCACGATATGCGACGGCGTGTCAAAATCGGGTTCGCCTAGGCCGAGGTCGATCACGTCCTCGCCTGAGGCGCGCATGGTTTGAGCCTTCTGGCTGATCAACGCCGAGGCGGAGGGCTTCACGGTCTTGAGCCGCGTCGTGGCGAAAGTCACTGTTCTCAAATCCTTTTGGTCATGTGTAATTGGTCCGCGTCATGCGCCGGAGCCTGCGGGTTCATATCACCGCTTTCTCGATGATCGGGGCATTCTTTTCGATGCGCTCATAATGGAAGAGCGACATGTCGAGCGAGCGGTACGCACCATAGGTCAGCCACTCAGCGGTGCCGCGACCCATGGCCGGAGATTGCTGTAATCCATGGCCGGAAAAGCCATTCAGGAAAATGAAATTCTCGACTTCGGTGTGTGGCCCCATGATGGCGTTGTGGTCGAAGGCGTTATAGGCGTAGTGACCGGCCCATTCGCTGGTGACCTTGATGGCCTCGAATTTCGGGATGCGGGTCGCCAGGATCGGCCAGACATGATCCTCCCAGAGGCTGTGATCCATGTTGAAGTCGTCATAGTCGACGCCGGGGTCGACATCGGCATGACCGCCGCACTGATAGGTGCCACCGCCGTTTTCCCGAACGTGAACGCCGGACGGATCGATAGTCAGTGGCAGGTCGCGGTCGAGCGGCTGTTCGGCCGAAAAAATCCATGAAAAACGCTTACGCGGTTCCACCGGGACGTCGACGCCGGCCATGCTAGCGGTGCGCGCAGCCCTCGGACCGGATGCATTGACGACCTGGCCGCAGGAGATGACCTCGCCCGATTTGAGGGTGACGCTCTCGATCCTGCTTCCGGCTGCATTTCTGGTCATCGCGACGACGTCGTTGGCAACATACTCGACGCCGCGCTCGCGCGCCTGACGGCGCCACCAATCGAAGACCGCTGTCGCGTCCCAGAAGCCCTCATCGACCAGGTTGATGCTACCGAGGACGATATCGTCGACATTGTAGAACGGATAGTTCCGACTGATCTTGTCCGGCATCATCAGTGTCGTGGCGGCACCGGCGGCCAACTGGACTTTCTGATTTTCGCGGAGGACATCGGCGAAGTCCTCATTGTCGGCCAGGTACATGTAGCCGAAGCTTCGGATCGAGAGCCCGGGGACACGCTCATCACCGCCCATATAGTGGCGAAGATTCTTCACGAAATCCGCGGCGAACTGCGAGATACGCACATTTAATTCCGTCGAGAATTGCTGGCGCATGCAGGAGTTGGTGTGTGTGGTCGAGCAATTCTCATAGCTCGGATCCCGTTCGACGACGAGGACCGAGCCATTGAAATCCGGATTGTCGGACAGGAACCAGGCCGTGGACGCACCCATGATGGCGCCGCCGACGATGACGACGTCATAGGATGACTTCACGGGCACCGTCGGCAGGTTTTGCATGCTCATCAGAAAATCTCTCCCAGTCCAGCCCTCTTCAGGACATCATCGATCTCGGCCTCTGCCATGCCGTAGCGTTCGCGCGCAAAATCGGCGGTGATGTAGCCATGGGCGAGATCGCGCCGGATGCTGGCGACATCCCGGTCAGCGGGATCGCCATAGCCGGCGCCGCCGGGAAAAGCCATCATCACCTTCCGGCCGTGGGGCACGAACTGCTTGCCCTTGCCCTTCATGGGCGTGCCGTCGTCCTGCGCGATGGTGGTGGGCGCTCCCGGCTGTCCCCCGCGTCGTCCAAGAGCCGGGTGATCGACCCGGTCGAACATCGCCTGGATGTCGAATTCGTGCCCGTCCCTGGCACCCACTTCCATATACTGGCCGAGACCGCCGCGATGCCGGCCAGCACCACCGGAATCGGGACGCAGCTCTTTTCGCCAGATGATGACCGGGCCGACCTGCTCGGTCGCCTCGACCGGCATGGTCATGACGCCGGAGGGAAAAGCCGTGGCGTTCATACCGTCCAATGTCGGCCGAGCACCCGAGCCCCCTGAATTGAAAGTCAGCACTTCCGAACGCACGGCATCGTCGGGGGCGGGCGCATCGGTGCGCGGGCGAAGGCTGACCTGAAAGTTGCAGAGGCAGCCGGCACCCTCGGCCGGAACCGTATCGGGCAAAAGCTTGTCCAGGGCGTCGTAGACCGTATCCGGCACCATGTGCCCGATCACATGACGAAGCGCCACGGGAGCGGGATAGAGGGCGTTGACGATGGAGTTTTCCGGGGCCTGGATCTCAAAGGGTGCAAGGCTCGCGGCATTGTTGGGGATTTCCGGCGCGATCGCGCATTTCATGGCATAGCACGCATAGGCCTTGGTGTAGACGAGAGGCACGTTGATGCCCTTCCGATCGAGCCCGGAGGTGCCCGCCCAGTCGCTGAGCACGCGGTCCTTTTCAATGGACAGCCGAACCTTCAGATCGATCGGCTGCGCATAGCCGTCGATGCGCATATGGCCATCGGCGACACCGGGTTCGAGCGCGTTGATACGCTCCAGCGTCGCCTTTCGCGAACTGGTCAAAATGAAGTCGGAAATGCCGGAGAGATCGGCAAGCTCGAACTCTTCGATCATGTCGATCAATCGCCGGTGGCCGATCTCGTTGCAGGTGGCCAGCGCATAGACGTCCCCGATCAGCTGGTCCGGCTCGCGGACATTGCCGCGGATGATCCCGATCAGCGTGCGATCAACGTCGCCGCGCTCGGCGAATTTCATGATGGGGATGTAAAGGCCTTCCTCGAAGATGTCGTTGGCATCAGCCCCGAAGCCGCGCCCACCAATGTCGGTGATGTGCGCCGTGCAGGCGAAGAAACCGATCAGCGTGGCGTTGTGGAAGGAGGGTGTCACGACGGTGATGTCGTGCTTGTGGCCGGTGCCCTCCCAGGGGTCGTTGGTGATGTAGACGTCACCTTCGAACATATTCTGCCGGCCAATACGCCGAATGAAATGGCCGACGGCATCCGCCATCGCGTTCACATGACCGGGCGTGCCGGTGACCGCCTGGGCGAGCATCTCGCCTTTGTCGTTGTAGACGCCTGCCGACAGGTCGCCGGCCTCACGAACTGACGTCGAAAACGCCGTGCGCACCAGGGCCTGGGCCTGTTCCTCGACCACCGAAATCAGGCGGTTCCACATGACCTGATAGGCGACTTTCGAAACCTCGGACATGACTGCTCCTGCGTTAACCTAATGATGTGGTCGTACCACTATGCGGCTCGTGTGTCGGTGCCGGACCGCTTGATGTGAATGTCCAGACAGCCATCTGTCTGGGCAATGATCGATCGGCTGGAGGGGAGGACGATCGTGGTCTCGTCTTCCGTGACCACGGCCGGCCCTTCAATGCGAGCCCCCGGTGTCAGATCCTCACGGCGTGCGACGGCGGCATCCGTCACTTCGCCGACACCGGGGTCGAACAGTGCGCGCCTTGAGGCGAACGTCGCCTCGCTTCCAGTTACCACCGGAGCGACGGGCAGGACCTCTTCTGGTGGCGTGAAGGCATTCACTGACCAGACCGTGATTTCGACGGCCATACCCTCGACGGAACGCCCAAACAGCTTTTTGTAATCGGCCTCGAACAGGTCGAGGAACGTCGCAGCATCAGGATTGCTCGCCTGCTCAGCCGTCAGGCTGACAGGGATTTCCCAGCCTTGACCAGAGTAGCGCATGTAGATCTTGTGGTCGGCGAGAATGTCGGCATTCGCGTCGCAGGTGCGGACGAACCCCCGTGCTTCGCTCTCCATCTCAGCGAACAGTGCCTTCACGGCTTCCGCATCGAACGCATCGATCTTCATGAAGACCGAACGGTTGGCCTCGAAGCTGAAGGGCGCGCGCAGAAAACCGATCGCTGACCCGACACCAGCGCTGACCGGAACCAGACAACGGTCGATGCCGAGCTTTTCGCACAAGCGGGCCGCGTGCAGCGGGCCAGCGCCACCAAAGGCGATCATCGTGTATTCGGACAGATCTTCGCCGTTCTCCACGGCATGCACGCGCGCGGCGTTCGCCATGTTCTCATCGACGACCTCGGCGACACCCCAGGCCGCTTCGAGCGGCTCCATTTCCAGCTTCGTTCCGAGATGCTTGGTGAGGGCAATTGAAGAGCGCTCCGGATGCAAGGCGATCGAACCGCCTGCGAAATTATCAGGATCGAGCCTGCCCAGCGTCAGGTCGGCATCGGTCACCGCCGGACGTTCGCCGCCGCTCCCGTAACAGGCGGGGCCCGGTTCTGATCCGGCGCTTTCGGGGCCGACGCGGATCTGGCCCATTACGTCGACATGGGCGAGCGAGCCGCCGCCCGCGCCGATCTCCACCATGTCGATAACCGGAATCGAGATCGGCATGCCCGAGCCCTTCTTGAACCGATAGGTGCGCGCGACCTCGAAGACGCGGGCAGTCTTCGGCGTGCGGTTCTTGATCAGGCAGATCTTGGCCGTCGTGCCGCCCATGTCGAAGGAAAGAACCTTCTCCAGCCCGTGGCGTGCGGCGATATCTGCGGCGAAGACCGCACCGCCGGCAGGGCCGGATTCGACGAGGCGAACCGGAAACTCGGCGGCACTTTCCAGGCTGATGATGCCGCCGCCCGAATGCATCAGAAAGATCGGGCAGGCCGCCCCTTCGGACGCGAGGCGATCCCTGAGGCGCCCGAGATAGCTCTTGATCAGCGGTTTGATGTAGGCGTTGGCGATGGTGGTGTTGAAGCGCTCATATTCACGCATCTGCGGCGAGACTTCCGAGGAGAGCGAGACCATCACATCAGGTAGTTTCTCGGCGAAGACGTCCCGGATTAGCCGTTCATGGGCGTCGTTGACATAGGCGTGCAGCAGGCCCACGGCGACGCTCTCATAGCCAGCGGCACTGAGATCGTCCACCAAAGCCTCGACCTCCCCGCGGTCCAGTGCCGTCAGCACCTTGCCGGTGGCCTCCATCCGCTCGTCGACGACGTAGCGCCGGTTGCGCGGCAGCAGGGGCTCAGGCAGCGCCAGGTTCAGGTCATATTGCTCGAAGCGGCTTTCCGTCCGCATCTCGATGACGTCGCGAAAGCCCTTGGTGGTGATGAGCGCGGTCTTGGCGCCGCGCCGCTCGATCAGCGCGTTGGTGGCGAGCGTCGTGCCATGGATGATCTGGCTGATCGCCGCGGGTTCGATGCCCGCCTTGGCGCAGACCTGATGCATGCCGTCGATGATCGCATCCTCAGGTGCTGCATAAGTGGTCAGCACCTTGGTGGAAAATCGATCTCCAGCGACTTCCAGAACGACATCTGTGAAGGTTCCACCGATATCGACGCCCAGTCGGGCTTTGGCTTCCGTCATGGCACATTCCTCATGATCTCCACGATCAGGCTAGGGAAAGAAGAAGATCATCTCCAATTATTTTATTGTATCAATAAGATCAAAAATTATTATCCTGCATCTGAGATAGGCAGGAGCGGCAGCATGGTGCGCATCAACATCAAGCAGATTGAAGCCTTCGTGCAGGTTGCCGACCGGTCGAGCTTTCGCGGGGCAGCATCAGCACTCAACACCACGCAGCCGAACATTTCCGCCCGCATAACCAATCTCGAAACGCAACTCGGCCGAAAACTGATGGAGCGTGATGCCGGCTCGGTCCGGTTGACATCAGCGGGAACATTGCTGCTGAAGAAGGCGAGAGGCGTCGTCGATGCGCTGGACGATTTCATGGCCGCGGCCGAAGCGCCTGGCTTGTTCGAGGGCATCCTGCGGCTTGGGGTGACGGAAACGATCGTGCATTCATGGCTGGGTGACTATCTGACCGCCCTTCGCGAGCGGTTTCCCAATGTGATGGCGGACTTGACCGTCGACTTGTCCTCCAACCTTTCAGCTGCTCTGTTCGACCATGCCATCGACCTCGCCCTGCAGAGCGGCCCCTTCGATCGCCCGACATCAGGAGCGGTCGACCTCGGCCGTTATCCGATGGTCTGGGTCGCATCGCCTGAGCTTGGCGCAGGCAAGCGCTTGCTCACCCTGGACGCGCTGGTCTGCTATCCCATCCTGACACATGCCCGGCAGACCCTGCCGTTCCAGCAACTGGCAAAACATGTCTCGGAGAAACGTGACGTTCGCCTGGTGCCCTCGACCCATCTTTCGGCATGCATGCGCATGACGCTGGAGGGCCTGGGTGTCGCATGTCTGCCCTACGCCATGGTGCGTGATGAGCTGGAAAACGGCGGGCTCGTTGAGCTTCGCTATCTCTGGCTACCTGACGACCTCGTGTTCACGGCGCGTTTCCACGCTGACAAGGCCTCCTATCACGTACGGCAGGCCGCGGATCTCGCCGGAGAGGTTGCGGCCGGGTTTTTTTAGCGCTTGGCTTATCTGCTCGACGAGAGAAGCTGACGGAGGAAGCTCTCCACGACCTGATTGGTCGCCATGGCCTTCCGTCGAACAGCTCCCAGGGCGCTGTTAAAGGAAAATTTGGTTGACTTGAGAGGCGTGAATGAGCAGGTGATTTGGATCGAAAAAATCGTTTGGAATCAGCGAACGCACATATTCTCAATTAGCGCCAAATACAGTATTCGATTTTCCTCTGACAACGCTCCTGCGTGAGCCTTACCACTCCGCTATCGATCCGTCGTCATGACGCCAAACGGGATTGCGCCAGCGATGGCCTTCCTTGGCCCGTTCAACGACACAAGCTTCATCCACCTCGATGCCGAGGCCCGGTCCATCGGGGATGGCAACGGATCCGTCTTCGAAGGCAAACACTTCCTTGTTCACGAGATAGTCAAGGATGTCATTCGAGTTGTTGTAGTGAATGCCAAGCGATTGCTCTTGAATGAAAGCGTTGTGCGAGACCGCATCGACCTGAAGACAGGCTGCAAGCGCAATCGGTCCAAGCGGGCAGTGTGGGGCGAGCGCGACATCGTAAGCCTCGGCCATCGACGCGATCTTGCGGCATTCGGTAATGCCCGCGGCATGGGACAGATCGGGTTGGATAATGTCGACATACCCGTCTTGCAGAACGGATTTGAAATCCCATCGTGAATAGAGCCGTTCACCAAGAGCAATGGGCGTGGTGATATGGTTGGCGATATCCCTTAGCGCTTCTCGGTTCTCTGACAGCACGGGTTCTTCGATGAACATCAACCGGTAGGGTTCCAGCTCCTTCGCCAATACCTTGGCCATGGGTTTTTGCACCCGGCCATGGAAATCAACGCCGATTCCAAGATCGTAGCCAACTGTATCCCGGATGGTGGCAATGGTTGCGACAGCCGCGTCGATCTTGGCGTTGGTGTCGACGATCTGCATCTCTTCGCAGCCGTTGAGCTTTATGGCCTTAAAACCGCGTGCCATCACATCGCGGGCGTTTTCCGCGACATCGGACGGACGGTCGCCACCAATCCATGAATAAACCTTGATCTTGTCGCGGCACTTGCCGCCCAAAAGCGCGTGCACCGGCAGACCAGCAGCCTTGCCCTTGATATCCCAAAGCGCCTGATCGATGCCAGCGATCGCCGACATATGAATGGCGCCGCCGCGGTAAAAACCGGCCCGATACATCACCTGCCAGTGGTCTTCGATCAAAAGCGGATCCTTGCCGATGAGATAGTCACTCAACTCATGGACCATGGCCTCGACGGAAAGCGCTTTCCCTTCCAGAACTGGCTCGCCCCAGCCAGCAATCCCCTCATCGGTTTCCAACTTAAGGAAGCACCAACGGGGTGGAACGATGTAGGTCGTCAGCTTCGTTATCTTCATCTTCGGCATCTCGTTAAGGAGGGCATTCAAGCGATTCCGTCTTTTGGGTTTTGGTAGTAATCACAAGTAAAAATCGTTAAGTTGACATGGGGTTATTGCGTGCTGGCAGTCCTCCCCGGACACTGGTTTTTTGGCAAAGAACCAATAGGAGAGGAGAACCGCCATGTCTCAGTATGTGGGCTTGGATGTGTCGTTGAAAGAAGTTTCTGTTTGTGTGTTGGATGACGACGGTCGCGTTGTCTGGCGGGGTAGCTGTCGATCGACCCCTTAGTCGATCGCAGCCGCAGTCCGTCAGCATGCGCCGGAGGTTTTAAGGCTCGGTTTGGAGACCGGCAGCTTATCCCCTTGGCTTGCTCGTGGTCTCGAAGCCATGGGTCTGCCCGTCGTCTGCCTTGATGCTCGTCAGGCCAAGGCGGTGTTGTCGTTACGGATCAACAAGAGTGACCCGAATGACGCCCACGGTCTGGCTGAGATCGTGCGGAGCGGTTGGTACCGGAAAGTTCAGGTAAAGAGCCAGTCAGCCTATCAGCTTCAGGGCTTGGTGGGCGCACGGGCTCAACTGGTGAAGACCAAGGTGGATCTTGGCAATCAGATCCGCGGCTTGCTGCGGACCTTCGGCTTATTGGTTGGTCAAGCCGGTGGCAAGAAGTTCGATCAGCGTGTTCAAGAGTTACACATAATTGAAGTGAGCTTGGTTACATGACGTTGTTTCGAAAGGCGGCTCTTGGCACGAAGGGGAATCAAGCCTCATGGCCGCTATACCCTTGCAAGCCGGCATTCCCCGAGCGACGCCAATGGCTTAAGGTGACCCTGAGCCGACTCAAGCTCTGATCATTTGGAATTGCCCCGAACTCACAAAGCGTAGGTATGATACAACGCTTTGTCGCATGTTCGGCAACATTTCAGGGAGGTTTTCGCTAGAGAACCATGTGCACTCGGTGCTTTCATCGTCAGCTGGTGTCGGAACGCCTTCAAAGTGGCGCGTAAAAAAGTTTAGAGAGAAATTCTGACAGCGATCGCCATTCGGATAGGTGATTGTTTCAAGCGCAGGATCACAGGCAAATCCAAACGGCTGCAATTGAGACACGATTAGCCCCGTCTCTTCTTGAACCTCGCGGATTGCAACCGCTTCCAAGTCTTCGCCTTCCTCGGCAGATCCTCCCGGCAATCCCCAGATTCCAAAGTCACTCCGTTTCTGCAGCAAGATTTGACCAGCGGCATTTTCAATGACAACCCTTGTGCCGGGCACGAGCAATAAACGACTGCCTACAAAGCTGCGAAGCTGTCCAAGGTAACTGTCTGCAAATTCCATGCGTGGTGTTCCGTCAATGGAGTTGGATCGAGGGGTACACTGCATCAGAAAGTGACCGGCAACAATCCTAGCCCTTTCCTCGGAATGCCTTCTTTTGGCACGATTCTGACCCGAGTCTGGTGGGGGGGCAGCACGTACCGCGAATGGTGCACGGGAGCTGCTAATGGAATCGCTCGATTACCACGTCACCAACTTTTAAAAGGCCTCGGTCGGTCAGAAAGTGTGGTGTCGCAACAAGCCGAACGGATTGCTGCGGCTGTGTGTCTTGATTGGGGGCTAAATAGGTATCGCCGCTATCAGTGCCGGCGTCCCAAGCCCAGAGCGGTAGCTCCAGACGGTCAATCCACCGGTCACCATCACGGAGTAGGACAGCGGACACTCCAGTGATCCAGTCTGGACTCGGTGCAATCATTGTCGCGAAGGAGACCAGGGGAAAAGCAGCTGTCGCGGAAAAGCGCAAGGTTGTCTCGCCAGGAAGTTCTTCAATTTCGTTGCCCTCAAATGTTGAGCCGATTAGCTCACGATCGTTAGCTTCTTCCAGTTCGATACGGAAGATCGATACGCGACCACGTTCGGCGATGAGCTCTAACCCGCTAGACCCGGTGTCGCCGTCCTTGAACAAGGTATAGCCGTCGTTATGTGTCGCGCCTATCAGATGAGAGAAGGTTGGACCGGGTGGAAAGTCGAAGGGATGTGTTTCCGGACTCCATGTCGCCATTATGCTCAGTCTGTAGTTAGCTGTCTCCTGTCCTTGGGCCGATGCAATAGGCAGGATGAGCGCAAACAGCGATAGGATTCCAAAACGGGAGTGCAGCATGTTCAACATATCTCCACAAACACCAGTCTCGAGATTTAGACCCGCCGCTGAAATCGGGGCGCTGAATCACCTATAAGAGATGACCACCCTTCGAATATCAGTCAACACTTCACCAAGTCGAGTCGAACGCTTCTCATCACCTTCAAAGGCACACGCTCTCTGAGAGCGATGAACATGTTGCCTTTAACATCTCCTGATTGGCGAGACGTCAATTGTGGCTGCAACTTAATGTCGACTTTTGGCACTCAGCAGAAGAGTC
>JBOEHJ010000102.1:0-22581 GCA_050633905.1 Geminicoccales bacterium
GTCGCCAGATGTTTTCCCACGATCCTTCTCATAGTCAAGGGCCGTCGCGCCTTCATGGAGACGCGAAAGCCTTCGTTCAAAGGCCGCTGAAGTCAGAAGCATCAGCCAACTCAGGCGATGCCGACGGAGCGCGCTTGCTTGACCAGATAGTCTCGACCGCGGAGCATGTCGTCGAGGCTGCCGAAGGCGTTGGTGTAGTGGCCTTCGAAGCCCATACCTTCGATACGCTTGAACATGGCGGCGAAGTCGATGCTGCCATCTCCGGGTTGCAGATGTTCCTCGACATGGCCACGGCAGTCCGCGAGACGGACTTCGTTGCAGCGGGCGAGATCGAGAACGTCGAGAAAGCCGTCGATGCCGATTGGCCAGAGATGGGCGTGGTTGGCGGTGAACGACCACCGGATCTTTTGGGACTCAAGCTTGTCGAAGTAGTACTGGCATTCTTCCAAGGTCGAGCAGAGATACTTGACCTCGGCCAGGTCGGGCTCGCGGTTCATGTTTTCAAGGAGCAGCGTGACGCCGGCCTTCTCCGCATGATCGCCCGCCCGTTTTAGCCGCTCGATCGAGGCGCTGCGTCGGACCTCGTAATCGTCGGTGAAATGATAGCCGCCATGCACCACGATCCAACTGGCACCGGCCAGAGCGGCGACGTCAATATAAGTGCGCAGATATTGATCGACGGCGTCGCTCATATAGGGAGAAATCTCGGCGACATTGACGCCTGAGAGCGTGTGCAATGCGAGGTTGATGCCTTTGCTTTCATGGGCGTGCCGAATGGCCGGTGCTCGCTCCAGCATGGTAGCGAGCGCGTTGGGGGCGAGGTCGATCTGACTATCGATATGGTGGACATCGTTCGCCGCCGCCCAGGCGATACCGTCTTCGGTCGACACCTTGCGGCCGAGATCGATCCCGATGCGTTTATGAAGGGACATGGCTGCTCCTTTGTTCGAAAAAAATCATGCGGGCACGCGCCCTTTCACCGCCCAGGCGGTCGCCGTCAGCGAGCGCTCGCCATCAGGAGCACCGGCAAGAAAGGCGGCGCTGATGGCCTCGCGCACGCGGGTCTGCATATCGGGATCGAGGCTGGCGACATAGCCGCCGACAGGGCCTTGTCCGCCAAGCAACGGCTCCCAGTAGTCGGCAAAGTTTGAAAAATCCATGCGGATGGTGAGCGATTCTCGCGTGACGTCTTCGAGCCCCTCTGCCTGCCAGAGGTTGACCATGCCATTCGGCAAACCGAGCGTTGCCGAGAAGATGCGATCGCGCGTCGCGGCCGCAGTCGGATCGATGGAGGCGACCGTGTCCCAGAGCATGCGCTGATAGACCAGACCGCCGCGAAAATCCCAAACGGCGGAAGCGATCATCCCGCCCGGCATCACCACACGGCGCATCTCGGAGAGCGCTTTGGCTGGTTCCTTCAAAAAATTCATGACGATGCAAGAAAAGGCGGCGGCGAAGTGATCGTCGGGCAGATCGAGGCTCGCTGCATCTTGCTGCACGAAGGTAGCACCGTCGCAGTCCGCACGCTCGCGGGCATAGGCGAGATAGGGTTCGGCGACGTCGATGCCGGTGATCTCTTTTGACGACTCCGCCACTCGAAGCGCTGCGACCACGCTGCCCGTTCCGGTGCCGACATCGAGCAGGGGGCCGTCCAGCAACGGGCCCGCAAACGCGATCAGCGGATCGGCAAGCCTTCGAGTCCAGCGGCCGATGAAGCGTTGATAGGCGCTTCCATCGGTCGCCGCGTAGCTACCAGATCCGCTCCCTCGTTCACTGAGTGTCATCGACGGTATTCTCCTGCACGTTACAAAATCAACGAGCGACCGAGGGTAGCCAGGTTGCGAGCCCGGGCAAGGCCATCAGGACGAGTGAGAACAGAATAATGACCACAAAGAACGGCAGGTTGGCGCGCAGGATGCGCATCTGGTCGACGCCGGCGATCCGGCTGGTGATGATCAGTGCGATGGCAAGCGGCGGGGTGAGCTGGCCGATGACCACGGCCATCACCATCAGAGTGCCGAAGTGGATGAGGTCGATCTGGTAGATGATCAGCGTCGGCAGGATCACCGGGATCAGGACCGGGATCAACGGGTCGAGAAACATGCCAGCGACGATCGCGAGCAGGAACAAGGCGAGCAACTTCGGATAAAGGCTGTCGGTGACCACGATTGCATCGATCACCCCCGCCAGCGCCTCCGGCACATGGGCGCTGGACAGGCTGGAGCCGAGCGCGAAGGAGAGACTGACGATTAACAAAAGCTCGCCGGTGAGCTGCACCGCGTTGACGAACACACGGTAGAGATCTCTTAGGCCGAGACTTCGGTAGACGAAGCAGGAGACGACGAGGGCGTAGACCACGCCGAAGGCGCCCGCTTCGCTCGGCGTGAAGACGCCCAGCACCAGGCCGCCGACGATGATCACCGGCATACCGAAAGCCAGGAGTGAGCGCTTGCCGCTTCGCCAGATGTCACCGGCCGAAAGGGAACCGTGGCGCCGCCAGCCCTTTCGCCAGGCGAGCCAGGTGACCAGCAGCATGAACAGGCCGCCCAGGATCAGGCCTGGGATCAATCCTGCGAGAAACAAAGCGCTGAGCGATGTGCCGGTGATCGCCGAGTAAAGAATCATCGGCGAGCTCGGCGGGATCAGCGGGCCGATGCCAGAAGAAGAGGCGCTGACCGAGGCCGCGACCTCGGCGGGGTAGCCCTCTTTTTTCATGGCCGGGATCAGGATCGATCCGCTGCCCGCGAGATCGGCGGTGGAGGAGCCGATCATGCCGCCGAAGAACATGCTGGTCAGCACGTTGACTTGGGCGAGCCCGCCGCGCATCCAGCCGACCAAAGCGCGGGCAAACTCGAACAGACGGGTCGAGATACCGCCTGCGTTCATGATAGCACCTGCCAGCACGAACAGAGGAAGGGCGATCAGGGTAAAGGTGCTCATACCAGCGACCATGGTCTGCGGCAGTGTCAGGGGCCATTGGCCGGAGAGAAAGAAGCTCAGGCCGACCGCCGTGATCAGGGCGACGATCATCGGCACGCCAAGAATCAGAAGGCCGAGCAGGAGAACGATCGAGACGAGCGCCCCGGTCATCGGGCAGTGTCGCGAGCAAAAATATCGGTGAGAAAGGCAAGTGCACTTGCTGCAGCACCGATCAGCATCGCCGAGGTGAACCAGCCAGTCGGCAGTTCCAGATAGGTCGTCGGATCACCGCCGAACAGCGTGACATAGTCGAAACTGTGAAAGGCGAGGTAAACGAAAGCGGCGGAAGCGAGGACACTGCTGAAGACCGAGACCGCTGATCGCACATAGCTTGGCATCATGTTCGAAAAATGCTCGATGCGGATCACGGCTCGACGGCGCACCGAGAGAAAGACACCGGTCATGGCGAGCCAGGGGATGAGGGCAATCACCAGTTCCTCCGCCCAAAGGATCGGGGCAGCGAAGGCATAGCGGCCGACCGCGTTCAAAAAGATCAGGGCGACGATGGTGGCGATGGCGGCAACGCCGATGACTTCGGCGATGCGATTGATCCACCGATCGATCGGCGGCCGGCCCTGATCGGGATCGAACAGCTCCTGATCACGGCCGGCACGGCCAACGCGCTCCGCAAGCTGCGCATCTTCCACCGCTTCGGACGGTTTGCTTTCGTTCATCGTTGCGCGATCGTCGGTGCCGGCAGGCGGACCGGGCGCACGGCCCGGCCCAATGCTCACTGCTGGGCGGCCGCGATCATCTCGTCCGCCAGCTCCTTGCCCGCGATTTCGCCGATCTCTTCCCAGATCGGCACGGCGGCTTCCTGGAAAGCGGCAAGGTCGATCTCGTTGACCTCCATCGACTGACCAAGCTCGTCCAGCAGGCTGGCATCCGCCTCGGTGCCGAGCGCACGCGTATGTTTCGCCGCTTCGAGGGCTGCTGCTTTCACGGCCGCTTTGTGCTCATCGGAGAGACTGTCATAGCGCGCACCGTTCATCACGAAGGTCACAGGCGTGTACACATGACCTGACAAGGACATGTACTTCTGCACCTCGAACAGCGAGCGGTTCTTGATGGTCAAGAGCGGGTTTTCCTGACCATCCACCGTGCCCTGCTGAAGCGCCAGATAGAGCTCGCCGAAATTCATGGTGATCGGCGAAGCGCCGAAACCTTCGAAGGACAGGACGCGGGTCTTGGAACCGGGCACTCTAAGCTTGACGCCGTCGAGATCTGCAGGCGTCACGATCGGACGGACATTGTTGGTGATCTGGCGAAAGCCGAGCTCGCCGAACGCCAGCAGTTCGAGGCCAGCCTGCTCGCGCATCGAGGCTCTGAGCTTGTCGCCAATCTCGCCATCCAGCAGGCGGGCGACCGCGTCGCGATCGCTGAACAGAAACGGCATGTCGAACACCGCCCAGGCCGGATCCAGCTTCACCGCGTCCGAGCCCATGGGATAGATGTCGATCTGGCCGGTGCGAATCATCTGCAGATGAACGTTCTCGTCGCCGAGTGCTTGGGTATGGAACAGCTCGTAGGAAAAATCGTCACCCATCTGTTCGGTGAGGACGTCGGCGAATTTCTGCGCCATCTGCAGATCAAGGCCGGTTTCGGGATTCTCGCCGGAGATTTTCAAGGTGAGCGATTGGGCGGTGGCAGCGCCACTCAGCGAGACCAGCCCCCCAATGAGGAGGGCTACAAAGGAAGTCTTGATTTTCGAGTGACGAAACATCAGCAATCTCCCTGTTTGTTTTTCCTTATCGTTTCTCGAGGCGACGCTCTTTGGCGGCGCCATTTTACGACCGGCTCTTAAGGTTTGATGCGTGTCTCCTTCAGCCGGTCGCTATTCAATGTCACACCAAACCCAGGCGCTGTCGGAACCGCAAGCCGACCGTCGACAGGCTGCGGAGGATCGATGAACAAGGCCTCCTCGACCTTTTCGATTCCGAGATGCATCTCGGCGAGCGTGCCATGCGCAAAACCTGCCACGTGGTGCAGGCAATAGATGCCGCCGCCGCCGGCATCGGAGAGCGGTCGGTTATAGATCGCTGCCAGATGCGCGACCCGGCGGGTCTCGGTCATGCCGCCATTGTACATGCTGTTGGGCATGAAGATGTCGAGCGCGTCGTGCTCGAGCCAGCTGCGAAAGCGCTGGGAATGCCCGTCCATCTGCCCGGCGGAAAGCGGGATCGTCGTGTGGCGGCGAAGCATGGCGAGATCACGTGGATCATTGTTTTTGACCGGGTCTTCGAACCAGGCGATGTCGAACTCTTCGACCCGTCTTGCGATGTCGGTCGCGACATCCAGCGTGACGCTTTCATTCGCGTCCATCGCCAGGAGAATGTCCTCGCCAATCGCATCGCGCACATGGCGAACGCGATCCGCATCGCCGCGCGGGCCTTCCGGCGATACGCCCACCAGGATCTTCAGACGTTTGTGGCCCTTGGCGATTAAGCCCCTCGCGACTTCCACGAGCTGGTCGCGATCATAGGCGCCGAAGCCGAAGGTGACGTAGACATCGGCATGGTCGCTATGACCGCCAAGGAGCTGGGCAACGCTGCGGCCGGCAGCCTTGCCGATCAGATCCCAAAGGGCCAGGTCCAGACAGGCAAGGGCAGAGAGATTGATCCCGCTCATATGGCCACGCTCGGAGACGAGCGGCATCAGCCGGGCGTGAATTGCCTCGAGATCGCGCGGGTCCATCCCTTGCACGGCAGGCGCCAGATAATGCTCGACGATGGCAGCAACGCCGTGGCCGAGAAACTTGCCAGTCATGCCCTGACCGACCAACCCGTCCTCGGTCTCCACTTCGCACAAGACCCGAAGTCCGTCACCGGTCGGCTTTCCCAAGAGCGGCAAAACCACCGGCACTTTGTGAACGCTGACCTTGATCCGCCCGATCTTCATGATTGTCGACTTTCGCGCGAAGCCGTTGATGTGATCTTACTACTTACTTGTGTCGATATCTTCGCTCGTCCAGGCTAGTCGACGCTGCCTTGGTAATCCGACGCCGGTCTTTGCACCCAAGTGACCGTCATGTCGACGCCGGCGGCGTTCAGGAGGTTCATGACCGGGCAGCGGAATTCGACGTTCTTGGCGAGCTGGCGAAAGCGTTGCTCGCTCTCGTCGCTGTAGACGGTGATGTCGAGCTTGCCGCTTTCGAAAAAGGGGCGGATGCCGGGCACGCCCTTGGGGCCGCGCACGTCGATCTGGCTTTCGCAGGCAAGCTCGACGCCGCTGTACGAAAAACCCATCGCGGAGGCGACGCCGTTGATGATCACACCGTCGCAGCCGACCAAGGCGACCAGCACGGTCTCCAGCGGGCTCGGCGCGGTATTGGTGCCACCGAGGGACGAAGGTTCGTCCGTGTAAACCGGATCGAAATCGCGAACCTGGATTTTGGTGCGGGTGCCGGCAGCGTTGGTCGCCTTCACATGGCGCACACCGATTTTTTTGGTTTTGGGATCGATGCTCGGCTCGAGGATATCGGGATCGATCATGTCGCTCATGGATTTTTTTCCTTCCACTAGCTGATGGCGAGGATGGCGCCGACCGGCGCATCGCCGCGGAGCGCGTTGAAGAGGAGGTGAGAGATGGCGAACACAACGGCGCCGTAGATCGCCGCGGACCAGAGGCGCATTTTCGCGCGGGCCAAAAGCATCCACGAAAGCAATGCCAGCGTCGGCAGGCTGAAGCCGAAGGCCCAGATCAGGACCGCATAGAGGACGAGGACGGCGAGGATGTGTAGCTCCTCGGCATCGTCGCCGAAGTCGTTCCGGTATTCCCTGATCCCACGGATCACCAGCCAGGCGGCGAGCGGCAGGCCGGGGAAGATGGCGAGCGCCGGCATCAGGCGGGATGTGGGGTTGAAGGACCAGAGTTCGATGAAGGCGTAGAGGAAAGTGGCTGAGGCGATAACAGCCAGGACCAAAGCGACGGTGCGGTTCGAGCGGTCCGGTTCTTCTTCGGCGGTGGCCTCCGATGCCTCTCCGTCATGCCGTCGCGCACCTCGTGCTCGCAGCAGGTTCCAGGCGAGGGGAAGAAAAATGATCGAGGCAATGATCAAGACGCCGGGACGGGTCAGCCAGGACCAGCCATGGATTTGATTGGAGAGCCAGAAATACTGCTCCATCGGTCCTGATAGCACGAAGCCGACGAGGGCAGGTGCTCGCGGCCAGCCGCCATGCTTCATCAGCCAGCCGAGCGTGCCGAGCGCAAGCAGGAGAAAAATATCGCCGAGGGTCGAGGTGTTTTGGTAAGCGCCGATGATCATCACCAGGACGAGCGGCGCGGCGATGATCGCAAACGGAATTCGTGTGAGCCTTGCGAGCCAGGGCGTCAGCAAAAAGCAGGCGAGGGCGCCGACCACCGAAGTGAATGCGACCGACCAGACGATCAGAAACATCAGATCGGGGTTCTGCTGGATCATGCGCGGGCCGGGGTAGTAGCCGAACGAGAAGAGCGCGCCCAAAAAAATCGCAGCCGCCGGCCCACCCGGCACGCTGAACAGGAGCGTCGGCACCAGATCGGCAATCACGGTCGCGTTGTTCGCCCCTTCCGATGCGGCGATCCCGCGAATCTCGCCCTTGCCGAAGCGGGATTTGTCCTTGGTCGAACGTATCGCGTGACCATAGGCGACCCAGGTGGAGGCAGACGCGCCAACCGCAGGCACGAAGCCGCCGAAGACACCGATTACCGCGGATCGCAGCACCAGCCATTTGTGCTTGAGAAAATCACGGACGCCGTCCCCCCAGCTGGAAGCGTCGGAGCGCACATGGCTGATGCCGCCGCCTGCCGCGAGCATGGAGATGACCTCAGCCACGCCGAACAGGCCAAGCGCCACGATCGTCAAAGAAAAACCATCCAGCAGATAGACCTGGCCGAAGGTGTAGCGAAAATCGGCGGCAGCCTGGGCCGGTCCAACGACGCCGAGAAAGAGACCGAGGCAGGCAGCAGCGAGGCCCTTCGCCAGATCCTTGCCGATCATCGAGGCTGCGAAAAACAGGCCGACCAAGGCGAGCATGAAGAGTTCGGGCGTGGAGAGCAGCAGCACGATCGGCCCGGCGATCGGGATCGCGAAGAACAGAACCAGGGCGCCGATCAGACCGCCGACCATGGAGGCGAGGAAGCCGACGCCAAGCGCCCGCGCCGCTTCCCCTTGCTTGGCGAGCGCATGGCCTTCGATCGCGGTCGGTGCCGAGGCAGGGGAGCCGGGGGCGCCCAGGAGCACGGACGTGATGGTGTCCGAGGTGTAGACGACCGAGACGGCGCCGAGCAGCATGGCGAGACCAGAATAGTCGTCGAGATAGTAGACGAAGGGCAGAAGGATCGAGACTGCTGCGACGCCGCCTAACCCGGGCAGCATCCCGAAGATCATCCCGACGAACATGCCGGCAAAGAGGGCGGCCAAGCGGATCGGGTCGAACAATCCATCCAGAGCGAGGAGCGCGTTCTCGATCACGCGACGCCTCTCCTCTGCTGCCGATTTCTTCGGCAAGGCATTGGCCGGATCAAACGGCGACCCGGCCAGGCAGCCTCCCTTGGCGATTTCATCGAAGGCCTAGAACAAAACCGCATACCGTCGATCCAGGCACAAACAGCGTGACGTCAATGAGGTGGCCACGCCACCCACCTAGAAGGTGACGCCGTATTTTTCGGAGAGCAGCGAGCGGAGGTAGTCCTTGACCTCGTCGGATGGGGAGAGGGCGGCTTTGATCGCCTGTTCGGTATCGGCGCCGGCATTGAGGCGTGCGCCGTTGGTGACCTTCTTGCTTTCCTCCTGGAAGTCGGGGTCGGCGTTGATGTCGGCGACGGCCTGCTCGAAGGCAGCGAGCACGTCCTCTGGCGTGTCCGGGTGCATGTAGCCGGTGAGGCCGTAGGCGTAGGTGACGGAAGCGACGCCTTGGAACGCATCCCATTCGATGCCCGACGGCGGCTCGCCGTTCATCGTCTCGTAGACTTCGTAGACCGAGGGAAGGTCCGGCGCTATCGGATCGCGCGCCTTCAAGACGCCGTCCTCGATGGCGCCGCCGGTCCAGAGCGGCACGGCAGTTCCGGCCTCGACGGAGGGCACGACCTGGGTGAGGTAAACCGGCGTGAACTGGTAGTCGAGATTCAGCTCACCTTGTTCAAAAGCGAGGCGGACAGGTCCGCGGCCGTTGAAGCCGAGCACCGACTTGACGTCGAGACCGAGGACTTCGAAGGACAGGAGACCGGGAAGGTCCGATGCCGCCGCCGCGATGCCGCCATAGATCAGCGGGGAGGAGGCGTCTTTGATGGTTTCCGCACTGGTCACACCGGTCGACGGCGAGACATAGGCAACCGCGCTGAAGGGATGAGAGTAGGCGATGCGGTAGTCGGCGAGCCGGTATTCGACACCCTCCTGGCCAAGCACGAAGGGATTGGCGGTGGACGAGGTGGTGAAGAGGATGGTGGTTCCATCAGATTTGGCGTTCTGCTCGAACCAGTTTGCGCCGAGGATCGAGCCACCGCCCGGTCGGTCGATCACGTCGATTTCGGGATTGCCGGGGAGGTGCTTTTCGAAATAGGGCTCCAGGAATTTCGCCGAGACGAAGGTCGCCCCGCCCTGACCAAACGGCACGATCACCTCAATGGTCTTGCCCGCGAAGTCCGCAGCCTCTGCCGTGACAGCCAGCCCCAACATTGCGGCAAGTGCTGTCGGTATCGTCAATCGTACCATCTTGTTCGCCTCCCTGTACTTATGGGTTCGTCATGCCGGCGTTTAGCCGATCACGTTTTCGAGCACGCCGAGCCTCGTGATACTGAGGCGCATGCGATCGCCCTTCTTTAAATATCTTGGTGGCTTGAAGCCGATGCCCACCCCTTCAGACGTACCGGTGGCGACGATGTCGCCGGGCAACAGGGTCATCGTGCGCGTCATGGTCTCGATCAGCGTCGGAATGTCGAAGATGAGATCGGCGACCTTGGCGCGCTGGCGTTCTTCGCCATTGATATCGGTAGCGATTTCGAGCTCGGTCGCGTCCCCGACTTCATCGCTGGTCGCGAGCCATGGACCCATGGGGCAAAACGTGTCGATGCTTTTGCCGATGACCCACTGATTGTGCTGCTTTTGCAACTCACGCGAGGTGACGTCATTGACGATGGTGTAGCCAAAGACGTGATCAAAGGCGTCGGCTTTCGAGACCTGGAATGCGCGCTTGCCGATGACGAAGGCGAGCTCGCACTCATAGTCGACGCTGCCTGTCGGATCGAGCGAGCCCCTAACGATGTCGTTCGGGCCGCAGACGCTGGTGGTCGCCTTGGTGAAGATCACGGGGTGCGACGGCACCTGCTCCTTGGCGCTGGAATCGAAGCCGCTGGAGTGAAATTCGGCCGCGTGCGCATGATAGTTTTTACCGACACAGAAGATGTCACGACGCGGTTCCGGTATGGGTGCCAGAAGCTTCACACTCGCAAGGGGCAGACGCTCCGTGCCCTGCGCTTGCCATTTCTGAAGCGTCGAATCACTTCCGGTGATAAGGCTCAACAGCGCCCACTTGGCGCCAGGTCCCGACGTGCAGACGACGGCATCCTCGCCATCGATATAACCTGCCGCGACGTTGCCATCCCGTTCGAAGGTGATCAATTTCATGTCGCCGCCACCCTGTTTTTATCGATAAAATGATAAAACATATATAAATCGCTTGTCAAAGGATGGTCTGCTGTGATGCATGAAAATGATGAGCACAATGGAAAACCCAATCACTGATGACAGCGGAACGCTTGCTGATGCCGCTTTCCGCAGCCTTCGCCAGGACATCATCAGCGGCGTCCGCAGCCCGGGCGAGCGGCTGCGGATCGAGCGTCTTAGAGAGATCTATGGGATCGGGCCGACACCGCTTCGCGAAGCGCTGCAGCGGTTGAACCAGGATGGTCTGGTCCTGGCGGAGGGTAATCGAGGCTTCACCGTCGCACCGCTGGACCCGCAGGAATTTGCGGATCTCAATATCGCGCGCACGTCGATCGAGAAGGAAGCGCTTCGGCTGTCGATCGCGAAGGGCGGCGATGAATGGGAAGCCGCTGTGGTCGCGGCCAGCTATCTGATGAAGAAGGAAGATCGGGCACTGGCAGCGGCTGGCGATGCTGCGCCCGACAGCTGGGAACAGGCCAATGGCAGATTTCACTTCGCGCTGGTTTCGGCCTGCGGATCGAGGTCTCTGCTGCGCGTCCGTTCAGGACTGCACGATCTCTGCGAACGCTACCGGCGAGCATCGGTCAACCAGCGCCTGAACTCGCGCGATCTTGCAGCGGAACACGCAACCATCGCCGAGGCGGCGCTTGCGCGCAACATCGAACGGACCTGCGATCTGACCGAGCGCCACTTTGCCCTCACAGCCGCCATTCTCACCGGAGCGGACGATGCGGACATGAGGCAGCAAAATGGCTGAGCTCAGCAGCATCTAGTGGTGGAATCACATCATTTGGCTCCTGCCTTTGGCGTCAGGGTCGAAGGTATGCCGCCAAGTTGCGACGGCTGCCGCGGGAATCATTTGTATCGAACACACCACCAGGATCGACTTCGGCGGCTTCGAAATCGTCGACGAAATTGACTCGTCCGCGCTATCGTCAAAGGGAGGACGACATTGGACGATCGCGACAACATTGGAGGAGATGGCGTCATGGGACGAGCGGTGACGATCGAACTCTTGGACGAGATCCAAGACGGCTTCAATCGACATGATGTCGATGGGATCCTCTCTCATTTCACCGAGGACTGTGAATGGCTGATGGCGCGCGGGCCAAACGTGCCGGAAGGACGGCGATGCGTCGGCAAGGCCGAGATCAGCGAGGTGCTGAACACGCGCTATCAGCAGATTCCAGACATGCGCTGGGAGGAGATGCGCCATTGGATCGTCGACGACACCAAAGCGCTCTCCGAATGGGTGGTGCGCGGCACGCCGAAGGATGGGGAGCCGTTCGAATATCTTGGCTGCGACCTTTGGGCGTTCCGTGACGGCTACGTTACCAAAAAGGACACCTATTGGAAGTTCATCGGCTGAGCCGGACGTCCGGTCGCCTCTCAACAGCGACCGGACGCTGGTGGCTCTGCAAATGCGTTGCCGTCAGTCGGCGTTCCAGCCTTCGATGTAGTCGTTCGAATAGGCTGCCTGGAGATCGGCGAGCGGCTCGCTCAGCGTTCCGCTGTCGATAGCGCTCTGATGCCAGAGCGCCCAATGCTCCGGCGGCTGGTAGCCGAAGCCCTGGTCGCTGACGGCATCGGTCGGCGTCATGCGCTCGAGCACGGCGGCGAGCAGGGAGGCGGCAAAGTCCTTGTCCTCACCCTCCTGGGGATTGCCGGCGGCGCAATGGGCGAGAACCGTGTCCTGGTTTGCAGGATCGATCGCGAAATTCATGCCGCGCACCAGCGCCTTGCCAAAGCCGTCGATGATCTCGGGGCTTTGATCGATGGTGCCCTGAAGCGCTGCGAAACCGTTGCCGAAGAAGGCGAGATATTGCTCAGGCGTGATCTCGCGAAGCTGAAGCCCGCGAGACGCCAGGATCGCAGCGTCGCTGACGGCGGCGGCATAGGCCTCGACCTCCTCGCCCATGAACGCGACAGCCGCCGTGCCGCCGTCTCCCACTGGAAGGAACTCGTAATCCGAGCCCTCACTCAAGCCGAGATCATTGAGAATAGCCTGGGCAAAGGCGACCTCAGCGCCATCGGCCGTGCCGACGCCGATCACCTGACCCTTGAGGTCGGCCGGTGACTGATAGGAAGCCTCGTCCTTGACCATCAGGCCGAACACGCTTTTGGGATAGAGATTGTAGAGAAAGACGACGTCAACGTCCCGTGCTCTTGCCGCCAGAACCGGCCCTGGACCAGGAGCCCCGATCTGTGCCTGGCCAGCCGCCATTGCCTGCAGCACCTGGGATGAGCCGTCGACCGCCTCGACCGTGATATCGAGCCCAGCATCGGCAAAATAGCCCTCGCCGATCGCGACCCAAAGCGGCGTCCAGGTGATTGCCGAGGGATTGGGCACGGCGACCGTGATCGCGGTCTGCGCTGACACCTCCTCGATACCCTGCACGGCGGCGAGGGCCGTAACACCCAGGACCAGTCCCATAAGGCCGCGTCTATTCCATGCGAACATCGTTTCACCTCCCAGATTGTATGTTGCGCTCTGACCAACGGCGCTCATTATGTATCTAAGGTATTATTCACCGTAACGATGTCCATCAGTGCTAACGGACGCTGGATACGGAAGGGGAGGGGATGACGGCCATGAAGATCGGCATTGCAGGTGTCGGGCGCATGGGGGCGGCGATCGCCGAGCGCCTTATGGAGACGGGCCAGGACGTGCTGGTCTGGAATCGGACCGAGGACAAGCTCGCTGACCTCGTCGAGAAGGGTGCCGTCGCCTGCGCAAGCCCGAAGGCGCTTGCCGAAGCGGCAGAGGCGATCGTTACGATCCTCACCGACGAGGATGCGATCGAGGCTGTCTATAGCGGCGCAGATGGGCTCCTCTCGCAAGAACTCGACGGCAGGCTGGTGATCGAGATGAGCACGGTGCGGCCTAAGACCGAACAAGCACTCGCCGAACGCGTACGTACCGCCGGCGGCGCCTTCGTCGAATGTCCAGTCGGTGGCACAGTCGCTCCTGCGAAGGGCGGCAAACTTCTGGGTTTCGCCGGCGGCGAGGCGGCGGACGTCGAGCGCGCACGGCCAGTGCTCGAAGCCCTTTGCCGAAGGCTCGAACATGTCGGTCCTGTTGGGGCAGGCTCCAGCGTGAAGCTGGCGATCAACCTCCCACTCGCCGTCTACTGGCAGACGCTCGGCGAAGCCCTCACCCTTTGCCGCTCGCTCGGCCTCGACGACGCTCGCCTGGTCGACATCATCGGCGATAGTTCGGCGGGGCCCAACGTTCTGAAAAACCGACCCCAAGTGGTCGCAAAGGCGTTGAGCGGCGACCAAGTGCCAGGCACCTTCGATATCGACGGCATGCGGAAGGACTTGAAGGTCATGCTGGCCGAAGCTGATGGCCTCGGCGCTGATCTGCCGATTACGAAAGCGGCGCTCGCCTGCTATGAAGAAAGCGCCGCCGCAGGCCTCGGCGGGCAGGATGGTGCCCGGCAATCCGCCTTTTGGCGTGACCGCACCGAGGACTGAGTGTGCCCAGACATTGTCAGTTACGCGTTATCAAACGATCGAGTTTGACAGGAAGGGATCCGCCGCCATCTCAGGTCTTCAGCATCGAAGCGTGGCATAGCTCTTCCGGCGCGATCTGACGCGCGGCGAGATACTGTTCGGTCGAGTAGGGGAGACGGCTTCCAAATCAGCGCGATGGCGGAATCACGGGCGGCAACGAAGGCGTCGTGGTGCCGGTCGACCAGCTCTACAGGGATCGACTCGCCCAAGACACCACGTCCCTCTTCGGCAGCATCCTCAGGATCGACGTCGATCGAGGTTTTCCCGGTTACGGCATCCCGGATGACAACCCCGTCGTCGGCAGGCCTGGCCTCGACGAAATCTACGCCTACGGTTTTCGCAACCCCTACCGCATCGCCTTCGACCAGAACGGCAGCGGCGATCTCCTGGCGACCGCGATTGCAGAGACGCTCTGGGAGGCCATCTACCTGATCGATCGCCCCGGCAACGATGGCTGGCCGATCCGCGAGGGCACCCACTGCGTCGACCGTGTGGCACCACGAAAGCCACCCACGGACTGCCCGCGCCACGGTCCGGACGGTCCAGTGGCCAATCGTCGAATATCCCAACATGCAGGTCATGCATCCCGATACGAACGTCGACGCGACCGGCATCAGGACGGCCGTGGTCGGCGGCCGGATCTATCGCGGATCGGCGCTGCCCGAGCTTCAGGGCAAGCTGATGTTCGCGGATTGGCGTGCCGCCTTCGAAAAACCGTCGGGCCAGCTTTTCCTCGCAACACCGTCTGATCGCTGACGCGATCTCTGGTCCGTCGAGACGCTCAAAGAACTCGACACCCGCATCATCACCGTCGCCGAGGACGCCAAGCGTGAGCTTTACATCCTCACCAATGACGAATTCGGCCCCTTCGGCAACACAGGCAAAGTCTTCAAACTGGTGCCATCCGAGGGCTGACGGTCAGCCTCCGCTGCCGCCGCCGCGCTTGATCCAGCCGAAATAGTCGGGGCTGCCCATCTGTCCACCCTTGAGCGCCAGCTGCAGGCCATCGAGACCAGGCGCCTCGCTGTGGGCGGTCAGCAACGCGGCACCCGGGATGGTCGGGGCGAGTGCCGTAAAGGCGAAGAGATCGAGCTGCCGGGAGGCGTAGCCAGACGTATCACCGCCAGAGATCACGGCGCGCCGAAGGCCGGATTTTTTCAGGATATCGGCCAGCAGGCGCCCGAGCGCTTCACCGATGCGCGCATTGGCGACGTCCTCGGCGACCGCCTGTCGCTCGGCCGACGCGCGCATGGCCGCTATTGCGGGATCGTCAGGACCACGCGCCGTCCGGATCAGCGGATCGCGCCCGCTACCGAGCGCTGCCAGCGCTTCGTCCAGCGTGCGCCGCTCAGCTTCCTCATCGCCGCTGATGATGCGGGCGGCATCCAGTGAAATGGCCTCGAAGCCATTCGCCTCGGCCCAATCGATCTGCGCCGCAGTCACCGGCGAGACCGAGCCGGAGACGGCGACCATGTGCTCGACGGCGCCCGCACTTTCTGGCGCTTTCACTGCAGCGAGCAGGCCAGCGTCCCGCCAATGGGCGATCAGCGCATGTTCGACACCCTGCGATCCCACGGCGAACAAACCACGGTCACGATGCTCCCAGACCAGTTTGCCCGCACGCGCAAGATGAATCTCGCTCAGGCTGTCGAGCGAGATGATCTCGGCACCACGATCGATTTCCTCACGCAGCGCCCTGTCGGCATTGCCCTCCAGCGCCTCGATATCGATCAGCCCCATCGGCCGGTCGGTCTGGCGGGCGAGATGTGCGGCAACATCCGATTCATCCATCGGCGTCACCGGATGGCGCGCCATCACCGGATGCCGATCCAGCCGGAAAACGCCGCCCGGCGCCGAGGCGAACAGATGCCCGAAGGCTTGGTAGCGGCGATTGGCCGGTGCGGCGATCAGGCAGGGAATCCAGGGTGCTGCAAAGCGCGGGGCAGCGATGTCGATCGCCTTGCCGATCGAGCCGACATCCGGTGAAGAATCCAGGGTCGAGCAGACTTTGTAATGGGTGATCGGCGCGCGCCTCGCCTTCAGCCAGTCGAAGGCACCAGGCAGATGCGCGTCCATCCATGCCGGCCCCTTCGAGCGCGCGACACTAGCGATGCCGACACCGCGCATGCCTGGAAAGCGGGCGAGCTGCGCATCGCTCGGGATGTCGAGAAAGAGCACCGAGGGGAGGCCGGCAAAGGTAAGCGCCTCCAGCACGGCGGAGGATCCTGTGAAGTCATCGCCATACCAGGCGACCAGCGGTCCGTCCCGCAGTCTTTGTTCGACGGCGCTCACGAGCGATAGCGCTCAAGTGCTCGGGCAAGGGCCGGGTGGCTCATGGCATAGTCGTCCGCGGGAATGCCGGCGATCGCTGCATCCCAGGCATCGCGCAGGCTCTGGACGCCGGCGGCCGGCCCATCGGGATGGGCCATGATCCCGCCGCCGGCCGTATAGATCAGATCGGCCGAGCCCAGCAGCCGGTAGGTCTCAGGCGGCTGAACCGCGGACTGACCTGATGAAAAAACCGGCATGGCGACACAGCTTTTGTTCAAAAACATCGGTATCAGCAAGGACGTGGCAGAGGCGATCACGCTGTCATCATCCTCGCAAAACTTGTTTAGGAGGCCATTCACATGCATGTGGTCGGCGCCCGCAAGTCGCCAGATCTTGGACCAGGCCGGGTAGGACCAACCGAGCATCGGGTGGCGGGAAAGATAGCCCCAGCCATTGCGATGCGCGTGGATCGGCAAGGCGCTGTGACGCGCGAGCGCGATCAGGCCTGCGAGCCCGACAGAATTCAGGCTGGCCATGACGCAGGTCCCACCGAGGTCGCGGACGAGATCATGCCGCCGTTTCATGGCGTCGATCTCACCGGTGAGATTGAAGGCGACCATCACCTTCTTGCCGGTCGCCGCGGCATGATCATTGACCACACGCATCACCGCGCGCGCACGATCCTCGAACGGGCATGAAGGACCGTTCGCCTGGAGCTCGTCATCCTTGATGAAGTCGATGCCCGCCTCGGCGAGCGTCTTGACCAGGTCCGCCGTCGCCTCGGGTCCAAGGCCGACACTCGGCTTGATGATGGTGCCGATCAGCGGACCATCGCTCACGGCGGCGAGGCGCCGCGTGCCGTCGATCCCGAATTGCGGGCCGGGATAGGCCTCGGCAAACGCGTCCGGCAGACGGATATCAAGCAGGCGAAGACCGGAAAACTGCTGCAGCTCGAACAGATTGCCCGCGACCGTGGCTTTGAGGTTCAAGAGATCCGGGCCAATATTGTCGAGCGGCCAGGAAAGCGTGACTTCGGCGCGCGTGATGGTTCGCCCATCGGCGTTCACGGCCCCTGGCAGCGACGGCGCAGACACGTCCTGGATCGGCGTCAGCCGTTCAACCCGCGCTGCCGATCGCGCCTTCAGCTCCTCGGTCTCGCCTGGAACGGCGATGAAGGTTCCAGACGATTGCTCACCGGCCATTGCATCCGCCGCTTTGTCCGGATCGATCGGTGTTTCGATCAAGTAGTCGGCTTCAATGCGGGCGTTCACATCGGGCTCCCCCCATCATAATCCATAATTTGCATTCTGCCGGAATGGCAAACCGAGCGTAAGGCTCCCTCTTGCCGAATCGGCGCGCGGCGGATTTGATGAAGCCAGAAAAAACGAAAATGGGAGGCAAGCCGATGTCGAACTGGACAGAACGTTTTTCACTTCAGGGCAAGCGCGCCTGTGTCACCGGCGGATCGCAGGGGATCGGCGCTGAAATCTGCGGCGTTCTCGCCGATGCCGGCGCCGATATCGCTGCCATCGCACTCGATCAGGAAGGGTTGGATCAGGTCGCCGAGACGGTCCGTGGCCATGGGCGGCAATGCGAGACGATCACGGCCGATTTCACCACCATCGAAGGACCGCGCGCGGCGGCGGCGAAGGCACTAGAGGCCTTCGGTACGATCGACATTCTGGTGAACTGCGCCGGCATCGCGCCGATCGAACCGCTCCTCGAGACCAGCATGGAGAACTGGGAGCGGACCATGGCGATCAATCTGCGGGCACCCTTGCTCATGGCCCAGAGCTTGGCCCCGGGAATGATCGCGCAAAAAGCCGGCAAGATCGTCAATATCTCGTCCCAGGCGAGCGTGATCGCGATCGACGGCCACGCCACCTATTCCGCCTCCAAGGCCGGCCTGAACGCGCTCACCCGCGACATGAGCTGCGAATGGGCAAAGCACAATATCCAGGCCAACGCCGTCTGCCCGACCATCATCATGACACCGCTCGGCCGCGAGGTCTGGGGCGAAGAGGCGAAGGCCGCACCCATGCTAGAGAGGACACCGCTTGGCCGCTTCGGCGAGCCGATCGAAGTCGCGGACATGGTGCTCTACCTTGCCTCCCCCGCGTCCGATCTCGTCAACGGCACCACCATGCTGATCGACGCCGGCTTCTCCATCATCTGAGGGCGCGTGAGGGCGCGGCCCTCAGCGTTGACTTCGACCGTCTGGGCCAGGCCCCACGGTATGTCGCCAAGACGGCGCGGCCCACTGCATTGACGCTAGTCGGCGATGGTGAGGCTGACCTGGCCAAATTGTAGCCCTGCTGGAACGCCGTGTTCACTGGGAGATAGATAAGGATGAACTCTACAGACGGCACCGCATGGTTGGTTCAGTAACGACTTTCGGCTGCCTTTCAATGGTGGTGCACCGGCTGCCCGCGAGCAATCGCAATATGGTGACGCTGATGATGACTGCCTGTCGCCATCAAACCAAAAAAGCCAAGGCCGATGATCTTCGCCTGCATGGCGGGATCCGGTGACGTGACGATGAGGCTGACCCCTTCGGCCGTCGTTTCGGTCGAGGCGGACCAGCCGGCCATCGCGTCGAGCTCGGCGGCGTGAGCGGGGATCATGCGCTCGATGGCATCCCGTGTACGGCCCTCGCCGGCAACCATGATCGCCATGCCATCAGCCAGCGCCTTCTCCGAGACCATCGCCTCCAGCGTCAGCTCATTCATATCGACCAAATGCTCGCGAAGCGCCTTGAGATTCACCGTCGACCAATCGGTTTCGGGATCGGCTTGCAGGAGGGCGACGATCTCGGCAATCGCGGCAAAGGCGCTCTGACCCGCTTCTTGCGGCTGATCTGCTGCGGCGGCGTGCTGCGCATGGCCATGATGGCCATCAGCCGCCCAGTTCACGCTCACCCATCCCGAGGCGGCAAGGATTGTCGACAAGGCAACGACCTTGAAAGCCTTCATGATCTCGTCTCCATCGAAGTACCCGGTATTTAGACTGCCATTCTCGGCAGGCATCCCATATGATCATGATCATATGGGACTGTCGGAAAGTGCTGATGCTCCAGACTGGTATTTCGAACAATTCACCTCTACTGACGGCCGATGACGGTACACGATTGACGTTGGCAAAGGGCGAGACCGTGTTTCTCGCGGATGATCCGACGCGAGGAATTTTTCTCATCAAGAGCGGCCAGGTTCGCTTGGTGCGTCACGCCATCGATGGCGGTGACGTGACCCTCCATGTCGCCGGTGCCGGCGAGACCTTTGCCGAAGCGTCTCTCTTTGCCGATCGATATCATTGCGATGCGATTGCGGAAAAACCGACGACGCTCCTGCATTTCGCCAAGGGACATGTGCTCGACCTGCTTGGATCAGATCCGACGCGGGCGCTCGCCTGGATCAAACATTTGTCCGAGCAGGTGCAAAGGCTGCGCGGCCAGACCGCGCTGCTCAGCCTGAAGAAGGCGCAGCAGCGCTTACTCGGCTACCTACGCATACGCGCTTCGGACAGTTGCACGCTGGTGATCGATCGACCCTGGAAGATGATCGCGAGCGAACTCGGCCTGACCCACGAGGCTGTATACCGGGCGCTGGCTGAATTGGAGCGGCAGGGCTTGATCAGGCGCGACCGCAAATCGTCGATGATCGAACTGCAGGACAATCAGTCCCTGTGACGCACATCGAATGACCGCATCTCGACGATCGAGAGGGTGCATCTTGACATTGGACTCATCGCCAACAACACTCTTGGCGTGATTCTTCTCAAAGGGATAGCAGTCCTTGGCTTGCCTCTGGCGATGGATGTTGGTTGGTTTGTTGTTGGTGGCTACCGGGCCTATGTCCGAGGCCGCTTCGCAGCATGCCGATCATCAACACGCCGGGGCGTCGATGGCCTCGGATCACGGCGATCCGGACGACCATTGCGCGCGTCATGCCAAGAATGAGATGCCCTCTTCGGACGTCGATTGCTGCGCAAGCGCAGGCTGCATGATGACCTTTCTGAACGCCATCTACTCGTCAGCCAGTGTCATGCCGATCGTCGACTCTTCCCTATCTCTATCGAGGCGTCTGCATTCGGTCGCCTTGCCACCGATCACTCCTCCGCCAAGAGCCTAGCACCCTTTCGGAGTCCGCTGGTCGCGATCCGTGCGCCATCGCCTTCGATCTGTCGAGCAATAGGTTCGGAAGCACCGCCGGCTCTGAAAACGGTCGTGCTTGCACAATGATTCCACATATTGGCGGAAACGATGACCTCGTCTTTCAACCTATCAACTATCCCATCGATACTCGTCCTCCTAGCCAGCGCCGCTACGGCGATCGCCGCCGGCGACCAGGGTGGGCATGGCCTGGCGAACCACCCGGAAGTCGGCGCACCGGGCGATCCAACAGCCGTCACCACGACGATCGAGGTGACGATGAACGACAATTACTTCGAACCGGAGACAATCACCGTGCCGGCCGGCTCGACGGTTCGCTTCGTCGTCACCAATACAGGCGGCCTCCTTCACGAATTCAATCTCGGCATCGCCGCCATGCACGGCGCGATGCAGGACGAGATGGCGATGATGATGGACCACGGCATGATCTCCGATGTCAGCATGCATCACGATATGACCACGATGAATCACGACCAGATGGGCGGCATGGACATGGATGAGATGATGGCCATGTTGGACGGACATCCCAATCGCGTGATGGTCGAGCCGGGCGCGACCGAGGAACTGGTCTGGACCTTCAAGGAGGCAATCGAGCTGGAATTCGCCTGCACGATTCCCGGCCGCTATGACAGCGGCATGGTCGGTTCGATCCAGGTGGAGGGCTGAACCATGGCCTCGTTTACCAAGCAAGTCATCGAGCCGCTGAAGCTCACGCGTCGCGAGCAGTTGAAGCTCACGGTGGCGGCAGGCGCTGCCGGTCTGGTCAGCGTCTATCCCGGCGCACGTGCCTTTGCCAATGTCGATCATGATCTCGATCTCGCGATCGAGCCGACACGCATCACCATCGACGGCAGGGATCATGCCGGGATTGCGATCGGCGGTTCCGTGCCAGCGCCGACCCTTCGCTGGCGGGAGGGCGAGGAGACGGTGATCCGCGTCACCAACCGCCTCGCGGAGCCGACCTCGATCCACTGGCATGGCCTGCTTCTGGCGGGTGTGATGGATGGCGCCCCCGGCTTCAACGGCTATGAGGCGATCCAACCCGGCGAGACCTACACCTACCGTTTTCGTCTGCGCCAGGCCGGCACCTACTGGTATCACAGCCACTCCGCCATGCAGGAACAGGCCGGCATGTATGGCGCGATTGTCATCGAGCCCGAGGGCCGTTCTCCCGTGCGCGCCGATCGCGACTATGTCGTGGTGCTGTCCGACCACACGGCCGAAGCGCCGGCAAGCGTGCTGCGCAACCTCAAAGCCAGCTCCGAATACTACAATCAAGGCCGGCGCACTCTGGTGGACTTCTTTCGCGATGTCGGCCGCAACGGCTTTGGTGCGACGGTGCGCAACCGCCTGGATTGGGGCGAGATGCGCATGGATCCGACCGACATGGCCGATGTCACCGGCTATGATTTCCTGGTCAACGGCAAGGGACCTGAGGACAACTGGACGGGTCTGTTCGAGCCCGGCGAGCGCGTGCGCCTTCGCATCATCAACGCCTCGGCCATGAGCTTCTTCGATGTCGCCATGCCAGGCCTGCCAATGACGGTGGTGGCGGCGGATGGCCTGGACGTCGTTCCGGTCAAAGTCGACGAGTTCCGCTTCGGCGTCGGCGAGACCTACGACGTGATTGTCCGTCCGACCGAGGCGAAGGCCTTCTCGCTGATCGCCGAGCCGCTGGATCGCTCGGGCTTTGCCCGCGCGACGTTGGCGCCGAAGGCGGGCATGGAAGGCGAGATCCCGCCGATGCGCCCGCGCGCGGTTCTCGCCATGAGCGACATGCCGGCAAGCCATGGCGGCCATGCCGGTCACGTCATGCCCGAGGGGGCGATGGATCACGCAGCGATGGGGCACGACATGGCCGGCATGGATCACGGCAAGATGGACCACAGCAAGATGGACCATGCCGCCATGGGCCACGGCGCCTCGGAGCCAGAAGCTGCCTCCGCGCCCGACGACGGACCGCCGGTAGGCTGGGATCAGGCGGGCACGCCGCCCGGCGCCAAGC
>JBOEHJ010000103.1:0-28676 GCA_050633905.1 Geminicoccales bacterium
TTTCTGAGATCGAGCATCATCTTGGTGTAGTGCTCTGCAAACGGTAGCTCGACGACATCAAGGGTGGCGCCGGTCAGCTCTTCCCAGGGGCCACGAAACGCATGCAGCGGTCCCGAGATCCCTCCCTTCGGCCCGGCGGCATTGACCGTCACCGAAATCTCAGCCCCCTCAAATGGTTGTTCGTCTGGCCCAAAGAGCCCGCCGAGTTCTTCTTGGGTTACGGTGATGATGGTATCGTCGTATTCGGATCCGAGCATTAGGTCGACGGTGCCGTCGTCATTCCATTTGACGTATTCTTGCGCCATAGCGTTGGATGCAAGGAACGTCGCTGCAGCGACACAAAGAGTTTTCGCCTGCCAAAGCATGATGACCTCCCTAGTTGATGCCGGCCGACCTGTCCGCCTATTTGCGGTGGTCGTTGTTGAGGCAATTCAATAATAGGATCTCAGAATAGCCTCTCGATGTCCATGCTACAGCTGACCTCTGCGGGGCAGCCTAACCAAAGAGGAATCTAATTCTTCAGGACTGCTTCTTGCAGAATTGTTGATGAAGTCAGGCAGATGCGAACTGGTTATCCCAATGTAGAATCTAATTTCATTTGCAGGCATTGCTTCGATATTTTTTTTGAGTGATCTTTCTCGGAAATGCATTCCAATTGAATCCGCCTGTGAGGACAGCTTCCGGCTTTTTCAATGAAATCTGCCCATCAAAGACGCGATCGACTCGGTTGAGTGGCTGTTGACGAAATCCTTCGGTGCTGTTGGTTTGACGGCCTTCGAGAGCAGTGGGGCACAGCATGTCGTTGGGTCGACAAGGGGACCGGCAATCGAATCTTTTGCTGAGTTGGGATGAGCTGCCGCGTTCGGCTGGCCATCCATTCTACGATCGGCTCCAAGAGGTTTTGCGGGCGTCTGCTTTCGACCCTTTCGTCGAGGATCTGTGCAAGCCCTACTATTCGTCCTCGGCACGATGGCGGTCATCACTGCCGCCGGGGCGGTATTTCCGCATGTTGCTGGTCGGCTAGTTTGAGGACCTGACCCAACCTTGCCGGTCGCGCATGCGCACGCGACGGGGGAAAACTGCCGAAAGCAGCCATATTCGGGTCTTTCCGTGGTAGCCGAAAATCGTCGCTGGGATCCGATTTGACCCGAGCACTAATCGCTCTGTTCTTTCGCGGGAGGGCCGCCGCCAAGAGCTTTGCTAAGCTCTCGTGCTAGATTGATAAACTGTTCGCTCTTTTTGCGACCAAGTGCCGCCTCAATCATTCTATCACCTTCCCGCCATACCTCATGCACGCCCCGCAAAGCGGCCTGTCCGCTCGATGTGATGTCAACGATATCACGACGTCGATCTTTGGGATTCGTGGCTTGCGTTATGTGGCCCAGTGCTAACAGTCGTACGATCATGGAACTCATACTGCCTGCAGAGACACCGAATTGCTTCGCAAGATGTTGCTGCGACGTCGGACCAATCTGTTGCAGCGCATCCAAAACGAGGGCTTGGCGATGACGTATGTCAGACGAGCTGAGCAGGGCCTCCACCCGCTTCTCCAGGATATGGGCAGAATGCAAGACCGGGTGCAGTTTCGCGTGTTCATGTGTCATCGGCAAACCCTAGGGAAAAATGTGATTTCGGATAAAGCAAGAGTGCCAGGAAGTTGCGCTGAATAGTTTGAAGCATAACTGTTTGAAGTCAAATTATCTTGCTGGCCGGGCCCAAAGTATGCTCTTATTCAGTGTGTGGCCGCACCCTGGATCGCGTCCGCCTACGATAAGCGGGTCTTTGACCTTAGGAATTTCTGGCACCCATTCGGGTAGAATGAACATGCGAAACATCATCGTACTAAGTGCGCTTATCGGATTGAGCGCCGCCGCTCATGCCGGAGCACCTCAGGTGCCGACCGCCGCCCCTTACATCGTCTTGAGCGAAAATTTCGATGAGCCGAACGGATATGGCTTTTGTATCGATACCTATGGTCCCGGCAAATCCGACCTGATGCAAACACATTCATGTAAACCAGCTGAGGATGGCGAGCCACGCGACTATTCAGGCAACGACACTCGCTTCATTTACGAGGCAGATACTGGACGAGTTGTATCTTACGCCTTCGAAGGCTTTTGTATGCAAGCCTTGATCGCGTCCGAGGTTACTGTATTCGCACTGCTTGAGTGCAACGACCACCCACGCCAGAAGTTCGTTTATGACGAAGCAGATCAGACTCTCCGACTTGATGAGGATCGAGATCGCTGCGTGATTGTAGCGTCCGAAACGATACCGGCAGGTCCGTGGGTGAAACGTCCTTTGACACTGCAAAAATGCGAGGAGATCGACGCCTCGCTTGGGCAATGGACTGTGGTCGCGGAGTGAACTGCACCCTGCCATCCGTCATGCATGAATGACCGCTTCGGGGTCTTTCTCACCTTATCCAGCGCATACCGGACTGGCCATTTATGGCACGCCGAGGCAGTGGGCGGATGCCAAAATCGGCGTCATCTGGCCGCGCTATCCCATCGATGACCAACATATCGTCCTACTCTGCTGTTCGGTCGTCATCGACGGTCCTAATCAAAGCCCCGCTACTCACCCGCTGAAAACCCCATTCAGCAACGGTCTGTTGATGGCTCACATCGACGGGCTATCGCAATGCCTCAGCGATTGGCAGGGCGGCGCAACTTTGAGGATCGCCAACATGGCAGCCTTTATCATAGAGTTGGATCGCCTTCGCAATGTCTTGGGGCAGGCCTTCCCCATTCAAAAATATCGTCCCGAGATTATAGCAACCTAAGCCAGAGCCTGTATCGCAAGACCGTTCATAGAGTGCCATCGCTTTGCCGATGTCTTGCTTCACGCCAAGACCCGTACCGTAACTTACACCTAGATGATTACAGCCAATCGCATGGCCCGCGTCACAAGCTTTCTCGAAGGACACTGCAGCTTTCGTCGGATTTCGCTTGGTTCCTTCGCCGTCGCGATAGAACAAGCCTGCATAATAACAAGCTTTAGCATTTCCAGATTCACAGGCTGCCTCCTGCGATGCAAGCTGATTAGATAAGCTTTCGTTTATTTTCTCGACATTGGTACAGCCTTGCTCCTGGTTCAGATCACAGGATTTTTGGAAGAACGAGCGTGCCGCTGCTAAGTCTTTCTCAAGACCTCGGCCTTCGAAATACAACGTGCCAAGTACAAAACACGAATTGACATCTTTACCGCCACAAGCTTTCTCGAACAGCCTAACGGCTTCTGAAATGTTCTGAGTAACACCAATGCCCGCGAGATTGGCGGCTCCTAGATTGGCGCAACCAAAGGCATTTTTTCCTTCGCAAGCGTCTCTCAAATGTCGAACAGCTATCGCTGGATCACGTTGAACGCCTTTGCCATGGAGATAGGCAGCGCCAATATTGGCACAGCCTTCAGGCGAACCATTCTCACATGCTCGCTGATAATAGAGAGCGGCCTGGCCGAAATCCTGCTCGGTACCATCACCTGTTAGGTAAACTTCGCCTAAATCCAAACAAGCCTGCGTGTTCCCTAGCTGGCAGCTATCTGCTGTCACGCTTACTTCACTGTTTTCTAAAGAAACCGTTGTCGGGCTCGGCAACTGCTGGTTGTTTCCGCATGAAACTAAGAGCATTGAGCTCAAGAGGACCACGATTATTTGCCTCACCAGAAAATCCTCCAAGTGGATTTTGCCTTTCTTTCCCTTCAGTTCCTTTCGGAAAAGAAGGCCATAAATACTTTAGAGTAACTTGAGTATTACATTGCCGCTATCCAATAAACGTCGTGCCGTCTCGAAGACACACCCGTTCTGTGAATCGTTAGACTCTTGATTCACGCATCTCCCTAGAACGAGTTTCCTGAACTGCGAATGAATAGCTGGCCGCCAAAACCAACAACAGTTGCTCACGAGAGATCCCCAGCGACAACATCTATTCCAGACTCTTCATCTAGCGGGACGACAACGCCAAACTCCCCTCCCGGTGGAACGCCCGCAGCCGCAGCTTCATTCTGGTGTTGGCTTTTTTCGGCAATACTGGCAGCAAGAGCGCCGCTCTAAAAACGGGTAAAATGTACCATGGCGAGACATAAGGCTGTGCGCTAAACAAGTGTTTATTTTGTCTCCAGATGCGATCCAAGGTGCGGCCAAGTTTTCGACCAAATTCCGAAATGATCGTTCTATTATCTCTTAAAACGCGATAATATTGAATATGTTCGCCTGTCCCGCTGTTTACTCTATCCGTGTCGGTTTCTTTGAAACAGACGTTATGGCTGGGTAGGGAGAATCGCAATGAGAATAGCTATGTTGACGGTCGTCTATGCTTTTGCGTTGACGTTGTCAGGTTTTGCCAGTGCTAATCAAGAAGGCCCCACACCAGAAGATGTCGCCTTTGCTCAAGGCCTCGTAGAGCGGATGGGCTACGATCCAGGGCCTCACGATGGTATTTGTGGCAACCTGACGACGAGCGCCATACGCGCCTTCCACGATGATCATGGTCTGCCGTTGGAGCCGGGGGACATCGAACCGCAAGCAGCTACTGTAGTCAAAAACCTCACCGATGTTTTCGCCAAAGCTGTCATGACGCCGAGCAGTCCGACGTCAAAAGTGTATCGCGAGGCTCTGACTGGTGATCCAGACTCGGCCAAGAAGATCGGCGCGATGTATCACCGCGGCTATTCGGTTCCTGCAGATAAAATGATGGCCTTTCTGTGGTGGTCTGTTGCTGAAGCGAATGGCGCCTCGGATGCTGGCAAGCTGAAAGAAAATCTCTTGGAGAATGGCGGCATCTCTGATCACGAAAAGGGTTTTGCCAAATCGCTAGCCGAGAAAATTTCGCAAGCAGCTTGCAATGATAGTGAGTGCAAGGTCTCTCGGAACGATAGGCAGAAACCAGGCACAACGATGTAAATCCTAACGATGTGGCGGTCTCGAGAGCGCCAAGGCTCACCGATCGATCTGATCCTTGATGTCCGGTATGTTGGAACGTTGAACTAGAGGCCGGTTAGGATCAAGGGCGCCAATCTTGCAAGGCCGTTGTGGGTGGCAGCTTAGCGCACGATACCTTCCTCAAGGCTGATGCCTGGCCTTATGCCTTCTCCTTCCGATGCGCCCCGATCAACCGAACATCCTTTGACCCGCAGTTCGCGCCAAAGGTTTCTATGTCGATCAACATTCGCGCATGGGCGGCATGCAAAGAAGCATCTTGCCCAACAAGAACATTATGCGAACATCGTTGCTCCGTTCGAGGAGAGCACGATGGCACGGCGACGCCGCAAGAGAATTGGATTGCTGCCAGACCAGATCAGGGACGGATGTGCAAAGCTGGAATCGGCAAGCCAATTTCTGACAACGGTATGTTCAAAGTATCCGATCAAGTTCGACACAGCGGAGCCCTATGGCGCTGCGCATGCTGCGATCGAAGCACTGCATCATGTCGGCACGGTGCTAACCGGCGATCAGGAGTTGTTCTCCAGCCAGCGGCGGAATCCGAATCCACCATCCCATAAGAAGTGAAAGCGGACATTTGGGATGGGCTATCAAAGCTCAACTTTGACCCAGAGAAGCCACTCCAGTGGCCTTTGGATATACCCGAGAGTATGATTCCGCTTCTCCTGCCAGCAGCTTATTGTCACCTAACTTGCATTTGTAGGTGCCTTGTGGTCTCTTCCAGATAGCAATCACACGAAATTTACTGCCCATCTGGGGTCAACTTCCATAGTGTGGTGGGAGTGATCGATACAAATCACACGAAATTTAGTGCCCATCTGGGATCAACGTCCACAGTGCGGTTGGATTGATCGATACAGATGACTGCATCCATGTAGTAATATCGATGCTGAATAGTTTCAAATACATATTCAATATCGATCTTAAATGCTCCTCTGCCAACGAACCAAAAGATCAAGGGATGGAAAATGCGATCTAAAGCTATCATGGCGGCCGCAGCTTTCTTGTTAGGTTTTGCTGCCACATCTGTTGCGTCCTCTACTCAATTGGATTCGTTGACATCAAAGCTGAAAGGGGAAGTGTCGGCAGCAACGATGAACGTCGTCGACAATGTCCTTCAGCGCCGATTGGATCGGGATGACCAGAACGGCGAGGGCCCTAGTGAGGAAGGCCCTCATCAGATCACCGCACAGGCAGAGCCTCATGCTCATGATGAACATGAGAAGGCACAGACTCATGTTCACGGCGATGATGAAGTCGTTGAATACGCAAAACCCGATGACCTGCCACCCGACGCCAAATCATTCCGGATCTTCTTCGACAGCGGTAGCGCGAGTCTTTCCGACGAGGCTTGGTCGGTGGTTGAGGAAGCGGTCCTCTATGCTCAGGAACTGGATGACTTCGAGATCTTCATCGAGGGCTTTACCGACACGGTCGGCAACCTTCAAGTCAACCATAAGATTTCCCATGAACGTGCCAAAACCGTAAGAAAAGCTCTGGGGTTATCGAGCCTAGCTCTGGATGCAGTGCATATCATCGATTACGGAGAGAGCCGTGCAAAATTACTGGTCCCGACAGGCGACAGCACCGACGAGCCGCGGAACCGGCGTGTCGAAATCACCGTCATGTCGCCGCACGCAACTCTTCACGCAACAGATGTCGCCGAGGAAGGCGATGAGCACGATGAGCACCACGAGGCATCAGGCAGCGAGCATCAGGAAAGTCCGAAGGTCATTAATGTCAATGCAGAGCCTGCTAGGCCGATCGATGTATCGGTTGAGTATCCAAGTGACCCGCTGATCGAGGGTCAAGGCGCGCTTACGGTCCGGGTGCATCTCGATCGTCCTGCTGAAAGCACGACCATCGTCAGCTATACGACCGTGGACGGGACGGCTAAGAAGGATTCCGACTACGAGCCTGCGCGCGGTGTTCTGACGTTGAGGCAGGGCGAAACAGAAGCCGATTTCAGCGTGGTTCTGATCGATGACGATGTCGCGGAAGAGGATGAAGAGCTAAAGATCTTCCTGAGTGGTGATCCATTGTTGGTGGACCTGCACGGAGGCTTGACGACGCTCACCATCGGCGACGATGACTGACATTCGAGATATGAGGCGTCTGACGACATCCAGGCGTTGTGCCTGACAATTCAGGCGAAGAGGTTTCGGGTACGATTTCATGTCGTACTTCAATGTCCACAGCATCAAATCCGGCCGCTTACTCAAACGACGCCATCGGGCCAATGGGCCAGCCAGAGGCAGTCGTTAGAGCTTGTGGTCGGCGGCTTCCCTTTCTTTACCCCCGATTGGTAATCGGACGGTGAATGTAGTGCCTGTGCCCTCGCTACTGTCCACCTCGATGGAGCCGCCGTGAAGGTCGATGAAGTGATGGGTTAAATAGAGGCCAATGCCAGTCCCGGCGATGCCAGTTGACGTACTGGCTCTGAAGAAGCGCTCAAATAGCTGGACTAGCTCCTCCTCAGGAATGCCGACGCCATCATCCTGGATTGAAACCACCACGATCTCGCCGTCCTGCCATCCTCCGACGTGAACGGTTGTGCCTTCCGGCGAGTATTTGACCGCGTTCGACAGGAGGTTCGAGAAGACCTGTCGGATGAGACATTCATCGGCGGTGATTTGGCTGGGCAACTCCTCGAGAGTCGCCTCAATACGGTGCTTTGGATAGGTTTCGAGATAAGCCTGCTGCAAGTCTTCTAGGACATCGCGGATGACGCAATCGCCAGGCTCGAATTTGATCCTTCCCTCTTCCAGATGCGCCGCATCAAGAACGGTTTCAATCAAACTCATCAAGCGGCTGACTGAATTTCTGATCTTTTTGAACGAAGCCGTCAGCTTGTCGACCGTCGCCTTCTCTGGCCGGCGTAGGAACCGTTGCGCGGCACCATCGATAATTGCAAGAGGTGTACGAAATTCGTGGCTGACCATCGAGACAAACTGTCGTTGCAGCCCGCTTAGCTCTTTTTCCTTGTCGAGCGCCATTTGCAGACGCGCTTTTTGGATCTCCAGCTCTTGCGTTCGCTTGGCGACCAGAACCTCGAGTTTCCCTTGGGTTGAAAAAAACCGATCGAGCAGATTGAGTTGAGCGGCGAGGACGCCCGCAACGTGAGAGAGAAGCGCTGCATAGCCCGGTGTGTAAACGCCCGACTTCCAATGCGCGACGTTAAGCGTGCCGATCGATCGCCCCTGACTGATCATGGGCGCATTGATGCAGGTAACCAGCCCTTTGCCAGCCAGCATCTTCACGTCCATCTCGCAGTGCTTGGAAGTGTCCTCGATCAGGACGGTTCTTAGCTCTCGAAACGCCGTGCCAGTTGTGGTGTCCGCAATGGGCAGTAACAGCCCAATCGGGATGGCCTTGTCGCCCTCCAAGGCATGGACGGCAAGATTGTCGGCATCAACCGGAAAAGTGATGCTGGCTCGATCTGCAGGAACGATGTTGGGAACCCAAGTCGCGGCCAGAGAAAGGACTTCTTCCTTTGATGAAGCTCTGCTCATCTCTTCGGTAAGTCCAGCAAAAGCACTAAGCAGACGCTGCTGATGGTTAATGTCAAACTCAACCGACTGAGTTGGTACCACCCGATCGCTCATACTTGGCCGTTCCCCATTATCGTAACTTCCCGCTCGTATGCACGTGTAATAGTGCTCCTTCGAACCAGCCATGAGCTCGCCAGCAATGGATTAATTTAGAAACAAATGGTTAAGGACGCGTGAAGGTTGCCTCACCATCATACGGAGGCTATTCGGAATCAGTCTGAGGCGCATTTGACTGACCGCTTTGGGTCTTCTTTACGCATTGGCGAACGTCAGCGAAGGTCGGCTATCGAGGGTATAGCTGTCGAAAGGCTTGCCTCGGCTTGCAATTTCAAGCGCAGCACACTTCCGTTCCGATAAAGCCCGGTTGGACATTTTGACTTGTCAATTCGTACTTCCAGTGCGGTGCTCCCCAAATCTTATCACCGAATTTGGTTGGCGCGCTGAACTACCGCCCGACAGCATACGCCTGCATCAGCCGCGGGGTCGCCGCAGCGCGGAGCATGCCGTCGTCCCGGAAGCCTGCTGCACAAACTTTGCCCAGCGCCCAGTCGGGGGCCCGCTCGGTCTCGTGCCCACGGCGCTCAAGGGCCTCAATCGTAGCTTCGGGGAAGCGGCTCTCGATCAGGAGACGGTTGTGCTGGTGGTCGCGCGGGTGGAAAGAGGAGATCACGTGGTTGCTATGGAAGAGCGGGCAATCGATCGCGGCCTGGAGGTCCATATTGTGATGGAGGTGATGGAGCAGGACGGTGAGAGTCCATTGATCCTGCTGGTCTCCGCCCGGCGTGCCGATACCGATCCACGGGCGGCCGTTCTTAGTGATCAGCGTCGGGGTAAGGGTGGTGCGCGGGCGCTTGCCGGGAGCGAGGGATGACGGGAGATCGTCGTCGAGCCAGAACATCTGGCCGCGGGTCGTGACGTTGAAGCCGAGACCCGGCACGGCGGGCGAGCTTTGTAGCCAGCCGCCGCTCGGCGTCGCCGAGACCAGATTGCCAAAGCGGTCAGCCACGTCCAGATGACATGTGTCGCCGGATGGCGGTTCGAGGTCGGCAAAGGTGGATTCGCAACTGCCAATGCCGGCGGGTGTTTCAGCACCCGAGAGGCGATGAAGCGCCTTCAGGCGCACCGAGGCATGAAGCATATCACTCGGCCGAAGCTGATCGGACGCCTGATCGTTGACCAGACGGCGGCGGCGTTCGTTGTGGGCGGGCGAAAGAAGGGTTTCCAGCGGTATGTCGGTGAAGGCGGGGTCGCCGTAGAAAACGTCGCGGTCGGCAAAGGCGAGCTTGGCGCATTCGATCACCGTGTGGACGAAGCGATCGCCGAGCGGGTCCATGGAGGCAAGATCGAAACCATCGAGTAAGGCGAGCTGCTGCAGGAAGACCGGGCCCTGGCCCCAGGGGCCTGTCTTGTGGACGCGATAGCCGGCATAGTCGAAAGCCAAGGTCGGCTCGTAGCTCGCCTGCCAGCCGGCGAGATCGTTGCCGGTCAGGATACCCTTGTGGCATCGGCCGGTGCTATCCAGCGCTTCGAAGTCTCGATAGAACCTGTCGATCTTGTCAGCGACGAAGCCTTGGTAAAACGCTTTTCGCGCCGTTTCAATCTGCTCGTCGCGATCGGTACTCCCGGATTCCGCTTCGTCCAGGATCTTTCGATAGGTGGCGCCGATCAAAGGCGTCGCAAAGCGAGCGCCCGGCGTCGGTGCTCGTCCATGAGCAAGCCAGACCTCGGCCGAACTAGGCCAGGCGTCGGTGAAAAGACCGGATGCGCCCTGGATGGTCTGGGCGGTTTCGGCGAGCAGTGGAAAACCGCTCTCGGCATAGGCGATCGCCGGCTCTAGAACAGTGCGCAGCGGCAGGGTGCCGTGATCCCTCAGCAGCAGCATCCATGCATCAAAGGCGCCGGGCACGACCGCGGGTAGAAGGCCAGTACCCGGAATCAGCAACAGGCCGAGCTCCTGAAAGCGTTCGATGGTGGCGCCAGCCGGGGCGACACCCTGACCGCAAAGGACGGTTGGCTCGTCGGCATCCGCTCGCTGAAAGATAATCGGCACATCGCCGCCCGGGCCGTTCAGATGTGGCTCGGCGATCTGGAGGGTGAAGCCAGTGGCTACAGCCGCATCGAAGGCGTTGCCACCGAGTTCCATGGCCCGCATGCCGACCGCGGAGGCGAGCCAATGGGTGCTGCTGACGACACCGAAGCTGCCCACGATCTCCGGTCTGGTGGTAAAGCCCGGCTGCATCACATTCCGTTTCTTCGATTGTTGATCCGCCTTGATAAACAAAATGGCGATGGTGCCTAGCAAAAGCCAGCATCAACCGACACACTGTTGTCTGTCCTTCCCGATCTTTCCGGCTATGCTCTAGGTTAGCGTTAGATTTCTGGAGATGCGGAACGTCGTGACGGCCATCTTGGATATCAAGGATCTAGAAGTCACCTTTCGGACCGCCGAGGGCCTGGTTCGCGCGGTTGACGGTATTTCCTACAGCATCGCTGCCGGCGAGACGGTTGCCATTGTCGGCGAGTCGGGCTCGGGCAAGTCGATGGGAGCCCTCGCCATCCTCGGTCTGGTGCCTTCGCCGCCGGGTGAGGTACGTGCCGGGCATGTTCGTTTCGGTGGCCGAGATCTCGCAAGGCTTGATGATGCCGCACTTCGACCGCTACGCGGCCGCGAGATCGCCATGATCTTTCAGGAACCAATGACCTCACTTAACCCGGTGCTCAGCATCGGCACGCAGCTGACCGAGGCGATGCAGCTACATCTGGGCTTCAGCAAAAAGGAAGCGACGGCGCGAGCGATCGAACTTTTGGCGCTTGTCGGCATCTCCGAGCCGGAGCGTCGGCTGAGACAATATCCGCATCACTTCAGCGGCGGCATGCGCCAGCGGGTGATGATCGCGCAAGCGCTATCCTGTGAGCCGAAGCTCATCATCGCCGACGAGCCGACGACCGCGCTCGACGTCACCATCCAGGCGCAGATCCTGGAGCTGATCAAGGATCTCACCCGGCGGTTCGGCGTTGCCTTGATCCTGATCACCCACAATCTCGGCCTGGTCGCACGCTATGCCGACCGGGTGAACGTCATGTATGCGGGGCGGATCCTCGAGACAGCTGTGCCGAAAGAGCTCTATCACAGGCCCAGACATCCCTACACCATCGGTCTCATGGCATCGCAACCGCGCATGGACCGGGTGACGGAGCGGCTGGTCGCAATAGAGGGACAACCACCTGATCTCGCCAGGCTCGATCAGGGTTGCGCGTTTCAACCGCGCTGCCGGTTCGCCATCGACCGCTGCGCCTCAAGCCAGCCATCACTCGAAGACATGCATGTCGAGCATCGATCGGCTTGCTTTCGCCGGGATGAGCTTGACAACAGCACTTGATCTCCGAGTCTTCGGAAAAAAGGCCTCACAGGCTGTTGTCACACCACCTAGAGCATGTCCTTGGTCTCGCGCACGTCGAGGGTGTCGCGGAGGCCGTCACCCAGGAAATTGATGCTAAGCACGGTGAGCATGATGAACAGGCCGGGAAAGACGCCTAGCCACCATGCGCGGGAAATGAAGCTGCGGGATTCGGCCAGGATCAGACCCCAGGTCGGTGTTGTTGCCTCGACGCCGAGGCCGAGAAACGAGAGCGTCGCCTCGCCCAGGATCGCATAGGAGACGCTGATCGTCGCCTGGACGATCAAGGGGGCGGCGGCGTTCGGCAGAATATGGCGCCACATGATCCGCCAGTCGGAAGCGCCGATCGTGCGCGCGGCGGCGATATACTGCTCCTCCTTGATCGACAGCACCATGCTGCGGGCGATGCGCGCAAAATCATCGACGAAGGCGAGCGAGATCGCGATGATCACGTTGGAAAGCCCGGTGCCGAACAATGCCACGAGATAGACAGCGATCAGGAGGTTGGGGAAAGCCCATTGAAGATCGATGTAGCGCATGATGACCGTGTCGATAAAGCCACCGAAATAACCGGCCGCGATGCCAAGCAGGACTCCGGCAAAGAGCGAGATCGCCACCGTGGTGACACCAACGAACAGCGAGATCTGGCTGCCGTAAATCAGCCGGCTCAAGAGATCCCGGCCGAGATCGTCGGTGCCGAGCGGATGCGCCAGCGACGGCCCGTCGATCATGAGGTATTCCATGTCGTTCGGATCATAGGGCGCAAGCAGCGGCGCAAACAAGGCGCAGAATGCCAAGATGCCGAGCACGATTAGGCCAATCATCGCCTTTTTGTCGCGCAAGAGATAACGCCACCAGGTCGGCTGCCGCGTTGGCTCTACCTCGATCTCGACGGTTTCGACAGCACGCATTTCCGACCCTCAATCGTAGCGAATGCGCGGGTCGATCACCGTATACAGAAGGTCGACCGCGAGATTGGCAAAGACAAAGATCGCCGAGACGACCAATATGGCCCCCTGCACCACCGGATAGTCCCGATTGAAGATGCCCTGGATCAGGACGCGCCCGAGACCTTTGATCGAAAAGACATTCTCGACCACCACCGTGCTGACCATCACCAAGCCAAGCACGATGCCCATCACGGTGATCACAGGGATCAGCGCATTGGGCAACGCATGCACGAAAACCAGGCGCGGGGTCATAAGTCCCTTGGCACGGGCGACCTGCATGTAGTCAGTGTTCAGGACCTCCAGCATGGACGATCGGATCATGCGCGCCATCACGGCCGCAAAGGGCGTGCCGATGGCGATCGAGGGCAGGATCAGATGCGAGAACCACGGCCAGAAACCTTCGGCCAGCGGCACGTAGCCGATCGCAGGCAGCCATTGAAGATTGGCTGCAAAGAGGATGATTAGGAGAATGGCTAGCCAGAAATCCGGCATGGCGAGGCCGAGGAAGGCAACGAACGTCACCGCATGGTCGAGGTTAGATCCCTTTCTCAGCGCCGAGATCATCCCTGCGGGTGCTGCGATCAAAAGCGCGATCAGGAAGGATAGCGAGGCGAGCGACAAGGTTCGTGGAAATGCCTCCGCCAGGATTCGGGTAACCGCCAGGCGGCTGCCATAAATCGAATTGCCGAAATCCCCTTGGAGGACGAGCGCGAACCACTTCAGATATTGTACCCAGACCGGTTGATCCAGGCCGAATTTTTCGCGGATCGCTGCTGCTGCCGCCGGATCGCCGACATCGAACAAAAGGGCTGCGATCGGATCGCCCGGCACGGCACGCAGCATGAAGAACACAAGCGTTGCCACCGCCCACATGACCAGGACAGAACCGAGCAGGCGGCGGGCGATGTAGGCACTCATGCCAGAGGCCGGCGATCACAGGCGAGTAGCATTAGACCGTGATCGCCGCCTCGCATCAACTTGAAAGCGTTGTGCGGTCGAGGTCGACCAGTTCCGGAATTCGGCTCTCGGGCGGGAAATTGACCTCCTTCCGGTAGATCAACGGGTTGACCGGATGGAAGATGAAGGCGCAGGCGACCTTGTCTGACGTGATCCGGTTCGCCTGCTGCACCAACGCTTTCCGCTCATCAAGGTCGGTTGCGAGCCGTTGCTCCGCGATCAGCCGGTCGACCTCGTCATCGGCAAAATAGCCGAACGCCAGTTTTTCTTTGTCGCGTTCGCGGCCATTGAATTTCGAGCTGCTTCGCATCCAGTCGACCAAGCCGTCATCTGGGTCGAAATCGCCGCCGGAACCGATCCGGATGATGTCGTACTCCATGCGATCGAACTCATCCAGCAGCACGGGCAGATCCTTGGTCTCGAGCTCGAATTCGATGCCGAGATTGCGTTTCAGGATACCCATAATAACCTGGACATCGCGTCTGAAATTGGGGAAGGTCGCGATCTTGAGCTTGGGAAAACCTTTGCCATCGGGATAACCGGCCTCGGCCAAAAGACGTTTGGCCTCGTCCAGATCGAAGCGTTGATTGCTGCTTTCGCCGAGGCTGTCGTCGAAAAAGAAACCCATGGCCGGGTTGATCGTGCCGTAAGCCGGCAGGCCACGGCCGAACAGCGCCTGTTCGACGAAACGGTCGCGATCGAGCGCCTTGGCGATGGCGAGCCTGACCTTGAAGCCGTTTTCCTGCATCAGCTCGTCGAGCGGCTTGTTGAAGTCCTCGACCTTGAAGGGATCGCGGTGCGGGTTCATCCAAAGGCTCTGGAAGCCGGGACCAGGACCGACTTCGACCACGAGATCCGGGTTGGCCTCGAAGCGGTCGAGTAGCTCAAACGCGATCTCAGCGCCGCCGATCAGCTGAATATCGCCGGCCTCGATCGCCGCAGCAAGCGGCTCCGGCTCCAGAATGGGAATGATCGTGACTTTGTCGAGCTTGGGCCGTTCGGGGTCGTAGTAGTTTTCGAAACGCTCCAGCACCACTGGTTGGCCGAGGGTGTGGGAGACCACCTTGAACGGCCCGGTGCCCACCGGCGTTAGCCCGTATTGCTCCGGGCCCATTGCTTCGAGCGCTCCTTTCGAAACGATGGTCATCGCCCGGCCGCTCGAGCGTTCCAGCGTCTTGGTCAGAAGCGATGCCTGGGGTGCGCCGAGCATCAGCTTCACGGTGTGGTCGTCAACCTTCACAACATCAAGAACGTTGGATATCACAGCACCGTGGATCGACTGCTCTGGATCCTTGGAACGGTTGTAGGTAAACAGCACGTCGTCGGCGGTGAACGGGTCGCCGTTGTGGAAGGTCACGCCCTCGCGTAGATGAAACGTCCACTCCTTGCCGTCGTCAGTGATGGACCAGTCATGGACCAGATCCCCCTCGGCGACGAGCTCTGGGTTGATATGCATCAAACCGCCAAGCACGTTAGAGGTGATCTGGAATTGCAGCACCTGGTTGATCTGCGCCGGATCGAGGGTACGGATTTCGCCAACGCCAGACCAGCCACAACGAAGTTCGCCGCCGCTCTGGGCACTGGCGCTCCTGATGCCGCCCGATGGCATCAGATGCCAGGCCGTTAGCGTGCCGGCTGCGGCCATCAACCGAAGCACGCTCCGCCTCGGTAGTTTGGGGCCGGAAAGCTCGGTTTTGGTCAGGCTGAAAAGCGGATCTTTCGGGTCGAAATCAAAGGCGTCCTTGAGGTCGTGCTCGATCTCGACATTCCGGTTCGATCGATCGGATTTGAACTGACGTTTCACGTTTGCTCTCCCCCGTTCTTTTTTTTGCCGTTACTTCTCTCTTTACATATGGATTGTTTCTCGTCGAAATCACGCCTTGACGACAGGACAGGCCACCAGGTGGTTCTCCTCGATGGAGCGCAGGATCGGAACGTCGCGCCGACAGCTGTCGACTGCCAGCCGGCAGCGGGGATTGAAGACACAGCCGCTCGGTGGGTTCAGCGGGCTCGGCACCTCGCCGGGCAGGATCTGATGAGTGCGTTCGCTTTCGACATCCGGATCCGGGATTGGCACGGCTTCGAGCAGGGCTTGCGTATAGGGATGTTTCGGCCTTTCGAACAACGCATCATCAGGGCCGACCTCGACGATCTTGCCGAGATACATCACGGCCACACGGTCGCAGACATGACGGATCACGCTGAGATCATGGCCGATAAAGAGATAGGTGAGGCCGAACTCCGAGCGAAGGTCCTCCAACAGGTTGATGATCTGAGCTTGGATCGAGACGTCCAGCGCCGAGACGGCTTCGTCGCAAACCACGAATTCTGGCCTGATAGCCAGGGCACGTGCAATGGCGACCCGCTGGCGCTGGCCGCCGGACATCTCGTGGGGATAACGGTCGCCCAAGCGGCGCGGCAGGCCGCAGAGATTCAAAAGCTCGTCGACCTTCTTTTGAAGCCCAGGACCTCGCAGGCCCTCATGGATCAGCAGTGGCTCGCCGATGATATTGGCGATACGTATGCGCGGGTTGAGCGAGGAGTAGGGATCTTGAAAGATCGCCTGCATACGCCGCCGCAGGCGACCCGTTGCCTTGCGGTCCATAGCCCAGATGTCGTCGCCATCAAAGAAGATTCGGCCTGCAGTCGGCTGTTGCAGCTTCAGGATACCGCGAGCGAGCGTGCTCTTGCCGCAACCGGACTCACCGACCAAACCCAGCACCTCGCCCTTCCTAATGGCTAGATCGACTCCATCGACCGCCTTGACGGCGCCGCTACGCCGGCCAAACCCGCCTTTGACGACGGGAAAATGCATCCGGAGACCTTGAATCTTGAGGAGCAGATCATCCTTCGGCAAAGAATCCGTTCTGGCATCGACGTCCGAGATCAACGGTCCAGGTCGTTGCATACCGATCAACCCAATTGCACTGTCGCATGGTCTTACGTCATCATCGCGGAAAATCGTGCGGATGGCGAGCCCGACTACGCTGACATCATGCCAACTAAGACGATACAATTCTTGAGTTCAAAAATCGACGAGATGACGAGCCGAGGGAGATTGACGCTATCGACGTCGCAAAAGTGTAACATTCCCCTCCTCTGAAGTATCCTGGACCAATCGATCTGCACTGCGCCAATGATATCGAGCGAAATGAACCTTGCTCGATAAACAGCATTGTAAGGAAGCTGATAGATGATGCGAGCAAAGCTCTAAGAAACGACACTAACGCTGTCTGGCTCTCCGCCTTTATTGACCCTGTCGAGAGGTTCATCCATCCCGTCATTTTTGCAAGATCGACACCCAACAGATCAAGTTCCCTTTTGGGACACCCTGTCGGTCATACATAGGAGCATATTGAGACGGTCAGACGCGCTCGGAAATGCCAGCTTAGCACCCAAAAGCGGGCACTAGGCTAGTGTCGGGAACGTGCCAATTGCGGACGCTAGAGCATCAATGCCCATGTCGTGACAATTGAGATGCCAGACAAAAGTAGTAGGGTTAGGACAATCTGATTAAAACGACCGTCTCCCAGCCTGTTGTATGTTTTCCGCCCCAGCCAGGCGCCCAAAAGAGTTCCCGGCAACGCAATGATTGCCAATCGGCCAACTTCGGTTGTCATAAAGCCACCGAGTGCTTGGAACGCTGCGGCAAGAAGCAAGATCGAGAGGTTGAAGGCCTGAAAAACACCCCGTTTCTCATCCTTACCCCAGCCCCGCAGGGTTGCCCAAATCGTCGGAAGTGGGCCGGATAAGCCAGCTAAACCGCCTAGAACGCCACCTCCCAACCCGATAACACCGTCAGCAAAGCTACCTCCCCATGACACAGCGCGAGTTGATCGCCTGAGCAACATGAAACTGCAGTAGACAATCAGCAAACAGCCGATGAGCAATTTGAAAGTCTGCAATGAGATCAGTGGCAAGAGCATAGTCCCCATTGGCACGCCAGCCAGTCCACCGACAACAAATGGCAGAACCCGGCGCCATGCAATTGCATGCCAAATCGCTGGAAACGTCTGTATCTGAGAAATAATGGAGCAGATTATGACAAGTGGCGCGGCCTCGACCGGACGCACCGCCAGCAACCAAATTGCAAGCGCGGTAAGTCCCGTGCCGAAGCCCGTAAGGCCGCTAACGTAGCCGCCCGCAAGGGCTCCTACCAAGATGAGGATTTCAGCAAATCCCATGGGCTAATCTCAGCATTGGTCAAGTCATTGGGACGGACGTTTGTGTGATGGTACAGAAGGGTTCCGAGGCGCGAAGCTGCGACCACCGAGTGTGTAAAGATTGTTTTCGGATCAATTGCTCACAAGGAAGAAGACGGCTGAAGGCGCACTAAAGTAGCCAACTCTTTGGCTTCCCCGAAAGAGCCATTATAACTACCGTCGGAAGGCCAATTGGACTTCTCTTACAGTGCTGCTTTTCGTCTCCTCCGGGTCAACTTGAGCCACCAGCGCTCCCTCGGCAATGAACACTTTTCCCCCGATTCCGACCACAGGGCCAATGCGTGCTTGGTGCAACCAGACGCTGCACATTGGGGCCTCCGAATCGGTCCAACTTGTTTTCGCCCGTCGGCTACTCTAGTCGACCGCTTCGCCGAGTCGCTCGCGCGACGTCTCAGCCCACCGTGGTTTCCGGCTCCTGACCTGAGCAGAGCGCTGCCAGGACACAAAGCTGCACCTCGGCGTCGCCAAGAAGCCAGCCACGCAAGCGGACCGTTCGACCGGCACTGAAATCTTTGGAAACTTGGGCTCTAAGGCGGTCGCGAAGATCGATTGGCGCCAACGCTTTGAGCTCGGACGATGATGCGCCGAGACCATGTGTCAGAGTCTCTACCACTTGGTCGGCGTTCGGTATGGATGTTAGCTCCTTCAGATAGGCTCGACCAACTTCGATCGCGCTCAGTCGTTTGGAGCAAGCTTGCAGAAGACAATCTGCCAAGTCCGGAGACGAAACCATCCACTTGGCCGAAAGCGTTCGGTGCGCAAATGGAAAGCCGGACCAAATTGCTAGACTGATTACTCCACCAAGTAGCTGTCGCCGTCTCACGTAAACACCTCCACCTCGCGATCCCTTCTAACGATCAGTCACCCAAATCAGACCGAAGCATCATCACCTTGTGATCGTATCGAGCTTCAACACTGAGCGACTCATCGGAAATTCGCGTCAATTCAGTAATCGAGATTGCCATGATAGAAGCAGAAATAACGCAATGCTATACTCGAAATGCCCAACAAAATAATCGACTTGTTATCTACTCTTGGTTGTTATCTCTTCGTTGCCGTTATCTTAGTGTATTACATTACCTGGCGAAAACACCCTAAAAGACAATTTCCCTCTTTACTGGAAAGACGGAATCAACAATAGATTTTCGCGTCCGGTGCGCAATATGACCGGAGATCGTTCAGTTCCGAGTGACTAGTAGCCATGGGATTTCCTTTGCTCTGGATGGCTCGTGTCGGACTTGCCGTTGATAGCTGGGCAATCTCGGGCGAATGCAAGAAAATTTCAGCGGGCGCTGGATCAATTGCATGTTCACGACCGACGCTGCGCGAAGGGCTGGAGGACAGTTGGATGTCGCCTATTGCGACGATTAGCGGCTGGATTAAAATCGCATGATCCACGATTTTCTGCAGTACGACAGTGATGCGCCGATTGAGGGTGATGTTTGCGTTGCAGGCTCGGGAGCCGCAGGCCTAACGATTGCGCGTCGTCTCATCGGGACGGCTCACAAGGTCATTGTTCTAGAATCGGGCGCTTTTGAGTACGAAGACGAAGCCCAGGCCCTGTATCGGGGGGGCAGTATTGGTCATCCTTATTTCGATCTGGATGTGACGCGGCTTCGCTATTTCGGCGGCAGCACCAATCACTGGGCCGGCGAGTGTGCACCCCTCGATCCGCTTGACTTCGAGCCCAAAAGCTGGGTTCCCCATAGCGGCTGGCCGATTACTCGAGCAACCCTTGATCCGTGGTATAGCCTCGCCCATGAGGTGATCGGTCTTGGCGCCTACGACTATGATCACGTCGCCGCAACGCCGGAGGGGACGCCTTATCTTGACTTTGCTGACGACAAACTTGCCCACAAGCTTTGGCGTTTCAACCATCCGCCAAATCGCTTCGGTGAAACCTTCCGTGATGAGCTCGACGTTGCTGCCAATGTTGAGGTGTGGCTGCATGCTAATGTCATTGAGATCGAGACCGAACCGAACGACGCTCATGTCACCAGTTTCAAAATCGCGAGGCTAGACGGCAAGACCATCCGCGTCATGGCACGGCATTTCGTTCTCGCGCTGGGCGGCCTGGAGAACCCAAGGCTGCTCTTGAACACAGATGCGATAAACCCAGCCGGCCTCGGCAATGATCATGATCTTGTGGGCCGCTATTTCGCTGATCACCTGAACACTGTCGCCGGCCAAGTAGCCGTGACGAAGTCCGGTTGGGAAGATGCCTACAATTATCACGAGCTCGATACAGTTCGAGGTCGGGCAAAAGTACGCATCAGCCCAAAGGCTCAGTCGGCACGAGGACTCTTGAACAGTGCAGCACAGCTGGGCCAAATACCGACAATACGAAATAGCTCGCAGGGTTATGAGGCGCTTCGAGCTGTCAGGGACGATTTGAAGCGGGGGCAGTTTCCTGATGAACTTGGCAGACGGATCATTGACGTCACGACCGACCTTGGTGGAATCTGGGGTGGTCTTGTCGAGTATTTCGACAACGAAAGTGTCTACATCGAGATCGAAGGTGAGCAGGCGCCTAATCCCGATAGCCGCGTGACACTCACTGATGAACGCGACGTGCTCGGACTCCGACGCATTCAGCTTGACTGGCGCCTCAGCTCCATCGATCGCGACTCGATTGTGGAACTTGTCCAGCTAATTGGCGAAGAGGTTGGACGTATTGGGGTTGGCCGGGTGCTCATGGCCGACTGGCTGTTGGACAGTGGCGATGCATGGCCGGACGACCTTCTCGGCGGTCATCATCACATCGGCACGACACGCATGGCAGACGTTCCGTCCAAGGGTGTAGTCGACGCGGACTGTCGAATATTCGGTATCGATAATCTCTTTATCGGAGGCAGCAGTGTGTTCCCGACCAGTGGCGTCGCAAACCCTACACTGACCATTGTTGCCTTGGCACTTCGCCTTGCCGATCATATCGACGGCTTGGCCAGACATGATCGAAGGCGCGGGGCGCCTCACGCAATCCGTGGTCGTCAAGATCGCCCTCCCCTTCACCGAGGGGCTGGATTGGGGTCACCTTAAGTCATTGGCGGCGGCCGACTCATGCCGGCTTTCAGGGGTAAAGCGGCCATAACGCTGGCTTCCCCTTCGTGCCAGAAACGGTCATTCGCGACCCCTCAGAGAAGCAACATCTCCGTTTGCTAGATCAGCATTTCATGAAGTGTCGATGTCGAAAAGGAAGCCCAGTTTATCAAGAGTTACTTTGAAAAGTCCCAAGCGCAAAGCGACCTCCAGCATGTCCGTCGTCGCAGGCTTGACGGATGAGCGAAACTGAACCGCCTGGTCCACCCAAACATGCGTTTGCCCTTGGGTTTCTGAGAATGCCGAATGCTGACAATTGATTGACCGTTTTACGTTTTTCCCTGAACGGTCTGGAGGAAGGCGCAGCTTTGCTGGAAGCCATCATCACAGGCTTGCTGGAAAAGCGAGGCCGCTTTCACAAAATTCTGATCAACACCTGTGCCTTCGTAGTAGGTAACGGCGAGATTGTGGCAGCTGGCACTTCCGCCGGCATCACAGGCTTTTTGAAAGAGCGAGCTTGCCTTCACTGGATTTGGCGTAACGCCATTGCCATGCAAATAAACAAGCCCAAGATTGTGACAACCGTCGGTATTTCCATCGTCGCATGCGCGCCGAAAGAGCGATTCCGCCTTCCTTAGGTTCGCGTCGACACCCACGCCATTTGTGTAGGCACTCCCAAGGGCGATGCAGCCTCTGGTATCACCGCCATCACAGGCCTGCCGGAAGAATGCGACCGACGCCGTCAGATCCGGTCTTATCCCATTGCCATCTCTATGGACCGCTCCCAGATTGAAACAGGCACCGGCATCGCCAGCTTCGCAACCCTGCCGGATGAGCGAAATCGCCTTCGATGGGTCCGGCGAAACGCCTTCGCCCTTGGAATACACAACACCAAGTTCGCCACAGCCTCTGCTATTGCCGGCATCGCAGGCTTGTTGAAACAGCGCCACAGCTTTCTCCAAATCTCGCTCAACACCTTCGCCTTCTGCATAGGCATTACCAAGATTACTACAGCTCAGAGCCTCGCCGGCATCGCAGGCTTGCCTAAAGAGAAAGGCTGCTTTGACAAGATCTCGCTTAACGCCTTCGCCTCTTGAGTAGAGTGTGCCGAGGTTGGTGCAGCCTTTGGTGCTGCCATCGTCGCAAGCTCGCTGGAAGAGTGATGCTGCCTTGGCAGGGTTCGGCTCAAGGCTCAAGCCCTCATAATAGGCGACGCCGAGATTGTAGCAGCCCCTAGCATCACCGGCATCACAGGCCTGTTGAAAATCCTGCCAAGTTTGCTTCGGCGCCGCGCATGAACTTAAGAGAGTAGACAGCATCGCCAACAAGAATAATCGGAGCATTTTATGATCAACCCTATTGTTCGGTTCCAAGAGCACGTCCAAGCCTGGCTCAATGCGATCATAGCCATCGACATTGCCGTGCCACATTTCATTATCGGTTAGATCCAACCCACTAGGTTCCGGCCATGATGGCTGTAAAACCGAACGTCTGGCTCTAGCAATGACACCATTTGCTCATTCCCACGGTTCGGTCTGTGATATCAATCACAGGCTCTGTGTCGATGCCGCTTAGGGCGGCTTGGCGTTACCTGCGGAATCTAGACGACGCCACAAAATGGCTGCCACCCAGCCCATTCCTGCCTCTCAGCGTGCCAATACAGACCGTCACCACGCGGCCATTTGCAATCTCCTTCGTAAAGAACGTTCCTGCGATCGGCCACAACCTACATTGCCCTTAATCGATGAGCATTGTGGCCTGGCGTTCTATCGCGACTGCATTTTACGTGTCCGCCGGAAGCTGCCCCGTGCCACGCCTTTCGCTAAGATGGGGTTCTTTTAGCACCTGAAGCTCGTTCGCGAGCCTACCCTTGTTCAACGTGATCACGCGATCGGCCGAACGGATCGTTTCCGGACGATGGGCGACGATGATGCGGGTGGTGCTGGTCGCCCTGATGGCCTCGCTCACAGCGTTTTCACGCTGGACATCCAGGTGGCTTGTGGCCTCGTCTAGGAAGAGGATCGAGGGGCGGCGGTAGAGGGCACGGGCGATCAGGACCCGCTGCTTTTGTCCGCCGGAAAGCATCGTGCCCATATCACCGATTAGCGTGTGGTAGCCCATTGGCATGGCCATGATATCATCATGGATGGCAGCGAGCCTGGCGCAGTGCTCGATCAGTTCCTGATCCGGCTCTTCGGAAAAGAAAGAGATGTTGTCGGCAAGCGATCCGGCGAACAACTGATCATCCTGCATGACGACGCCGATCATGCTTCGATAGACGTCGACGCCGACCCTCTTGATGGGCATGCCGTCGATCAGAATGTCCCCTGTGCTCGGCGTCAGGAGACCGATCATGAGCTTCAACAGCGTGGTCTTGCCACAGCCCGACGGGCCTGCGATCGCCACTGATTCGCCGGCTGTAATTCGAAAGCTGAGATCGTCCAGCACCAAGGGATCGTTCTCGCCATAGCGGAAACCAAGATCACGGACTTCGATCGATAGCGGCGCTTTATTCAGGCGATCGCGCGGCATCAGATCCCGCGGCTCCGGCGAGCTGAGAGCGATGTCGGCAAGGCGCTCGGCGTGCAGTTTCAGCATCTGTAACTCGACCAGGCGATCGATCAGGGCGCTGACACGCGACAGGAACTGGTCCTTATAGGCGATGAAGGCGAGCAGCATGCCGACGGAAAACGCGTTGGCCAGCACTTCTCGCGCACCCAGCCAGACCACCAAGAGGGTCAGGCCACCGAGAAGCAGGCTATTGGCGGTTTTGAACAGGATGCCCAGCTTTTGCGTGGTGAGCTGGCGATTGACCGTCTCTACCAGAAGATGGAGCCAGTGCGCGCGACGGCTGTCCTGTGCATTGAACAGCTTGATCGTCTTGATGCCGCGCAGCGTCTCGAGAAAATGACTGTCGCGTTTGGCGCCCCAGATGATGGTTTCGGCCGAGGCCTGGCGAAGCGGTGCGTAGAACGCCCAGCGCAGAATGCCGTAGAGAAAAGCGCCCGCCACCACCAGAAGGGCCAGGACTGGCGCGTACAGAAACATGATCATCAGCGTCAGGCTGACCATCAACCCATCGAGCACCACCTCGATCAGTTCGGTCGTGATCGCCTTCAAGATGGTGCTCTGCGAGCCGAAGCGCGACATGACATCACCGAGATGCCGGGCCTCGAAGAAGCTCGTCGGCAACGTGACCAGATGCGAGAACAGATTGGTGCGCGCCTGAACTTTGATCGATGCTCCCAATGTCATCAGCATCCAACTGCGCATGGTCGAAACAGAGATGCGAATCAGAAGAAGGAGCGCGAAGCCGATCACGAGGGTGAGCAGCAAGTCGTAGTCCGCTGAGATCAGCGCATGATCCACCACCCACTGCATGAACAGCGGGCTTGCGATCGCGAACACCTCGATGGCGAGCGCCAGTATAAGAAGTTGCAGCAGCGAGCGCTTGAGACCGGTGAAACGGCCGAGCATCTGGCGAAGCTTTACTCTTGGCGGCGCTTCGGCGCGGGCAAAACCACCAGTTGGCGTTGCTTCGAGAGCAATTCCGGTGAAGTGCTTCGAGAATTCGGCCATGGACAGGCGGCGCAGACCGACGGCCGGATCGTGGATGACAGCGCTGTTGCGGCCGACGCTTTTTAAAACGACGAAGTGATTGAGGTCCCAATGCAAGATGCAGGGCGTCTTGACCAGCGGCAGCTCGCCAAGCTCCAGCCGCATGGGCCGGGTGGCCAGGCCGATTTGATCGGCGACACGAACCACGTCCTTGAGTGTTGCACCCTTTAGCGATACGCCGAAGCGTCTTCTCAGATCGGCGAGGTCGGTACGCTGTCCGTGAAAGCCGACCAACATGGCGAGACAGGCAACACCGCACTCGGCGGCTTCGGTCTGCAACACCATCGGCAGACGCCGCCCGATGCCGAAGTTGACGCCATCGAGCACGCTCATCCTGGAATGCCCTCAGCATTTTGCTGACGACCCGTCAAGGTGAAGAGCGGCTCCAGGACCCATTCGAATAGAGGGCGGGTCTCGATGTGCACGTCTGCTTCGAGCTGCATGCCCGGCTGCAATGGCACCTGCTTGCCATAGGCGATCGCGGTCTGTCTCCTGAGGCTGACGGTGACAGGATAGACTGGACTGGCGCCACTCGAAGCAGACGTTTCGCTGCTGCTTGGAAGCTGTCTTGTCAGCTCGTCCGGCATAATCGCTGAGCTGGCGATCTTGGCGATCGTTCCTTCATGATGACCGAACTTTTGATAGGGAAACGCGTGATAGCGCAACAACACTTGCTGGCCGGGCTGGATAAAACCACGGGCTCGGTTCGGAATGTAAAGCTCGGCCTGCAATATCGACCCTTCGGGGATGAGGCCGAGCAAGGGAACGTTCGGCTGCGCCGTTGCGCCGCGTTTAGCCTGGAGCGACGTAACCGTGCCCGCTTCGGGTGCTGGGATCACGATGCGCCGTCTGGCTTCCGCCTCCGCGATCTCCTGCTCCAACGTGGCGATGTCGCGATCGATTTTGGCGAGATCGATCCGATGGTTAAACGGCAGACCTTCCCTCTCTGCCTTCAAGGTCAGCCACTGCTGATCAGCTCCTGCGCGCTCGCGCTCCAGAGCTTCGAGCCGTGACAAGTTGCCGAGACGCTCGTCTTCGACCTGTTGCCAACGCTGGCCTGTGACGAGGCCGCGTTCGCGCAACGTCTTCAGGCGCTCGATATTCGCTTCCGCGAGATCGATCCGTTGGCGCTGAACGTCGATTTCCTTAGTGCGATGCGATTGTTCGATGTCTAGGGCGTCGAGGCGCATGGCAAGCGACGATGTCGATTGTCGATAGATCTCCTCTTTCTGGCCGCGCTCCTCGATCAGACTGTTGCGCCTACTGCGCAGACGGCTAGTGACTTCTTCGAGCGTGGCGCCCACGGATTCACTTCGACGTTCGGTGGACAGCACCAAGAGCGGCTCACCCTTGACGACGTCGTCACCGTCCTTGACTTTGAGCTCCGTGATCACGCTCGCTTCTGGGGCAAAGATTTGGATCAGGCCCTGGTCCGGCACCAGCCAGCCCTGGATGCGCTCCTTCCTGGTGTAGTCCGCATAGAAAAGAAATCCCAGAATGGCTGTAGCAGCGATGATGGCAAACAGCGCGAACAGCTTGTGCGGAATGCTGGGCGCCAACAGAACAGTTCCCAACCAAGCTGTTTTCTGCTCAGCAATGGCCTCCTGGCGAAACAGGGGTTGATCGGCCTCAGACCGGCTTCTCTCAACCAGTTTTTGCGATGGCTGATCCGTCATCCGCCCTTCCCTTCAGCCCTGCACTTCGAAGTCCTTGATCTCGAACGTTACCTCGATCATCTTTTTGGTCTGGTGAACCTTATAGGTTGTCGAGATCTTTGGATCGAAGAAATCTTTCAACAGAGGCGGTCTTTTGGACGCAAAATAGAATGCCGGATCGTCGGCAACTTGCCGCTTGGCTGCGACCTCGATCTCATCACGACGCGTGACCGTCTGGATGATGCAGGGCGCATGCGTGATACCACGTGCACGCATTGCATAGGCACGNNTGGTAGCCATTGTGGAGCAGAATGCGATCGCCATAGGCGATGCCTGTGAAGAAGTTGGAACCGAAACCGACCGGAAGGCCGACATAGGCGCTGACCGGACCGAAGGTTCGATGCCCGCTAATCTGTTCTGGCTGAAGCAAGACTGGTTCATGCTGGCGAAAATCCGTCGAAGCGGATGAAAAAACATAGCGGCGCCTGCCCACCTCCTGCACGTCAACCGACGCCGAGCAGCCTGCCTGAGGCTGGCAGAACCGATAGAGAGCAAGTGGGTTTTCAGGCTGATCGAGGCGCTTGATCAGACTTTCTGTATAACCTTGCGTCACATGGGTCTGATAGATCACCAGCCGGTCGAGCTCCACCATGGCGATCTCAGTCGGAAACGTGTCGAACGTAAAATCGTATCGGGGGTCGGTCTTGGTTGCGGCGATGAGCGGTTCAAGGATGAGATCTGGCTCAGCCACCTCGATGTCATCGGCGATGCCGGCCTCTTTTTCCTCCAGCGTTTGGTAGTGATCGTTCGCTTCACGCCATCGATCAGCGACGTCTGCGGCATTGATCGATCGGCCGTCGACCACATGATGATGGACGAAAGATAAGTGCTCTTGAAGGGATGGCTGTCCAAGCAAGCGAATTTCGTTTGTGACGTTTTCTGCGCCCGCTTTCGAAACGCCCACGGCTTGAAGAAATCCACGTTCGATGCCGGATGAGTGGTCGCTTATCTCTTCGCATATGTCAGCTGACCTGGTGGCGATGTGCTTTTTCATTGACTGAAGTCTTCATTGCCCGTCGGGCTTGGCTGTCTTGGTCCGTAAAGATCGGGCGTTAACAGGTGGTTCGTCGAGAAACGCCCCCGCCACAAATTGACGGGGGCGTTCGCCCTCGACTGGGCCCATTCGTTTTGGGGGCTGGAACCCAATCGACTTCTAGCAAGTGATGTGGAAAACCGGCTTAGCTGCTGCTGCCGCCCTTCTTGCCACCGCCACTGCTGCTGCCGCCGCGCTTGCCGCCACCGCTGCTGCTACCACCGCGCTTGCCGCCGCCGCTGCTGCTGCCGCCTCTCCCGCCACCACAACGCCTGCGCTTCCGCCGGCGGCCCTTGCCTCCAGCACCGTAGACTTGCTCTAGCTCTTCAGGATTCAGATCACGCATGTTGAAGTTCCTTTTGCCTTTTCGTTATGTTCGATCGCGATTGCGACCGGCTTTGAGGGCGACAGAGCCACTTTGTGTGTGCACTTTGCCCACAAACATTACAGCAATATGACAACATGAAGGCAAGCCATCGGGTGAAAAAAATTGTTCCTCTTCACGCTGAGCTAAGTGTGGGGCGTCTTTTCGGCGCTCTTTGAGACCTTTCGACGGCGATACGCCTCGTAGGCTTCAGTGTCATAGATAAGGTCCAGAGCCGGGCCGAAACTCAGCTCCTGGCCGCCAAATTTCCGCTTAAAGGCGCTGATATTGGCCCAACGATGATTCTCTCGTTCGGGCGGCGCGACACCGTAGAAGTCGTACCAGCGATAGCCTCGGGATTTGGCCTTCAACATCGCCTCGAAGTGCAGCAGGTAGGGTGCCATCACCTGGCGATGTCGAGGCAATGACCCCCCGAAAAAGTACGTGGCGCGATCGCCGAAGAACACCACCATCGCAGCTGCAATGCGCTCTCCGCCAAATTCGGCGAAAAACAGGCTTCCACATCGTGTCTCGGCGAGAACGTCGATCAAATCGAGCAGATAGATCTCTTGCTTGCCATCAAGCCCATGACGGCTCATCGTTTCGCCGTAGATCCTGATAAAATCCATTCCGCCGCGTACCGACATGTCCTCGACAATACTTACCCCGCGTTTGCGTGCGACCCGAATATTGTAACGCCCCTTAGGCTTCATCTGCGCTAGAATATCCTTGACGGCTGGTGCTAGGTCGACGTGAAGTGTGTGTCGCGGCTCGAGCCAACTCCTAGCTTCGCGAAAGCCATTGATGAAGGCAGGCCGTCCTTGCCATCTCGGCTCTAGACGAAGGTGGCTTACCAGGTCTGGATGTTGCGCTCGCTTCTTGTCGA
>JBOEHJ010000104.1:0-46100 GCA_050633905.1 Geminicoccales bacterium
GGATGAAGGTCCAGGCATCCATGGCCATGATGGTGAATTTGGCGATCTCGGGTGAGCCAAAGAAGGAGGGCTGCTCCCAGCCGACCCAGCGGCCGAAATTGGCGAGCGGACCGAAGCGATTTTCCAGCATGGACTTGCCGACCATCCAACTGACGGCAACCGGGGACAGCATCAGCGGCATCAAAAAGGCGACTCGCCAGAATTTTCGCGCCCGGATATCGGCGTTGAGCAGGAGCGCCAGGCCGAAGGCAATGGCATATTCGACCAGAATAGCAACGGTGTAGATCACCATATTGTAGAGCGCATTCCAGTAGAACGGATCGCTCATCATCTGTCTGACATTATCGAGGCCGTTGAACTGGCGCCCGTCAAGCGAGGCGAGGTTCCAGTCGGAAAACGCGATCCAGAGGCCGAACAAGAGCGGAAAAACCACCATTGAGACCACGAACAAGACGGCGGGCAGAACGAAGAGTGACTTCTTGCCTTGCTCGCCATGGATCAAAACCCTGGAGGCGCAAAGGGCAAACGCCCAGAGGAAATACGCGTAAAGTATAGGGCGCCAGTTCTCGAAGCCGAAGCCGATCACACCGGCATCAAAGAGAGACTGGATCAGAAACAACAGCACCAGAAGGGCGCTCGCCGCCCAAAGCCCGTACTGGCCGGCCTTAACTCTGCTGGGGGCGATCGTCCCGGTATCGACGGTGTGCAGGCGATCGCCTTCGAACGTGCTCATCAGTTCAAATCGTTCCGCAACGAAAGAGGCCAGCCCCGGAGGGCTGGCCGTTTTCTTGCACCAGATCCAACAACACCATGCCGGCATATGATGCCCATTTCAGAACGCCAGGTCTCAGCGGTGAACCGCCGCTACCGGCCATGGCGTTCTGAAAACACATGATGTGGACAGTCCGCTAAAGGCCGATGCTTGCTTTATAGAGAGCGATCTGGCTGTCGCGGCCGATCTGATCCGTGATCTTCTCCCAGGCGGCAGCGATTGCATCCGCTGTCTCCTGGGCCGATCCATACTGGCCGGCAAAGCCCTTAGCCAGCTCGTCCTCCGCAACGGAGTAGTATTGGAAAATGCCGGGGATACGTGGTTCGATCGCTGCATTGGGGTGGTTGTAGCTGTCAGCGTTCGAGCCGAGATAGTCCTCGACATAAGCGCGGTCATAGCCCGCCTCTTCCCACTCCTCGAACTGGAAGTGGGATTGGCGATAAGGCTGGAAACCGGAAGGATAGGCTGATGCCCAGAGCGAGAGGTCCTTGCCGCCGAGATGGGCAGCAGCCGACCACGCGGCTTTGTGCTTCTTCTCGTCCCCATCGACCCTGGCCATGACGTAAACGCCCCAACCGATATAGGCCATGTTCGGCGCTTCGTTCGGCGTTTGCTCCCATTCGCCGGTCTTGGAATTGTAGACTTCGTCCGCACCCGGCAGGGTGTCGAAACCGACGACGTCGCCTACCACGGACGTGTCTGAGGTGCGCGCACTGGAGCCGACATCACCCCACCAGGCGAGCGATGAGCCGGTACCGGCCAGGAACTGCTGGAAGGCGGTGGTGCCGGGATCGGCGTTGATCTGATCCGCGGGGTAGGTGTCCATGATGTCCATGACTTCTTGGATCGCACGGACAAAGGCCGGGTTATTGACGCGCGGCTTCATCGTCTCCGGATCGAACAGCCATGCCGGATCGTCAGGATGCTTGGCATAGGCGGTGGCCCGATCTTCGAGGAAGTAGAAGCCAAAGCCACCCCAGCCCTTGAGCGGATCGAGGAAACCGTGGGCATCGAGGCCGGTCAGCGGATCTTTCCTGCCCTTCAAGAATTGGGCATGGGCATTCACCTGTGCCCAGGTCCTGGGCGGCGCCCAATCCCCCTCACCTCCACCTTCTTTCCAGGCAGCGGCAAATTCTTCGTTCTCATAATAGTCGGTTCGGTAGGAAAAGGTGTGGCAATCGCCGTCGATCGAGACGCGGTAGGTTTTACCGTCCCAGGTGCCGACCGGCGCCTTCAGATAGTCGACATAATCGTCCATGTCGATCAGCTTTGCGACCCATTCCGGCATCTCGGAAGCAAGCCCCTTGCCGCAGACATCACCTTCGAAGGGAGCGCCCATCTCGATGATGTCGAAGTCGACAGTGCCGGTGGCGATCGACTGCTGCAGGCGCGCATTGTAGTCGGCCTGGGCGAGATCGATCCAGTTGATGGTGGCCCCGGTATAGGCCTCCCAGGGCTTCAGAAAGCCGCGGAACAGGAAGTTGTGGAGGTTCTGATTGTTCAACCCCATGAAGGTCAGCTCGACGCCGGCAAACTCGCCCTCTTCAACGGTTTCCTTCGTACCGCCGAGGCACATCTCACCGACCTTCTGCCATTCAGCATCGGTCGGCGAACCAGAGCCAACGCCAGGAATTTTCAGAATGTCCGCGCGGACATTGCCGTGACCATCAGCAAATGCGGCCCCCGGTAATCCAGCCAACATGGTGGTGGACCCAAGCGCCGCTGCAGCACCGGCGCCACGCTTTAAAACCGAGCGACGACTGGCCTGCATTGCCATGAGACGATGATAGATTTCGGGCTTCATTAGTAACTCCTTGTTTGATCGCTCGGCGATCTTTGGTGGCCGGCTGCATCGATCTCGTGACCGGTTCGCAGGCAATATGGTCGAAGGAAAACCGATGCTGCCATCGGCTGTTATCGGCCCATTTCCGCCATCTCTTAAACAACTCTATGAAGGAAGGGATAAACAAGTCAATCACAGGCCGTCAGCGTCAAACAGCGATATGGCACTTACATCCTTGAGTGCAGCGATGCTCACCGGTATCGATCAGCGCCAAACTCTACTGTTTCGATCAAATTGGTGCGCCCAGACCGTCGACCCGCTGAGATAGTTTGATCCAAACAAGCCACGGGATGACAAACAATCATGGCAATCATGAATTAGGCCTGGGTGTGGCAGAGATTGGTGTTCAGCCGTAGGTGATCGAAGGGAAGGCGAATCGCATCAGTGGCCACAAGAGCAGAGTTGCCGGAGCCGATCATCGTGCGACCTATGTCGAGCCATAGCGGCAGGCATTGCAGCGGTGGGACGATGACGTCGGCCGCTTAGTCGGAGAAGCCGAGCCAGCAACGGTGATCACATTTCAAATGCCGGCACCCCCTTAAAAACCGCCGGCTCTCAGCATTTGACCTTCAAAAAATACACTAAAAACAGGACAATAGAATGGATCATGACAAGATTGGCTGAACTTCATCCAGATCACCAGAAAGCAAGGAACTAGATCCGTTTTAACTGTCCTACTGGACAAGGCCCATGAGTGACACTTGGGTCGTTTATCGAGATGCCGATGCTGTACGCGGTTCAGCCGGTGGGAGACGAAACGGTCGCCAATCTCCCGCCCTCCGCCCAATCTGCCGACGCTATATGCCGACAAACGAGAGACCAGCAGTGACGTCGACAAGACGGTAGGAGATAGTCGACTAGCTTGTATTGGCACGTCGACTTCGAACCCTTACGCAACGTCGAACGCTATCCCTCCCGATGAGATGGTAAGTTTAAAGCTTAGCTGGCTCGTCAAATCTCAAGTTCCCAGCACTACGTTGACACGGCGCAACCAACCATTGATGCCCAGCTATCACACCATACGATATAGGAGTGAGTTTCTTTTCCTATGGCCCGCCAAGAAAGATGCCTATAGTTCTGACCTCCTCAACATTCGGAAGTTCGATTATTCAAGGATTGAGCCGGATGTTGCGAAGGAACGCCCATCCATTTGACGCGAATTGCTTGGCCCAGGTAGATCGATGATGGACATCACCAATGATCATTGCTTCAGGGCTCAGGGACAGATTCCTTAGATGTTTGCTGTACTGCTCAAAACCTTTAAGACGATAAGCCAATCATATTTCTTGACCATGTTGCTGTTGACTCTCCTGGTCACAGCGGCGGTGTTCGGCGCCTTTTTTTTGATCGTTGGCTATCTCTTAAATGCCACAGCATTCGTCTCAACAGGATGGCTCGATACGGTTTTTGATTGGACGGCAGGTCTGGGGGCCTTGTTTCTGGCGTGGTTCCTCTTTCCAGCCTTGCTGCCGATGGTGGCGTCCATCTTCCTGGAGCAAATTGCCGGACGAATTGAGCAGCGGGAATACGGCCTAGAGGACCCGCCTTCCCTGCCAGTTTCGCAAGAAGTGATCGCTGGTGTGAAGTTTGCCGGTTTCTCGCTACTTTTGAATCTGGTCAGCCTACCGTTCTATCTTATCCCACCGCTGATCCCGGTGATCTACTACGGGCTGAATAGCTACCTGCTGGGACGCGAATTTTTCGAATCAGTCGCAGGACGTTCTATGGGTCGCAAGGCGGCAAAAGACCTGCGGCGCCAGCATCGGCTGGCTGTCTTATTTTCCGGCTTGATGATTGCCTTATGCGCCACCATCCCATTTGCCACCCTCATCGCGCCGTTTATCGGCGTCGCGGTTATGGTGCATCTTGTTCAGACATTAAAAAACACCATGGAATATTCCTCAAATTCCAAGGTGTCGCTATAGCCATCCGAGCAAGAATAGATCCAAGAAGGGTTCGCGAGGGCCACCTTGAAAAGTTCTGCAAAGGGCAGCTTTAGGCGTGGCAGCCTTGGCCTAATGAAAAATCCTGAACGGTGGAGACCTATGCCTGGCTTCTTGCACTAAAGGTTTGAGTTCGATGCCTCGCCGTCCATGGCGGACAGGACGTCGGGCAATGATCTCCGAGCGCCTGTTTGCAGGTATTCCATTGCGCGAAGTGCGGCATCATGAGCCTCGACGCTCGATCCTGCCACGCAATCCTCGATGACCCGGCAGAAGTAGTCGGACTGATGCGCATCGACGAAGGTATAATGGACGCAAACGTCGGTCAAACCACCGCATAGGAGCAAGGTATCGACCTTGAGCCCGCGCAGCAGAATTTCGAAATCGGTCCCGAAGAATGCTGAATATCGTCGCTTGGGAACCACATAATCGCCATGTCGGAACCCCATTTCTTCCTTGGCGACCTCAGTTCTCTCATCACCTTCGAGACAATGAACACCCTCGTTACCGTCAAGCTCTCGTCCGAAGTCAACGAGGTCTTGGCGATGAATTTCCTGGAGGAAGATCACAGGAATGCCGCAATCATGTGCCTTGTCGATCGCCGCTCGCGCCTTTGCCATCCGTTCGCGGTAGCCCTGCATGTTGTCGATGGCTCGCACCTCGCTGTCGTCGATGAAGGTGCTTTTTTGAATATCAATCACAATCAGCGCGGAACGACCTTCGATCAACCTGCGCTCAGTTTTGGACATGTTTGCCAAGATGGCCTCCTCCAGCGGTATGTCTTCAACAAATGATATCCGCAACCGTCTCTGAGAACTTGACCCTATACCTTCAAGCTTGGCGATTGCAGAAGGTATCCAATGATGTGGTTATAACCACTAGGGGAGGACACTGGACCAAGGTAGAATATGCAGCCCCTTGCCCCAAGTACCGATGAAAAGCTGGTCGTCTGTGCGTTGCAGGTGAATGGCGGGCAGGTTTTCGACCAGGCGTTTTTGCACCGCTCCGTCAGCGGTCACGACCGAGACCCCGCGGGACCAGGAGGCGGCGAGTAGGTGTGTTTGGTCAATGATCAGAACATCTGCAAACTTGTCATCAGGTACAATCTTTCGCCAGTTATTTTCCGACCCCGCATAAAGGCCGGTTTCACCGGCGACGGCCTGCCAGGCGTTCCCGCTGGAATGCACAGCCGACGCATAGGCTTTGTCAGAGGTAAAGACCTTGCTCCATGAGGCGCCACGTTTCTCGAAGACCCCTGCCTCCGGCGAGTTTGCAAAGAGCCGTCCTTCGTCAGCAGTCAGTGACCACAGAAAATCCTTTCCAGAACCCAGTGCTTGCCAAGTCTCGCCGATGTCTGAGCTGGCAAAGACGCCCTCTTGACCGGTTGCCGCATAGATCACGTCATCGGCGATTTGCAGATCGCGGATATCGAGGCTTGGAAAGCTTGTCAGCCTAACGAAGTCCCGGCCGCCATCTTTGGATCGGTAGAGGCCATGCTTCCAGGTACCGGCCAGCAGGATGTCCTTGGAAAGCGCAGCGACCGCCTGGACATCCATTGCTTTTGGGCCGAGCGGCCGATTGCCGTTCAGCGTTCGCCAAGTCTTGCCGCCATCGAGCGTTTGAAACACCAGGGCCGAACCTTGCTTGGCACCTTTTTGTCCGACCAGAGCATGATGAGGATCTCCAGGATCAATGGCAAGGGATCGAATGATCCGCCCTTTGAGCACATGTCGGCTTTCGCGTTCTATTTCGGCGGCTTGGACCTCGGCAAGGACCAACAAGAAGCTCAAGAATGTGACAAGGACGGTTAAAACTTGGCGCAGCATCTTCTCTTCCCTTTCGAACAGGCTCGAAGCGTGTTGAACGGTCTACGCCAAAGGAACGGGCGTCAATCATCTGCATATCACATCGATGAGAGGACTGGTTCCACCTACTGAGGAAAGGCTTTTGCGACGGTCTTAAATTTCTTAATCGATCGTCCGCAAAACAAGCTCGCGCAGCTGTCAGGAAACGTTGATTGGCGTCCGCTCCAGCTGATCTAAAGTCGTCTCATGCTCGCTCCCATTAAAACCAGGCTATGCCGGTATGGATGTTGCTGTGTCGACCAAACGCTTTCTCAGCCCTGACGAAATCGCTGCCTGGCAGCCCATGCCAAGCCCGAACCGTGCCGGCGGCCCGATCAAGCACCTGCGTCAGGCATTGATGGACAACAATCTCTGGACAGGTTCCCAGGTCGCCGGGCGCAATTTCGCCATGGGCTGCGTCAGCCTGGAAGTTACCCAGCGTTGCAATCTCGATTGCTCGCTTTGCTACCTCTCGGACATGGCCGAGGCCGTGCACGATTTGCCGCTTCCAGAAGTCTTCCGGCGGATTGACATGATTGCTGATCACTTTGGCCCAGGCATGGATGTTCAGATCTCGGGCGGTGATCCGACCTTGCGCAAGCCCGCCGATCTCGCAGCGATCACAGCGCGCATTGTAGGGCATAAGATGCGGCCTTCGTTGTTCACCAACGGCATCAAGGCAACGCGCTCGTTGCTAAGCGAGCTCGCCGCCGCCGGCCTTTCGGATGTAGCCTTCCACGTTGATCTGACCCAGGAGCGAAAGGGGTATCACAGCGAGCAGGCGCTTAACCAGCTACGCCAGGACTACATCCAGCGGACCAAGGGGCTTGGCCTCCGTATCCTGTTCAACACAACGGTTTTCGATGGCAATGTCGGCGAGATGCCTGACCTGGTTCGCTTCTTCGTCGATCACGCCGACGATGTCCATCTGGCGTCATTCCAGCTCCAGGCCGATACCGGACGTGGTGTGTATCAGGCAGCAGGTGATGCTGTCAGCCAGGAACAGATGATGCGCGACATCAATCAGGCGACCGATCTGGATCTCGATTTCGAGATGCCACGGATCGGTCATCCTGATTGCAACAAATATACCGGCATCCTGGTGTCGAGTGATCTGGCCATCCCGCTCTTCGACGATCACGATCTCTTTGCCGATCTCTTCAAGGCGGTGGCAGCACGACTTTCGCTCTGGCATCAATGCCGAGCGCTTGCTCTTCTTTGGGCTGCCCTTCGTCATCCGCATCTCGCTGCAAGAGCTTTGACATGGCTCGCGCGGAAAGCCTGGGCATTACGCTCGGGCTTATGGCGCACGGGGCGCGTCACCAAGCTCAGCTTCTTCATTCATAATTTCATGGATGCCCAAACACTAGTAGCGGATCGTTGTGCTGGTTGCGTGTTCATGGTGGCGACCCGCGATGGGCCGATCAGCATGTGCGTCCATAACGCCAAGCGAGATAGTTACGTTTTGGCCCCTGTTAGTCTGGAAGGTGATCTCGTCTGGGACCCGCTGAGCGGCAAGGAGCGGCCGGATGGCCCGGATACCAAAGCCGGTTCTAGCGAACCGTCGAGCCTGCCGTTGAAGCGACTGAAAGGGCGCTATCGGGCGAAACATCTGGCTGCGCGTCAGGCCGCTGATCCAACGTCGGTGACGAGCGAGCCGTGAGTGGTGTGGCTTCGCTCTTGGCATCGTTCAACGCCCAATCATAGCCATAACGATCAATCCGCTGACGCTTCGCGAGATCGGCCTTTAGAGCTGGCGCTGCATAGCGTGACACAGCGCCGATCACGGACCGCTGGTCTCCGCCAAAATCTTCGCGAAACCAGCCATAGATCTTGGACAGACGCAGCTTCCCCTGCTCATCGATACGCACGCCGCGGGGGTCATTGACGTAAGCCTCGGCAGCTGCCGTCATCGCGGCATCAATGTTCCAACCTTGATAGGCTTGGCGCGAGAGATTGGGGCAACCGGCAGCGGCGCAGTTCAAGACATAATGAATGCGCTCGTCCTGCCAGACCGGCCGGATGATCATATGTTCGATATCGTTCAGCGACAAATAACGCCCCGAGACCTGCAGCACTGGCGCGCCCCAGGGGCCGACGACGATCAGACCGCTACCAAGCTTGATGTCCCGGATTGTGTCGACGGGATAATGGTCAAGCACGATATCGACCGTCTTGGCATTATAGAGATTAACCCAAAAAGCAAGCTGCTCGGCACGCCGGTATTGGTGGATGGGCGCTACCTGGAGATCGGTGAGGTAGCGTTTGAGATCAGCCCGATCATCGGCATTGACCGCACCATAATCGACGCGATTGACGCCGGACGTATCGGTGGCAACATAGCGGTCCAGAAAAGCTTGCAAAGGGGCATGATCGATGGCCGCTTGGGATGAGGCATCGTAGCGTTCCCAATAGGCGTCCCCTAAGACTGCGTCAGGCAGGGCCAATCGTTCGATCGACGTGCAGCCCGATACCAATATCAGGGCGAAAAGGGCAAAGAGGCGATAACTGCTCGCTTGAACCAATCTAGGCTCCAATCCACGATGGGCATGGTGTCATGTCGATGTCATGGCCAATGTTTCCATCAATCAGCGGCCTGACGGTCGTAAAGGCGACATGTTCTAAAAAATGATAGAGGGAAGTCTGGGCATGTGAAAATCTGTATGGCACCCATCATGTCATCACTGATCTTCAAAAAACCGCCAGGCGAGGGCTGTCGCGTCAACCTCTTGGCTGGCCGGCCCCTGCAGCCGTGTCTTCTTGTTGCCTGGCCGTGGCCAGTCATGCCCATGGCCCGTAATCAGCACATAAGTCAGGGCGGCAGCACAATCGGTGAACTCGGAAATATGGACTGACGTGTCATCATCAAGACGGTCGATCGTCTCGGTGTGAGCAGTGCCCGAACATCGATTTCTTTGTTGCCAGAGGTCGATCGTCTCTCTTCCCGATAAGGTCCCGCCGAGCAAGCTGCCATCGGGACGACCGTTATGGGGAGAAATAGGATCTTCGGTGCCATGCATGAAGAGCGCTGAAACCGGTTCACCTTTTGCGCATGGGTAGGCGGTTGCCGATTTTTTTTGTCGCAATGACCGCAATGCTGCTGATAAGATCAGGCCGGTCGCACGCCATGCGCATCGACATGCCCCCACCGTTGGAATGCCCCGCAAGAAAGATCCGCCCGGGATCCGCTGTGCCGTCGGTGATCAATTTTTTGATCAGTGATGAGAGATAGTCGACATCGTCGGTCCTATTTCGCGTTGAGCGCCCATCATTCCACCGACGTCCTTTGCCATTGGGATAGACCACGACGAAGCCATGACTTTTAGATAGTCTGTCGAACCCGGTTTTTCCCTGCATGGTCGAAGCGTTGCCGAGGAAACCATGAAGAGCAACGACAAGAGGAGCGGGTGCATCCTTCGAAGGTCTCCAGCTCTCGTTCAAGAAATGTCTCAGAGTTTGCAGAAACACACCCGGCCGTAAGTGCGACAGTCAGCATCAGTCGACGGAACAACCATCTCTCCTCATGAAGCTTGAAGCCAATTCTGCGGGTCTATACAAGCTCCTTTCTCCCGCAAGTTTGTCCGAGCCGCATGGCCGCCTTGGGTCGATGCGACATCGATTTGAAGAGCCTTGTCAGGTCGCAGGCGATGTGAGGCATTACACCGTATTCATCGTGTGACCTGTCTCATCGCTGCCCCCGCCCGGACATCCAATTTAGGAGGTCGTCACGTCAGTATGAGAAGTGGTTTCTAAAGCGTCGCCAATATCGTTGCCCAGCGCTGATGGCAATTATCCAGTTAAGCACGAAGCTTACTCCTACCATCCCCACAAGATGACATAGGGGTAATTTCTCACGCAGTCCTTGAGAGCAGGTTCATATGGTGACGTTGCCGGTGGAAAGGACCTTGGGTTCGAGCCCAGAATTCCATTCGAGTTTTCCAGGATCTATTGAGATGCCCGCATGGTTCAAGGATCTGGCGATCGCGTTGCACGCCTGCTGAGATGCCATCAGGACGGCAGCACTCGGTTCCGCAATAGACCAGTTGACGATGTTCCGTACGGCTTGATCGAGGTGTAAAGCGGACCCCGCCAGCCCGTTTCCTGCCGAAGTACTGACCGAGCCGTTCTCGCTTGAGATCACATCCATACCGGCGAAACGATAGGCGCCTGGTTCGGCACCAGCTGCCAGCACAGCATCCGTGACCAGAACGCATTTGTCCCGGCCCTTCAACCTGACGAGGGCGCCCAGCGCATTCGGCCGGAGGTGATGACCGTCGGCGATCAGGCACGCCTTAAGCCTTGGTTCCGCCAGTTGTGCGAGGAGGGTGTTCTCCAGTTTGGGGAGGCTTGCGGGAAGCCCGTTGCCCAAATGTGTCGACAAGGACATTCCAGCATCTGCGGCTAGCTTGATATCCGTATAGGTAGCAGCAGAGTGTCCCACGGCAACGGCCTTGCCGGATTTGACGAGTGCCTGCACAAACGCTGTACCACCGGCGCGCTCCGGTGCAAGCGTTACCAGAAGGATCGGACGGCGGATCTTTGCGGCTAGCCGATCGATCAAGCCCATCTTGGGATCCGACATGGCGGTTCTGGGGTGACATCCATGATAACCGGGCTGGTCGTTCAAGAACGGGCCTTCCAGATGATAACCCGGCACCATCCGAGGCCCCAGGCGACTGGCAGCCAAAGCCGAATCGAGTGCTTGAAAACGCTCTTCAAGCTCTTCCACATGGGCCGTGATGATCGTCGGTAGACATCCGGTAACGCCATCTGCAAGCATGGCTTCCAAAGCATGGTCGACCGTCTTTGGCGTGATCGAGGGGTCGTTAAAGTCAACGCCTGCAAAGCCATTGACCTGAAGGTCGAAAAGCCCATCCGTTATCACAGCACTATTCCAGACTATCCGTACTGAGCAAACCAGCCGCGGCTGGATCGAGATGGAGACTGCAGTCACCATGATCCTGAATAATAGACGCGGGATGGCTATTGGTGACCGGACCTTCGATTGTTTCCAAGACAGCTTTCGCCTTTCGTGCATCCGATACGGACAGGATCAGCTTCTTCGATCTTATAATCTGGCGAATCGACATCGAGATCGCCCGGGACGGAACGTCGTCGAAAGTCTCGAACCATCCCTCACCCATCTGCTGGCGACGGCAGGCATCGTCAAGCTCCACTAGGATGAAGGGTTCGTCAGTGTCAAAATCCGCCGGCGGATCGTTGAAGGCGAGATGACCGTTTTCGCCGATCCCAGCGAAACAAACATCGATCGTATCGCTGGCAATCCTTCGATTGAGCCGGATCAATTCAACATTCGGGTCGGCAGCGTTGCCATCGATGGCCACGAAATCGGCGAGCCCCCTCACCTGCCGGACGAAGCGTTCCTCCAAGTAGCGGCGAAAGCTTGCCGGGTGGTCGTTGCCCATACCGATATACTCATCGAGGTGGAAGGCACTGACCTTCGACCAATCGATCTCTTGGTGAACGAGGACATCCAGCATTTCGAACTGGCTCACACCCGTGGCGAGAACGATGGCGGCCCTGCCCTTGTTGGCGATGGCGGCGCGGATAGCATCAGCGCCTTCGTCGGCGGCAACTTTGCCGAGCATCTGTTTGTCATCGTGAATTCTCAAGCGCATGGTCGCCCTCCATGTCGGCAGAAGATGTATGATCACAGTCCGCAGACGATTGTGGCCTAATCCGAGCAACGCTTCTACGGCCGGGATTCGCCCAGCATGTCGGGACGAGGACCGAACAGCTCGTGTCGACCTGGTGCTGCTAGGCGCCAACATTCAATCGGCAACAGCCGCAGTGAGATTCATGAGAACCAGAAATTCTGGTTTCGATAGCTCTCACACTCCGATGTCCGTTCGAGCAGGCCGATGGTTACCCATCACGTCGATATGAGCCCGGTTCATCTCATCGACATCGTTCATTTCCATGAGATAGACATGAATATGGACGACATGCACCAGGTCAGAGCCGGCTGAACGAGGCATCGCATCGAAAGGCCAAGAGATTTGCGTTGCCTGACACGCGGGTTCTGACCTGCAATCTGCCAGGTTTCAGATCAACTTCACCAACGCCGCCAATCGTGATTGACCTGCAAATTTTCGCGATATGGCTGTAAGGCCTCATAGGAACCGGTGTGATGGGCGGGGGCGATAGTTCAACTGCAGGAGCCAAGACTACCTCCGGCGCAAAAGGGGACACAAAGCGACCTTCCACTGCGTGCCATATGCGGTCATTGGGCTAACCGAGATCTGCAGCGAGAAAGGCAGCGGTGCCTACGCCTGGCGACAGAAAAAATCAAGGTCTCCCAGGTTGCGGGGCAGCCACCTGCATGGCAGCTTCCCGTGAGCATTGGAGACAGCATTATGGACTCTCAACTTGCAATAATCATTGGATTGACTTTTGTCATTCATCTGATTGGAACGCTGGCATACTCATTTAGAATTGCAGGAGTTCGCACAGGACATATCGCGATAGCATTCTCACTCTTTAACATCCTCGTCCTTGTATCACGGACCTCCAACTCCTTTCAGGGACCATTTCTCGCCAAGCGCGTCGAAACTGCCATTCAAAGCTCGCATCTGACAGCACTGACGCATGATTTCATGTTGGTCATTGCCGCCGCTTCGATGGCCACCTTGGTTGGTGGCTTGCTGATCCCAACGTTCCAGCGCTACTCCACCCGCGCGGTGCAGAACTTTCAACAAGATCGCTCCATAAGTCGACTTCTGTTTCGATCAATAACACCGAGAGGCATTTCCCTGATTGCTGAATCGGCAGCTATCCCGCGTTATCAGAACTTAATAGCCCTAAAGTTACCGACTGATGTTCCCCTGGCCATCATTTTGATGAATTTCGTAGCAAGCGCCCTTTGGACGGTCGGCGTTCTGGCCGCGATCTACGCAGGCGCAGTTGACCCCGCCTTCCGCGTGACGTCCAGCACTTTGTCCGCGGTTATCAACGGTGTCGCCACGATCTTGATGTTCGTGGCAATCGATCCCTATCTTGCGGCACTTACCGACGATGTCGTCGGCGATCACGTCGAGGAGAGTTTCTTTCGAAGGGTGGTGGTCTGGATGATTATCAGCCGTCTTGCGGGAACTGTCGCAGCTCAGGCATTACTCGTGCCGGGTGCGCACCTGATCGTATTTGTGGCTCGGGCGTTATAACTTCGCCGCTCCAATTCCTTCTGCGACACCTAGCCAGAGAACGCGCTTTCGCTCGTGCCGAAAGGTGACATTGGGCACAGACGGAACAGTCGCCGTTCTCTTTCGCTCTTCCGTAGAGTCAGGAATCACCTTGAACATCTCGAAGCTTGTCGAGGACTGCTTCAGACCAGACGCAATGGCCCGGCGTCTTGCCACCAACAATCGCCATCAAGACGTGTTCCTGATCCCCCAAATTCTCGAAACTTCGCATAACACCAGACGGCACGCTGACGCCGTCGAACTGTCCGAGTTCGAGTTCGTTTTCACCCTCCGTACCCCAAGCCACCTTCCAGCGACCAGTCATCACGATGAAGACCTCTTCGCTGTCATGGCTATGGAGGGCTGCACCTTGGCCTGGCCCCGCTTTGATGAAATCGACGTGAAAATTCTCGGCCGATTTGACCGCCTTGAAGATCTGTTCATCGGCTGTGCCTGTGCCGAGAGCGCCATAAAGAACACGCTCATGGCCAGGGACAGCAGCGTCGATAAACGCGTTCGGCGAGCCCTTTAGCGCATCGAAACGCCATATGCGCGCCTGCATTTCCGCCTCGCTGATCGGCTTTGATTTACCAACATAAGCCTCTATGCTCTCTTCAAAGCGTATATCGACTTCGTCACGTCTAGCCATGGTTTCCTCCTAAAGCTCTTTGGGGAGACGACCGGCTTCTGCAGCCGTCAGGATGACGGCAAGAACCGCATCCGGATTCGTGAACATCAGCTCATGACCGCCCTTAGTGGCGGCAATTTGCCAATTCGGTGCTGTTCGGAATCGCTCGATCACTGACTCATAGGGTTGCGGATCGCGATCATCGGCAAAGAGATAGTAATGTGGGCAATCAGCGATCGGCTGATCGATGGGCATGGTCTCGCGATAGGTTTTGATCGACTGATCGGTGAGCCTTTGAGCAAGCCAAGCGATTTGTTCGGCGGTAAGCGCACCCCAGGTCTGGGGGTTGGGAGGCGGGACTCGCCAACCATCTCCATGTTCGGCGATGGCCCTAAGCGTGGTCGTTCGACGTTCCTCATCCCAAAGATCAATGATCGCGCTTCCAGGGAGTGGAATCGCGCCTTCGATATGAACCACGGCATACAGGCGATCGGCAATTCGTTTCTCAAGCGCATGGACCAATGCCCCGCCATAGGAATGACCAACCAACAAAAAGCGACGCAGATCCTGTTCGTGGACCAAGTCTTCGAGTTGATCGACATGGGCGTAGAGACCAATCTCCTTGTCGAGGCTCGCCGCATCGTTGCCCAGACCCTTGAGACTCGGCGTAAGCGTACGATGACCTTTGGCCTTTAGCGGCTCGGCGATCCCATCCCAGGCCCAGCCGCCATGCCAGGAACCGTGCACCATGAGAATATCAATCGGCTCGACCACGCTCAACGCCCCCAAAGCTTAGCGCTGGCGATCGCGGCACCTCTTGCCATCGCCTCAAACTTGGCAAAGCAGATGTCGGGGTCCACCAGGCCGTCACCTGCAAAGGTCGAAAAGCCGCAATCCGAACCCGCTAATACGCGCTCGCGGCCGACGATATCGGCGAATTTGACGAGGCGCTCCGCGATCAGCTCTGGATGTTCGATATAGTTGGAACAACTATCGATCACGCCAGGGCAGAGCACCTTGTTCTCCGGCAGATTGGCGTCGACGAACACCTTCCACTCATGGGCATGGCGCGGATTTGCGGCTTCAAACAGCAGCATTTGCGGTTTCGCCAACAAGACGGTGTCGATGATTTTTTCGAGAGGAATGTCCTTATGATGAGGCCCTTCATAGTTGCCCCAGCAGAGATGCATTCGCAGCCGCTCCGGCGGCAGCCCTTCGAGTGCAGCGTTCAGCACCTCGATCTGCTCCCTCGCGTGACGAAGAAAGGTGGCGTCGTCCTCATCCTTGAAGATGGTGTGGCGGCCCATAGCAAGGTCCGGGCAATCGATCTGCAGATCGAAGCCCGCCTCAACGATGGTCTCGTACTCTTCGCGCATCGCCTTGCCGAGAGCATCTAGATAGTCGGCGTGGGATGCAAAAAAACGGTTCGGCTGAAACACCGCGATGACCCCGGGCGAGGCGGCATTCATAAAGGCACCCGTCGGCGCATGCTCGTCAATCGCCTGCCTAAAGCGTCTGATGTCGTCGTCAAGGGGCTGACGATCCCGTATCTCGATCGGCCCAGTGCAACAAGGTCGCGGTAGCGGTAGCGCGCCCTTTCGCCGCTCGCCAAGCTTTTGAGCATACGCCGGGAATTCCACAAGATCAGCACCGGGAATGCGCGGACTATCGCCTTCGAAGCCGGTCAAGCGATCGGTGATATAGCTCGCATAGCCGAGCTTTGAGAACTCACCATCCGACACGATGTCGATACCTGCACTCTTCTGGCGCAAGACGACCTGATCGACACTGATGCTGACAGCATCGTTGAAAATCGACGCCTCCACCTTTTGCCCCTTCACCTTCTGCCTGAGCAGATCACAGATGTCGTCCGGCCGAGGCAATGAGCCGACATGGGTGGTCAGAATGCGGTCACGGCTTAACACTTTCTGTACCTTTCTACGGCATTAACCTTTAACAGCGCCGGCGGTCATGCCTTGAATGATCTGCCGTGCTGCAAAGAAGGTGAAGAGAAGAGGTGGGATAACGATCAGCGTGCCCATGGCCATGATCCGACCCCATTCGACGCCGGTGTCGGTGATGAAGCCTGCAGCGGCGACCGGCAGGGTTCGGCTCTTTCGACCGGTCAGAAGAAGGGCGAGGATGAACTCGTTCCAGGCGATGCGAAACGCGAAGATGCCGGCGACCGCGTAGCCGGATTTCATGAGCGGCAGGAGAACGCGAACGAAGACTTGGAGTGGTGAGGCACCGTCAATGATCGCTGCCTCCTCAAGTTCGACCGGGATCTGCTTGTAGAAACCGAACAGCAGCCAGATGGCAAACGGCAGATTGAGGGCTGTGTAGAAGAAGATGAGCACGGCGAGGTCGTTCTTCAGGCTGAAGGTGGTGACCATGAAGAAGGCCGGCACAGCGAGAACAGCCGGTGGCACCATGCGAATCAAGAGCGTCGAGTTCGCAACGAATCGGCGTCCTCTGAATTCGGTGCGAGCGAGTGCATAGGCGCACATACCACCGAACAGGAGGGTCAAGAAGGTCGAAATCGTACCGACGATGATCGAGTTGACGAGATAGCGATCGAATTTTCCGCGGGTCAGGATGTATTCGTAGTTCTCGAGCGTGGGGAGAAAGAAGAACCAGAGCGGCTCGGCCGACTGTACAATGACGTCGTCTTTGAAGGAGGTGGCGATCATCACCCAGATCGGGGCAAGGCAAATCGCGGCCAACACGATGAGCGCCAGATAGTGCGATAATTGTCGCCAGGGGCTGTTGAGGCTGCCCGCCCCGGGCGCGACGTGCGCCTCAGACATCGGCTTTGTCCTTCATGGGGTTGCCCATCACGAGGATGGCGAAGCTGAGGGCGAAAACGATAACGATCAAGAGGACGGAGATGGCGGATGCGTAGCCGAGCTGCTGGGCGTCGAAGGCGCGGTTATAGATGTGGAGTGATAACAGCTCAGTCGCGCGACCGGGCCCGCCGCCGGTCATAATGTACATGACCTCCATGCCACGAAACACGTCGATCAAGCGCATCAACAGCGCGATCAGCAGGATCGAGCGGATCATCGGCAGTTTCACCAAGAAGATCTGCTGCCACCAATTGGCGCCGTCGATCCGGCTCGCCTCGACCACCTCGGATGGCAAAGCCTGTAGACCGGCGATGACGATGATGAAAATGAACGGCGTCCACTGCCAGATATCGGTGAACACGATGGCGAAGAACGCGAGTTCGGCATCGCCCAGCCAGACTTGGGGTTCGATGCCAACAATGCCGAGATAGTAATTGATCCAGCCGATGCGGGCGTCATAGAGATAGCGCCAGATCAACCCGACCACCACAGGCGAGACCATCAGCGGCAGGATGAAGATGGTGCGAAAAACAGAGGCACCACGGATCGGTTTTTCGAGAAGCAGAGCAAGCGCTATGCCGAGCGCCATTTCGATAGAGATGGTCCAGAAACCGAAGCGGATCGTGACCCAAATCGACTCCCAGACATCCTCGTCGGCGAGCATTCGTGCAAAATGGGCCAGGCCGACATTGTCGGCGTCGTCGAAATCCTGACCAATATCCCAATCATAGAAAGAAAGATGAAAAGCCTCGATCACTGGGTACAGCAGCCCGGCAACCATCACCAGCACAGCAGGCAGGATGAACAGATACGGGCTCACTTTCCGCCAATCGGGCGACGCGCCCCGCGGTAACTTCAGACTGCCTGTGTCTGCCGTCGCCATCTGGCCCCTTCCCTCTGGGACGAAAGCCAGCTGCCCGCCAGCCCCCTCTCCCTGCCCCTCCTGGCCGACGACGACGCCCCTGAAGGAGCGCCGCCGCCAGTCAAGTACACGGCTACGTCAACCTACTGCCGATAGGCAGACCATTTGTAGTAGCCTTCGCGCTCCATAATGGCGCGAGCCTTTTCGTTGGCTTCGTCCATAATCGGCTGGATCGGATCATCTGACGTGATGACCTCGGTGAGGGCCTGACCGAGCACGTCGATATTGAGTTCGTTCCACTCCGGGATCAACGGGCGCCAGTCCGGATCAGCGCAGGGCAGCTGCTCGGCGACCACTGGATATTCCGGGTATTTCTCGACGAACTCGGGATCGGCCAGGGTCGAAAGGCGGATCGGATCTCCGCCGAGTTCGACCATACGCCGGTCCCCGGCTTTGCTGGTCATATACTGGATGAACAGGAAGGCGGCTTCCTTGTTGGGTGCGTTGGCGGGGATGCCCATGGCGAAGCCACCGGTCTCCGAGCCACAGCGTGATCCAACCGGGTGTAACGCAAAGCCGACCTTGCCATCGATCTTGGAGAGTTTCTCATTGCGCGACATCGCCGCGATCTTGAGCGTGTCCAGATACATCGCGGCATCGCCCTGGAGGAAGGCGGCTGAGGCTTCGGAGAAGCCGTATGACGGGATGCCTGTTGGTCCGGTCTGGGTGATGGTGCGCATGATCTCGGCGGCCTTGACGGCTTCCGGGCTATTGATCACCGGGTTCCACTCATCGTCAAAGATCTTGCCGCCAAGGGGGGCCAGATGCAGCAGCCAGCCGGCGGTCACCTGATGGCCGGTCTTTCCGCGCGATGTCATCGCCCCCATATCGGCCTTTTCTTTGACTGTGATCATCGCGTCGACCAGCTCATCATAGTTGGTCGGAACAGCGATGCCGTGCTCCTCGAAAATGTCTTTTCGATAAGCAAGGATCGACGTCTCGGCACCGAACGGGATACCGTAGAGGGCGCCGGACTTGCCGGGCATATAACCTTTCTTGCCGCCGACCACGCCGCCGTTCTGCAAATAGGCATCGGCGATGTCATCGATATCATATTGCGGATCGACCAGGGCGCCGTTGGTGAAGAACTGGCTGAGCGGGGTCAAAAGGCCCTTCGAAACATATTCGCCCTTCCACATGACGACCCAGGAGACGATGTCATATTCACCCTCGTCCTTGGACATCTCGAGCAACTGGCGATCGCGCAGCTTCAGATATTGCAACGCATCCACCTCGACCTCGATGCCGGTCTCCTCGGTAAATTCTTCGATGAGCGTTTCCGCCGCCTGGAAATGGCTGAGTGCCGGCCAGCTCACGACGATGGTGGTGCCTTCATAGTCCTCGTAAGGATTGGCGAACGCACCCACTGAGCCCAGGCTCAGCAGCACACCGACGGTGGCTTTGGCTAATAATGAACGCATCCGTAAACCTCCCTTTTCTTTTTGTGGTCAGGTTGAAGTGACGATGACATGTGCGGCACCCAGATCGCTTCTTAGATGCCGATATCCTGGCGTTTGGTCACATTGAAGAAACCCATAACGAAAAAGCCATGCAGAGCGACTGGATCGAACGGTGCTCCTTTCCTTCATCATCGGCCCTCCGAGCGCTTGCCGACCCCGGCGAGGAGCGAGGCGACAGTTTCGATATGCGCACGCATGGCCTCCGTCGCCGCCTTTGGATCACGGGCAATGAGCGCCTCGAGGACGCGCTCATGATGGACGATGGCCAGCGGGATACCGTCATGACTGCGCATGAGCTCGCGCCTGTAGGTGTAAGCATGGGCATAGGCTTCCGAGGCGAAGCTAATCAGGACCGGATTATCAGCTGCTTCTAAAATCGCGAAATGGAATTCTCGATCCGAAATCTGAAACCGCACGGGATCGTTCGTCATATCGTGCTGCGCCTCAATCAGTCTTGCAAGACGATCCAAGGTCGATTGATCGATTCGCTCCGAAGCCCGCCCGGTTAGCTCAGGCTCCAGTAGGAGGCGAGCGTCAAAAACCGCCTCGTCGGTCAGATTGGGCAGTCGACGAAGGCCGAAACGAAGGCTCTCATCGACGATGGTCGGACTTTGTCGAACCCGGGTGCGTGTACCATGGCCAATCTCCAAAATTCCGCGCTCTGCAAGCAGCTGCAACGCGCCTCGAACGCTATCTCGGCTGACCCCAAGCATCGCAGCTAGATCGCGCTCGGCAGGAATCTCATCGCATTCTTGCAGCAGCCCGGCAGTGATGAGATCAGCAAGGCTACCGGCAATCTGCTCGCGCAGTGACAGGCGATTGATGCCATCACGAAGTGCAGGCCCGATGAGTCGTTCCGCCTCAGCAATCATCAATCCCACCTCGCTGGCAGAGTGGTCGGATATTCATACCAGCAGAACCGACAATAATGTTTCTGTCAAGAAAGCTGTGCTTCTGCGACTAGAGATCATCATTGTGTTGATAGAAGCAAGGATCAAGCTTAAGCACAAACCGCTCGGGCTGATCGATATAGAGCCCGACCATGCCATCAGGACCTTTAGCAATATGGAACAGTCTTAGCAGCGGACTTTCAAGCTCCCATCCAAATGACGCATGCTGACCCCATGATGGCCGAGGCAGTCCCGTCAAAGAATCGGTGATGTGCTTGCCGATAGCATCACTAGCTTGTTTGAAGGAATCTGAAGCTAAGCGCGTAGAGTGATGGGTGGTCGCTGCTTGAGCACAGCCCAAAAAATGCACCGATGATCGCGAGGCGCTAACCTGAGGCTGCACCGACATTGGAAAATAGTGTAATTCCCTATTGAGACGCGATGAAGAAACGTCGAAGTCGTTCGCCATCGATGGCGCGGCAGACATGACCGGATGGGCGCAGCGTGGTCATATCTTCGGCGGCAAGCATCGCATTGATGACGGCTTCCTCAATCGACTCGACCGCAGCCATGTAGATGGGGTCGAATTGTTCGTCGCTAATCATCTCAAAGCGACGCCTTGGGCCAGCCAGTTGAGGGATCGGTCCTCGATTGGCGGTGCTGAAGACGAGGAAGATGTCGCCTGAATTGTTGCCACCAGGTGAACCGCCGCGGCCAACACCGATCGCTGCTCGCTTAGCGAGCCGTCGAAGCTGGTGTGGCGCCATAGGGATGTCGGTGCCGATGATGACAATGATCGAACCTTGCTCGGCATTGAGCAGGCGCCCCTCCGGCATGGCCTCACCAACCGATTTGCCCAACACCTTGAGCCAGGGGCGCATGCCGTGATTGGCCTGAACAAGCGCGCCCAAATGAAAAGCCTCGCCATCGATTACGAGGTGTCTTGAAGCTGTGCCAGTACCGCCCTTGAACTCGTAAGCGATCATGCCTGTTCCACCACCGACATTACCCTCGGCGACCGGGCCAGGCGCAGCATCGTCGAGCGCCTTGAGCGCGTCTGCTTCAGAAATGTGTTGGCCGTTAATGTCGTTCAGGACACCGTCATAGGTCTCAGCGACCACAGGCATCGCCCAAAGATGCTCGCTTTCCCAAGACTTAGAATAGGTACGGATCATCCAACGCACGGCGGCATGATGGACCATGCCGACGCTATGGGTATTGGTAAGGCAGATGGGTCCGACAAAATAGCCGCCGTCATGGATCCAGTGGGTGCCGGTCATCTCGCCGTTCCCGTTCAGCGCGTACGTGCTCGCCCATACCGGCTCCGGATCGGATTTTCGGCCGAGCGGTAGGACGGCGGTCACGCCGGTGCGCACGGGCCCCTTACCTTGGATCAGCGCACCGTCGCCTTCGATACGCGTACAGAAACCGACCTCCACGCCGGGCACGTCGGTGATCGCATTGTTCACACCCGTCTCGCCTGGAAAGGGCAAACCAAGATCGCGGCCGCGGGGTTTGTTCATGGCATCATCTCCCTATCACCTATTGCGCCTGAAATAGAGGCCGAGTGAGGCGATGGCTATCGAGAAGAGCAGCATCAAGGTCGCAATCGCGTTGATCTCCGGTTTCACGCCGCGCCTGAGCATGCCGTAGATGAAGACCGGCAATGTGGTCGAATCGACGCCGGCAATGAAATAGGTGATGACGAGATCGTCCATCGAGATGATGAAGGCGAGAAGTGCCCCTCCGATCACGCCGGGTAGAATGAGGGGTAGCGTGATCCGGCGAAACGTGGTCCAGCGGTCAGCACCGAGATCGGCTGATGCCTGCTCCAGCGTTTCGTCCATGCCGGCAAGGCGCGCGCTGACCACGACGAACACGTAGGAGATCAGGAAGGTGCAATGCCCGATGATGATCGAGACGAGGCCGAGCTGCACGCCAAAATTGACGAAGAACACCAGGAGTGCGATGCCAAGCACAATGTCAGGCATGACCATCGGCATGTAAAGGAGCCCCTGATAGAACGGCCGTGCATAGAAGCGGTAGCGGTAGAGGGCGAGTGCCGTCATGGTGCCTAGGATGGTCGAGATCGTGGTCGTCGTTGTGGCGACGATCAGGCTGTTCTTGACCGCAGCCAGGAGCTGATCCGTGGATTCGACATAGAGCGTCTGCTCGTTCAAGGCGGTTGGGTGCCCGAAGATTGTCCAATACCAATCGAGTGTGAAGCCGGACCAGATCATCATGTTGACGGGATTGGCGTTGAAGGAGAACACCACGATCATGATGATTGGCGCGTAGACGAAGAAAAGGAAAAGGGTGCCGTAAAGGTAAAACAGACGCTTGGTCCAGGACTTTCGTTTGCTCATGCGTCGACCCCGGCGCGGCCTATCCGCCTGACATAGATAAGGATCAGGGCAAACATCACCGACATGATCATCACCGAGAGGGCCGCGCCGAAGGGCCAATTACGCGCGGAGAGAAACTGTTGCTCGACTAGATTGCCGATCATCAGGACTTTGGCGCCCCCCAGCAGATCGGGAACAATAAAATTACCGAGGCTTGGGATAAACACGAGGACTGAGCCCGCAGCGATGCCGGGGAAGGTGCACGGCAGGGTCACGCGCAAGAAGGTCTTAAACGGTCCAGCGCCTAGGTCAGCGGAGGCCTCTAGGAGCGAATGATCGAGTTTCTCGACGCTTGCATAGATCGGCAGGAACATAAAGGGGAGGAGGACATAGGCGAGGCCGATCAGAACGGCGGTTTCAGTGAAGATGATGTCAATCGGCTCGCTGATCAGACCGAGGCCCATCAAAGCGGTGTTCATGAAACCGGACGGACGAAGGATCAAGACCCAGGCGAACAGGCGAACGACCAGGCTGACAAAAAAGGGAAGCGTGATCAGGAAAACGATCAAAGTCTGCCAGCGCGCGGAAAGGCCACTCACCCAAAGGGCGGCGGGGTAACAGATAGCGAGCGTGATCAGGACATTGGTAAGCGCAAGGCGTGCCGAACGTAAGAAGATCTGAACATAGACCGGATCAAAATCCTCCCACTCGCCATCTGCCCAGCCAAGAATGCGGCCGTAATTCCAGTGGTAGAATTCCCAGACGACCCCCCCGTAAAGACCCGGCGCAAGGACGCTATAGACGATCATCACCAGAAGCGGACCGAGGAAGAAAACGCCGAGAAAGAAAGTCGCGGGCCCGAGGAGCGTGATCAAGCGGCGGCTCTCTTGCCTAGCCACCATGGCTGGGCTCCATGATCAGATGCGGGCGGTCGAGGCGATAGGCGAGCTGGATCGCTTGGCCCACGACAAGATCGGTTTCCTGTTCGCCAAGGCCGGCAGGGGCCGCCTTCACAGTTGAACCATTGGCGAGCTTGCAGACGAGCTGCCTGGAAGCGCCAAGAAAGATCGATTGCTCCAATCGTGCATCGATCGTTGCCATGCCATCGCCCCTGCCCTCTTGGGCAAGTACCAGATGTTCTGGGCGAAGCAACAGCGTCGCCCGCTTCCCAACTGCAGCGCCAAGTGCCACGCAAAACTGAAGTCCGTCTCCAGTGCGAAGATAGGGTTTGTTCTTGGACCCTTCGATTGTTCCGGAGAACAGCGAGCCATCACCAATGAACTCGGCGACGAAGCGTGTTGATGGCCGATGGTAGAGTGTCTCCGGTGTGCCGGATTGTTCGATCTTGCCTTGGTTCAGCACGACCACGCGGTCCGACATGGTGAGCGCCTCTTCCTGATCATGGGTCACGAACAGAAAGCAGATGCCGAGATCATGCTGCAGGGACTTCAACTCCAACTGCATGGACTGGCGAAGGTTGCGGTCGAGAGCGGAAAGCGGCTCATCCAGGAGAAGCAAGCTCGGGCGGTTGATGATCGCCCGCGCAAGCGCCACGCGCTGGCGCTGACCTCCGGAGAGCTGGTCAGGGCGCCTCTTCTCATAACCAGAGAGCCCCACCATCTCCAGTGCTTCGCCAACGCGCAACGTGCGCTCGCGCTTGGGTACGCCAGTGACTTCAAGTCCGTAGGCGACATTCCCTTCGACGCTCAAATGTGGAAACAGCGCATAGTTCTGAAAGACCGTATTGACCGGCCGCCGATGCGGCTGGACGTCGGTCATCACCTCTCCGCCGATCCGTACCTCGCCCTCATCCAGATCCTCGAAACCGCTGATCGCGCGCAGCAAGGTGGTCTTGCCGCAGCCGGATGGACCGAGAAGCGTCACGAATTCACGCTCGCTGACCCCCAGCGTGACACCGTCGAGGGCGGCGACGGTGCCGCCCTCGGGGGTCACGAAGCGCTTGACTGCATTGGCAACGGCGGCAATCGGAACTTCGGGGACGCTGTCCCCCTCGCTCATTGTGCCGTGCGGACCTTGGTCCAGACCCGATTATACTTGCGCAAATCGTCGCCAAGGTCCTCGAAGATCTGCAGCTTGTCCATGACTTCAGCCGACGGGTTGGTGTTGGGGTTCGTCTTAAGCTCGTCGGGCAGAAGATCGCGGGCCGGGACATTAGCGGTGCCATTCACCTGCTGCACTGTGTTGAGTGCTGCGATCTCAGGCTGCATGTAGAATTCGAGGAAGCGGATGGCACTTTCCTTGTTGGGCGCGCTCTCGAGAACACAGATGTCCTCCTGATACATCGTCGCGCCTTCCTCGGGAATCACGAAACCGAGCTTGTCGGGCTCTTCGAGGGTGTAGATAGTTGCGCCCACATACCAATGGGCAGCGGCGATATCGCCGGCCTGCACGAGCGGTACGATGTCATAGGAAAAGGCCGAGACCTTATCCTTCCGTTCCAATAGCCAGGCTTCCGCCTGCTTAAGCGCATCGCCATCAGCGGTGTTGACGGAATGACCATTCTTGATCAGGGCGACACCGATGGTCTCGCGAAGGTCATCCAGCATGGTGATCTTCTTGCCCTGGTCCGGGAGCGCGAAGAAGTCATCCCAACTCTCGATCTCGCCGGCTTCCTCCTTGTTATAGAAAACGCCGACGGCACCCCAGGCATAGGGAAGGCAATATGAGCTTTCAGGATCGACTTTCGAGCGTTTTGCCGCCGGATCGATGTTCTCGAAACCGGCGAGCGTATTCACCTTGGCATCATGGAGGAGCTCGAGCTTTTGCATGATGTCCCGCATGTGGACGGATGGAAACACGATGTCATAACCGGTAGCACCCGCCTGGATTTTGGCGAGCATTTCCTCATTGGTACCGTAGGTATCGAGCGTCACCTCGATGCCGGTGTCTTTAGTGAAACGGGTCAGCACCTCGGGGTTGATGTAGTCACCCCAATTATAGATGTTGAGCTGACCTTCAGCCTGGGCTGAAGCTGGTATCGCCAGCAGCGTGACCAAGAAGCCTGTTGCGAGTCTCCGAGATGATGGCGTCATACCGATGCTCCGTTGATGTTTTGTGATTTTTTGCTTCTTCTCATTCAGCAAGTGCCGATAGCAGCTTGTCAACATGGCAGCTGACATCGTTCTCATCGTACGACGCATGAATTCTTGTGCAACATGACCGTTTCGCCGTCATCGAAACCGATCAGGATCCGGCCATTGTGCCAACGAATCGCACGGGGCGCCATGTCCAGGCTAGCGCTCATGAGCTGATGGACATTGATTGGCTTGAGCTCGTCAAGAGCGACCTCCGTGGAACATTCTTGATCATCAATTGCATCTGGCACAAGCGTCGGGATGGAACCGTGATCACGTCAACGCCAACATGCCGAAACCTTGATGTCAGTAGGATCGACCGTCATGACCTTCCCTGCGTTGATCATCCTTCTCGACGACCGTCTCTCCAAGACATCGTTTTGTCATTGAAAGCAAATTTAATGCCAAGTGACGAGACGTAACCCCTTCCTTACACAAGGCTGGTATCGCTTGGGCCATCTTGTCCTAAAGAAAGATCTCCGTTGAACGCCTCTGAGGAGAGTTTCGTGCCATGACAAGCAAACAGGTCATGTCGCCATCGTCACTGGGGCTGCCCGCGGTATTTGATGGCTTATTGCTGTCGATGACCGCTTCGTCCGCATTCTCACCTCTGCGAGTTGCCTAGCTTGTGTTCATACCTGGCAAAGGGCACCATTAGGCCTTGAGCTCCTCTCATGTCCTAACTGGCCTAGATGACCTATCGTACAATACGGAAGATGTGAAATCTGCGGCTTCGACCGGAATACGTAGAATAAGAGGAAGCGCCCTGATGAATACACCGACTTGTCGCGCCGGCTTAGATTGGTTGCCGGCGAATGATCACCTTGGCGCCTTTTGTCGTGACAATCACGTTGCTCTCGACCCGACCTCTTCCGGACCGCTCGATGGCTTCGATTTCGCTGCAAAGGATGTGATAGACGTGGTCGGGTCGACCACCGGGTTCGGCCAGCCGGATTGGTTGCGAACCCATGCCCCTGCTGATGCGAGTGCCGTTGTCATTGACCGCTTGTTGAATGCTGGAGCTAGACTGGTCGGACGGACGATCAGCGATGAGCTCACCTACAGCCTGAGCGGTGAGAACCAGCATTATGGCACACCAGCGAACCCCGCTGCGGTCGACCGTATCCCCGGCGGCTCGTCGAGCGGATCAGTATCTGCTGTGGCGGGCAGACTGGTCAATTTTTCATTGGGGACGGATTGCGCCGGATCAGTACGGCTGCCAGCGAGCTATTGTGGCGTGTTCGGCATGCGCCCAACTCATAACCGTATTCCTACTGCTGGCATCATCCCGTTTGCTCCAAGCTTCGATACCCTTGGGTGGTTCGCGAGAGACCCAGTGATCCTGGAAAAAGTCGGTGCTGTTCTCCTGGATAAGACAGAGGAACCAAAAGAACCCCATCGCCTGCTCATCGCCAAGGACTGTTTCGAACTGATCGACCCCTCGGTTCGCTCAGCTCTAGCACCTTCTGTCGTTCTCCTAGGTCGCCATGTAGGCGAGACCGCCGACGTAACCATATGTCCGGGAAACTTGAACGACTGGCGCGAATGTTTCAGCATCATCCAAGGGGCAGAGATTTGGGCCAATCTCGGCCCATGGATCACGATGCATGGCCCCAAGCTAGGCCCCGGCGTCAAAGAACGCATTGCCTTCGCATCGGAAGTGACCTTGGAGCAAGAAAGCGCAGCACGCGACCAGCGTAAAAACATCGCCAGGCGCCTGGACGGCATGATAAAGCCGGGGGACATTTTGTGCCTGCCAAGCGCTCCACGCGCGGCACCGCTGAAGGGAATGGCAACCAGCACCATCGAAATCACCTATCGTCACCAGGCGATCTGCCTCCTCTGCATTGCAGGTTTGGTGGGGCTGCCTCAGGTGAACCTACCGATGGCAAAGATCGATGGCCTTCCCATAGGCTTATCGCTCATCGGTGCTGCTGGATCTGACTTTCAGCTCTTGAGACTTGCTTGCACACTCCACACGCCTTCATGACCAAGAGCTACAATGTTGGAGAGCCTTGTCGGTATGAAACTGCGAGCGATATGTTGATGCCTTTTTTGGGGCTTCCATCTCATCTTCTCCAAGCGATCGTCAAAACCTGCATTCAGGGCATTCTCAGGGCCAAGGCCGATAAAAGCGATTTTGAAAAGCTCGCCAGGAACATCAGGTTAGCGTGGTCGGTTGATGAAGTCCTGCATCAGTTTGCCAGGTTCATCGCTACGATAGGCTTCAGCAAACGTGCTAACGCCCGCTTGTATTGCCGCCTCCAGTGACAGTTCCTGCCATTTTCTGATCAGCGCTTTCTGTGCGCGAACAGCTTTTGGCGCCGATGCACAGATGCCGTCGAGCCATGCCTCGACCGCGGCATCGAGTTCATCCGAACCGACCACTTTCTCGACTAAACCGCAGGCGAGCGCTTCAGCGGCGTCGAATGTTGCGCCGGTATACAGCATCTCGCGCGTCTTGCCCCAGCCGATAAGGCCAGGAAGAAGGGCGGCTTCAATCACCGAGGGGATGCCGACCCGAACTTCGGGCATGCCGAAGACTCCATCGTTCGCGGTGACCCGGATATCGCAACTCGCCGCCACTTCTAGCCCGCCGCCGAGACAATAGCCCTGGATGCGAGCGATGACAGGAACCAACGCGAAACGGAAGGCGGCGCAGGCTTCATGCAGCCCAGTGATAAAGGCAGTGGCGTTGTCCGGATCAAGTGTTGCCATCTCGCGGATGTCGGCGCCGCCTATAAAGGCACGGTCGCCAGCCCCAGTTAGCACGATAGCACGCAGCTCCGGATGATCACTGGCTTCGTTGGCCGCGTCTCGCAATTCGGTGCAGAGGCGACTATCCAGAATGTTAATTTTACCGGGGTTATCGATGGTGATCCAAGCAATATGGGCGCCGTCGGCCCGAGTTCGGATTTCGCTCGTTATACAGGCATCACTCATGGATCTGGAGTCCTCAATCGCATTCCTATCGACGTTCTTGTCATAGGCGCTTGCAACGAACAAGCTGGCGTCGCCCGTTCGCTCTGTCGTATCGGGAGCTGTCAAAGAAAGCCGGCACCTCAGCAAGCGAAGCCAATTGACTTTCATCATCCAAAGCCGAGGCTAGTCAGTATTCAAGAGCACGTTTTGGAAGATAGCTTACATAGGAAGAGGTGAAGGTGCCGTCGGCTCGTGCTGGACGGAAGCGGTCACTTGGTCGCCAAAAGGTCAGCATAGGTTGGTGGTTTGAGGTGATCCGAATCCGGCATGACGCAGCTAACGTCAAGCCCATCGGATCTGATGAGATTGGCCAATTCCAAGCCCGTCCTTGCTTGCTGATTTGACGCTATGTCGTCGACAGATGGCTTACACATCGAGGCGCCAAAGGAGAGGCCATCATCTCAGAGCTCAAGCGCGACCTTGCGACCCTCATAAATCGCATAGGCAGCTTGGCGCGGGGCGACGCAGTCGCCGATGGTATGGATGGTCAAGCTAGTCTGCTCGAGCGTTCGGGCAAGTTGGTCTTCTGCGCGGTTAGCCGTTGCCAGCACCAGGCTGTCCGCGGCGATCAGTCGTTCGGAACCATCGAGCAGAGAGACAACCCTGGCGCCTGATTTGGACCAGGCGAGAACAGCACTCTCGACGACAAACTCGACACCCAGCATGGCCAATCGACGCCTGAGAGGAAAATCAGCTGCTGTCCGCTGCAGCTCCTTACCAATCATTGAATCCGGCGTGACCAAGACAACCTGTTTCCCTTGCTCGGCGAGATGCCAGGCCGTGCCGCATCCACGCCAATTTCCCCCTTCGTCCAGAACGACGACGCGCTCACCCAAGCGAGCCGAGCGTCCCATGACATCTTCCGTCGACCAGACCTGTCCATCGTCAATTCCCGGCAACTGGTCGATGTGAGGCAAAGCGCGTTGGAATCCATCGGGATCCGGTTGGGAGCCGGTCGCCAAAATGATGGTATCTGCCATGTCACGTGCTAGCTCCTCTGCATCGACATAAGTATTGCGCTCGACCCTCACCTGGAGCTTGGTGAGCTGACGCTCATACCAGTCTAAAAGGTCCAATATCTGACCGCGCCGCGGCTGCAGGCCGGCCAGGCGAAACTGGCCGCCAAGCTCCGGGGCCGCCTCCTTCAAGGTCACCTGGTGACCTTTTTCTGCTGCGACCCTGGCCGCTTCCAGGCCTGCTGGTCCGCCGCCGACCACGAGAATACGCTGATGGTCAGTCGCCAGCGTGAAGCGGTCGCCTTGCCAGGACCATTCTCGACCCACCGAGGGATTGACCAGACAGGAAATCCAATAATCGCGGGATCGGCGGCCCCAACACATTTGATTACAGGAAAGGCAGCCCCGAATGTCCTCGCTGAGGCCCTGCTTTGCCTTGTTGGCGAGATGGGGATCGGCAATTTGACCGCGCACGATCGAGACCAGATCGGCAGCGCCCGAGCCGAGCACGGCTTCGGCGTTGTCCGGTGTCCTGATATGGCTCTCGGCGGTTACCAAGGCATGCTTGACCACCGTCTTCAGTTCGGCCGCAAGATCGACGCCAAGCTTTTCCGGATAGAGGAAGGTCGGCATGAGTTTATGAAAGTCGAAATAGCTGCCAGAGCCACAGGTCACATAGTCAATCAACGCATCCCTGTCGTGAACAGCGATGATCTCGGCCAGCACTTCACGGCCGAGCGCAACCTCGACATCAGGTTCATCATTGACCGCAAGCCCGATAATGAATTCCTCGCCGCAGAGCATTCGGATGCGCGTGATGATTTCGCGCGACATCCGGGTCCGGTTCTCCAGGCTGCCGCCCCATCGATCGTCCCGCCGGTTCGACCAAGGCGTCCAGAACTGATCGACCAGGCCGTGATAGGCGGCCCAGACTTCCACCCCATCAAATCCGGCCTCCTTGCAACGCCGGGCCGCCTGAACAAAGCCTTCGATGGTTTCTTCGATTTCGGCCTCGGTCATCGCATGACTGCCGTCGCTGTCATGATAACTTGGCAGGCCGGATGGGGACCAGGCGGCGTGGAATGCATTGTCCGCATCGCCATGCTGACCGACGTGATAGAGCTGTTGAAGGATCAGGGCTCCTTCGGCATGGACGGCGTCCGTGATCGATCGAAAATGTGGGATGACGCTGTCGTCAGCGTGGCGGAAATTCCCTCTGGTCAGCACGGCGGCCGCATGCACGGGCATGGGTTCGATCACCAGCATGGCGGCCCCGCCGATCGCCCGCTCGACATAATAGGCGCGGCTCTGTTCAGTCGGTAAGCCGTCGACTGCCATGTTGGCTGTGTGTGCGCCGAAGACAATGCGATTGCGCAGCTGATGCCCTCTGATGTCGATCGGTGCGAACAGGTGGCGATAGGCTTCGGTTGTCTTGTTTTCATCCGACGACATCGACATCTCCCGACAAGGCCTATGGGCAAGCTCTCCCAGGTTGCCTCGGCAACGTTGTAACAACAAGCGCCTCATGCCGTGATCCATGCCACCAGCTCTTAGGGTCACCCGTATTCCTACTAACCCCAGCCCGATCGACCATGATGATAAGTAGGCATCTGATGATAGCCTGGTCGTCAACGACTAGTGCAGAAAGAGCCGATTCGTTGGCAGCTCGGGGATAACCATTCTTGATACGAATGACGCTCTGGCATGCATGCTCAGCTTGGCTACACAATGCATCAGACAACTCGCATAACGAGCCATGATTACCTGTAGTGTCCGCAGCCGCCAGGCTTTGCCGACGCAAGCACTTGCCTCGGCTTCATGGCGCTCCTGCCTCTTCCGGCGCTTCGAATTGAGCATCAAGTCAGGCATTGCATCTCATCGCCGACGTATCAGAATGAACCTTAACGACCCAGGATTTGAGTTAGACCGAACACAGAAAAGAAAGGGCGCGCATTGGCCAGAAACTCCTCACATGTCGGTCCAGGCAATCCTCAGGTCGTCGTACTCGTCGGCGCCACAGGAGATCTTTCCCGCCGCAAGCTGCTGCCGGGTCTGTTCCATCTTGCTGTCACAGACTTTGTCCCCAGTATGAGGATCGTTGGCGTCTCATTGGATGACATCAGCCTCGATGATTTTCGCGGCATGGTCCGAGATGCGCTCGACCAGTTCTTCTCCCGCGAGTTAGACGAGGATGATTGGACCGCCTTTGCTCAGACCCTCGACTATGTGCCGCTCTCTACCGGTGCAAGCGCGCTCAAGGCCGCGGTAGAAAAAGCGGAGCAATCGCTCGGCACCGATAGTCGCCGGTTGCACTATCTGAGCGTGCCGCCGTCCGCGGCCCTCCCCGTGGTGAAGCTGCTGGCCGAAGCCGACCTTGTTGATCAGTCCCGGATTATCATGGAAAAGCCCTTCGGCACCGATCTCGCGAGCGCCGTGGAACTGAATAGCAAGCTGCATGAGGTCTTCACAGAAGACCAGATTTTCCGGATCGATCATTTCCTAGGCAAGGAGGCAGCGCAGAACATTCTGGCCTTCCGCTTCGCCAACGGCCTGTTCGAACCGATCTGGAACCGTAACTTTATCGACCATGTTCAGATCGACGTGCCCGAGACGCTGGGTCTCGATGGACGCGCAGGATTCTATGAGTCGACCGGGGCTTTCCGGGACATGGTGGTGACCCATCTCTTCCAGATCCTTGCCTTCACAGCGATGGAATCGCCGACCTCCCTGGAGCCGACCCCTATCGGCGAGGAGAAGAATAAGGTCTTCCGGAGCATGTTGCCGATTCAACCACAGGATGTCGTACGGGGGCAGTATGCTGGCTATCGCTCGGAGCCTCGTGTAGACCCCGAATCGGATACCGAGACCTTTGTCGCCCTGCGATGTGAGATCGACAACTGGCGATGGGCCGGCGTGCCTTTTTACCTTCGCACCGGGAAGCGGCTCGCCGAGGGGCAACGGATCATCTCGATCGCGTTTCATGAGCCGCCTAAAAGCATGTTCCCTGCGGGGTCGGGGGTGGGTGCACAAGGCCCTGATCACCTGACGTTCGACCTAGCGGACGCCTCGCGGATGTCACTGTCCTTCTACGGCAAGCGTCCAGGCCCCGGCATGCGTCTAGACAAACTCAGCATGCAGTTCGCCATGGGGGAGACAAGCTGGATCGGCGACGTGCTTGAGGCTTACGAGCGCCTGATCCTGGATGCGATGCGCGGTGACCATACCCTGTTCAACACCGCAGACGGCATTGAGCGGCTCTGGGAAGTGTCGACGCCCCTGCTCGAGACCCCGCCGCCGGTCCGGTTTTATCAGCCGGACTCATGGGGACCGAAGTCAATCCACCAGCTCATTGCGCCCCGTGCTTGGCGCCTTCCCTTTGAGCGTGCCTGGCGGGATCCTGGCAACAGCAGCGGCTGAGCAGCCTAGTTCAGGTGGATCTGTATCGGCTCAAGCTATATCGAATGGCGACAATTGGCACTGACTACCATCATGTCCTTTATGGCCTTGGTGTCCGACGCTGTCAGCGAATGCGGCCGCTGGCCAGAGCTATACTTTATTGGTGCTCTTGCTAGGATCTGCGAAAATCAATCAAATATTCCATTGACTGCATGGCGAATTCTAAGGTCTGTCGGGACTGACCTGAGCGCCACAAGACGCCGCTCACGCCGCTTCGCAAAGCTGCGAGCAACGTTGCCGATATGCCCGATCGTTCCCATAACTGGACGAGTAAGCAATTGGAGTAAGAGATGCCCCTAACCACCCGACGCCTCGTTCTTGTAGGCGCCCTGGCAATGGCGGCCACGCCGGCAGCCGCCAAGGATCCGGTCTACACCTCGACATTCTCGAATGTTGCCGCCTCTGGCTATGACGCCGTGGCCTACTTCACGGAAGGCAGGCCAGTGGAAGGAAGCGGGAACTTCACCGCAGACTATGATGGCGCCACTTGGCGGTTCGCATCGGCAGCCAATCGCAATGCGTTCCTTCAGGATCCAGAACGGTTCGCGCCGCAATATGGAGGGTATTGCGCCTGGGCAGTGTCACAAGGTTACACGGCATCAACCGATCCTGAAGCCTGGAAGATCGTCGATGACAGGCTTTATCTGAACTACTCCAAAAGCGTTCAGGCGACATGGGAACAGGACATACCGAGCAATATCGAAAAGGGCGATGCGAACTGGCCGAGCGTGCTGAACTGACAGTGTTCACCATAGACCTGATCGTGAGCCCGAATGCGTCCACGTATAACGTGGACCGATTCGCAACGCGATGAAGCCAATCGACAACGGTTGAAGCAGGCTCGCAGCGATCTCGTCCTTGTGACATCTTGTTGGAGGTCAGAAACCATGGAAGTAGGTATGGTTATTTCTGTTCTTATGTTTGAGGGGTGATGATGGTCGATGTCTTGAAGATATTTCTCAGCGTAGTGAGCTTGAGTGTCATGACCAACACGGCCATCGCTCAAGATCTGAAAACATTCATCGTCGCCGGAGGATGTTTTTGGTGTGTGGAATCTGACTTTGACACTGTCCCGGGGGTCGTTGAAACCATCTCCGGCTATACTGGCGGGACGCTCGATGATCCGACCTACAGGAAGGTGACCGCCGGCGGCACCGGTCATCTGGAAGCCGTCCAGATCACCTATGATCCGAGCAAAGTCAGCTATGAGGACCTGTTGACAGCGTTTTGGTCGTCAGTTGACCCTACTGATCCTGGCGGACAATTCTGTGATCGAGGCGAGTCATACCAGACCGCCATCTTTGTTGCTGATGATGTTGAGCGGCAGCTTGCCGAGGCCTCTAAAAAGGAAGCTATGGAGACGCTTGGCAAAGACATCGTGACGCCGATCAAAGACACGGGACGATTCTTTCCGGCCGAAGACTATCATCAAGACTATTACCAAAATAACCCCATAAGGTACCGCTACTACCGTTTGTCGTGCGGGCGAAATCAGCGCGTTCAGGAAGTATGGGGAGATCGCGCTTATGAAGGCATTCCCAAACACGGCTCATAGCAGCTCCTGGCACGATTCTGCCCCTAGCCTAATAGTCGCCGAACGCCGTCATCTGCCAGCCCTCGCTGGTGGCTCAAGGCGACCCGAATGAGGTATAGCTCCAGAAACGAATTGACCATGGGTTTTTGGCGAGCCTTTGAAGGTCAAGATCGTATCTGACCGGTGAGCGCGTTCAGAGGATCGCAGGATGATCGAGCTAGAAAGCGACGCTCGTATCAATGCTCCTGCGGAAAAGATTTGATCAGTCTTGGTCGACTTGGAAGCAATCGGTGGCTGGGCCGAACCGACCAAAAGAGCCTATTATGATGGAGCGAGATTAAGAAAAATCGACGCATCGCGACATGTGCCGGCTATCCTATGGCATTTCCGTCAAGGAGCGATGGACAGCATGGGACGAGCCCGGCCTGATCGAGAATCGCTGGATCACGTCATCGATATCACCATGACGACTCTTCCCGATCACTGAGAGAGGGGTCTGGGTCGGATCATGGATCGCACGCTCAATACCTGACGGCGACTGGTATCTCGTCCTAAAAGAATTGAGAGAAGCGAAGCAGGATGTAGCTGTCGTCTTCGGCAGCGGCGAGGATGTCGTCATTATCGACATGGGCGAACCACTGGCTCTCCAGCTGGATTTTCTGACTATCACCGACCCGGCGCTCCGCCTCCAGGCGAATGGACGTCGTCTGGTTATCCAAATCAACGACCGTGCCAGCCAGGACTGCCGTGTCGTCGATATCGTTCAATGTCAGCCTGGCACCCAGGAACAAATCGTTGTCGAACGCCGTCGGCGGTGCTTTGTCGTTGTCCCGGCCATCATAGAGAAATTCGCCGAGTACACCGAGATCGACGTTGGATTCTTTGACCTGGTAGAAGGTATACTCGAAACCGCCGACAAAAGCGCCAAACGTGCCTTGACCTTCCCGAACGATGCCTTCGAATTTCCAGAGCCAGGCGTCCTTGGTGTATTGCAGGTCGAGCCCAATTTGATGGATCTGGTCGTAGCGCGGCTCGAATCTGGTGGCATCCTCGCTCAAAACCAGGCGCGCTTCCCGGCTGGTGCCGTGGAAGTAGGACGCGCCGATATCCCACTCATCGAGGAAGTGGGCGTAACGAAGGGCAACATCCGTGCTTAGTTGCTCGGCATCGGATTCATATTCGGCAGCACCTTCGTCCACGGGCAAAGGCGTGCGCAGACGGCCTTCTTCGCCAGCGAAGGTGCGCTCTCGGAATCCAGGCAGTACGAAAAAACTGAACAGGCCGTAGTCCCGCTGGATGGCAAGATTGATCATGGGCTCCCCAAGGAAGTCCTCCTCGTCGACATCCTCGACCTCATCGACCTGATTGATGATGTTGACCAGATGCCGAGATTCGGTGACACCCCAGAAAACCCGGTTGATCCCGGCCAGTACCTCCCAGTCATCGGCGACATAGCGAAGATAGGCCTCGCGGATATCGGCGTGGCTGCGCTCGCTGTCCTGGCCATCAAGCCGAAGAAAGGGCATGAAGCGTGCCTGATAGTCCCCTTCCTCGCTGGACCAGTCGACTTCGGGTTCGATCGCGACCGATGGCTGGATGCCGCTATGCTGACCATCGAACTGCGGCCCCTCGACAAACCCACGCGCCTCGCCGACGATCGATCCGCTGAACTCAAGATTGTCGAGCCAGCTCTCGGTCTCGGCGAGACCTGTTGTACTTGTCGCGATCAGCAATCCGGCAACCGGAAGGAGGCGACGATCGGTAAATGACGTGGTCATACCACTACCATCAGCTTAGGCGTTTTAGGACGTTTTTGACGAAGTCGTTGTCATCGAGACCGGTTTTGAACTGGTAGTCGTCGTAGATCAGATCGGTCGATTTGCCGGTTTTGTGGTTGGTCATCAGGAATTTGTGCGAGCGCCAGACGCCGTCATAGTTTCGGTAGTCTTCGAGTTTGAGCGTCTTCAGGAGATCGTCGCGGCGATCGTAGAAATCGACCTGCCTAATCTGGAAGACGTCTTGATCGATCCAGGCGACCTGGCGGGAGTAGCCGGAGTTTTCGTAGCGCGGGTAACGCTCGACCACGTCCATCATCACGCCGTCGACCTCTTCTTCGCGAAGATGCTTGTAGTCGTATTTGTTAAGCTCGATCGCAGTGAAGTCCTCGAACGCGAACTCGGAGCCGACGAATGGGCCGGACTTGTTGGCTGACGAGATGCGCTTCACGCGTTTCAGCGCCGGTAAATAGAGCCACTGATCATCAGGGTCGAGGATTTTGGCGTGGGAGAGAAGCGCCGTGCCGTCGATGTCCTTCGGACTATCGAAGACAACCATGCTTTTGTCGCCGGTATCCTCATCCGCGATCTCGAGTGTCATGATCGAGAGCGAACGCTGACTTTCCTGTCCTGCGGTGTTGCGCAGGATCATGGTGAGGTCGACCTTGCTGTCGGCAAAGCCGCGATCCGAGCGATCGCTTCTAGCAGCGATCTCAAAGCCTTTCTCTTCAGCTGACTGAGCAAAGCTTGGAAGCGTTGTCGCCGTCAGTGAAGCAATAACAATAATGGGAGCGGTAATCCCTCTAAGAAGCGGCGACGGGCTGGGTGTGAGCATCGATTTCTCCTTTCTTGGCACGAGAGCCGAGCATCAATAGAGCCGGGAGCAGAAGGAAATCCACGATCAAGGCGATGAGGACGGTGAGCGCCATCAGCATCCCGAGTTCGTTGTTGATCTTGAAGGTAGAAAGGGCCAGCACCGCGAAGCCGAAGGCCAGAACGATGGCATTGACTGCAACCGCCATGCCGACCGTGCGAAAGGCGTAGCGGATGGCATCAGCTGTGCTGAGGCCCTGCTCATTGAGGCCACGTTGATATTTGGTGAGAAGGTGAACCGTATTGTCGACGATGATGCCGAGTGAGACAGCCGCCACGGTGGCAGCCGCCATCCCGACGATCCCTACCAGCGCCGCCCAGACCCCGAAGGTCATGAGGATCGGGACGGCATTCGGCAGCAAACTTAGAAGGCCGAGTGACCAGCTGCGCAGCGCAAGGATCATGATCGCGGAGATCAGGAGGATGGCGATCCCATTGCCTTTCAGCATGCTGACGATATTGCGCTCGGCGATGTAGGAGAACATGACCGTCGCACCGGTTGGGGTGGTCTGCATGTGTTCCGGCACGTTGTCCCCGAGCCAGGTTTCGGCCCGTTCCAGAAAGACGCGGGTTTCGACGGTCGAGACATCACCCAGAGTGGCTGTGACCCTGGTCGCGGATTTGTCGATGTCGATCCGATCGTTCAGGTCGAGGCCGTAGGGCAGCGAGATCTCGTAGAGGAGCAGATATTGCGCGGCGAGGTCCCTGTCTTCGGGCAACGTGTAGTAAGCCTCGTCGTCGCCATGCATATTTTTATTCAGCCGCTTCATGATATCGGCAAGGCTATAGACATGGGTCACCTCTGGCTGCGCGCGCAGCCAATCGGTGAAAGCGCCAAGCCGCTCCAGAAAGTCCGGATCGCTGACCCCACCGATGTCGGCGGCTTCCATCGAAAACTCGATTGGATAAAGACCGCCAAGATTGGCCATCGCGAAGTCGGTGTCACGTCTGAACTCGATGCGTTCATCGAAATACTTGGTCCATTGATCGTCAAGTGCGATGGTCGGCACGAGAGCTGTCAACAACACGGCCGCCCCGCCACATAGCAGTAAGGTTGCGCGGTAGCGGACGATCACCACATCGGCCACACGTTCGAGCAGGCGTGGGCCCAGCCCCGCTTTGCTCCGGCTCTCAGCTTTGAAACGGACCGGAAGGAGACTGATCACGGCCGGCAGAATTGTGATCGAAACAACCCAGGCGGCAAGAATGCCGATAGCGGTCATGTTGCCAAGGTGATGGAAGGGCGGGCTGTCGGAGAAATTGAGGGCGAGGAAACCGATGATCGTGGTGACGCTGGTTATGCCAATGGCCAGAAAGTTGACCCGGATCGCCTCGATCAGAGCTGGGATCTTGTCCAGACCTCTGCGCATCGCATCCCTGAGCGAAATCAGGATGTGGACGCTGTCAGCGATCGCAAGCGTCATGATGATGGTGGGTGCTATCATTGAGATCGGGGTGAGCCGAACGCCCATGAAGCCGGCAGCGCCCATGGTCGCGATCGTCGAAAAGATGATCACCAGGAAGGTGGCGAACGTGCCGGTGAGACTGCGAAGCGATAGCATCAGCACGACCAAAAGTGTGGCGTACATTAGCGGCACCAGGGTCGCCATGTCCTGAATGGCGGATTCGGAAAAGCTGTTGTTGAGCATCGAAATGCCGGACAGCGCCACGGTCAGATCGGGATAGTCGGCCTCGATACCGGCGACGATGCTTCGTGCGGCCTCCACCGAAGCGGGTACTTCCTCCAAGCTTTCCTGCGGGTATTGAAGGACGACATTGATGCCGGTGGTATCGGCGTCCGCCGAGATCAAATTGTCTTTTAGAAGCGGCTCAGCAAGGGCGATGGCACGCTTCTCGAGAAGAAGCTCTTCACTCAGCTCAGCACCATTTTTGATAAGGTCTTCGACAGTCAAGTCGTCACCGTCTGCCCAGCTATGCTGGAAATTGGTGATCGAATCGACCCTGAGATTGAAAGGGATCTGCCAGGCTTCTTCAGTGATCCGCTCGACCGCTTCGGCTACCTCCGGGCTGAAGGCCTGCCCGTCTTTCGGCTGGACCACGAACAGGAGATTGTCATTCTTGGTGTAGGTTTGCTGAAAAGTTTCGAACGCAACCAGCTCAGGATTTTGCGCCGAGAAGAAGACTCGGTAATCCGTCGCAAAATCCAAAAAACGTGCACCACTGCCAACTGCCATCACCGCAAGGATAACGATTGAGATCACGAACCAGCGAAAGCTGATCACCGCCTTTGTCAGACCGGCGGCAAACCGATCGATCGCGAGATTAATACCTGACATGCCAATCGTCCCCGTTCAGCCACCAAGGATGGTGACCGTGATGTGCAGATAAGAATGTTGCCTGATTTCGCTATTCGCCCCGGAATGGGCTATATTAAGTTGGTCATTGGCTCGTGTGTTCCAATTAGGTACACTACACTGGGCAGTTTACTTTTTCCAAGCTGGATGTCAACGGTTATGTCGACCCCACAAGCTAGTAAGCAGATCGCTACTGACACTTGCTGTCATGAGACTAGCCACACACCGCCTGAGTCGCCGAAACGCATGGCAATCGTCGAAGCAGCAACGCGGCTTTTTTTAGATAGAGGCTATCAGGCGGTCAGTATGGACGCGATCGCTGACGCTGCAGCTGTCTCAAAACGCACGGTCTACAGCCATTTCAGCAATAAGGAGACGCTGTTCGGCGCTGTCATGCAGATGATGTGCCGCCGGTTCAACAGTATGGACTCACAAGACGGGCCGTTGAACGGACCACCTGAGAAGGTTTTGTTGGTACTCGGAACCGACTTCCTGACGTTGATCACGTCGCCCGAAGCGGTCGCTCTCTACCGTGTGGTCACCGCCGAGGCACCGCGGCATCCGAAGCTCGCTGAGGTGTTCGCGCAGAATGGGCCGGATCCGTTCTGTGCCCTCTTGTCCGGCTACTTCGAAGACCAAACCAGACTTGGCGCGCTCCATGTGGACCAGCCAACCATTGCAGCACAGCAATTTTGGGAACTCATCAAAGCCCCCTTCCATTTGAAGCTGCTTCTCGGCCTCGCCGAACGGCCAGATGCAGCCACGATCAGCGCATCGGTCGATGCCACCGTCACGAGTTTTCTTCGGATGTATCGCAGCCCCAACTGACGGCCGACATCGCCATTGCCTCTCGACTGGCTATCCTTGTTTTTGGACATTCACTACCGCACCGTCGGCGCAGGGAGCGGTTTTCACAGGCTTCAGCATGTCGGTTGCAGGAACTCTTGACGACGCGGAAGAAGCGAACCTATGGCCGGTTTGCCTTTGAAAGCCGGCATTCGGCGGCCGACGCCGGTGGCGTAAGCTTTGCCACTTGGAACCTCCACGCAAACGGCCGTTTCGGTTGGGGATGAGCGCATCTCAACTGTCATCGCGACCGCTGAAACACCGGCTTGTGTGGAACGAACGGCCACCCTTCTTCAAGGTCAACGGGCCAATCTGGCGTCAGCTGCCGCTGCCTCGATGGTATGCCATGCTCATTGCATCCGTCGGCCTCCACGTCACCAGATAGGAAGCATGGCGATACATGGACACCGCCCTTTGAACTCGGCAGGCTGACCGTATAAGGTGCCTCTTGCACGAGGAGACACTCATGGTTACCCGGCACTATACTGCTGCCATCCTTCTAGCATGTTGCCTACCTCTGATGGCCACGGCCCAGGATATCGATACAACGCCCGCTGCTCTGGGCGACGGTTGGGCTGTTGGAAAACCTTCCGAGGCGGGGCTTGACCCTGCAGCCCTCTCCACCCTCGTCTCAGATATCGGACAAGGCCTCCTGCCGAACGTCCATGCCGTTCTGATTGAGCATGACGGCCGGCTGGTGTTCGAACGCTACTGGCCTGGAGACGACGAAAATTGGGGCCAACCCCTCGGCCATGTCGACCATGGTCCGGCGACAGAGCACGACCTTCGCTCCGTCACCAAAAGCGTCACCTCGGCGCTCCTTGGCATCGCGCTGGCGGACAATACAGAGGATGCGCTCGCCCGTCCCATCACCAGCTTTTTCCCGAGCCGTGCGGGCCACGGCGCCGGGCTCGACGACGTAACGCTTCACCACGTGCTGACGATGACGGCTGGGCTCGAGTGGAACGAGATGGAGATCCCCTATACCGACAATGACAATGACGAGATCCAGCTCTATTATACCGACGATCCGATCGGTCTCGTCCTGTCCCGCAAGGTCCGCGACGCGCCTGGTAGCCGTTGGTACTATAATGGCGGTCTGACCCAGGTTGCGGCCGGCGTGATCGAACAGCTGACGGGAAAGTCCCTCGAAAAGTATGCCGAAGAGGTCCTGTTCGAGCCACTCGGTATCACCAACTATACCTGGAACCGGTCCAGCGCATGGCCTGCGGACAGCTCTCCCAGCGCGGCATCAGGCCTTCGCCTAGCGGCGCGGGATCTTGCTAAGATCGCCTCCGTCTTCCTTCATGAAGGCCAGTGGAAGGGACGTCAGATCCTTCCCGCCGATTGGGTGGCAACGTCGACCGCTCGACATGTTCAGGACAATCCCTGGGGTCCGCCCGGCGTCTATGGCTATGGCTATTTCTGGTATCCAGGCACGCTGAGGAGCGGACTGAACGTAATCCGGGCCGTCGGCAATGGCGACCAACGCATCTTCGTGTTACCCGAGGTCGGGCTGGCCATCACCGTCTTCGCCGGTAACTACAACGATTTTCGTCATTCCGTTGGCGAACGGATCATGGGGCAGATCCTCGGGGCTTTGCCCTGAGACAGTGTAGGCGATCATCGAAATTTCTCGTTCACGCTAAAATCGGATGGTAGTCAATTCGGCTACTGCCACGTTCCTGCTCATCGCCTTGCGGCAGCAAGGGACCAGATTGCGGACACTCCAGCCTGGCTCAATGAAGGGCAAACAGAGCGGATTGCGACCTCTCGAAGACGCACGACGGTAATCCTGGCGCGTAGGAGCGGTGCTATGGGAGCTTCTTGGCAACGATGTATCGATTAGGCGGTGAATTTGGATGACTCCCAGCTTCGATGATCTTGAAACCAGCATCCATGATATGACGCTCAAGGTCACGGGTCTCCATGAAATTGACGACGGGTGCTTTTCCGAGCAACTGCGCCAGCGGCAGGGCCATCAACATGAGGCGAAGCTTGAACGGCATGTTCTTGCCAGGGTTGCAAAACGTCTTGGAGATGAACAATCCACCTGGCATTACCAGATCATTGATCCGCTTCATGACGGCGGGCGTTTCTTCAAGCAGGTGGATCAGGTTCAGGGCCAGAACCACGTCGTAGGACGTTTCATCGAGCGCAGAGCCGAATAAATCTGACGTGACGAAACTCACGTTCGACACATCTTGCTCCACCATCTTCTTTTTGGCGATCCGGATCATGTTGCCCGACAAATCACTCGCTGTGACTTGCGCCACATTGTGCGCCAAAAGCAAGGCTGTTGAGCCGGTTCCGCAGCCCAGCTCCAACATGTGATCTGTATCGGTCAGATAAGATCTCGTCCGTTCCAGCGTGTCTTCATACGCTTCCATGTCCTTGATCGGCGACTTGGCATATTTCTCGGCAATGTTGTCCCAAAATACTGCAGCATGTTGCATAGGCTCTCTCCTTAGATCGACATATAGCCATGCATAAAACGAATATAAATTGCCTAGTTACGTTGGGTTGATATACAAAAATGTATGAATTGGCAGCTCGTGTCTTTCGATTGGAACCAAGCCCGCGCCTTCCTTGCTACCGTGGAAGAAGGATCGCTATCCGCTGCTGCCCGCGCTCTGGGCTTGACGCAACCAACATTGGGCCGACAGGTTGCATCGCTCGAGAAAGCACTTGGTGTTGTGCTTTTCGAGCGTATCGGGCGATCGATCGAGCTGACACCATCAGGCCGCGAATTGCTCGATCATGTGCGATCGATGCGCGATGCCGCAAACCGTCTTTCGCTGACGGCCTCAGGACAGTCTCAAACCATTGCCGGCAATGTGCGCATTACCGCATCGGACATCTTTTCCGTCTATGTCCTTCCGCCCATTCTGATGCATTTGCGCGATCTTGCACCACAGCTGACTATCGAAGTCGTGGCGGCCAATGACATACGCGATCTACAGCGCCGCGAGGCGGATGTCGCCATCCGACACATCAGGCCGGATCAGCCCGATCTGATCGCACAGCTACTGCACGAGGCGAAGGCATATTTCTACGCTTCGACCTCCTATCTAGATCGATATGGCCGCCCGACCTCTTTCCAGAAGTTGCTCAGACACGACTTCATTAGCTTCGGTGACACCGATCGTATGATGAACTACCTGCATGAATTCGGGCTGGCGGTAACTAAGGAGAATTTTCGGCTTGGCTCGGAGAACGGCATCGTTGCTTGGGAGCTAGTACGTCAAGGCTTCGGCATAGCACCAATGTCAGAGAACGTTGGCACAAAGACAATTGGCGTTGAACGGGTGCTACCAGATATGGATCCAATCATTTTCCCCATCTGGCTAACCACCCATCGAGAGCTTCATTCCAGCCGCCGTATCCGATTGGTATTCGACACGCTGGCGGCCCACCTATCAAAAGGGGAACTGCGCAATGGGACATTCTAGCGCCAGATTCAAATTGACCCGAGGTCCGCTACGTCCGCATTCTCACCTTTGAAAGCTGTCTTGGTTGTGATCCCGAAAGGAACGCGAGTTTCCCCACGCGCCCCGGACAGTTCCCAGCGATCGGCATTCCCGCACTGGGTGCCTACTTCGAATGTCTGACGACAAACCGCTCCTGAGGCCCTTGAGGGCTGCGCCCGGTACGCTCCCCGGTGACGCTGGGCATGCAGTCGATGAGCTGGGGCTCTAGGCCGGCCTGATGCTCAGCCCATGTCTGCCTGTCCACGCCAGGGGCGGATCAAGCTTAAGTGTGACGAACGCTTCCGGGAGCAGATCGACGCTGAGATCCTGAACGAGAGCAGTGTGGATCGCAAATCCTTCATCAAAGTGGACTTCCACCACCGACGCCCTGCCAGCCTCCTGGCACTCCAGATGTGATGCTGTGGACGGCTCCCCCACCGGCATCGCGATGTGCCAAAAGGGCGGTGTCTTTAGAACCGCAAGAGGGAGCCATCCATGGATGAGATTAGCACGATCGGTCTGGATATCGCCAAGAACGTTTTTCAGGTGCACGGCGTTGATGAGAAGGGCAAAGTTGTCGCTCGCCGTCAATTGAGGCGTGGGCAAGTCCTGAAGTATTTCGCCAAGCTTTCGCCTTGTTTGATTGGCATAGAAGCCTGCGCCACGGCTCACCATTGGGCACGGGAGCTGCGACAACTTGGTCACGAAGTACGGCTGATGCCGGCGCGCTATGTGAAGGCCTATGTCAAGTTATGACGAGGTGCGCATAACTTAACTAATCATCAGGTGGCCATAATGCGAAGGAATGCTGACAGATTGGCTGATTTGTAACGTTTTTGCTCATATTCCTTCGCATTATTTCGGAGCGTCTCCAGTCGAGCGAGCCGCAACAGTGCGTGAATTCCTGAGCGCGGGACCTCGCCCCGGCGCGCGCTGGGAATTCGACCACGGTGCTTGTGGAACAGCACGATCGCATGGCGCAGATATTGCGCCAAATGCACTTCGATCAGGTCCACGATCGGGATATCCCGCTCTGCCAGGTAGTTAAGGAGCCCGGCCGCGTAGGTGCAGTAGTTCCCCACCACTACCGGACTGTCTTGTTGATTGGTCAGTACGGATTCAAGTCTGTGATCAGTTCGTGACGGCAATTCGACATCGATAGCTTCTCTCCTGGTTAAGTGACCGCAGAGGTTCGGCGAGAAATAATGCAAAGCAAGTCAATCGGCCAACGGCGGAATTGTGCGGATTTCACGCGCCTGTCCCACGTTCCTTCGCATTATGGCCACCTGATGATTAGTCAAGCGCAACAAAAACGATGCTGCCGATGCCGAAGCGATTTGTGAGGCCGTGACGCGGCCGACGATGCGGTTCGTGCCGGTCAAGAGCAAGGAGCAGCAGTCGGTATTGATGATCCACCGGACACGAGAATTGTTCGTGCGCCAACGCAACGCGCTGATCAACGCGATCCGCGCCCACCTTGCCGAGTTCGGTATTGTTGCGGGTGTCGGGCGCAATGGTGTCGATAAGCTGTTGACGCTGATTGCCGAGGGCAAAGACGAGCGTGTTCCGCCCGAAGCCCGCGACTGTCTCATGGCGCTGGCGGCACAACTCGATCTGATCAAGCGTCAGATCCTGGAAGCTGACCGACGCGTTCTTGCCTGGCACAGGAGCAACAGCATGAGCAAGAAGCTCGAAGCCATTCCGGGGATTGGCCCGCTGGGCGCCAGTGCTCTCGTGACCAGCATTTCCGACCCTCACATCTTTAGCTCAGGTCGTGATGTAAGCGCCTGGATCGGGATTGTGCCAAAGCAAAATTCCAGCGGCGGCAAGGAACGCCTCGGTTCGATCTCGAAGGCGGGCAATCGATATCTGCGAAAACTGCTGATCGTCGGTGCGCTCTCGGTGATCAAACGGGCCAAGCAGCTTGGTTACACGCGTTATCCCTGGCTTACCAAGCTCATGGAACGCCGGTCCGTCAAAGTTGCCGCCGTCGCTCTGGCCAACAAAAACGCACGCACCGCATGGGCAATGATGGCGCGCAACGAGAGCTATCGCGCCCCGCAGACAGCTTCCGCCTAAACGGACAACGAACACGCGGGAAACCGC
>JBOEHJ010000104.1:46149-46369 GCA_050633905.1 Geminicoccales bacterium
CCCATGCCAGTCGGCCCAAAGAACGGGACAACCCATTTGTGCCATTGCGCTTGTCGAGCGCGCGGTTGTGACAGGGACCCGATCTGCGGAGAGCATTATGGTCAGCGGCCATGTGAAGCGTCGCGTAAAAAGACCGAACGCATGGCAGTTCCGACCAGCGGTGCAAAAAAGATCAGAATTACCTTGCCAACAGGGAGCCGTCCACGCATGGCACAAAGCA
>JBOEHJ010000105.1:0-16263 GCA_050633905.1 Geminicoccales bacterium
TCAAGGAGGTGTTGATTGCGCCGCGCTCTCCTTGGCAAAATCCTTACGCTGAGCGGGTGATTAGTTCGGTGCGTCGAGAGTGCTTAGATCACGTCATCATTCCGAACGAGCGTCATCTTCGGCAGCTTCTACGCAGGTACCTGGATGATTATCACAGCTCTCGGACGCATCTCTCTTTGGTGAAAGATGCACCAGTTTCTCGTCCAGTTTCGATAGGGCAGGGGAACGTTGTACCCCTTCCGAAGGTCGGTGGCCTTCATCATCACTACGAAAGGATCGCTGCTTGACGGTCCGATCTAATTTGTAGAAGGCATAGTAGGTCAGCCAGCGATTCCTTTCCAACGGCTGGGTCCTTCTGGAATGGCTTGAACCTTTCCTCGAACGATCGCTCCTTCCGGATCATACATGGGTAAGGAGCAAAGCTCGGCTCGGTGGAGTTCGCCATCGGTGCAGTGCACGTCGACCAGGGCGCCGGGCCCAAGATGGGAGCTGTCGAGATGGACGATGCCGACGCCGCAAACCTGGTAGGGCGACCAAGTGCTTGAGGTAACACGGCCGACCGTCGCACCGTTCCATTTCAGTGTCCTGCCACGAAGGGCGATGCCGCCTTCGACCCGGAGGCCGAAGCTGCGCGTCTGCTTATCCGCCGCCCACAACGCCTCGCGTCCGATGAAGTCGCCCTTGTCGAAGTCTATAAACCGGCCTAGTCCGACTGCAAAGGGTGTGGTCGTATGGTCGAAGTCCTGCCCGGCCGAGAGCAGCCCCGCCTCGATCCGGCGACAGCGAAAGCCCGGCGTCGCGGTCAGGATCATGCCTTTCTTCGCACCTTCCCCGAGGATTAGATCACCAAGCTTCTCGACGTCGTTTTCGGGCCGGAAGTAGATCTCCCAACCAAGCTCGTTGGTGAAGCCTGTGCGGCTGACGATGACCTTCTCACCCGCCATGGTCACCTCGGCCCAGTCGAAAAACCTCCAGGGCTCCGGCATGGGACCGTCGATCAGATCTTCCAGGAGGTCCATCGAACGCGGCCCCTGGATCTGACTGACCCAGACCTTGGGATCGTGGATGGTGACATCGAGGCTGTGAGCATGGGCTTTATACCAGGAGAACAGATCACCATCCGCCTGCGCAAACCAATAGCTGTTGTCATTGATCCGAAGAAGCAACCCGTCGGTAATCATCCCGCCGTCGTGGTAGCAAGCGAACTGATAGCTGCAGCGGCGTTTTCTCACCCTCGATACGTCGCGCGGAAAGATCAGGTTCAGCAGTGTAAGCGCATCGGGTCCGGCAATCTCGTAAGGATGCTCGCCGGTGTGGCGGAAGATCATCTCCCGCCGGACTTTCCAATACATTTCGTCCGGGGTAGCGTTGGTCAGCGTCTCGGGGGTCAGCCGCCCGGCATAGAGTGAGTATTCGGGATCAAAGGGAAGCTCCTGATAGGTCAGCGGATGGACGGCCATCGTGCGGGCCAACTCGACGGGGCGCGCGCCTTCCGATCGCAGCGGCTTCACTGAAAAGCGCAGGTTCTTGAGCGACTCGTGCATAGAGATTCTTTCGTTTCCGTTCAAGCAGCCGATGTGGCCCGAATTTCAGCAGGGGATCTCGCTGGCGATAACCTCACCTTCAACCACGCGAATCCGGTTAGCGGCAGCCCCGGCGCGCGCGGAGAAGGATCTGATCACCTTACCCGATTGCGCCAGAATGCAGGTCCCATCGTCGATCGCATAGCAGGACAGGCTGCTGTTGCCGTTCAGGACGGCTTCGAGGGCCGGTCCGCGCTCGGGCTCACTGGAATAATGTGGGCAAAAACCCGCGCCGACCAGCCCAAGCCCCGTCAATGATGCATAGCCGGCGCTGCTTGAATTTGAGAGGACCCAGTCGAACCAGCAGGCACCACCAGCGCTGACGCCGGCGAGAACGGTCCCCTGCCGGTTGGCGCGGCGCAGCAGACCGATGATGCCGAGGCTCTTAAGTCGGTCGATCAGTGCAACCGTATTGCCGCCACCGAAATACACCAAGTCCTTCCCGGCCAACCAATTCCTGGCCTCCGATCTGGTCGTGGTTTTCGGCAGGTGGGACAGCGTTGAGGCCGTGCCGCGAAATCTGTCATAGAAGCGCTCGATCTTTTCCGGCGCATCGCCAGAGGCCATGCCGACAAAACCGAGGTTTGGAGTGCTCGGCAGCTGGTCGAGGCAGAAGTCATCGAGATCAGGATCGGTTTGATGAGTAAACCCGCCGCCGCCTATGGCTATGATCGTCTCTGAAAGACTTGCGTTGCAATCAATCAACGTCAGTTTCCGGCATTGGTCTGCTCACCGTCATTCCATCGACTTACTGTCTCCGGCTTTGGCCCTTCATGCAAGATCTGCGACTGTCCCCTGTTCCATCATCAGTTTTCTGAAAGAGTGGCCGATAATTTTCTATTTGAACTGGATCTCGATAGCCGTCACACTCTTCTGAGCGAAGAAGGGGCCTGGGCCGAAGTCGGCGGATTTGCGGCGTGTTCACAGCCACTTACATAGACCGGCGGCTCCTTGCAAATGGCTCACAATCATCGGGTGGCAAGACTAATGGAGGCCAAGCTAATGAGAGAGTTGCTGGCAAGTTCACTTGCCGTTTTGGTGCTGGGCAGCGCCACGCTGTCTGCGGAACCAAGCGGGACTTTCCGCCAGGCGCATGAATTTGGATTTGGCGCGCAGTCCAGCCTCGATCCGATTTCCAAAGGCCGGGTGTTCCAGATCACCGAAAAGATCATGAACCGCCTGGTTCGACCTGCGCTCGATGGCAAGCCCTCACCGGACCTCGCCGTCAGTTGGGAGTCCAACGAAGACGCCACGGTCTGGACCTTCAATTTGCGCGAAGGCGTGACCTTCCACGACGGCAGCGTCTTCGATGCGGCTGATGTCGTCTACTCCCTGGAGCGGGTCCTCGATCCCGAGATGGACAGCCCGGCAAGGTCCGCTGTCCAGATGATCGCATCGGTCGAAGCGGTTGACGAGAAGACAGTGCAGATCACGCTGGATACGCCATTTGCGGACATGCCGCTCCAGCTTTTGGACTATCGACTGCGCATCATCCCGGAAGGGTCAGGCGACACGATCGCGACATCAGGCGTCGGCACCGGCCCCTTCAAGGTCGAGAGCTTCGATGCCGAAGGAACCACCTCGCTGGTCGCCAATACGGACTATTGGGAGGGGGCTCCAGGCGTCGAGCGGATGGAAGTCATCGGTATACCGGACGGCCAAGCCCGGCTGCAGGCCCTGCTCGGCGGTCAGCTCGACATGGAGCGGGGGATCACGGCGCAGCAGCGGACGATGCTCGATGCAAGCGATCAGTTCAGCATCCAGGAAATTCCGACCGGCAACTGGCGGGGGCTGGTCTTTCGGACTGACGTGAAGCCGTTCGATGACCTCCGCGTTCGTCAGGCGGTCCGTCTCGCGGCAGATCGCGAGGAGTTGATGAAGCTGGTGCAGGGCGGTGGCGGTGTCGTCGCCTGTGATACGCCGGTCGAGCCCAATGACCAATATCGTGCCGATCTCAACTGCCCGCAGGATATCGATCGTGCCAAAGCACTCTTGGCCGAAGCCGGCTATCCGGACGGCATCGACGTCGATGTGCATGTCGCCACGCTGGAGCCGACCTGGCCGACCCTCGCCGTTGCCTATCAGGAGCAGGCCGCGGCGGCTGGCATCAGGGTGAATGTCGTCCAGACCCCGACCGATGGCTACTGGTCCGAGGTCTGGATGAAGAAAGACGTGGCCGCGACCCGCTGGAACGAGCGTCCTGCCGACCAGGTGCTGCACGAGGTTTACCTATCATCAGCGAAGTGGAATGAGAGCTTCTTCAAGGACGAAGGGTTCGACCAGCTTCTCGCCGATGCCCGCCGCGAGCTCGACTTCGATGCGCGAAAGGCGATCTATGTGAAGGCGCAGGAGTATCTCTGGGAAAATGCTGGCACGCTGATCCCCTATCACGTCACCCGCCTGGTCGGCGTCTCAAACCGGGTCGGCAATCTCGATGCGGTCAAGAACGACGCCGTGCGCTGGCACCTGATCACCGTCGACGGCTAATCATGAGGGCCGGGGCCGGTTTCAGCCGATCCCGGCGCCGCCAGTCTTACCGGTAGATCCGACATGTTCACCATGCTCCTGCGCAGGCTATTTCTCGGCGCCGTGACGGTGTGGATCGTGTCATTGATCATTTTCGCCGGCGTCGAGGTCCTGCCTGGTGATGCCTGCACGGCCTTCCTCGAACGGGAAGCCCAGGGCAAGATCCTGGAGAACTGCCGGAACGATCTTGGCCTGAATCGGCCCGCGATCACCCGCTACGCCGAATGGGCCGGTGGTGCGCTCAAAGGCGATTTCGGCGTCTCCGCCAATGGTCAAAAGAGCATCGGCGAGATCGTCGGCAACCGTCTCAAGAATTCGCTCCTGCTGGCGGCCTGCGCTCTGGTCGTAGGCGTGCCGCTTGCGATTTTTCTCGGCGTCGTTACCGGGCTCTGGCGTGACAAGCCCATCGATCTGTTTTTCTCGACCGGCGCCATCTTTGCGATGACGATCCCGGAATTCGTGTCGGCCACGGTGTTGATCCTCATTTTCTCGGTTTGGCTGGGCTGGCTGCCGGGGATCGTCCTGACCTCGGCAGGCGCGCCGGCATCGGCATTTTTCCCCGAGATCCTGCTGCCAGTGATCGTGCTGGCGATGGTGATGACGGCGCATATCCTTCGGATGGTGCGCTCCTCGGTGATCGAGGTGATGGCCGGGGACTATGTGCAGATGGCCGCGTTGAAGGGTGTTCCCTATTGGCGCATCGTCTTTCGCCACGCGCTGCCCAATGCGCTGCTGCCGGCGATCAACGTCGTGGCGCTCACCATTGCCTGGCTCCTGGGCGGCGTTGTCGTGATCGAGGTCGTCTTCAACTACCCGGGGCTCGGGCGGCTGATGATCGATGCGATTTCCGATCGCGACCTGCCGGTGGTCCAGGCGATCGCCCTGATCGTCGCGACCGTCTATGTCGGCGTCAATCTGACCGCTGATCTCATGACCATGCTCCTGAACCCGCGCCTGCGCACCCACCATCTGAGGCGCTGATGGCCGAACTCAGCATCGCTCACCCGCCAAACGCCCGCCTGCAGCGCCTCGCCGGCGTGGTGCGGGACGTCATGGCGCGGCCATCGGGTTTGATCGGGCTCAGCCTGGTGGTGTTCCATGTCATTCTGGCGCTGATCAGCCCCTTGATCGTGCCTTATGACTTCAAGGCGACGGACTCGGGCTCGATGCTGACCGGATCAAGCGCTGCCCATTGGCTGGGCACCGACCATTTGGGCCGGGACGTGCTGACCCGTGTTTTGATGGGCGGGCGCGAGGCGCTTTTGGTCACCGGTATCGCCACCCCCATCGCGGTTGCGTGGGGCGGGTTCATCGGCATCTTGTTCGGCCTGGTCGGCGGGCGCATCGACGAAGTGCTGATGCGGGTGGTCGATGCCTTTTTGTCGCTTCCCTGGATCCTGAAGATGCTGGTCCTGATCGTCACCTTCGGCACCGGTATTGGTGTGCTGATTCCGACGCTCGCCTTTTTCTATGGCATTCCGGTCATCCGCATCGCCCGCGCTGCGACCCACGACGTCGTTGCCCGCGATTTCGTCTCTGCTGCCAGAGCGCGCGGCCATGGGCGGTTCACAATCATCAAAAAGGAACTGCTGCCGAATGTGCTTGATACGCTGATGGTCGAGGGCGCCATGCGCTGGTCCTGGATGCTGCTCGCCTTCTCGTCACTTAGTTTCCTGGGGTTTGGCGTGTCGCCGCCCACGCCCGACTGGGGTTTGATGATCGCCGATGCGCGCGGTTTCATGTCCTTTGCGCCATGGGGCGTTCTGGGACCGGTCATCGCGCTCAGCTCGCTGATCATCGGCATCAATCTGACGGCGGATGCGCTCGCCAAGGCGCTCGGGATCGACCGCGCCCAAAAGGCGCCGATATGACCGGGCCCCTGATCGATATCCGCGATATCTCCATCGGCTTTACCGGAGAGTCGGGCGCAACGCTCCCGGTTCTGCGCAATATCGATCTTGCCGTGGGGCCGGGAGAGAGCGTCGGCCTGGTGGGCGAGAGCGGGTCCGGCAAATCCACGCTCGCTTTGGCCGCAATGGGCTATCTGAAGCGTGGGCTTCGTCTCTTGGGCGGGGCGGCCCGCTTCAAGGGCGACGACATGTTCGGCCTCTCGCGCAACGAACTTGAGCGTATTCGCGGCGGCCAGCTGGCGCTGATCCCACAGAATTCAGGCCAGTCGCTGACCCCGACTTTGCGTATCGGCGCCCAGCTGAGCGAGGCGCTCCGCCTGCACTCGACATCGCCCGAAACCGCGCACGGCGCCAAGATCATCGAACTCTTGGGGCAAGTCCGGCTACCGGACCCCGAGGCCATCGTCAGGCGTTACCCCCATGAACTGAGCGGCGGCCAGCAGCAGCGGGTCGCGGTTGCCATGGCGCTCGCCGGCGAACCCGAAGCGCTCTTGCTCGACGAACCGACCACCGGCCTCGATGTCACCACGCAAGCGCATATCCTGGAACTGCTGCGCGACATCGCCGCCGAATGCAGCATGGCCATGGTCTATGTCAGCCATGATCTCGGCGCGATCGCGCGTGTTTGTGATAGGGTCGTGGTGATGTATGCGGGCGAAGCGGTCCTGGAAGGATCGACCCGGCAGGTGCTGAAAACGCCGGCCCATCCCTATGCAAGAGGACTTCTGGCCTCCATCCCCAAGCTCGCTGACCAGCATCTTCCCGTCGCACTCGAAGGCCGCCCGCCAGCGCCAGGCGAGGCAGGCGCCGGCTGTGCGTTTGTCGATCGATGCGCTCTCGCCCAGGATATCTGCCGCAGGGAGCGTCCCGGCCTCGATCCGACGGCTGTCGGCGAGAGGGTGCGGTGTCACCTTCGGGGCCAGGTCGAAGACATCGCGCTTGTCGGTCGAGGTGCTGCGCCGATCCACCGATCAGCGGCAAAAGATCCGACGCTGACCCTTGATGATCTGTCGATCAGCTATGCGCGCCCGCGAATGCTGGATCAGCTGCTGGGGCGCATGAGCGATGCGGTGCCCACGGTCGATGACATTTCGATCACCGTTGGCCGTGGGGAAACCCTGGGTCTGGTCGGCGAATCGGGAAGCGGGAAGTCGACCATTCTGAAGTCTGTGGCCGGGCTGCTGCCGCCTGCGGGCGGGGCGATCACAGTAGCAGGCGAGCCGCTGCCGCCCGCTGTCGAAAATCGGGGGCCAACACATCTCCGGCTGATCCAGCTGATCTTTCAGAACCCCGACGACAGCCTGAACCCACGGCACACGGTCGCTGAGATTCTCGAACAGCCGCTCCGGCTCTATTTCGGGCTGACGGGAACAGCCCTTCGCGACCGAAGCACTGCGATTCTGGAACGCGTGCGGTTGGGCGCGCATTATCTGGACCGGCTGCCAAGCCAGCTTTCCGGCGGTGAAAAGCAGCGGGTCGCCATTGCCCGCGCCTTCGCTGCCGAGCCCGATATCGTGCTCTGCGATGAAGTCACGTCGGCCCTCGACGTGTCGGTTCAGGCAGCGGTGCTCGATCTGCTGAACGAGCTGAAGGCGTCACAAGGCACCACCTATATCTTCGTCAGCCATGATCTGGCCGTAGTCAGAGCACTCTCGGACCGCGTCGCCGTGCTTTATCAGGGCCGGCTTTGCGAGATCGGTCCGGCGGACGCCGTCTATAGCCACCCGTCCCATCCCTACACGGAGATGCTGCTGGGCGCCGTGCTGGAGCCTGATCCGGACACCATTCCCACGCTGACCAGCGACGACGTTGTGGAACTCTCACCACCCGCCCACGGCTGCCCCTTCCAGCGCCGCTGCCGAAAGAAGATCGGCTCCGTTTGCGACAATGATGCGCCGCCCTGGCGAACGGCCGAGGATGGCCACATGATCCGGTGCCATCTGCCGATCGAACGGCTGGCAAGTTCAATAACACAGCCGGTCGAGTCCGTTCTATGACCGATGGCCTGAACATGTCCCGCCGCATCAGACGTACTCCCTACACCGGCCGGGTGGAGGCGGCTGGCGTCCGCGGCTTCTCGGTCGTCAATCACATGCTCCTGCCCAAGGCCTTCGAACGCTCGGTCGAGGACGATTACTGGCATCTGCGAAAGAGCGTCCAGATCTGGGACGTTTCCTGTCAGCGCCAGGTGCAGATCGAAGGGCCGGATGCAGCAAAGCTTGTCCAGTGGATGACGCCCCGTGACATCTCGAAAGCGCGTTCCGGTCAATGTCTGTACATTCCCATCGTCGACGTCGACGGTGGCATCATCAATGATCCCGTCCTGCTCAAACTCGCTGACGACCGGTTCTGGCTCTCCATTGCCGACTCGGATGTTCTGCTATTTGCCAAGGGCTTGGCGATTGGCGCCGGCATGAACGTTCACGTGTCCGAGCCAGATGTCTCGCCGCTCGCCGTTCAGGGTCCGAAGGCCGAAGACGTGATGGGAGCGCTCTTCGGTGACGACATTAATGAACTTGGATTCTTCAGATTTGGCTGGTTCGACTTTCAAGGGACGAAACAACTTATCGCACGCTCCGGCTACTCGCGGCAGGGCGGGTTCGAAATCTACCTGAACAACAGCGCGCTCGGGGAGGCACTTTGGGATGCTATCTGGCAGGCCGGCCAGCCTCACGATATTGCCCCTGGCTGCCCCAATCTGATCGAACGCGTCGAGGGCGGGCTCCTCTCCTACGGCAATGACATGACCAGGGATAACAATCCTCTGGAGCTTTGCCTCGGCCGTTACTGCGCGCTTGACGGTTCGGTGAACTATATCGGCCGCAAAGCGCTGCAGACGATCGCATCGAAAGGCATTGCAAGGGAAATCAGGGGCGTACTGTTCGATGGCGACCCCTGTCCGACCTGCTCGACCCCCTGGCCGGTGATCGCTAAGGGCGAGAACATCGGTCGGATCACATCCGCAATTTGGTCACCGCGCTTGGCGCGGAATGTTGGCCTCTCGTTGATCGATCGACATTTCTGGAGTCCCGGCCAACCTGTCTCCGTGCGCGCTGGTGACTGGACTGTTCGTCGAGGCGAGATCTCTGCCTTGCCTTTCAGGTAGAAAACACTGGCCGTCCAGAGGACCGTGAGCCGGTCCCGAAACGATCAGGTGTTGAGAAGCAGCAGAACTCGGTAATGGGCCTTGCTGTTCATCTTGCAGCTGACAAATCTCGCTCCAGGTCCTTTCGGGAGCCGCAATGATGCCGTTCGATTGGCGCCGATGCTCGCGTTCCCTTCCGCCGGGAATTTCGACACGCTCGAAGCCTGATGCCGGCGGGCAGTCACGGAGTTCCGAAAGGGCCTCTTCGGCTGCGGATTGAAGGGCATGGCCGTCTCGAAATCGTGCCGTGTCGATGGTGATCAGGAGCCAGTTGCATTCGGTGGTCGACGGCCCCAGCATCGCCTCAGCGATCAACTCATCCATTTACGCCAGCGCATAGCCTTTGTGTCCGCCTGCAGGCAGGATCGCCCCACCGTCAGCACCGCATCAGGAGATTTCGATCGGGAAGGCGCAACAGCCTCTGTTGGTGATCAAGAGGCTGCCCCGATATTAGCGCCTCTGAATTGGTTTGATCAGGCCAATGTATGAGTAGAGCGCTATCAATTCCATAGCATTTACACATGCTAATCGATAAAATATTCTTATCTTACATATGTTGTAGAAAGTCGTGCGATGAATTTTCGACAGCTCGAAGCCTTCCGCGCCACCATGCGCTGCGGGTCCATTACCGAAGCCGCCGACGTAATGCACATCTCTCAGCCGAGTGTGAGCCGATTGATCGCTGATCTCGAACGGTCCACCGGTTTCCCGCTCTTTCTGCGCGTTGGCCGAGGGCTCGCCCCCACAGTGGAGGCCAAGACCTTCTATCGAGGTGTGGAGAACATGTTCGTCGGCGTTCAGCGCCTGCAGGAACTTGCGCAGTCCATCAAGACCACCTGCGGCAGCGTCATTTCCATCGGGACCATTCAATCGATTGCGACGATCGAACTGCCTGTCGCTATTAACAAACTGTATAAGCGCTATGACGACATACAATTCATGATTCATTCCCGTAACACACCTGCTATTTTAGACGCCGTTCAGATGCATCAATTCGATGCAGGCATAGTCGGGCGGCAGCCCAATTACGATGGCGTGGACATCCTCTACCAGATAGCCGCCCCCTATGTTTGTGTCCTGCCTGAAGATCATCCATTGGTCGGGCAGGCTGGAAAGGTTGACCTGGAAGAGCTGGCGGAAACCGAAACTTTCGTCACGTTCGGAGGCGCCTTTCCGGATGAAATGATGTCGATCGATAGCGAGCTTTCCCGGAAGTTGCGGCAAAGATCACGCTTGTCCGCCACCAACATGCCGGTCGCGGCAGCACTGGTGCGCGAAACCGGCGTCTTTGCCATCGCCGATCCGTTTTCCGCCGAACAGGCGGTCAGAATGGGCGGCGTCGCGTTTCGACCGCTTGTTCAGGATCTGACCTATCACCTCGCGATCATTGCACCTGGCAGGCAGCATGTCTCGCGCCATGTGCTTGAATTCGCGGAGATATTCGCAGAGCAACTATCGGAGCGTATCAAGGTCGTGGCCAGCTTCGGGGAATAGGCCTCTTCACCTATGCCCTAAATGAATAATTGACTGATGTAATTCGATTGGTGAACACAGATTAGCTTTTGTTAGTGTGGAACGGTCCTTGTCGAGACCTTGCCTTTGAGGAACACCCAATCACGCATCCAGATGCCATAAGCGCGAAAACCAGCAGACGCCTCTTTTGCACCGACGATGCGCGAAGACTGGCATCATCGCGGCTGCCGAGACTGGTTTTCGATTATATCGAGGGAGCTGCAGGGCGCGAGGTCGCGGTGGCACGCAACAAATCGCGCTTTGATGAGATTATGCTGCAGCCCCGGGTGATGAACAGAACACCAGACCGTACGCCCGCCACCAGCTTTCTCGACAGGGACTACGGCCTGCCGTTCGGTATAGCGCCAATGGGGATGTGCAACCTGTCCTGGCCAGGAGCAGATCGCTTCCTGGCCGAGGCGGCCAGCACCTTCAACATCCCGGTTTGCTTGTCTTCGGCTGCCTCCAGCTCGATCGAGGAGATGCGTGGATGGGCCGGCGACAAGGCTTGGTTCCAGCTCTATGTCGGCCCGTCGATGGAGCTCTCGCTGGAACTGGTCGAGCGCGCGAAAAATGCTGGGTATGAAACGCTGGTGCTGACCGTCGATGTGCCGAAAGTGGCGCACCGGGTCAGGGATCTGAAGAACGGCTTTCAGATGCCGTTCTCGATTGGCCCTAGACAATTTTTCGACTTTGCCTGGCATCCGAGATGGTCGCTCGCCACATTGTTGCAGGGGGTTCCGACGCCCAAGAATTTTGCCGCCGACGGCAATCGGTTCGACCGCCACGGGAGTCGCGAGGGGGCGGATTGGGAATTTCTCGAACGGTTGCGTGGGCTTTGGAAAGGGCAACTGATCGTCAAGGGAGTCACATCCGTTGAGGATGCCCTGCGTATTCGAGAGAGTGGTGTGGATGCGATCTACGTGTCGAATCATGGCGGGCGCCAGTTCGACAGCGTTCCGCCCTCCATCGATCTGCTCCCGAGAATACGGGCAGCCGTCGGCCCGGAATATCCGCTGATCTTCGATAGCGGCGTGCGCAGCGGCGAGGATGTGGTGAAGGCGCTGGCCTTGGGCGCTGACTTCGTGATGCTCGGCCGGCCACTTCTTTATGCCCTTGGCGCCGAGGCGGATACAGGCCTCCGTTCACTCATCCGGCTCTTTGCAGACGAAATCGACCTCGCCATGACGCAGCTCGGGCTTGGGAGCACCGCCGATCTCGACATGACGGTCCGGTTCACGCCAACCGAGATATCGGCGCCAGAGCCAACCAAACGTGCGATCCATATCGCAAGTCAACAAGCTTAATATTCAAGGGGGCAGCGCTGGACATGGGAGGAGAGAAGGAAACCGGCATGGAGAGAATTCGCGGCGGGGCGATCCTCGCCCGGGCATTGAAGGAAAAAGGCGTTGAGCACGCATTCACGCTTGCCGGCGGGTTCTGCAATCCAGCGCTCGAAGGGTTCATGGAATGCCAGATGCCGGTGATCAACTGTCCCCATGAGCAGGTGGCAGGACATCTTGCCGATGGCCATACGCGTATCACCAGAAAGCCCGCCATCTGCCTGGTGGGACCGGAGGGATTTGCCAACGCCATTCCCGCCATGATGGAAGCCTGGGGCGAACGGAGCCCGGTGATTTTCGTGACGGGATCGTCCACCCTGAAACGTCAGGGTGCTGGCGGTTTCAAGGAAATCGACGATGTGGCGATCGCCGCACCGCTGACCAAATATTCGGTGCAGATCACCGATGGCGAGCGCATCAGCGAGTTCGTGGATCGCGCCTGGACCGCGGCGACCACCGGCTATCCCGGGCCGGTCCATATCGCCCTTCCCGTGGATATCATGTTCTCGTCCTTCGACGCGGATGCCGGCCGCGATGAGCGCCCGTTCAATCGGACAGATCGCCCGGTACCCCGTGCCTGGCCCGACCCCATCGCTCTTAGGTCCGTTATGGATCTGGTGCGCAAAGCAGATCATCCCCTTATCATCGGCGGTCACGGTGTCTGGTGGGCACGGAACGAGGATAAGTTAGAAGCTGCGGGCCGGACGCTCCGGATGCCGGTCTTCAACGTTCCCTATCACCAAAAGCTGCTGGGTGAGGAATGCGAGGCCTATATGGGGCTTGCCGATTTCCATCAATATCACCCCTCGAAACAGGCCATACACGAGGCGGATCTGGTGCTGATGATCGGCTGTCGGCTGGACAACCAGATGAATTTCGGTAACCCGCCCTTCATCCCAAAAGGGACGACGCTGGTCTGCGTCAATGGCAGCCATGAGGAGCTTGAGTACAACCGGAGCGCCGATGTCTGCCTCCTGTCCGATCCCGGCGCCTTTTTGGATGCACTGATCGACGTTGGCAAAACCTGGCCCGGTTGGTTTGATCTGCAGCGTAAGCGCCGCGGCGAATGGGTGGCGGAATGGACTGCTCATATCGAAGGCGAAACCAAAGCAGACCATGCAGCTGGTCGAAAGATGCACCCCCTGCAGCTGGCCTTGGATGTCCAGGCGGAAATGGGGGATGAGGACTGGTTGGTGTTCGATGGCGGCAATACTCACTTTTGGAATGAAATCGCGGTCAATCTCGCGGGCTGGGACGGGAAGAAGCTTGGCGGCATCATGCATCCCGGCAATTTTTCCTTACTTGGCGTTGGGGTCTCCTTCGCGCTCGCGGCGAAAAACATCCATCCTGACAAGACCGTGGTGGTGATTTCCGGCGACGGTGCTTTCTTGTCAGGCGGTCTCTCGATCGAGGCGGCGTTTCAGGAGAACCTGCCGATAGTGGTGGTGATCGACAATAATGGGGGGCTCGATTGCATCAGCCAGCAGCAGGAGCGCTTGTTCGAGAACGGCCAGCATTTCGCCACCGATTTTCGGGATATTCCGTTTCATGGCATGTTCGAGGGCCTCGGCGGGCATGGCGAGCTGGTCACCAAGCGGGAAGAGCTAGGCCCGGCACTCCGCCGCGCGATCGCGAGTAAAAAAACCGCCTGCGTCAACGTCAAATGCCGGGGCGTGATCAGCCCGATCGTCGCCGCCACCTCCGACAAGCGTGATAAGGCATCCATCGAATGACCGTGACCCTCTCCTCCCATACGCTTAATGGCTTCGACGGCACCCATGCCGGCGGGATCGGGATCGATCTGTTCCGCCTTGCCGACGATGGCGCTCGGGAAAAAATCTATTCCGGGGAAACGGATGAAGGCGGACGCTTTCTAGCAGAGCTTGATTTGGTGGATGACAGCCAGAGCAAGAGCTTCGAGCTGGTCTTCACCACCGGCCGCTATTGGACCAGCCGCGGCACGACTGACGACACCAGGCAGATCCTTAGGGAAATCGTTGTCCGTTTCGCTATGCCCGACCCCGACAAACGCTACCATATTCCGGTGATCTTATCGCCGAACACCTATTCGATTTGGTTGTCGGGGTAAGGCGTAAGCTCATGTCGAATCATAACAAGATCGGATGAGTGCCAAGGTATATGCTGTTTATGCGACGCCAACCTGTTGCTAGGCTGTGGACAAGTCATGCTGGGCTGGATTAGCGAACATCCTGCTGTCGCCTGGAAAATCAATAAACTCACACGCAGAGAGGCAAGAAAAACCATGATGTCCAAGGATAGAAGCCATCGAACTCGCCAGATGTTGACGGGTTGCGCGCTTGGCGTGACTGCGATGTTCTTTTCGGCACCGGTGATCGCCGAAGAAATCGTCGCCCGGCTGTCGGTTCATTGGAGCCCGACGCATCATAGTGCGATTCATGCCAAGATGTTTGCAGATGAGGTCAACAAGCGTGCAGACGGGCGGCTTCGGATAGACTTTTTCCCATCAAAGCAGCTCTTCGGTATTCGTGAGCAGCTTGGTGCCGTGACCTCTGGTGCTGTCGAGCTTGGTGGGATCGTCGGTATCGTCAGCTTCCCGCCGATCAACAAGAACTACAATGTCGCCGCTTATCCTGGCCTCTTCTCCTCATATGAACAGCAGCGCGCGTTCTTCCTGGAATCCGAAGCCGGACGTGCAATCTGGGATGACGTGACGACCAAGTCAAAAAGCAAGCTCATCATGTTCGATCCGGTCGGTCCGGTGATGACCTTCAGCGGCGCGCGCGAACTGGGCAGTGTCGAGGCCATGAAGGGCTTGAAGGCGCGAGCCTTGATCAAAAGCGAGCGTCCGATGTGGGAGGCTTATGAGGCCAATACCGTGTCGTTGCCGACGGGTGAGGTCTATACCGCCCTTCAGACCGGCATGATCGACACGCTCAACACGCCGCCAGGCAGCGTCAAGGCCTATAGCTGGTGGGAGTATTTGAGCTACGCGCAGTTGCCTTACCAGTATTTCTCCGACGCCTATGTCATGGCGAATGCGGACTGGTTTGACGGCCTGCCGGAGGATCTGCAGCAGCTTCTCCTGGATGTCGGCGAAGAGGTCGGCGCTCAGTCCACGGCGACGATCATGCAGGTCGGCGAAGACACGCTTAATGAGTTTCAAGAGCGTGGAGGTGTTGTCACCACACTCGAAGGTGAAGCCCAGGCTGGATTTACCGAGCTGATGACCGAGCAGGTCATGCCGGCCATGGCGGATCTGGTGGATGCAGAAGCTCTGGAGGCAGCTGCCGCCTTCACTGCTCAATAAGACTGGAATGACCAGTATCATGTCCGGCCGGCGGATCGACCGCCGGACGGGCATGATACATGAAATCGCATGAAACAGGTCCTGAAAGTCCTCCAGGTCGTCAACACGGCGCTCGCCAAAAGTGCCAATGTTTTCGCTATTGTGATCATGGCGATCATCGTCCTGGCGCTGACCGCGAGCGCAGTCACGCGGTTCATTTCAGGCACCGGTTATGACTGGCTGATCGAGCTTCCGCCAGCCCTGGTTCCCTGGCTGGTCTTTCCATTGCTTGGCCCGCTGCTGCGTACCGGCGATCACATCCAGGTCGACCTGGTTCCGGCTCTGCTAAATCACAAAAACAAAACAATCCTGCGCTTGATGACCAGCGTGATCGCGCTTATCGCCTCGATCGTCTTCCTTATTGCCGGGACCGAGGCGGTCACCTTGTTCAAGGGGCTCGGGCAGATGATGGAGCTGGAAATCGAAATCCCGATCTGGACCATGTATCTCGCCTTTCCGGTCGGGTTTGCCATGCTGGCATCCTTTGCGCTCGAAGCCATCCTCGAAACAATCGCAGAACTGACCGGGCAGGCCATACCTCTAGCCGATCAGGCCGCTTCTGAAAGCCTGCCGAAGTGAACGCCCTCGCCATCGGGTTATCGACGGCCCTGCTGTTCATGGCCGTACCGGTCTTTCTGGTCTTTGGCCTTGGCAGCGCCATTGCTGCGATCTGGGGTTTGAACCTCCCATGGTCTACCCTGATCCAGGTGGCCTTCGGTGCCATGACCAAACATGTGCTGATCGCGGTGCCCCTTTTTATTTTCACCGGCATGGTGATGCTGAAGGGCGGTGCCGCGTCTCGGTTGGTGGCGTTCTCGACGGCGTTGGTCGGCCATCTTCCTGGAGGGCTTGGGATCGCCATGGTGATCGCGATGGGCTTCTTTGCTGCCTTTTGCGGCTCGATCCTGGCGGCGAT
>JBOEHJ010000106.1:0-4303 GCA_050633905.1 Geminicoccales bacterium
CGACGGAGCCAACCGGCGTCAGTTCGATCTTGAGTTCACCTCCGGTCATCGCCTCCAACTTCGGCAACCAATGCTCCTCGATATTGGCGTAGAAGCTTTCGCCGGCACTCATCGAGGTCTGCACTTTCCAAACCTGTTCAGCCGACACCGGCGCGGCGGCCGTGACGACGGCCAGCGTCAACATGCTGGCAAGACCGATGGATGCTTTATCGATCCTCATTTTCTGCCTCCCTGATCGGTGGTTATTAAAGAATGGTGTGACAAAAATCGCATAAATCAATCGCCTCATCCTGCCAGGAGCCGAGGCAGCCAGAGCGCGATCTCCGGGAAGGTCAGCACCAGCAACATCGCCGCAATCTGCATCAGCATGAACGGCCAAAGGGCGCGGTAGATGTCCTGCAGGCTGATCTCCGGCGGCGCCACACCTTTCAGGTAAAACGCTGCCGGACCGAAGGGGGGAGAAAGGTAGGAGATTTGCATGTTCATGCAGAAAAGAATGCCGAACCACACGGCGTCGTAGCCAAGGTCTTCGATGATGGGCACGAAGATCGGCATGGTCAGTAGCAGAATGCCGACCCAGTCCATGAAGAGCCCGAGCACGATCAAGACGGCCATCATGATCAGGATGATCACCGGAGGCGAAAATGGCAGGCCGGTCATCGCGTCCTGGATGAAGCGGATGCCGCCCAAGAGATTGTAGACGCCGATCAGTGCGGTTGCGCCGAAGGTCAGCCAAAGAAGAAGCCCGCAGGTCGACATGGTCTGGCGCACGCAGTCCCGGAGCATGTCCCAACTGAGCGCACCACGCAGCCAGGCAGCGATGATCGTGCCGGCAACGCCGACCGCAGCAGCCTCGGCGACGGCAGCGATACCGGCATAGATGCTGGCAAGCACGCCAAACGCGATGCCCATTGGCAGGACCAGCCCTGTTAGGAGGCCCACTTTTTGCCTGAGCGGAATGTCACGCTCACTTGCAGGGAGTGGCGGGCCGAGCTCGGGATTAAGGGCGCAACGAATCAGGATGTAGACAAGATAGAAGCTGGCGAGCAGCAGACCCGGCATGATCACCGCAATAAAGAGATCGCCGATCGAGACGTTTGCTGTGAGGCCATAGAAGATCAGGACGATGCTCGGCGGGATCATGGTGCCGAGGGAACCGCCGGCGCAGATCGTACCGATGGCCAGGTTCTTGTGGTAACCGAGGCGCAGCATTTGCGGGAGGGCGACCAGGCCAAGCAGAATGATCTCGCCGCCGATGATGCCAGTGGTCGCAGCCATGAACACCGCGGCGACCAGGGTCATGACCGCCACGCCGCCGGGCAGGCCGCCAGCCCAGACACTGATCGCATCGTATAAGTCACGCGCAACACCCGATCGATCCATGATCGCCGCCATCAGGAGAAACATCGGCACGGACAGGAGCACGTAGACGTTGACGAAGCCGTAGATGCGGCTCGCGATCAGCTGGATCGCATTGAAGCCGAAGAACGCATAGGCGAAGGAAACGGCGACGAAGCCGAGCGCGAAGGCGAGCGGCATGCCGATCACAACCAGAAACAAGAGCGAGCCGACCATCAGCAGCGTGATGATCTCGATGCTCACGAGGGATGCCCTCGATCATTCAGTTTCCGGTCAGTGGCTATCGCACCAATCCAGTGAGCCAACGCCTGCAGCAGCAAAAGAAGCGTGCCCAGGAAAAACGCGATGCGGATGACCATGGGCATCGGGAAATTCCAGGCGCGGCCACTCATCTCCACCAACATGATGGACTGCCAGGCCTGCTTGGTGACGAACCAGAGAAGGGCGGCGAGATAGATCAGGGTGAACGTCAGGGTCAAACGATCGCACCAGAGGCGGAGCCCGGGGCTCATCATCTCGTAGAGAAAGGTGATGCGGATATGGTCCCGCCGCTCGAGGGCGTAGGCGCCGCCCAACAGAAAGCAGGTTGCGCTCATCATGATGGTGGTGTCATGCACCCAGATCGTGGGCGAGCGGAACATCCAGTCCAGAAATACCTCCAGACAGGTGAGGCCTGCCGCGATCAAAAACAGCCAGGAAAGGCGGTTGCCGATGGCGCGAGACAGGTGATCGATTTTTTGGGACGTTGCCACGACGCTCAGGCCGGGCGCCGACGTCGTTTTCCGGCGCCCGTAACCCTTACTCTAAAGCAGTCCCTGTTCTTGCATGTAAGCGAGATGGCTCTCATAGACCTTGGTCGCCATGTCGCTTTTCGCCGCCCATTCCTGCCAGACCTCCTGGGCGACTTCGCGCAGCTCACGGCGCTCCTCCGGTCCCCAATCGATCAGCGTTTCGGGATCGCGCGCATCAGCAAAGCCCTGATCGAGTTCGGCATTAGCCGCCAGGCTATCCTGGTTGAAGGCAACCGTCGCGTCCTGGAGCACCTGCTTTAGATCATCAGACAATTCGTTCCAGAGATCGAGATTGATCGACACATCGGATGCGGGCATGGAATGGATGCCGGGATAGATCGCATAGGCGGCGATCTTGCCATAGCCGAGCTCGTCGTTCATGCCGAGCGTACCCCAGTCGGTCGCCTCGATCTTGCCGCGCTCGAGGGCTGTGTAGACTTCAGTGCCGGGAAGGGTCGAGACGCCAACACCGAGCTTGCCCCAGATGGCCGCACCCATACCTTCCGGCGAGCGCATCTTGATGCCCTCGAAGTCACGGATATTACGCAGCGGCTCCTTGGACGGGATCGATTCCGCGCCCCAGAGCACAGGACCGATGAAGTAAAGCCCATGCTGCGCATAGAGTTCCCGCGCAACGTCGAGACCGCCGCCCTCGTAGAACCAGTTGGTGAACTGCTCGGTATTTTCGTAACCGGCGTTCAGATCGGCGAGCAGTGAAAAGGCCGCGTCCTTGCCGATGAAATAGCCGGTGCCGCCGTTCATACCTTGGATGATGTTGGCGGACACCGCATCCATCATCTCGCCCGGCGGCACCACGGCATTGACCGGCAGCGCTTCGATCTCGATTTTTCCGCCCGACTTTTCGGCTACATCAGCGGCGAAACGCTCAAACGCCTGCTGATTGACCGTGCCGGGTTGCCAGAAGGTCTGCCACTTCCAGCTGTAATCGGCCGCACTGGCTGTCGTGGACAGAGCAGCGGTGGCGATCGCCAACGCTTGGCCAAAGCTGCGACGTGTCAACATAATGTCTCTCCCTGATGTTTTTTCTTTATCGACGGTTTATTTGAAACCGCGGTCGGTATCCCGATAGAGAACGGCCTCCTGTCGTTTCATGATCGCCGCATATTGCGCCAACGCCGCCTCATCCAAGTCATGGACCGGCGGCGTCTCATGCTCGAAATTCCGCTCCGTATCGACCCCGCGAACCAGGACTGCACTATCCTTCTCGCCAACCACCTGGCGCACATAAGCCGGCACGTAGCGAATGGCGAAACCGATCCGCCGATCATCGGAGCGGTTCGGGTTGGAGCCGTGGATCAGCTTCACATGATGCAGCGACATCTCGCCCGGCTGCAGCACGACATTGACCGCCTCCTTCTCGTCAACATCGACTTCGACTTCCTGCCCTCGGGACAAGAGGTTGTCGTCTGCAAAGGTGTCGTTGTGCGGGACAATCTCCATCTTGTGAGTGCCCGGTACGAAGCGCATGCAGCCGCTCGTAACGGTCGCCGGGCTGAGTGCCACCCAGGCGGTCACGATGTCGGCAGGATCCAGCCCCCAATAGGTGAGGTCTTGGTGCCAGCTGATGAAGCTGGTGGTCTTCGGTTCCTTGGTAAAAAAGTTCGTCGCCCAGCAGAGAATGTTCGGCCCGATCACCCCCTCCACCGCATCCAGAATCCTGGGATGACGGATCAGCTCGTCAAAGCAGGTGAAGAGAAGATGTGGTTTGAACTTCAGGTGATCAGTGCTGGCGGCACCGGCAGTCTCGATGGCTTCGAGTTTGGTCCGGTAGTCGGTGGCTTCTGCAGCGCTCAATACGCGGATAGGCGAGAGGTAACCGGTTTCCTGATAACGCCTGATCTGTTCAGAAGAGAGGCTGGTCATCGTCCTGCTCCCGATAGCTTCACCTGTCGTCAAGGCAGTTGATAGCCGTCCTTGGCCATCTTGATCTTGTAGAGACTCTTACCGGAGGTGACGTAGAGCACGCTGCTCTCCTCGCCGCGCCCGAAGCCGACATTGGTCGGCAGCTCCTCACCCGTTGAGATAAAGGCGAGTTCCTCACCTTCCGGCGCGAACACACCGATTCCCGGCCGATTCTCGGCGCGCAACGCGACATAGAGATTGCCGTCGACATCGGCGACCATACCATCCGG
>JBOEHJ010000107.1:0-525 GCA_050633905.1 Geminicoccales bacterium
CTCTTCAAGGACACCACGCTGGTGATCATCATCGGCCTGCTCGATCCTCTCGGTCTTACAGGCACGATCCGCGCCACCCAGGAATGGAATGGCATCGTCGCTGAACCCTACGTGTTCATCGCCGCCTTCTTCTTCATCTTCTGCTTCGGCATGTCCCAATACTCAGCCTACCTCGAACGCAAACTTGAAACGGGTCATAAACGATGACCTCGTTTACTGGACCTCGCCAAGCCTCTGAGGCGATCTCACATGTTTGAAACTCCTCCAGCCCAAGTCAACGAGCAGGCCGCGCCGGCCGCCTGGGAGACCACCGATGCCTGATCAAGCACAGCCCCAAGTCAACGAGCCAGTAGCACCGGCGGGCGAGCTGTCGAACGAGGTGGCTATAGCGATCCAAGGCATGAACAAGTGGTACGGCTCGTTCCATGTGCTGCGCGATATTGATCTCACGGTTTATCGCGGTGAGCGCATCGTGATCTGCGGCCCCTCGGGCTCTGGCAAGTCGACGCTGATCCGCTGCATCAA